>JAEZFW010000035.1 GCA_023417315.1 Pseudomonadota bacterium
CAGAGCCCAGAGCCCAGAGCCCAGAGCCCAGAGCCCAAGAATGTCTAAACGCGCGCTCACCAAACTTCGCGACGAGTTGCTCGAGCTTCAATTCGAGTTGCGTCACTCGAAAAGAGCCGCGATTGCACTGATCGTCACGGGCGCCCCGAGCGCTGGCCGAAGCGAGAGCGTGAACGAGTTACTCGAGTGGCTCGATCCGAAGTACGTGCGCGTGCATGCATTCGGAAAGCCCGACGTGGCCGAACGACAACGACCCCCGATGTGGCGCTACTGGCTGACTCTTCCAGAGCTCGGCCGCATGGCGTTCTACTTCAGCGGCTGGTACGCAGATGTCGTTACTGAAGCACATGGGGCAGGCAAGCGCGGGCTCGCATCGAAAAGAGCGATCGCGCGTATTCGGCAACTCGAGACGATGCTCGTCGCCGACGGCGTCAAGGTGGTGAAGGTTCACTTGCATATCGATCGTCGCACCCAACGCGAGCGTCTCAAGTGTCTCTTGCGCGATCCACTGACCAGTTGGCGGGTGACGGAGGAAGACAGATGGCTTGCTAAGCACTACGCGACGGCAACGCGAGTCGCCAAGCGATGTATCCGCGAAACGCAGCAGCGGGTCGCGCCCTGGCATATCGTCGATGGTAGCGATTCGAAGCAACGTCTCATCGACGTTGCGAAGGTGCTGCGCGATGCGATGAAGCAGGCAACCGCGCCGGCCGCGAAGCGGCAGATCACTTCGCGGCGACAAGCAACTGCCACTGCAGGTCCATTGCCCAAAGTGAAGGCGACGCGGCTGGATGATGATGTGTACGAGACTGAGCTCGCAACGCTACAGGGACGCCTCGCGCGTGCGGTGCGCTCGGAGGCGTTTCGCAAACGAGGGTTGGTGCTCGCC
The DNA here is from genome assembly GCA_023417315.1 of Pseudomonadota bacterium. Classification (GTDB taxonomy): domain Bacteria; phylum Pseudomonadota; class Gammaproteobacteria; order Steroidobacterales; family Steroidobacteraceae; genus Steroidobacter. The sequence goes on from JAEZFW010000035.1 coordinate 890, forward strand.
TTCGAGGGTCTCGATGCCGCAGGCAAGGGTGGAGCAATACGCCGAATCACTCATGCACTGGATGCACGTCAGTACCAAGTCGTCCCAGTATCGGCCCCGTCGCCGGAAGAAGCACTGCACCCCTATCTTTGGCGTTTTTGGAAACAGGTACCGGAACGCGGTGAGATCGCAATTTTCGATCGCTCCTGGTATGGCCGTGTTCTCGTGGAGCGCGTGCGCGGCTTCACGAGCGCGCGCGATTGGCGCCGCGCGTATGAGGAGATCAACGAGTTCGAACGACAGCTCGCAGAGTGCGGCTTGGTCGTCGCGAAATTCTGGCTAGCAGTCGGCAAGTCCGAGCAACTCAAACGGTTCAAGAATCGAGAAGAGGATCGGCTGAAGCGCTTCAAGGTTGATCAGGAAGATTGGGTGAATCGTCGTCACTACGATGCCTATCAACAAGCGGCGAGCGACATGATCCGTTTGACGGATCTACCCGACGCGCCGTGGCACGTGATAGATGCGGATGAGAAGAAGCACGCGCGGCTGGAAGTGCTGAGAAACGTGTGCGCGGCGATCGAGCGCAGGATGGAATGACGTCCCGAGGAAGATGTCATCCGGTCTTTCCGCGCTCTCCGGTCCCTTCTCCCTCTGGGAGAAGGCTAGGATGAGGGAACGCGACAGCACAGTCTCGCCCTTCACCCCAACCGCTCCCTCACCCTAACCCTCTCCCTCAGGGAGAGGGGACGGGAGCGGAGTTTCGAATTGCGCTTAGAGCATTTCGCGAAACTCACTCGGCGGCACTCTTCTTCAACCCAATCACGAACACCACATCCGGCGAATGCTCGACCGTGATGTCCTCGCTGAGGCCGAAGCTGAGGGTCCAACTGGGGCCGAACTCGACATTCGCGCCGAGAGTTGCAACGACGGACTCGCTGAAGAAATCCAGCTCGCTATCGAAGGCGCTCGAATGTGCGTCCATCTGCAAGATCACATCGAGCGCAGGCGTGAGCTGAAAGGACACCCCTGCGCGCCCGCTCCAGACGAGCTCTCGTTGCAAGTGGGGTAGGAGATCACCGTTTCCGAGGACGCTCGCCGCGGCCTGCCCCGCGATGCTCCAGCAATCGTTGAGGCGATGCTCGGCGGCAATGATCGCAGATACATCGACTGCGCCGCTGCTGTTCAACCAATGATTCTTACCCGTCGGCACCTTCACGCTCAGTGCTGCGCTGACGGCTGATTGGTCTGAATGATGAACCGAATACACCAGCGATGCAGATGCGTCTGCGAAGCCCTCGATCGGCGTGCCGAGCTCGATGAGCGTCTCGCCGTCACGCCAGTAATGAAGCCGCAAGCGATCTTCGGGCTGAATCGGGCGTGCGCCTTCCGGAAGACCGAAGATCCCGTGCCAATCGTCGATGAAGCTATCCAGGCTGCCGCCGTTCGTCTCACGGTAAGGCAGCTCGAACTGCACTGCCCATCGCGCGGCGAGCGCCCGCGCGAAGGTGAGGCGAAGCTCGCGCGTTTCTGCGTCCACGATCAAGAACTCGCCGGCGCCGTTCTGCACGAGCGCGGTGCTCCCCCAATTGATATCTGCGCTCCAAGTGCTCCTAGGCAAACGAGCGGACATCGGTCCAGGCAAACCGAAGCCCGCGAGGAACGGACTCTGGTCGCGGGTGGGGAGAGATGAGGCGTGCGCACAGGTCGATGCGAACGCTAGCAGCGCGGTCGACCAGACAGCCGATGCGAGAGGAAGGGGGGCTACTGGGCTCTGGGCGCTGGGTTCTGGCCAGAGTCTAAAGAGGGCTAAGCGCATCCGGCTCGCTCGATGACACCACGATGTTGGGCGTGACCGATCTTGCCGGCGATCTGGTGACAACTTCAACCGCGCCGATCAGCTTGTCTGGCCAGGGCCCAGCGCCCAGAGCCCAGAGCCCGTGCTCAGAACCAAATCGAGACGAATGCCTGAAAGACGTTCGCGCCGAATGTATAGAGCGGCTCTGTGCCCGCAGGGCGGAAGTTCTCGGAGGAGGCATCCATCGAATAGCGAGCGTCGCGGAAGTCTTCGTAATCGAACTCGATGCGGTCGTAGAACAGGCTCGCCGAGCCTTTCTTGATGAAGCCCCAACCCGTGCGTGCGAACTCATACGTGCCGCCGATGCGGAAGCGATGGCTCGTGAAAGTCGAGAGCTCCTTGTCGCGCGCCATGAAGTTCTGCTCATCGCGCCGTTCGAAAAGGTCACTGTAGAAATCGGCATGGTTCTGTGAATAGTTGCGATAGCCGACTTCGAAGATCCAAGGTCCGATGGGGTGCGTGTAGCCGACCTCGAACGTATCCGCGCGAATGCCCCATGTATCGGTGAAGTAGCGGTACCCGCCACTCACAGCCGCGCGATACGGCAGGAAGTATTTGGCATTCAATGCGACCGCGTTGCTCGTGCGCGTGTGCGGATAAATCTCCTGCTCGAGCGCGAAAAGCTGATCGTTCGCAGGATTGATGTAACGGAACGAGCGGTACGGATTGTTGAGATATCCCTCGTCGGTGATGACCTCGAGCCCGAGCGTCGCAATGAGCGTCTTCGTCAGGATCTGCGAGACGCCGACACGATAGCTCCATCGTTCGATGTCTTCTTCAAACAAGGGGTCGGTCGCGTTGCGAACGATGTCCGAACCTTTCGAAAAGCCCATCGTGACGGTCGTGAGATCCCCGAAAAGATCTTGACTGATGCCGAAGGTGGCAGTCTCGGCCTCATAGTCGTTCTCTTCCGAGCTCGTGTAATTGAGGCTGTAGGTCGTCTTGCCGCGCAGGTAATCGAAGCCGAGGCTGTATTGATCGCGCTCTTCTTTGTATTCGCTCGCGCCGCTCACTTCCACGTCGATCGATGCGCTCGTCACCATGTCCATGTAGTAGTTGGCGCTGACCGAATACTTCTCGGCCATCTTCTTGCGCACGAGCACCGAGGGCCCATGGATCGTGACGCCACCGCCGTCATAGCGGTGATAGAGAACGTCGGCGCGGTCTTCCGGGAGGACCGCAGCGGCGCTGCGGTCGGCCAGAATCGAACCCAGTGAGACAATTGCGAACACCGACAACAGCAGCCGCACGAATGGCTGAACGACGTAGCGGTTGGCCCTCTGGCCACTGGCACCTGGCCAGAACCGATGGCTCTTTGCTGTCGCTTCGCTCTTCATTCGGGTTCTTTCCGTCTTCTCTTTGTCCGGCCAGGTTGCCAGTTGGCCAGTTCGCCAGTTGGCGATCGAGTGCTCGGCACTCGATCAATTACACCCGCACCCACCGCCCGCACTTCCGAGCGCGCCGCGCGCACCTTCGCGCGCTTCGAACACGTGGTGCATATAAGAGGTAGAGACGGGGTGCGGGTCGAGCGACATGATCGGGTCGGCGAGCGCTTGTCGCTCGTACGGCTTCACCCACGGTTCGATGTTGCCGCAGGCGCTGAGTCCGAGCAGAGCGAAGGCTGCGAGCGCTGCACGCGCTGTTCGGCCTGCGCAGCCTGTAGGTTGTAGGCAGTAGGCTGTAGCCAGAGACGAGCTGCCCCCACCCTGACCCTCCCCCGCACGCAGGGGAGGGGAACGGAAAGCAGTTACTTCACCGTTCACCGTTCGCCGTTCGCCGTTCGCCATCCCGTTCACTCCTTCAACAGCGCGCGGATCTGATTCAAGTACTCGCTCTCATCGCCTGGCTTGTAACCGCGGTGCAAGTAGCGAACGTTGCCTTTGCGATCGATGAAGACGGTGCTCGGCATCGCGCTCACGTCATACATCTTGCTGACCTTGCTGTCCTTGTCGAACAAGACAGGGAAAGACACCGGCGTGTCCGCGAGCCAGCGCTCTGCATCTTTCGTGTTCGCTTCCACGTTCACGCCCAGCAGCGTGAATCCGAGCGAACTGTAACGCTTGTGCATTTGATCGAGAAGCGGCATTTCCTGGCGACACGGGCCACACCAGCTCGCCCAGAAGTTGAGCATCACGACTTGGCCTTTCAGCTGCTCGAGCGACACCATGTCGCCACTTCGCGACGGCAGCGTGAACTTCGGGGCGATCGGGCTGCTCGCGCCGACCATCGAAGACACGATCAGTGTCGTTGTCAGAGCGGCCGCGCGAATCCAGTGCTTGATGTTCCATGACGGCATGGTTGGTCTACCTCTTTGCTAATGCCTACCCGAGCGCGTTCTCGAAGGTGACTGAGGGGCCAATGGCCAACTGGCCGCTGGCGCACTGGCCAGATCAACGAAACGGACTCAAGTCTCTAACCAGTTGCGGATGGCCAGTTGAATTGACCAGTCGGCCGCTCTGGGTGCCCAACACAATCGTCGCTCAGAAGAAAATCGATAAACCGAGATGCGCTTCTAAATTATTGACGATCTTCTTCTCGCCCAAGAGATCGATATCGAAGACGTGATCGCGGACGTCGAAATGCACCGCAATCCAGTCGCTGGGCAGGATTCGATAACCGAACCCGCCGCTTACGGTAAAGCGATCGTCGCCTGCGAACGTCGTGCTGCCGATGCCGGCGACCAGGTAAAACGCTGAGTTGAACGCGCGGTTCTTGCCGATGAAGACCTCGCCGGGCAACGCGTTCCACCCCATCGAAAGCGCGTAATAGGTGTAATCGCGTTCCGAGTCGGTCAAGAGGTCCGCGGACCCGGAAAGATTCTCGTAGCTCGTGCGTCCCGCGCGCGATTGCCCCACGGTCGCTTCGAGAAAGAAATCTTCCGTCAGGTGATACGCGAGCCGAGCGCCATATACAGCGTTACTTTCGAAATCCTCGATGCTGAGGATGCCGACGTATGCGCCGAGCTCGAAATCCTCGGTGTCGATGCGCGTGCGGCGAATCTCGCGCCGCTCGACCTGCGGATCGATGATAGGCCGATCAGCTTCGGGCTCGCCCGACACATCGCTTTGCGCAGCTGTCACGGGCTCAGGCGGTGCATCGCCGCCCCGACCGAGCCATGCGCAGCCAGGCAGTGTTGCCGAGCAAACCGCGATCAGAAAAAGAACGCGAATCCGAGATACTTCCATTCGTCCACTTCCTCGTTATCGTCGCGCTCGGTGAAGATGACGTTGTTTCGATATTCCGAGCGCAACATGAAACGGCGAGTCAAATAGAACTGCAGACCGCCGCCGACATAGCCGATTTGGTCGTCGCGATCTTCTGCTTGTACGAGCGTCGACTTCGGCTCGGTATAGATGATGCCGGTGCCGAGCGTGAAATACGGTGAAATGCGCCACTCGGGCACGAACACATGCATCAAGCCGATGGTTGCGCTGTAGCCATTGGAGAACTCGCCCAGGATGTGGTTGAGCGTGAGCTCGATCGAGAGGTTGTCGCTGAAGGCGTAACCGCCGAACGCGGAGACGAGGCTCGCACCGCCGAAATCGCCCGCCATGACGCCGCCTTGCCAGCGGCGACTCATATAGTTCTCCCGGGCGGGTTCCTGAAGGTCGAGCGGTTCGCCGGTGGGCTCGAGCGTCGCGATCATCTGCTCGCGGCGAGCCCAGCCCTCGACGCCCTGTTCGGTTCGAATCTGAAACCAGTCCGTGCGGCGCTTAACGATGAAGACTTCGCGGCCGCGCTCGACCACATGAAAGATCGGGTACCCGCGCCCCGGGCCCGTATGCAGCTCGATGAACGGGTCCGCGATCAGGATCTTGCGCGGTTCGTCGTCGGCTTGCGCACTCGCTGTGAATAGCAGGACCAGCAGAATTAACAGCGAGGGCGGACGACTCATCAATTCTCCGGTGCGACGAATGGATCGTTGTAGTACTGCGCGCCGATATCCAGCCATTCAGATATCAAGCGTAACTCACTTGGTGACATAAAGTCGCTATGGTCCACCGTGCCGACCGTCACACCTTCCATCTTGTTGAAGAATCGAGTCGAGGCCCGCGCGCCTTGCGCGCTCATCGCGGCAGGGACATTCCGGAACTGTACGCACGTGACGACATTCGTGACCGGATCGACCTGCGTTTGCAGGCACTCGTCTTCGAGCTGCCCCATGGCGTTTACGATCTGCCCCCGATCCCCGAACAGCAGCTCGCGGTAGGAGCGGAAATGATCCGGCTCATCGTCGGAAGGACCATCGGTCAGGTCGAGATCGCCTGCAGGCACATCGATCACGGCGTCGGCATTGCGGTCGATGGGCGCGTGACAGTTCTGGCAGCGGTTGTTGATCTCCACGCCATTGCCGTCCAGATCGTTCACCCCGTCACCATCAGCATCGACGGGCCGATTGGCCTGCCATAGAGGATGGATATGCTGCTCGTAGTGAATCGTGATTCGGCATGTGCTCGTCCAGTCGGACATGCAGCTCAAGGCGTTTAGCGGCGGGAGGGTGGAGAGCGCCCGCGCGCTGACGATTCCGCAATCGAAGAACACGGTCGCATCCGCCGGATCGATCGGGAAACCCGGCGCGGTCGTGCTGTAACACATATCTATATCGTCGGCGGCCGGCGGCATGACCCGCCAAGGATCGCGGAAACCAATGTTCACGCTCGGCTCACACGCACCCCCGCACATGATGCGATTGCGGACCTCGGCCATGGTCTCGCCCACGTCTGCGAACAGCGCCGGATTCGTGTTCGGGAATGCGCTTCCAGTGGTGGGGGCGCCGTTATTCACCGACGTGAACAGATCTGAACGCCCGTGCGCGATCGGCGGATTCGCATTCGGGTTGTGACAGCCACCGCACTCGAGCATCTCGCCGGGCTTCACTTGAAGCCAATTGTTATGACGGCTGCCGATCACGCCCGGCAAGCGACGTCCGTCGGCATCGAGCACCGAGATGCCAAGCGCGACGTTGGCAGGCACCTTCACTTTGACGGAGCCGTCAGGCTCGATGGGTGCGTAGCCGAGGATGTCTCGCATCCCGAGCGCACGATTCGGCCCAAATGCCGTGCCAGGGACATCGCGTATATCGTCATCCGGTTGTGAGACAGCCTTTTCGATGCGCAGGAAGCGGGCAGGGCGGGTCGCATACGCCGCGTTGCCCGGATCGCGCACGGCATTGATGCCGCCGGGTGCGGTATCGACGCCATCAATGTCGTAGACGCTGCGGATATGAATCACGCCGACACTTTGAGCGAGCAGGTCCTCCGGGAAGTCCACACCCGCCGCTCGATCGAGGATGACAGCGGGCAACTGGCGAGCAGAACCGGAGACGACCTCCGTATAAACGAATCCCTCCTCTGGTACGACAACAGGTCGCTGTGTGTTGTCGCGCGTATCGTAGACATAGATGCCATACAAGGGCGGCGCTTCTTCGACGTCTGGATTGGCTAGCCGCTCGCTCGTGCAAGGCACGATGCGCTCATCTTCGATGAGTCGGCACTGCGACCAGCTCACGAGCAGCCGATTCGTGCCGTCGAATAAAGGCGCCGCCATGCGATAGCGTCCGCCTGGCGAGGGCCCCGGAATCGTCCGCACTTCGGTCGGCAAGGCGCGCACTTGCGCGGGCCCTGTCATGCCGGCATTCGTTGCGTTCGGTTGCGTGTTGTTGACGTAGTTGGCTGTGTCGATCAACACCAAGTCGCCGCCGTCAGCGGTGCCTTCGAAGGGCCGAATGAGCGCGAGCGTGCGGCCATCCTGCATCGGGCGAGGCTGCATGAACTGGATCGTCGTGGCAGTGCCCGTCGTCGGATCGGCTGTGCCGGTGTTGTGACTGTGCGCGCCGTAAAGCAACTCCAATCCGGTGCCATCGGGATTCATCGTGTAGAGATCGAACTGATTGTCGTCGACGTGATGTTCCCATCGAGTAAAGACGATCTTGCCGTTAGCGAGCACCGCCGGATCCAAGTCGTGACTGCGATTGAACGAGATCTGATTGATGTTCGTCCCGTCGGCATCCATGACGTGCAGCAAGAACGCCGGCTCTCGGTTGTCCTCGTCCAGCGCGGCGAACTGCGGCTTGTTCTCATCGAGCAAGATCGCGCGCGACTGCCGCTGACGAGTCGAGGAGAACACGATTCTGCCGTCGGGCAAGTAGTGCGGCATGATGTCGTGGCCTTCCTCGGCCGTCGTATCGGATGTCATGATCCGACGCAGAACGCGCGTCGTCGTGTCGTATTCCCAGATATTCCAGGTGGGTTGATCTTCTTCGTCGGCATCCTCGATGAACTGAGCGCGCATCGAGAACACCACTTTCGTACCGTCGTAGCTCACATCCACATCGCGGATGTCGCCGAGACCTTCGGTCTGCTCCCCAGTGAGATTGACCTCGGGGGCCGATGGCGAGGCGCGATCGCGCATGAACAAGTCGGCACCGATGTCGAAGCGCATGAGCTCGCGCGCATCGCGCTCGATGATCATGTCGTCCTCGTCCGCGACCGGACGTTTCACGTAGAAGACGGGGAAGTCGAGCGTCACGGGGTCCATGTTCTGGCCGCTGCCGATCGTGACGTCAGTGCCTCCCGTCCCGCTGCTGCACGCGCCGAGCACTAGAGCAAGTGCGCTCGCGAGGAACGTGGCTCGAATAGGTGCAAGCGCGCTTCGCGATAACACTCGGTCGATTCCCGCTTGGTCAGGCATTGCGTACTCCGGCATCGATACCAGTTGTTCGATTCTGTTCGTCGGCGAGTGATGCGCGGCGCTGCAATGGATTGTTTTCTGGGTCGTCGACGCTCGACGGACCACCGTCAACCGCTTACGCATGATTGACGCGACATATTCCGCGATCCGTTAAGCGAGTCACAGAGTGCGCGCGACGAACCCTGAATCCTCGCCGTTCGAACTGCGTGATCGCTCCACAGCGTGACGCTGCTCACATTTCCGCGCCCACGTGCACGAGTTGAATGCACCTCGCATCGTGGCGGCGAGACTACACGCGCGCGCGAGCCGCTCGGTACTGTCTCTGCGATGCGACGTGTGATCGTTGAGACACTTACCGTGCAATTTCGCGCTGCGTATATTCGCGCCGACTGTCGGAGGACAGCCGACTTTGTACGAATCGGCAGCACTCCATTCGTTGGTCACGACCGACATAACAAGGCCTGGCATGAGCAACATGAAGAGCAAACCGGAGACGACGCGCGGCGCGCAGCCACGCAGATCGTTTGCGAAGGCGGCGGCGCTGGCACTCGCGCTGGCTGCTTTTGCGTCAGGGCAACAGGACGCGCTGGCCGATTCGCGCACGCAAGCGAAGCGCATGTATGACCGGCTCACTGGAACGCCACCATCGCCCGCGTTGCTCGACTCGCTGACGAATCAGGTGAACAGCTCGAGCCTAGAGCAGACCGCGCTGTTCATCATGGATCCGGCACAGGCGCACTCCAGCAACTTCTATACGGTGACGCTCAAGAACTTCGCGACGCCGTGGACCAATCGCGATCAGACGGTTTTCGCAGCGCTGAACGATTACAGCGCGACCGTGATTGGTTTCGTACGGGACGATCGCGACTTCCGCGGCATCCTTTCGGAGGACGTGCTCTACGTGGGTAGCGGCACCTCGCCTGCCTATTCGGCGACGAGCAACGCCCACTACGAAGCGCTCGAGAACAATCACGCCGATCTGCGCACGGCGCTGCAGCCGACCGTCCAATCTTCGCTTCTCGGCATTCCCGCAAATGCCACGGCGGGCGTGATCACTTCTCGGGCCGCATCGGAGGCCTTCTTCATCGATGGCACCAACCGCGCGATGTTCCGCTTTACGATGCTGAATCATCTATGCCGGGATCTCGAACAGCTGCACGACACGCGATTGCCGCCGGACATGATTCGACAAGACGTGACGCGCAGCCCTGGCGGCGACAGCAGTGTGTTCCTGAACAACTGCGTCGGTTGCCACAACGGCATGGACCCGCTCGCACGTGCGTTTGCCTATTACGATTTCGATGAGACACAAGGCCGACTCGTCTACACGGAAGGCCAGGTCCAACCGAAGTACCTCATCAACTCCGACAACTTCAAGCCGGGCTTCGTCACACCGGACGATGCTTGGGAGAATCGCTATCGCCTGCCTGGACCGAATCGCTTGCTCGGTTGGTCATCGACCCTGCCCGGTCGTGGCAATGGAGCCAAATCGATGGGGCAAGAGCTCGCGGCGAGCGATGCATTCGCGCAGTGTCAAGTCGAGAAGGTTTTCCGCGCGATGTGCTTCCGCTCGCCAAGCGATACACAAGATCGCAATCAAGTCGCTGCGAGCACCGCGACATTCAAGAGCGGCGGAAATCTGAAACGCGTGTTCGCCGAGACGGCCGCGTATTGCGCAGGTCTTTGAGGAGACAGTGAGCCATGAAGCGCGCCTTCAATCTTAGCGTTGCACGACTCGCTGCGATCGCGGCCTTGAGCGTCTGGGCGCTCGCTGGCTGTAGCGGCGGAGCCTCGACGGAACAAAATCCGATCACGAGCGGACCCGATGTAGGCCCGAGCTACAACGGTCCGGCACCGGCGACAGCAGACATCCAGGCATTCCGCATCAACTTCTGGGAGAACATTCGCGGCGCCAATCGCTGCGGTAACTGTCACAACCAGGGCGGTCAGGCGCCGACGTTCGCACGCTCGGACGATGTGAATCTCGCGTATGACGCGGCGAACGGAATCATCAATCGCGATCAGCCATCCCAATCGCTGCTCGTCACCAAAGTCGGCGGCGGTCATAACTGCTGGCTCGCCGATGCGGGAAGCTGCGCGAGCATCTTGACGGGTTGGATCTCGGATTGGGTGGGATCGACTGGAACGGGCGGGCGTCAGATCGAGCTCGTGCCGCCGCCGGCGCGTGATCCCGGCTCGAGCCGCCGTTTCCCGGCGACGCCGCCTGCGGAGTTCACCGCCCTTCACAGTGTGCTGAACCAGTTCTGCTCGAACTGCCATCAGGCCGATGCAGCGACAGCGCAGTCGCCGTACTTCGCTTCGGACGACATCAATGAGGCTTATCTAGCGTCGATTCCGAAGATCAACTTGGATGATCCCGCCTCGTCGCGTTTCGTCGTGCGCCTGGCTGCCGAGTCCCACAACTGCTGGAGCAACTGCCAGCAGAACGCAACCCAAGTGCAGGGACTCATTGAGGCGATGGCGAACGCCATTCAGCCGACCGCAGTCGATCCGAACCTCGTCGTCAGCAAAGCGTTGACGCTGTACGACGGCACGGTCGCGAGCGGCGGTAATCGCTATGACGCAAACGAGATCGCGCGCTACGAGTTCAAGACCGGTCAAGGCACGATTGCCTACGACACGAGCGGTGTCGATCCCGCTGCGGATCTGCAGTTGTCTGGCAACGTGACATGGGTCGGCGGCTGGGGCATCAACATCATCACCGGCAAAGCTCAGGCGTCGACAACTGCGAGTCGCAAATTCCATCAGCTCATTACCGCGACCGGCGAGTACTCGATCGAAGCGTGGGTCGTGCCCGGCAACGTCACGCAAGAGGATGCACGCATCGTGAGCTACTCGGGCAGCACGACGGCTCGCAACTTCACGATGGGCCAGACGATGTACAACTACGACTTCTTCGGTCGCAGCACGTCCACTGGCAGCAACGGCACGCCGCAACTGTCTACCGCGGATGCGGATGAGCGCTTACAGGCCTCCCTCCAGCATGTCGTGATGACGTTCGATCCGGTGAACGGCCGACGCATCTATGTGAACGGCGAGTTCACGGGCGATCTCGACGCAGAAGGCGGCGGCACGCTCGGCGACTGGGACAATAGCTTCGCATTCGTGCTTGGCAACGAGGTTAGCAACAACCGTCAGTGGCAAGGCGTCATCCGCCTCGTGTCGATTCACAATCGAGCGTTGAACCTCGAGCAGGTCCAGCAGAACTTCGCGGCGGGCGTCGGCGAGAAGTTCTTTATGCTGTTCGGCATCGAGCACATCACGCAGATGCCGCAGTCGTACATCATGTTCGAAGCGTCGCAATACGACAGCGCGGGCTATCTCTTCACGAATCCGAAGTTCATCAGCCTCGATGGCAACGCGATGCCGGGGAATATCCCGCTGCGCGGTATGCGCATCGGCATCAACGGCGCCGAGCCGCTCGTCGGCCAGGCATACCGCATGCTCGACACCGCGATCACGGACTCGACGTACTCGCCGAGCACGGGCCAGCTGCTGTCGAATGTCGGCACGATCATCGGCCTCGAACAAGGCCCCGCATCGGATGAGTTCTTCCTGTGCTTCGACCAACTCGGCTCTCGCTCGAACGTGTGCTCTGAGTATGCGGATGGCGTTGCGCCGACGCCGATGGATGTCGAGCGGCCGTCCGATATCGGCGTGCGTACGTTCGATGCGATCAACGCCACGCTGTCCTCGATCACAGGCGTGAGCGCAAACGATACGAGGGTGCGCACGACGTACACCAACGTGCGGCAATCGTTGCCCGCGATCAACGATATCGAGGCGTTCCTCTCCTCGCATCAGACGTCGATCGCGCAGCTCGCCCTGCAGTATTGCAACGTGCTCGTGGATACGCCTGCCGCAAGCACTAGCTTCTTCGGTGGTGCATTGCCGACGAGCCTTGCGACGGAGACAGACCGCAACGCGATCATCAATCCGCTCGTGACCAAGGCGATCGGCGATGTCGCGACGCAGCCGGCCATGAACGATGTGCGCACCGAGCTGCATTGGTTGATTACCAACAAGCTCTGCACCGCGCCTGCGCCGGCGTGCACCGGTGCCAGAATTCAAGACGTTACCAAAGCTGTGTGCGGGGCCGCGATCGGCAACGCCGCTACCTTGATTCAGTAGAGGCAGCACTCATGTTGATCATCAAGTCACGTCGCAAGCGCGCGCTCGGATTGAATGAGCCGCTCAGGCACGAGTCGCACAAGAAGCCTGTTACGCGCCGCGATTTCCTGGCGCAGGGCTTTATGACGGGTGCCGCGACAGTCGTGGCGCCGACCATGCTCGCTGCGCTCTTGAATCCAGGACGCGCGCGAGCGGCCCTATCGCCAGACATTGTCGATATGAAGCTGCCGACCGACTGCAACATCCAGGGCGGCGCGGGCAAGATCCCGTTCATCTGCTTCGACCTCGCCGGTGGCGCGAACATTGTCGGTTCGAATGTGTTGGTGGGCAAAGAAGGCGGACAGCTCGACTTCCTCTCGACGCAGGGTTACTCGAAGCAAGGCCTGCCGGGGAACATGCTCCCGAACAATGCAACCACGAACTTCATCAACACGGAGTTCGGACTCGCATTCCACACCGACAGCGCGTTCTTGCGCGGCATGCTCGAGATGACCTCGCCCACGACGCGTGCGGGCGTGAATGGCGCGGTCATTGCCGCGCGTTCCGAGAACGACACCGGTAATAATCCTCACAATCCCATGTATGGCATCGCCCGCGCAGGCGCGCGCGGCGAGCTCCTGACCTTGATCGGCTCGCAGAACTCCGATTCCGGCGGCAATTCGATGGCGCCGGCGATGTTGATGGATCCTGGCAATCGTCCCACTAAGATCGATCGTCGCAGCGACGTCGTGGGTCTCGTCGATACGGGCGAGGTTGCCGAGATCCTCAGCGTCGATGATACGGTCGCCGTGTTGGAATCGATGGTTCGCATCAGTGCAGACAAACTTGGCAATGTGACCACGGCTCTTCCGGCGCAGCAGGACGTAGACACAGAGCGACGCTTCCGCTGTAGCTACGTGAAGACTGCCGATACAGTGAATACGTTCGGCAATCCGTCCGCACTCGATCCTGGCGCCGATACGGATATCACCGCGATCTTCGGTGCGAACTTCGGCGGCGACGGCGAGTTCCAGAAAACCGCCTCCGTCATGAAGCTCGTGGTCGAAGGCAACGCTGGCGCAGGGACGATCAGCATGGGCGGCTTCGACTATCACACTGGCGAACGAGCGACCGGCGAGGTCCGCGACCTGCGGGCAGGTCGATGCATGGGTGCATGTCTCGAGTTCGCCGCGCGGCGCGGCAAGCCGCTGATGCTCTATGTGTTCAGCGACGGCTCACTGTCCTCGAATGGCCGTATCGATGACTCCGTCAACGGTCGCGGCAAAGGCGAATGGACAGGAGACAATCAACAGACCGCCGCTTCTTTCTTCCTCGTCTACAACCCGCCCGCACTTGGTGGGCGGCCTGTGTTGATCGGCGAGGGAACGGCAGCGGCTGCGCGCCACCAACAGATCGGCTACTACACGGCGGGCGGCGATGTCGTTACGGCGAGCAGCCCTGCGGCAAACAACGTGAACCTGCTCGTGCAGACCGTGCTTCTGAACTACATGGCGTTGCACAGCCAAGCAGGTCAGTTCGAGACGAACTTTGGTACCGCACTCGGAAGCGGTGCTGCGCTGGATGGGATGATCGCGTTCGAGCCGATCTGCAACGGCACGATCACCGTGCCGGCATAGACATCCATCGACTTCTGCCATTGCAAAGGCCCGGCTCGACCGGGCCTTTTCTTTGCAACCTGCACTCCTAGATCGATGCATTCCTGAGGTGTCTCGCTGCATCGACACGTGTTTGGATAGTCATTCCAATGTGGTGTGGCGCTTAGCACCCACGCATCCGCCGACAGAAGAAACTACATACCAATTTGTTCCCACATCCCGCTGGGAACTTCGATGACTCCTCAATTCTTCCTAGAGCAACCGCTCTAGCGGCGTTCCATATAGGAGTATGAAGATGGTGAATCGAACCGCAGGTGTATTGATCGCGTTGTTGGCCGTAGGTGCTGTGGGTTGCAGCTCGACACCTACCGAAGGCCCAGTTGAAGGCGCAGCCGCAAACGCGGGCCGCGTTGTCGACGACAGCGTGATCACGGCGAAGGTGAAATCTGCGCTCATCGCCGATTCAGAGACCAAAGCGCATCAGATCAATGTCGAAACCTTCCAGGGCACGGTGCAGCTGAGCGGCTTCGTCGATGACGCAAGCGTTCGCGCCCGCGCGGAGCAGGTTGCTGGGAACGTAGAAGGTGTTCGAGATGTGAGCAACAAGCTCGAAGTGCGGGATGACGGCTAAGGCCGTAGGAGAAGCAGGCTGTAGGCCGTAGCCACAGAAGAATGCCCTCCCCTGCGAAAGCGGGGGAGGCCGCTCTAGCGCATCCATGCGCTCCGTGGTTCGTGCATCCTGTACAGCAGGTCAAGGTGGGGGCATCTCCGCAATAAGCAAGTAATTCCGATGCAGCGTCTGCACGAAGCGCTGTAGATCCTCGAGCGTTCCAGTATTTACGATCACATCATCCGCAACCGCAAGCCGCTGCTCACGTGTGACTTGAGCAGCCAACATTGCTTGCGCCTGTTCGAGCGTCGCGCCGTCGCGCTTCATCAACCGCTTGATCTGATCTTCCTCCGGACAGTCCACAACGAGCACACGATCATAATCATCCGCGCGTCCGGTCTCGGTCAGCAGCGGAATAACATGCACTTGATATGGGCCGCCGACCTGCGCAGAGCGCTTCGCGAGCTCCGCACGGATGGCTGGATGCATGATCGCTTCCAAGCGTGCACGCTCTGCCTCGTCTGCGAATACGCGGCTACGCATGGCCTTCCGGTCGAGCCTGCCAGACGTGTCAAGAATCTCGGGTCCGAACGCCAGCACTAGACTGCTCAGCGTGGGTGAACCTGGCTCTACGACCTCGCGTGCAATCTGATCCGTGTCGAGCACCGTCACGCCGAGCTCGGCAAACAGATCTGCAACGGCCGTCTTACCGCTCGCGATGCCGCCGGTGAGAGCGATCAGAAGAGCGCGGTTGGAGGCTGGAGGCTGGAGGCTGGAGGCAGACGACATGTCAGGCTTCCTTGGTCATATGGGAGCGCCGACACGCTTCTTCGGTCGCCCACGTGCACGGTGTCGGGAGAGTAATCGAGGCTCATCCTGATAACGCGTGGTTCGATCTTGCACTTCACCTATGAAGGGATTCACAACTTCGACCGCCCCGAACGACATGCCGGCCTGCAAGTCCTCGCTGAGAAGGACGGCGCAGTCTTGAAGCTGCGCCGCTCCGACGATCAAGCTATCCCACCAGCCAATGCGATAACGCCGTTCGATTTCTCGAGCGCAGAGAATCAGATCGCGATCCATCGCCTGGGGCTCCCAGGCCATCAATGAATGCACGATCTCCCACGCAGTGTCCGACGGTAATGTGTGAGCGAGCTTACGTGTCAGTGTCACGTAAAGCTCATTCAGTACCTGCACGCTCGTTCGGCCAGACTGTTCTTGCCACAACCGTCGTAGCCACTCGATGGCGAGCGCTTGTTTTTGCGGAGAGCGCGCGTCGTAAACGTATACGAATATATTGGTATCAACGAAGATTCTTGCGGTCATAGAGCTCGTCTCGCGACGGATATGGCTTGCCGTCGCTCAGATTGGTTGCTCCAACCGCCCAGAAACGGCGCATGGCCGATTCGTATTCGCGCGATTCGCGCATCTTTTCGTGCAGCATCTCGCCGACGAAGCGGGACAGACTTTGGTTCCTTTGCGCTGCGTGAATGCGTGCCCACGCCGCAGTCTTCTCGTCGAGCGTGATTGTGATGTTTTTCATGCGTTGAATATACACAGGATTCGTGTAAATACTCAACGGGAGCCCGCTTCACGAGGGAGGGCCCACGGCAAGGTTTGATCAACCTATTCCACTCGCCTGCAAGTACGTCGAAACCAGCGAATCGCCCCACATCAGCGCAATCCAACCCGCGGCCGCAAGATACGGCCCGAAAGGAATCGGGATGTTCTTGTCGCGTCCCCGCGCGATGATGAGCGTGATGCCAACAACCGCTCCGGTAAAGGCTGAGAGTAGGATGATGAGCGGCAACATCTGCCATCCAAGCCAGGCGCCCAGCGCTGCAAACAGCTTGAAGTCTCCGTAGCCCATGCCTTCCTTGCCGGTGATCAACTTGAACAGGTGATAGACACTCCACAGACTCAAGTAACCTGCGACGGCCCCGAGGATGCTCGAGCGTGTATCGACCGGTAATCCGATCTCAGGAATCGTCGCAGCCAAACTGATGAGCAGCCCGAGCCACATGAGCGGCAACGTCATGTTGTCCGGCAGAAGCTGCGTATCGAAGTCGATGAAGGTGAGCGCGATGAGAATCCACGTGAGCACAAGCGCAGCCCACGTGTACCACGTCACGCCAAACTTCCACGCGACTGCGGCGGAGAGTATTGCCGTGATGAGCTCAACAATGGGATATCGCGGCGAGATCTTGGCGCCGCAGTTCGCGCATTTGCCCTTCAAGAAGAGGTAGCTAATGACTGGGATGTTCTGCCACGCCGTGATCTGCGCACCGCAGTGCGGACAAGCGGAGCGGGGGACGACCAAATTGTATTTGGCTGGGGGCTGGGGGCTGGAGGCTGCAGCCAGATCTCTTTGCTTCTTTTCTTCTATCCGTCCGCCGTCCGCCGTCCGCGGTTCACTATCAGCGAGGATCTCTTCGGCCTGCGCGCGCCACTCACGCTGAAGCATGATCGGAACGCGATGAATGACGACGTTCAAAAAGCTGCCGACCAGCAGGCTGAAGACAAAGACCAGGCCAACCCACAGGGCTTGGGACGCACTCAGCAGTTCGGCCAATGGGGAGAAGAGTTCCTGCATAGCGTCTGGCTTTCGTCGCTCTAACAAGAAAACGCCGCGCAATGCGCGGCGTTTCTCTAGCGTTCTGACGTCGTGCGTTAGATCGCCGCGCCGAGCTTGAAGATCGGCAAGTACATGGCGATGACGAGACCGCCGACGAGCACACCTAGGATCGCCATGATGAGCGGCTCGAGCAAGCTGCTCATCGCATCGACGGCGGCATCGACGTCGGCTTCGTAGAAGTCGGCTACCTTCGCTGCCATCGAGTCGAGCGAGCCGGATTCTTCGCCGACCGCAATCATCTGAATGACCATGTTCGGGAAGAGATCAGTTGCCTCCATTGAACGCTGGAGGCGTTGACCGGTTGCGACTTCGTCTCGAATCTTCAGCGTTGCTTCCTCGTAAACGATGTTACCTGTTGCGCCGGCGACCGAAGTCAGTGCTTCGACGAGCGGCACGCCTGCAGCGAACATCGTGGAGAGCGTCCGCGCATAACGAGCGATGGCAGCTTTCACCATGATCGGGCCGACGACAGGTGCCTTGAGTAGCATCCGGTCGAGAAATCGACGCATCGGTCGAGAGCGCTTCTTGAAGTAGAAGAACGTGAACCCGGCCGCGCCTGCGAGGAGCCCAATGAGCCAACCTTTCGCTTGTACAAAGCGCGATAGATCGATGACCATTTGGGTGAATGCAGGCAGGTCGGCGCCGAATCCTTGGAACAGGCTCTCGAACTGTGGGATCACGAAGACGAGCAAGATGATCGTCACGATGACCGCAACCGCGAGCACGGCCGCAGGGTAGAAGAGGGCCTTCTTGATCTTCTTCTTGAGAGCCTCCGTCTTTTCCTTATATGTGGCCACTTTGTCGAGCAGAGTCTCGAGCGCACCCGCGTGCTCGCCTGCTTCCACGAGATTCACGAAGAGGTCATCGAAGTACAGTGGATGTTTCCCAAGTGCCTCGTGCAGCGTAGTGCCGGCTTCCACATCAGCCTTGATCGCGAGCACCAGCTTTTGCATGGCAGGCTTGTCATGGCCGTTTCCGATGATGTCGAAGCATTGCACCATCGGGATGCCCGCTTGAAGCATAGTCGCAAGTTGCCGAGCGAAGAGCGCGATATCCTCCGTCGTAATCTTCTTGCCGCTCTTGAAAAGCTGCACTTCCTTGCGCACCTTCTTGGCAAGAACCCCCTGACGCCGAAGGTCTGCTTTGACAGCAGCTTCGGACACGGCGAGCATCTTTCCCTTGATGCGCTTCCCCTTCTTGTCCGTGCCTTCCCAGACGAAGGGAAACTGCTGTGAGGATGCTGCTTGAGCCATAGCTGGATACCTGTTGACTAACTTCAGCTCTTATTCAACCGTGCACTGGTTTACTTCATCCAAGCTGGTAATGCCCGCTTTTACTTTGGCCAGCCCTGATCGTCGTAGATCCCAGATTCCCTCAGCTGCAGCTTGCGCTGCTATATCCACAGCCGTTCCATCTTGGAGAATGATTCGCTGTATTTCTTCCGAGACTGGCATCACCTGATACAGGCCAGTGCGTCCCTTGTAACCATCAGAACATTGGCTGCAGCCCACCGGGCGATAGATCTTGAACCCGATCGCGATGTCTTCCTCTGTGAAGCCCTCTTTAAGGAGGGCCTCGGGCGGCATATCGATCGGCGTCTTGCATGCCGAACAGAGCTTCCGCGCGAGCCGCTGCGCGATGATCAACGATACAGAAGTGGCTATCGCGTAAGGTTTGACGCCCATATCCACGAGACGCGTCAGTGTTTTGGGGGCATCGTTTGTATGAAGCGTCGAGAGCACGAGGTGTCCAGTCTGCGCCGCTTTGATTGCGATCTCCGCGGTCTCGAGGTCACGAATCTCGCCAACCATGATGACATCGGGGTCTTGACGTAGGAAGGCGCGAAGCGCTGAAGCGAACGTCAGGCCGACCTTGGGATTGACGTTTACCTGATTCACACCTGGCAAATTGATTTCGGCTGGATCTTCAGCTGTCGAGATGTTTGTGTCTTCCTTGTTCAGGATGTTCAAGCCAGTGTACAGGGAGACTGTCTTGCCGCTACCGGTGGGGCCTGTCACGAGAATCATGCCATGTGGTTGCGCCAGAGCGTTCAGATACATTTCCCTCTGCACGGATTCATAGCCCAATGCGTCGATTCCGAGCATCGCGCTGGATGGGTCCAGGATACGCGCGACAATCTTCTCTCCAAATAGAGTAGGACACGTGCTCACGCGAAAATCGATGGCTCGATTCTTGGAGATGCGCATCTTGATGCGTCCATCCTGGGGGACTCGCCTTTCCGCAATATCGAGGCGCGACATCACCTTGATACGAGCTGAGATCTTCGTTGCGAGTTGCACCGGAGGTGCGGCTATCTCCTTGAGATAGCCGTCGAGACGCAGCCGGATACGATAGCTTTTCTCATACGGCTCGAAGTGAATGTCAGATGCCCCTTTCTTGATTGCATCGAGTAGCACCTTGTTCACGAATCTGACGATAGGTGCGTCTTCGACGTCATCGCGTGCGACTGCATCGCCCTCGAGCTCATCGTCACCACCAGTGACGTCGAGATTCTCTAGATCGAGATCGTCATCGCCGAGGGCCGGCATCTGAGTGTCGACCTGCTCAATCGCCTTCGAGCCGATCTTCTGAAGCTTGTCCTCCTCGACGACAACTGCTTCGACGGAAAGCCCGGTCTGGAATTTGATCTCATCCAGCGCATGAAGGTTCGTGGGATCGGAGACGGCGACGAACAAGCGCTTGCCACGCTTCACGAGCGGGAGCACGCGATGCTTCGCCAGGAGCTTGTCGGAAACCAGCTTTATGGTTTCCAAATCCGGCTGGATGGACTCGAGGTCGAGAAGCGGGACGCCAAACTCCTGGGATGCGGCTATTGCAATCTCGCGAGCCTGGGCCAAGCCAGCCGAGACGAGATAAGAAACCAGGTTCGAGTTCGCTTCCTTGGCATGCGCGATGGCTTCGACCATCGCGCGCTCATCCAGCAGGCCGTCCTGTATGAGACGCAACGGCAGACCTTGGAGGGCCGTGCGGGACGAGGTCTGTGGAGAGGCGACGTTCTCGGCCATTGGCGTAACGCGAGGAATAAAGAGGTGTGATGTCAAATCAGCGGCTGATTGTGGCTCACAACAAGCTCATATGGCGAGACCCTGATCACACTCGATGCATATGGGAGACGCCAAAAAAAGAAGCCCCTCAGAGGAGGGGCTTCTCAACCAAGTACTGGCGTACCTAGCTTAGGCGCGGCACTCGGCCGGCGCAAACTTCGCCGTCAGGTTGCCGACCGTGTTGGTTGCACCGGTCATGATCGTGTTCGATGGGGTCGCATTCGAGCCCGTGACGCGGCACTTCCACGCCACGCTGTTATCAAGGCTCAGATACGGAACCAACGTCACGCTCATGCCGTTGATCGCGCTGTTGGCGCGCTGTGGGGCCGCATTGCTGTACGTGATGGTGATCACGCCGTTCGTGATCGCCAGCGACGACACGTAGTTACCAGCCGTGTCGGTCGCGTTCGCCGACATACCAGCCGCTGTGCGGTTAGCAGGTGCGCTGCCTGTTGCAGCGAACGTTTCAGAAACGGCGGCCTTGGCCTGAGCAGCCAGCGTCAAACCTTCAGATACCTGCGAGCGGATCGTATAGTCCTGGTAGGCGGGGATGGCGATCGCCGCCAAGATACCGATGATCGCGACCACGATCATCAGTTCGATCAGTGTGAAACCCTTTTGAACCTGCTTCATGTAAATCTCCAAGTGGTGAGAGTGCAACGGCGCATTCGCGCTCGTGATCACAACATAGCAAGCCGCGTGCCAGACTCAAGGATCGCTGCAAGTCTCGGCTGAGCTTGGGCTTGCGCCATTCTGCGAGGTGATCTCATCCTTCGCCGCATGGTCGGTCTTGAGCACTAAGTGACAAAAAATGT
This sequence comes from Pseudomonadota bacterium, assembly GCA_023417315.1. Lineage (GTDB taxonomy): Bacteria > Pseudomonadota > Gammaproteobacteria > Steroidobacterales > Steroidobacteraceae > Steroidobacter. The sequence continues at coordinate 22,286 of JAEZFW010000035.1, forward strand.
TCATTTGTGCCGTCAGAAACCGACGCTCGCCTGTGTCTACTCCCGATCGCCCAGAGCGGATTCGGGACGTATGCGGAACAGCCGCACGTATGGAATCTTCCAGTCCGAAGCGATCAGGCGCTCTTCATCCAACAGTTCGAACTGCTCTGGAGGGGGCGTAGGTTCTGGAGCGAACGGTTTCAAGAGCAGGTCACCGACGAGTAGGCTCGAGTCCGGACTGAAGGACACGTAACGCACGTCAGTTTCATTCGCGGCAGTGATATAGGCGGGACGAGCCAAAACGTACTTGACGTACGGAGCGATCTTCGGAAGCTCCGTCGCGGGTGTCGCCCACAGTTTATCTAGCAGCAGCACCTTCTCTCCGTGCTGCTTAGTGAGCAGGAAGTTATTCGCGATGACGGAACACTCAGTGTAGTAACGGATGTAGTGGCCCGCATCGTTGTCTGCCAGGACGATCCCCGGATCTTCGGCACACGCCTTCTGAAGTGTCCCCAACACTGGGCGCAGATTCGTGAAGTAAACATCGTTCGCCTTCACGAGAGGGCCGAGAAGCGCGTATCTCATGGGCGGCGCATACATGAGCAGACACACGACCGACGCAAGCAGCATTACGGTTTTGCGTGTCTCTCCTCGCTTCGCTGCAAACTCCTCGATAGCAACCAGCCATGGCAGATATAGCGCGAACGAACCGAAATTATGCATCCTGAACTGAAGGCTGAGGAGAACCAGCCCGCAGATGCAACTCAACCAGAAGAACGCCCGCGCCTGTGTACGCTCACGCCATAAGCGATATGCGCACAACACCAATGTCAGGGGAAGCAACCAGATGAAGAGCGAGTAGCGACTCGAGATATCGAGAGGGCCATGAAACTGCAGGAGCTTAGGCAGTGAAAACATCTCGCCGATGGCGTCAAGCCGCGGCAGGTCACCCACTAAAAACGACTGCGCCATCGCGATTTGATAAGTAAGCGGTGCCAGCAGCGCTATTCCAAGGCCCGTCAGCAACGTCAAGCTTCCGCGAGTGCGAGGTGCGCGGCTGAAAATGAATGCGAACAGTGCCGAGCTGCAGGCTACATAGACGTGAAACCAAGACAAGTAGTAATACTCTGCTAGTCCCATTTGGAACGGCTTCGATGGGATCACCACGGTGATGACACCGCTAACCAGCGATACGGCAAACCAAGCCGTTGAGCGGCGCGGTGGCTGCTGACCCTGGAGCCAGTGCAGCGCGAGCATCAAAAGAACAGGGATTTGCAAGATGAAAAGCCCATTGTGGACGGCCGGTGCGACACCAAGCACAAGACCAAGGATCGCTGCGGCTGCACGGCTTTGTTGATCCATAAACCATCTCAGGCCCGCCGCGATCGTGGCGAGCACAAAGATGTACTCGGCGAAATGATGATCGATGAATCCCACTCCATGCAGATACTGAGTAAGCGGCGAAAGCGCAACGCAGAGTCCCGCGAGTACAGTGGACCAGACTGAAAGCCCCAGCTTGCGCGAGATATAGACGAGCAGGCCCATCGAAAGGAAAACAGCTGCTACGGGAATCCAGATAAGAAACGCTATTGGCTCGGTGACAATGCCAAGGTGCACGGCAGCACGCACAAACATTCCCATCGCATAATCGTAGCCCCACGGCCACGTCAGCAAGCTGCCTTCGGGCGCATGGATACGGGGATCGAACTCGTAGAATGCTCCCGGATCCTGTGCAACGTCCAAAATCCGGCGTGCATGATAAAAAGAGTCGTTTGCGACCGGCAGACGTTCGTCGTCAAGGTGGGCGCCGGGCCAAATGAGGCTGCAAACGGCAGCTGCCAATATGCCGAGGGCGAGCCAAGCGCTCAGAAACCGCTGACGTGAGCTCAGAAGCATGAGATTCCCAAGTTTGAGATTCCGCCCTTGGCGCGGAGCAGGGGACGGCAGTGATCCCGTAAAAGATTATGCAAAACTCATAATCGTCTTAGCAGTCACGCTATCGCCGTGATGGCAGTCACGTTATGAGCCTTAGTAACAGGCTAACTTGACAAAATGATCCGTTTCGTTGACCCCCGCACGCCCGCATCGAGATGGCTCTGTGTCGTGAGCTTCACCGCGGTTGCGGTTGTGATCTACTCGTTCTATCTCAAGCGGTTCATCGTTGGACTACTTGAACCCGGCCTTTCTCTCGATGTAACGAATAAGGACTTCGTGAACTACTGGATGGCGAGCAAGCTTGCACTTGAGGGTGAGTTGCAACTGCTGTTCGTGCACGACTCGTACTACGGACGTCTTAGAGTACTGTTTGGCGAGACGTTACCTATTCATAGTTGGTCGTACCCGCCGCACAACTTGCTCCTGCTGTGGCCTCTCGCACTGATGAGCTACAAGGCCGCATTTGTTGTTTTCTTATGCGCGACATTCGTTCTGTTTGCGGCGGCGACTGCGTTATTCCGCAGAACCTTCGCGGCGGAAGCATCCGTCTTTTTCGTGGCCGTTGCGCTGACAGGCTTCGCGCTCATGATGGTCACTGCTGCTCAAAACGGATTCCTGACCGCTGCCCTCATGTTGAGTGGCCTCGCATGGATGAAGAGTCGACCCAGACTCGCGGGCCTCGCTTTCGCTCTATTGACGATCAAGCCGCAACTCGGCCTGCTGATACCTCTCGTGCTCGTCGTGGATCGGAATTGGGTAACCCTACGATGGACCGCGATCTTCACACTCGCGCTAGGAATTACATCGGTAGTCACGTTCGGTCCGGAATGTTGGGTCGACTACTTCAGCCAAACTTTGCCGTATCAGACCTTCGTCATGACAAGTTGGCCAGGTGTGTTTCTGGACATGATGCCAACTGCGTTCGGTGGTGCGAGAGCACTGGGTTTCAGCGCAGAGACAGCAGCGTGGATTCAGGCACCAGCCACAGTGGCGGGTGTTGCTGGAACGTTCTATCTGCTGCGGCGTGAGCCAGACCCGCTGCTTCGTGCATTCGCGGTGTGCGCAGGTACATTTCTCGTGTCGCCCTACGCGTTCAACTACGACATGGGCGCGCTTAGCGTCGTGGCTGCTTGTATGGCCGGATCCCGGTCAAACAGCCAGATAGATCGACTATTGTATGCATTCATCGCCGTTTTACCCGCGGGTGTCGAGAATCTGGGAGACGTTGGATTACCTTTCTCCCCCCTCATACTTGCGATCGCGCTGCTGTCATTGATCCAGTCTCGCCCGAGTCAGAACGTGCGACGACAGGGAACCTGTGCTCTGCCGCTCATCAGCCCTGAATGCGTACGTTCGCGCGGTGGTGAAGTTCAGCACGAGGGCGACAGAAGCGCCAATGCATAGGGCTAGAAATGGACGAGCTCGGAGGGTCGGAACAAAGGCGATGCATAGGCCAAATATGCTTAGATTCGCGAGCAGACCGACGATCTGCGCGATTAAATAGCGGATATACTCAGACCTTGCATCCAGGGAGATCCTCTCTCGAAAGGTGAACCTGCGGTTCAGAACCCAAGTGACAGTCAAGGAGATATAGGCAGAAAGCAATCTCGCCTTGAGCGGTGACCAGCCGCAGCACTGTGAGGTCATGAGAAGAAAAGTCGCGCTGTCAACTAGAAATCCGATCGCGCCCACACCGCCAAACGTCGCGAATTGATTCAGTAATCCGCGCAACCCTTCTCGCGCGCTCAATACCTCCTTGTTCAAGGCGTCGCCCCCGAGGCGCCAGGGCTTGGGCGCCTTCTCTCTCGGAATGTCGGTCCCTGCAGGCTCAAGTACTGCAGACGTTTCAACTCGCGGCGACCGAGGGTGACGGTGTCCAGAATCAGGCCTGCGATGAAGCTCATCGACGCGAGGATCATGAGGCCCGTCGCGAGAATAGCTGTCGGTACACGCGGCACCAACCCGGTCTCGAGGAAGCTAACGACGAGAGGCCAACCCAGTCCGAGCGATGTGATTGCCAGGACAGCGGCGATGGCGCTGAAGAAATGCAGCGGACGCTCCTCTTTCACCAGGAGCAGAATCGTACGCAGAATGCGGAAGCCATCCCTGAATGTCCGCAGCTTGCTTGCAGATCCCGCAGGCCTGTCGCGGTACGGAGTTCGCATTTCGGCGATCGGACACCTGAGTTCCAGGGCGTGGACGGTCAGCTCAGTTTCCGTCTCGAAGCCGCTCGCCAAAGCGGGAAAGGATTTGACGAAGCGGCGCGAGAAGACTCGATAGCCCGACAGCATATCCCGGATGCGACTTCCGAATATCAGCGACACCGTCCGCGTTAGCAGCTTGTTGCCGAATACGTGCCCCGGCCTGTACGCCTGCACAGTCGAGGCGACTCTCTCACCATTGACCATATCGAGCGAATTCGCAAGTAAGCATTCCACCATGGAGCTCGCGCTTGCCGGGTCGTAGGTTCCGTCGCCGTCGACTAGGACATAAACTTCGGCTTCGATATCTGCAAACATGCGCCTCACGACGTTGCCCTTTCCCTGCAGCGGCTCAGAACGCACGATGGCACCTGCGGACGCCGCGAGAGCTCGCGTATCATCCGTCGAATTGTTGTCGTAGACGTAAATGGTTGCATCTGGCAGTGCGGCTACAAAATCACGCACTACAGCCACGATAGCTTTCGCTTCGTTGTAACAGGGGATGAGAACCGCGACGCGCGGTGCCAAGACTTTCGGGTCAGTCATACACTGCCTTACGAGTACAACATTTTGCGCAGCTTGTCTGCGTACGCTCTGAGACTCACAAGAATATAGGGTCTTCCTCTCATGCGCAGAGAAGCAGTCAACAAGATTCGCTACTTGCTTGAGGAGTGGTTGCCTCCGGTTTTGCGCGATTCCACCCTCATGCGATTCATGTTTCGGCTCTACTGGGGCCGTTTCGTGGACGACCTGGAGGTCTTTCGCGAGAAGATCACGAGCCTCTCCCCCGATGACTATCGACGCATCTACGAACGGATGCCGCGGATCCAGGACCAGACCGATAACTCCATCGCCTGCCTTGAGGAGATTGCTGCAAGGCTTACGTCGGGGAAAGTCTGCGATGTTGGCTGCGGTACGGGCTATCTGCTCAACTTCCTGTGCGAACGCGACCTCCGCTCGGATCGTACATTCACAGGCGTCGATTTCATCATCGACGAGCAGACTGCCAGCGGGCATCCTTCGATAGATTTCGTAGCGGCGCCAATCGAGCAACTTCCCTTTCCAGATCGCCACTTCGACACGGTGATCTGCACGCACGTTCTAGAGCATATCCTTGACATTCGCGCGGCGATGACCGAACTACGTCGTGTGTGCGCGCGACGCCTCATAGTTGTGGTTCCCCTCGAGCGCGAATATCGCTTTACATTCAATCCTCACATCCACTTCTTTCCATACCCGCACAGCTTCTTGCGGCACGTGATTCCCGTCCCCGCCGCCCATTTGTTGAAGACCATTGGCCGGGATCTCCTGTACATCGAGGAACGTGACGAGGAGTGAGCTATTCGATTCCAAGCTTCTTGATGCGATATCTCAGCGAACGAAAAGTCATCCCCAGCAGTGCCGCTGCCTTCGTTTTGTTGTATCGCGTCTGCTCGAGCGCTCTTACGATCGCATCTCGTTCGATATCTTCGAGCGCATCGCCGAGCTTCTCGCCAGCGGGTACTGTCGAGGGTATGCCGACTTCGGCACTGCTCTGAGCCTTACGTGATCTGAGCTGCAGATCACCTGCATCGATGACGCCGCCGACACAAAGCGTCGCCGCGCGCTCCAGGATGTTTTCGAGCTCGCGCACGTTGCCCGGGAAGTGATACTGGCGAAGTGCCTGCAGTGCTGCATCCGTGACTCTCAGCGCTCGATTGTTCATCTGCTTGCCCAGCCGCGTGATGACCGCATCGACGAGCTCGTCGATGTCTTCCAGCCGTTCGCGTAACGGCGGTACGCGGATCTCGATGACGTTCACTCGGTAGTACAGGTCTTCCCGGAACTTTCCTTCCGCTACGAGTGCGGAGAGATTCTTGTGGGTCGCGGACAAGATACGTACGTCCACGGGCATCTCTTTCGACTCACCCACCGGTCGCACGCTCTTCTCTTGGATCACTCGCAACAGCTTCACCTGCATATGCAGCGGCAGGTCGGCGATTTCGTCCAAGAACAAGGTGCCCCCTTCCGCGGATTGGATGAGCCCCTGTTTGTCCGCGATTGCGCCGGTGAAGCTGCCTTTCTTGTGGCCGAAGAGCTCGCTTTCCATGAGCTCGGTGGGAATCGCGCCGCAGTTCACGGGTACGAAAGGGGCGTCGCGCCGCGCGCCTGCGCTATGAATCAAGTGCGCGACTAACTCCTTGCCTGTGCCTGACTCGCCGCAAATATGCACGGGAGCTTGGCTGCGAGAGACACGTTCGATGAGCTCACGGAGGTGCTCCATCGCGCGAGAATGGCCGAGCAGTTTGATCTGCGGTAGCTCGAGCGTCGTCTCGCTCGGCCCACCAAGTTTGAGAGTTGCGCCGATGAGCTTGCGAAGCGCTCCGATGTCTATCGGCTTGGAGATGAAATCGAATGCGCCGAGCTTCAGCGCGCGAACCGCTGTCTCCACATTGCCATGGGCCGTGATGACGGCGACTGGTGTGTGGGGTTTGTGATTCTGGATCCATTCGACAAGGCTGAGACCGTCGCCGTCGGGCAAGCGCATGTCGGTCAAACATAGATCGAAGTGCCCAGCTCTAAGCTCGCGTATTGCGGCTGCTAAGGTTTCCGCGACTGCCACGTCGAGATTCATCCTCTCGAGAGTGATCTGCAGCAACTCTCGAATGTCTGGTTCGTCGTCGACGACAAGGGCGCGAGGGGAAGGCATGGTCTAGGCTGGAGCCAGGGAAGGAGCGGCTGTAGGCTGTAGGCTGAAGGCTGTAGCCAGAGAAAGAGAGGCTGTGGGCTGTAGGCTGTAGGCTGTAGCCAGAGAAAGAGAGTTCATCACCAAGCTACGTGCGAAGAGCTCGTAGAAGGCCGTTGAGTGCCTTTGCTGTGTGTGTGCATTGCTCATTGAGCGTTTCCGCAGCTGCTATCGATGGATACCCTAGCTTCTCGCAAAGTCCAATCTCGTACTGAAGCTCGCGTGCTGAGGCATAGGCTACATCGATGTAGCGCGCGTACTCTGCTTGCGATGAGCGTGCACAACCCTCAACGATGTTCGCGGCGATTGAAACCGCCGCGCGTCTCACCTGCGCCTGTAGACCGAAGCGTTCTCCCGCTGGGAACGATTCCGAGCTGCGGATACGGACCGAGCCAACCGGTCAGCAAGCTCGAATGCCCTCAGTTTAGTATGGTCTCGCACGAGCACCCTCCTTGGTTCGCTCCGGTCTACAGCCTACAGCCTACAGCCTACAGTCTCCAGTGATGCGGTTCGCGCATTATCCTTCCCACCTCTGCGGGTCCGCGAAGACCATTCTAAATACACTGCCACCGCCACTTCGGGGCTCGTAGAGAAGTACGGCACGGTTGCACTGGGCGAGCTCGCGCGCGATGAAGAGTCCAAGGCCGGTGCCCCCTTTTCCCGCGGTGAAAAACGGCTCGAAGATGCGTTCTGCATCGCTTCCTTCGATGCCGGGGCCGCGGTCCAAGACCTCTAAGAACGGGCGATCCGACAGCGTCATGCGCCCTGTACGGATCTCGATCGGCTCACTCGAGCCCGGCAAGCGGCCGTACTTGAGCGCGTTCTCGCACAGATTCCACATGAGCTGCTGCAGATGTGAAGGGTCCACGCGCACATCGAGATCCTGCTCGGGCTGGTTCAGAGTCAGCGTTCGTTCGTCAGTCTGAGTCGTTTCCCTGAACTCGCTCAGGAATTCTCTGAGCCAGGTATTGAGCTCGATGCGCTCCTGGCGCGTGGAATCGCGTCGAGACAGTTGCAGGACATTGTCGATGATCGAGCTGACGCGCTCGCCGTTGTTGCGGATGATCGTCGTCAGGCGCCGCTCTTGATCCGTGAGTGTCGGCGCCTCGGCGAGGAGTTGAGCCGCATGGCTCATCGCGCCGACAGGGTTGCGTAGCTCGTGCGCGATACTCGCGCTGAGCCTGCCTAAGGCCGCGAGCTTCGATTGCTGGACGCGTTCAGCAATGAGGCTCGTATCCTCGAGAAAGATGAGCGTGGGTCCTTTGTCACCTTGGCCCAAGGACACGAAGTGCGGCTGTACCAGGCTGCTCCCGCCTGAAGCCATCATCGACAGTGAGCTTTGCTGCCAGTCATACGAATGACGTCGCCAGGTATCTAGCAAGTATAGAAGTCGCGGCGAGACTTCGCCGAGGGGTGTGCCTGCGGGAACGGATCCTCCCTGCAGAAGATGCGCGGCTGATTCGTTGATGAGCCGAATGCTGTCGTTCGCATCGACGACCAAGATGCTCTCGCGTAAGTGCTGCACGATGAACTGATTCAGCTCGGCGAGATTCGCGACATCCACCTCGCGCTGACGGACGCGCTCCTCACTTTCGCGCAAGCCCTTTGCTAAAGGCCCGACACCCAGCACCACGACGAACAGCAAAGCACCGAGGATGCCTGCTGACGCAAAGTCGCCCGCATCGCCGCGAGTGGCAAGCGTGGTGATTCCTTGTTGGATCAACATCGCCAGCGTCGCCATCGCTGCAAACAGGAGCGCGAGCTCTTGTCGCACGATGAAGCTTGCAGCACCTACAGGCAGCACGAGCAATGCAGCGAGTCCGCTTTGCATTCCGCCGCTCGCATACGTGAGGAGCGAGATCGCCAAAACATCTACGCATATATTGATGAAGGTCTGGATTGCGATTTCTGGCCAGCGCCGCTTCACAATCACGATCGAGATCACTGCGTAGACGAAGTACACGCCTGCCGTCAGCATGAACATGGAGGGATGGGCTTGGCCGACGGGAGGCGGTGACAACGACAAGAACAGGATCGTCAACAGCACCGGCACCAACAGTCGATACAAATTGACCAGCGCGAGTACGCGCCAGGCCAAGTCCGTGGTCGTCGCGCCGATGCGCGGATGCGGCAAGAGAGAAGTCATTTCGAAGCTAGAGGCTGTGGACGTCTGCTGTCGCCAGAAAGTGTTTTCGTTCTATGTAAGTCTTCGCGGTCGGCTGAGTGACGCTATTCCACACGCGAAGGAACGGTTCTTTGCATCGCCGCCGGTTTCCTCCAGAATACGCGGCTCTTGCCTGTCCCACCTACAGTCTACAGCCTAGAGCCTATAGCCTTTCCATGAACCTCCACGAATATCAGTCGAAACAGCTGTTCGCGCGCTACGGCATTCCGGTGCCAACCGGGAAAGTCGCATCGAGTCCTGAGGAAGCGGCTGAGGCGGCACGGCAGATTGGCGGCGCCAAATGGGTCGTCAAGGCGCAAGTGCATGCCGGGGGACGTGGAAAAGGGGGCGGAGTGAAGTTGGTCGATTCGCCCGAAGCGGCCGCAGAGGCGGCAAAGGCGATGATCGGCACGCGATTGAAGACGCACCAAACTGGGCCAGAGGGACTGCCGGTCCACCAGGTATTCGTCGAGCAAGGCTCGAAGATCGCGCGGGAGCTCTATCTAAGTCTCGTGCTGAATCGAGATAAGGGTCATATCGCGTTTATCGCCTCGGCAGCCGGAGGCATGGATATCGAAGAAGTGGCGGCTCACACCCCGGAGCAGATCATCCGGGTCGATGTGCATCCTTCGGCAGGTCTGCAGCCCTCCCAGTGTCGCGTGCTCGCGTTCGGTCTGGGCTTGAAGGGTAAGCAGATCGAGCAGTTCACCTCGATCGCACAAGCGCTCTATAAGCTGTATCTCGAGCGCGATGCGAGTCTCGTCGAGATCAATCCACTGATCGTTACCGCAGACGATGCGCTCGTAGCGCTCGATGCGAAGATCAATATCGAGGACAACGCGCTATTCCGGCAGAAAGAGCTCGCCTCGTGGCGCGACACCAGCCAAGAAGACGAAATGGAGCGCGCTGCGTCCGAGCACGAGCTCAACTACGTCTCTCTCGACGGCGATATTGCGTGCATGGTGAACGGTGCTGGCCTCGCGATGGCGACGATGGACCTCATCAAGCTGCATGGTGGCGCACCGGCGAACTTCCTCGACGTCGGCGGTGGCGCGACTCGCGAGCGCGTGACTGCGGCATTCAATCTGATTCTTTCGAATAAGAACGTTCGCGCGATTCTCGTGAACATCTTCGGCGGTATCGTTCGTTGCGACATGATTGCCGAAGGCATCATCCATGCTGTGCAAGACGTCGGCGTGAGTATTCCGGTCGTCGTTCGCATCGAGGGCACGAATGCAGAGCAAGGGCGCAAGCTCCTTGCGAAAAGCGGCCTTGCGATCACTGCTGCAAACGATCTGACCGACGCCGCGAAAAAAGTTGTCGCCGCGGCCAAGCGGCAGTGAGTGCATTCGCGCGATCCCTCACCCTAACCCTCTCCCACAAGGGGAGAGGGGTTCTTCATTGCGTTTCTGGCCAGTAGCCCAGAGCCCAGTACCCAGAGCCCAATCACATGTCCATCCTCGTCAACAAATCCACTCGCGTCATCTGCCAAGGATTCACAGGCAAACAAGGCACGTTCCATTCCGAGCAATGCATTGCCTATGGCACGAAGCTCGTGGGCGGCGTGACGCCGGGTCGTGGTGGGGAAAAGCATCTCAATCTCCCCGTGTTCAATACGGCGCGCGAAGCGGTCGCAGAGACGGGCGCGACGGTCAGCATGATCTATGTGCCCGCGCCGTTTGCAGCTGACGCGATTCTCGAGGCCGCCGATGCCGGCATCGAGTTGATCGTCTGTATCACCGAAGGTATTCCGGTGAACGACATGGTGCGCGTGAAGTCGGCCTTGTCGAGCTACGGGAGCTTGCTCATTGGTCCGAACTGCCCAGGCATCATCACGCCGGGAGAGTGCAAGATCGGCATCATGCCCGGCTTCATTCACAAGCCCGGTAAGATCGGTATCGTCTCGCGCTCCGGCACGCTCACCTACGAGGCCGTATTCCAGACCACGAATGTGGGACTCGGACAAAGCACGTGTGTAGGGATCGGCGGCGATCCCGTGCGCGGCATGAACTTCATCGATGTGCTTGCACGCTTCGAAGAAGATCCGCAAACCGAAGCTATCATCATGGTCGGCGAGATCGGCGGAAGCGATGAAGAGGCGGGCGCTGAATTCATTCGCGAGAACGTCACGAAACCGGTCGTCGCATACATTGCAGGCGTCACTGCGCCCCCTGGCAAACGCATGGGGCACGCGGGCGCAATCGTTTCAGGCGGCAAGGGCACCGCTGCCGACAAGTTCGCTGCACTGGAACGCGCGGGTGTGCGTACGGTGAAGAGTCCGGCGGATCTCGGCACGGCCATCGCCGAGCAACTCGCGAAGGGTGCGGGCCGCAAGGCGAAGTCCTCGAGCGCACAGAAAAGCACATTCGTCGTCACCGGGAAGAAGGCGAAAGCTGCGGGCAAGTCCTCCGCGAAGAAGACCGCTCCGGCGAAGAAGTCCGCTACGGCAAAGAAGACTGCAAAGCGTGCTGCTCCTAAGAAGAGTGCAGCGCCCAAGAAGAAGGTCGGAGCGCGCAAGAGCGCATCGGCTGGACGCACCAAGCGCGCGAAGCCGGCGCGTAAGAAATAACGTCGTGCGAGCGTAGAGTAGTTGGTAGGGCACGATCTCATTCCCGAGCGCCCCGTAAGGGAATAATCTAGGCCGACCTCGCTCATTCTTAGACGAGCATGTCCACCCCCACTCTCCGACTTGCGCTCGCGCAGCTGAACTTGTTCGTGGGCGATGTCGCGGGCAACACGCAGCGCGTGCTCGATACTGCGGTCGATGCCCGCGATCGTCTCGAAGCCGACGTTGTCCTGTTTCCGGAGCTGACGCTCTGCGGCTATCCGCCCGAAGACTTGCTCTTTCATAATGGCATGCGTCGGCAGGTTGCGGCTGCGTTGGAGCGTGTGCGCAGTGAATCGCGTGGGATTGCCGTGATGGTCGGTTATCCTGAGTACGACGCGGATCAGATCTTCAATTCCGCTGCTCTTTTTCGAGATGGTCGGACGCTCGCGAACTATCGCAAGCAAGAGCTTCCGAACTACGCGGTGTTCGATGAGAAGCGCTATTTCCAGCACGGTGGCGAGACGTGCATCGTCGATCTCAATGGAATTCGCACCGCGCTTCTCATCTGCGAAGACATCTGGGAGCCGGGGCCAGCGCAGGCTGCGAAATCAGCCGGGGCGCAGTTGATCGTCGTCATCAACGGTTCGCCGTACTCGCTGAACTATCAAAATAGGCGCGAGGAAGTGGTGAGAGCTCGCGTTCAAGAGGTGAAGCTTCCGGTCGTGTATCTCAACATGCTCGGCGGGCAAGACGAGCTCGTGTTCGACGGTGGTTCCTTTGTGATGAACGCCGAAGGGGAGGTCGTGCAGCGCGCTTCTCATTTCAAGGAAGAATTGTTCGCGGTCGACATCGATTTGGTCGACGATAAAGCCGTGCCACGAGGCGCACACATTGAGCCGCTGCAATCGGAAGAAGCGAGTGTGTACGGCGCGCTTGTCTTGGGCGTGCGCGATTACGTGCGTAAACACGGCTTCCCTGGTGTGGTGCTCGGCCTGTCCGGCGGCATCGATTCCGCCCTGACTTTGGCAATTGCAGTAGACGCCCTCGGCGCCAAGCGCGTGCACGCCGTCATGATGCCTTCGCGCTATACATCCAAGATGAGCGTCGAAGATGCCGCGGCGCAAGCGACGAAACTCGGAGCGCGCCACGACGTGATCGCGATCGAAGGCATGTTCGAAGCTGCTCTGACTGCATTGGAGGATGTGTTCGCAGGACGCGAGCCGGACACGACCGAAGAGAACATCCAAGCGCGCTGTCGTGGCTTGTTGCTGATGGCGATCTCGAACAAGACCGGACGCATGGTGCTCACCACCGGCAACAAGAGCGAGATGGCGGTGGGCTATGCCACGCTCTACGGCGATATGGCGGGCGGCTTCGCGCCGATCAAAGACTGCAGCAAGCTGCTGGTGTATCGACTCGCGAAGTACCGGAACTCGATCTCGCCGGCCATCCCGGAGCGCGTCATCGAGCGTCCACCTTCAGCGGAATTGCGACCGGATCAGAAGGATTCCGACTCGCTACCGCCGTACGAAGTGCTCGACCCCATCTTGGAGCTCTTCATCGAAGATGACCTCTCGGTGGATGAAATCGCCGCCCGAGGCTTCGACCGCACGATCGTCGGCCGCGTACTGGAGATGGTGAAACGGAACGAGTACAAGCGGCGCCAGGCCCCGCCCGGAGTGAGGATCAGCGATCGCGCGTTTGGGAGAGATTGGAGGTATCCGATTACGTCGGGGTATCGCGCGCGATAGGGGCGCGCAGGGTGCTGGGTAATCGGGTTCTGGGTGACTGGCCAGAGGGGTTAGCAGAGCTTTTTGGGCGTGACAGCTTTCACCAGTCCTCGCAACGCCTTGCATGTCCTCGAAGCCAACAACTCGATCTCGTCCCGACGCACACCGCTGAGGTAGCCGAGTCGACTCGCGATTGAAAGTTCGTAATGGAGTTCGCACGCTGAGGCGTATGCGATGCGAAGAAATCGAAGGTATTCGGGTGAGGAGCCTCGAGCTGCGCCCTCCACTATGTTTGCGGCTACCGACACCGATGCTCTGCGCATCTGAATGGTGAGCCCGTATCGTTCTTCAGGCGGGAAATGCCGCGTCACCTCATAGACGCGCAGTGTGAGCGTGTCAGCGAGCGCGAAAGCTTCTAACTTGCGGTGGTCGCGCATACTTCCTCCGTGAAGTAGGGCCGTCAATCGATGAAACCTTCTGGCCAGTACCCGATAACCCAGTACCCAGCACCCTTGCTGAAGTCTAGTTCGCTACCAAAATCTCCACCACGCCTTCTTCTCTTCCGCGACCTGCTGCTCGTCGGGTGCGTCCACATCGCCGTAGTTCGCCTGAATGATCTGTTCGGTGTCGGTGGCGAGCTGGGACATGTCGAGGTTTCGGTAGGCTTCCGCCATGACCTCTAGTGCACGATGGATCTGCGGGGCGCCGTCGTAATTTTCGATCGCATAGCGGGCGCGGTTGAGGGCGCCGACATAAGCGCCTCGCTCGAGATAGTACTCAGCGACATACACCTCGTAATTCGCGAGCCGGTTGCGCAGGAAGATCATCCGTTGGCGTGCATCGTCCGCGTAGGCGCTGTTCGGGAAGCGCTGTACCAATGTTTGGAACGACTGGAATGAGCTGCGCGCGTCGGCAGGCGGGCGCTGACTGAGGTCCGCATTGAACCAACGTTCCAGGAAGTTCGGGTTGCGCTCGAAGTGCACCAGACCCTTGATGTAGTACGCGTAATCGACGCGTGGGTGCGCCGGGTTCTCGCGGATGAACTGGTCGGCTTGGTCGATCGCCGATTCCGGTTCTTTGTTCTTGTAATACGCGTACATCAGGTCGAGCTGCCCCTGACGTGCGGCGTTGGTGAAAGGGAACCGCGCTTCTAGCTGCTCGTAGTAAACCGTCGCATCGCGATAGTTGCCATTGTCCGCGGCCCGCTTGGCGCGTTCGTACAGGACGTCGGCATCGCCGAGTTGCTCGCGGGGCTCGTTGCCGCAACCGGCAAGGGCGAGCAGCAGCGTCGCCGTGGTCAAAACGATGATTCGCATGCGAAAATTCTTTGGCAAACCGGTCTATTTCACGTTTGGGCGGCGAGTATAGCCGAGCGCTCGGGCGTGCCGCAGATAACCCTTCGTTCCCCGCCCGGCCCGGAAGTTCCCATGTCCGCACCTATCCGACATCAACTGACCATTCCGCTCGAGTCCGCGGGGCGCCGCCTCGACCAGGTGCTCGCTGAGCTTCTGGCCGACTATTCCCGCAGTCGCATCAAGGATTGGATCGAGGCCGGCAACGTCAAAGTAGATGGGGCGCAGCTCCGTCCAAAGGACAAGGTGATCGGCGGTGAGCGTGTCGAGATCGAGGCCACATTGCCAGTCGAGGAGCGGGTTGAGGCAGAGCACATCGAGCTCGATATCGTGCACGAGGACAAGCAGGTTCTCGTCATCAACAAACCTCCCGGTCTCGTAGTTCATCCGGGCGCGGGGAATGCGGCAGGAACGTTGCAGAATGCGCTGCTGCATCTCGACCCCAATCTCGCACAAGTACCCCGTGCCGGCATCGTTCATCGACTCGACAAGGACACGAGTGGACTGATGGTCGTGGCACGCACAGTCGAGGCGCATACCGCGCTCGTGCGAGCGTTGGAAGCGCGCGAAGTCGAGCGCGAGTACGAAGCCATTTGTCTCGGTGTGATGACGGGCGGCGGCGTAGTCGACGCACCGATCGGGCGCCATCCCGTTGATCGCATCAAAATGGCGATTCGCGAGGACGGCCGGGAAGCGGTCACTCACTATCGTGTGATCGCTCGGTTTCGCGGCCACACGCATATCCGGCTCAAGCTCGAAACCGGTCGCACGCACCAGATCCGCGTGCACATGGCGCACATTCAATATCCGCTCGTTGGCGATCGCGTGTATGGGGGAAGACTCTTGCTTCCCAAAGGCGCATCAGAGGAGCTCATCGAGGCGCTGCGCGGGTTCAAACGCCAAGCACTGCATGCCGCGCGCTTGGCATTCGAACATCCGAAGAGCGGTAAGTCGATCGAGTGCACGGCTCCTTTGCCTAAGGATATGCGCCATTTGTTAGAGGTACTTGCCGCGGATGCAAAAGAGGTTTCGGGTACTGGGCGCTCGGGTGCTGGCCAAAAAGGACGGCGCTAGTGCGACGCCTTGTGCTGAGTGCCGGCCACTGTCCGGATGCGGAACCCTAGAGTAACGCGCGACGAAGCCAGAACCATTCTGGCCAGTACCCAGTACCCGACAAACCCAGTACCCATCTCCA
This sequence comes from Pseudomonadota bacterium, assembly GCA_023417315.1. Lineage (GTDB taxonomy): Bacteria > Pseudomonadota > Gammaproteobacteria > Steroidobacterales > Steroidobacteraceae > Steroidobacter. The sequence continues at coordinate 38,115 of JAEZFW010000035.1, forward strand.
TGCACTTCATCTACCCCGACTGGCCTGCACCCTCCAACGTTCGTGCTGCGGTCACGACGCGAGCTGGTGGCGTCAGCGTTGGGTCGTACTCGACGCTCAACTTGGGTGCGCACGTTGGCGACGATCCCGATGTCGTCGCCGAGAACCGCCGGCGCGTACGCGAGGCGTTGCAGATGCGGACCGAACCCACATGGCTCAACCAGGTTCACGGCACGCACGTGATCGAAGCGCGGGCTGGTGTCGCTCCACCTACCGCTGACGCATCCGTCGCGCGTTCCCCGGGTGCAGTCTGCGTGGTGCTTACTGCCGATTGTTTGCCCGTTCTATTTTGCGATGAGCAAGGAACACGCGTTGCGGCTGCGCATGCAGGTTGGCGCGGCCTGGTGGGTGGCGTGCTGGCCGCGACCGTTACTGCGCTCGAAAGCCCCCCGCGCTCATTACTCGCGTGGTTGGGTCCCGCAATCGAGCAAAGCGCTTTCGAAGTGGGTGACGAAGTGCGCGAACAGTTCGTGCTACGACACTCCGAGAACGCGGGTGCCTTCTCGCCCAATGCACGCGGCCGATGGCAAGCGGACCTGTATGCACTTGCGCGCCTGGAGCTTGCGCATCTCGGTGTCACCCGAGTCTATGGCGGAGACTTCGCGTGCTTCGCGGATGCCGAGCACTTCTTTTCGTATCGACGCGAAAGTCGGACTGGTAGGATGGGGACGTTCGTTTGGCTCGAGCACTAGGCTCGAGCGGCCAGCTGGCCACTGGCTGCTGGCCAGAAGCGCGGGAACTGCGTTCTCGAGCAGTCGACTAAACCTCCGGCGCTAACGTTCGTTCTGGAAGCGCACGTCCCTAAGCTTCCGGGCAGTGACAGCTGCCAGTGACAATGACCAGATTGCGCGTAGGTGGCTCAGCGGCTACAGATCGTGCGCGCGCGTGCTAGTCTGCGGCCCATAACAGCAACTTCTTCTCTGGCCAGTAGCCAGTGGCCAGTAGGCCAGTAATCCTTTTCGAGCATGCCCCTTCTTCTCTGGATCATCCTGTTCACGCTCCTCGGCGGAGCACTGAGCGCGCTCGCTGCCTCAGTGTTCTTGGTGACCTCCGAAAAGCAGCGCGCGCGAGTGTTGCCTCATCTAGTGAGCTTCGCGACAGGCGCGTTGCTCGGTGCCGCCTTACTTGGTTTGCTCCCGCATGCAATCGAAGGAGCGGGCGAGGGGAGTACGCATCGAATCGGCATGACGTTGCTCGCCGGCCTGCTCATCTTCTTCGTGCTGGAAAAGATGGTGCTCTGGCGTCATTGCCATCAGGATATTTGCGAGGGGCACGATCCGCACGATCATCATCGCGATGCTGCATCAGCTTCGCTGATTCTGATCGGTGACACCTTCCACAACGTGCTCGACGGCGTGCTGATCGCCGCCGCGTTCATGACAGACGTTCATCTCGGCATCGTGACCGCGCTTGCCGTCATCGCACATGAGATCCCTCAAGAAGTGGGAGACCTCGCAATCCTGCTGCATGGAGGAATGAGTCGCTCGAAAGCGTTCGCGCTGAACCTCCTTACGAGCGTGAGCTCGGTCGTCGGCGGTATCGGTGCCTACTTCGCGCTCGCGCCGATCCAGCACCTTCTTCCCTACGCCCTGACCGTAGCAGCATCGAGCTTCCTATACATTGCCGTTGCCGATCTGATCCCCGGTCTCCACCGCCGCGTCGATCCAGGGTCAGGCGTGAAACAGTTCGTCTTCATCGTCCTCGGGATTGCGATCATCTACGTGAGCCATTCGCTCGCGCACTAGCGCTTGCGCCCGGCCAACTGGCCACTGGCAAACTGGCCACGGGCCAGAGCGGCCACAGCCTGTAAACCTGTTCCTGTTGAATTTGTCGAGCGATGCCCCACATCGCAGGCAGTGCTTGGTCCGGCTTCTGGCCAGTTGCCAGTGGCCAGTCGACCAGTAGGCCCAGGGTTTTCTCATGCGCATGGACAAACTGACAAGCAAGTTTCAGATGGCGTTGGCCGATGCCCAATCCTTGGCGGTGGGGCGCGATCACCAGTTCATCGAGCCGTTACACGTGATGACGGCCCTGCTGGATCAGCAGGGCGGCTCGGTGCGCCATCTCCTCGACAAGGCCGGTACGAACGTCAACCTGTTGCGCTCCCAGTTGGGAGACGCGCTCGATCGCCTGCCGAAAGTGGAGGGCAACGGCGGTGAAGTTCACCTCTCCAACGATCTCGGGCGCATTCTCAACGTCACGGACAAGTTTGCGCAAAAGCGCGGCGATCAATACATCTCGAGCGAGCTGTTCGTGCTTGCGGCGCTCGAAGACAAGGGGCAGCTCGGCACCATTCTGCGTAACGCGGGAGCGGTTAAGGGTGCCATCGAGAAGGCAATCGAAGATGTGCGCGGCGGTGAGAAAGTCGACGATCCGAATGCCGAAGAGAGCCGGCAGGCACTCGAGAAATACACGATCGATCTGACCGAGCGAGCGGAGCAGGGCAAGCTCGATCCTGTCATCGGTCGCGACGATGAAATTCGTCGTACCGTGCAAGTCTTGCAGCGCCGCACGAAGAATAACCCCGTGCTGATTGGCGAGCCCGGTGTCGGTAAGACCGCCATCGTCGAAGGTCTCGCACAGCGCATCGTGAACGGCGAAGTCCCTGAAGGATTGCGCAACAAGCGCATTCTCTCGCTCGATATGGGCGCGCTCATCGCAGGTGCCAAGTATCGCGGCGAGTTCGAGGAACGTTTGAAAGCCGTGCTGAACGATCTGGCCAAGCAGGAAGGGCAGATCATTCTGTTCATCGATGAGCTACACACGATGGTGGGCGCCGGCAAAGCCGAAGGCGCGATGGATGCAGGCAACATGCTGAAGCCTGCGCTCGCGCGCGGCGAGTTGCACTGTGTGGGCGCGACCACGCTGGATGAGTATCGCAAGCACATCGAGAAAGATGCCGCGCTGGAGCGGCGCTTCCAAAAAGTGTTCGTGGGCGAGCCTTCGGTCGAAGACACGATTGCGATCCTGCGCGGCCTGAAGGAGCGCTACGAAGTTCACCACGGGGTCGACATCACTGACCCTGCCATCGTCGCGGCGGCTACGCTGTCGCATCGCTACATCAGCGATCGCCAACTTCCTGACAAAGCGATCGACCTCATCGACGAAGCCGCTTCGCGAATCCGCATGGAGATCGACTCGAAGCCGGAGGAGATGGATCGGCTCGAGCGGCGCATCATCCAGCTCAAGATCGAGCGCGAAGCGCTCAAGAAGGAATCCGACGAGGCATCCAAGAAGCGCCTCGCGACGCTTGACGACCAGTTGGCCTCGCTCGAGAAGGAGTATTCCGATCTCGAGGAGATTTGGAAGGCGGAGAAGGCTTCGTTGCAAAGCTCTGCGCACATCAAGGAGGAGCTCGAGCGTGCTCGCCTTGATCTCGAGACGGCGCGTCGCGCGCAGGACCTCGCGCGGATGTCCGAGCTGTCGTATGGAAAGATTCCTGAGCTCGAGCGGCGCTTGAACGAAGCGACGGCAGCCGAGAAGCAAGAAACCAAGCTTCTGCGGAATAAGGTGACGGACGAAGAGGTCGCTGAAGTCGTATCGAAATGGACCGGCATTCCGATCTCGAAGATGCTCGAGGGCGAGAAGGAGAAGCTGCTGCGCATGGAGGAGGCGATCGGTAAGCGGGTGGTGGGGCAAAGCGAAGCAGTTCGCGCCGTTTCCGATGCGATCCGTCGTTCCCGCGCAGGTTTGTCGGATCCGAATCGACCCAATGGGTCTTTCTTGTTCTTGGGACCGACGGGCGTCGGCAAGACCGAGCTGTGCAAAGCACTTGCCGAGTTCTTATTCGATACCGAAGAGGCCATGGTCCGAGTCGACATGTCCGAGTTCATGGAGAAGCATTCGGTGGCCCGTTTGATCGGTGCGCCTCCGGGATACGTCGGTTACGAAGAGGGCGGCTATCTGACTGAGGCTGTGCGTCGTCGTCCTTACTCGGTGCTCTTGCTGGATGAGGTGGAGAAGGCACATCCGGATGTGTTCAACGTGCTGCTGCAAGTTCTCGATGACGGGCGTCTCACCGATGGCCAAGGTCGTACCGTGGACTTCAGAAACACCGTCATCATCATGACGTCGAACTTGGGCTCGCACGTCATCCAGGAGCTTGCCGGGGAAGCGAACTACGCCAAGATGAAGAGCGCGGTGCTCGAAATCGTGCAGCAGCACTTCCGTCCCGAGTTCATCAACCGCGTTGATGACATCGTCGTCTTCCATCCGCTCGGCAAGGATCAACTGCGCTCTATCGTGGACATTCAGCTCGGGTATCTACGCAAGCGATTGGCCGATCGCGATATCGAGCTCACGCTCGATGACGCCGCGCGCGATCTGCTTGGCGAGGCGGGCTTCGACCCTGTGTATGGGGCAAGGCCGCTCAAGCGGGCGATCCAGCAACAGGTGGAGAACCCGCTCGCACAGCGAATTCTGAAAGGCGAGTTCGGCCCCGGTGCGAAGGTGCGCGTCACGGCGCGGGATGGGGCGCTCGAGTTCGCGCGCGCGTAAGAAGGGTGATGGGTTATCGGGTACTGGGGACTGGCCGGAGGCGCGAGCGCGCTTCCAGAGCCGATGAAAGGTACTGGGCTGATCGCGCTCTTTATCTGTCCAGTACCGACAACCCAGAACCCCACACCATCAGAACGCTTTTCGCTCTGGCTAGTGCCCGATAACCAGCACCCGACACCCCAGCTTGAACATTCCCCCGCCGCCCCTATGATGGCGGACGCGTTTCTGGCGCCTTCCGAGAACAACCATGCCCTTCTACGAATACGAATGCTCGAACTGTAAGTTCTACGTCGAAGCCCTGCAGAAGATCAGCGATGAGCCTTTGAAGCAGTGTCCGAGCTGCAAGAAACAGACGCTCAAGAAGTTGGTGTCCGCCCCGAATTTCCGATTGAAGGGCAGCGGCTGGTACGAGACCGACTTCAAGTCGGAAAAGGAAGAGAAGCGCAACTTGGCGGATCGGGAAGAGGCGGCGGGGTCCAAAGCCGAGGCTAAAGAGCCCGAGGCGAAGGAAGCAAAGCCGGAGCCAAAGGTGACCGCGGCCGAGAAACCTGCGAAGAAGTCAGTTGCCGTGAAGGCGCCGGCGAAGGCCGCAACTAAAGGAAAACCCAAGTCTCCGGCCAAGAAGCCGGCGGCTCGAGCTCAACCCAAGAAGAAGAAAAAGAGCGGCCGTCGCTAGCAGGTCTCCCACCTGCCTTCTCTCGGAAGAGAGTCCGTCGCCCTGCGCCCAGAGAAGAGGCAGGGTCGCTTGCTGGCCCATGGCCGGTTCCGTAACATCCCGCGCTCTCTGAATCAGGCAGTAGGCTGTAGGCTGTAGGCTGTAGCCAGAGGCGCGGAGCGCCGACGATACACACCGCAAGCTCTGAGCCGTAAGCCAGAAGCAGTGTCATCCAGCGAGCCGTCGCCGTCGGCTACGGACGCTGGTCTTTGTCTTGCCTACAGTCTACAGCCTAGAGCCTACAGCCTACAGCCTCTCCCATGCGCTCCCATTATTGCGGTCACATCAACGAATCCCTCATCGGCCAGGAAGTCAGCGTTGCTGGCTGGGTGCATCGCCGGCGCGATCACGGCGGCGTGATCTTCGTCGACCTGCGCGATCGCGAGGGCCTGCTGCAGATCGTGTTCGATCCTGACGCGAAGGACGTCTTTGCGAACGCAGAGCGGCTGAGAAGCGAGTTCTGCGTGCGCATCACCGGCAAGGTGCGGGCGCGTCCGAGCGGTACGGCGAACGCAGCGCTCCCTTCCGGACAAGTAGAGCTGTTGGCGCGTGAGCTCGAGATTCTGAGCCGCGCGGAGACGCCGCCGTTCCATCACGATGAGCTCACGAACGAGGAGCTGCGGCTCAAGTATCGCTACCTCGATCTGCGGCGCGACGTCATGCAGAAGCGCATCAAGCTGCGTCATCAAGTGACGCGCGCGATGCGCACGTTCCTCGACGACAACGGCTTCATCGATATCGAAACGCCGATGCTGACGAAGGCTACGCCCGAAGGTGCGCGCGATTATCTCGTTCCGAGCCGTACCCATCCCGGCCACTTCTTCGCGTTGCCGCAGTCGCCGCAGCTCTTCAAGCAGCTGCTCATGATGAGCGGTCTCGATCGCTATTATCAGATCGTGCGCTGCTTCCGCGACGAGGACCTGCGCGCCGAACGACAGCCCGAGTTCACGCAGCTCGATATCGAAACCTCCTTCATGAGCGAGGAGCAGATCATGCAGCTCATGGAGGAGCTCATGCGATTCATCTTCAAGACGGTGCTTGGCGATGATTTGCCGAACCCGTTCCCGCGCATGAGCTATGCGGAAGCGATGCGAAGGTATGGTTCGGACAAGCCCGACTTACGCATCGCGCTCGAGCTCGTGGATGTCGCGGATCTCGTTCGCGGCTGCGAGTTCAAAGTATTCGCCGGACCCGCTTCGAATCCAAACGGTCGGGTAGCCGCCCTGCGCGTGCCGAAAGGCGGCACGACACTCACGAGAAAGGAGATCGACGATTACACGTCGTATGTCGGTCGCTTCGGCGCGAAGGGGCTTGCGTACGTGAAGGTGAACGAAAAGGCGAAAGGGCGCGAGGGATTGCAGTCGCCGATCTTGAAATTCTTGAGCGACGATGCCGTCGCCGGAATTCTCTCGCGCACGGGCGCGGAGGACGGCGATCTGATTTTCTTCGGCGCGGATACGGCGAAGGTCGTGAACGATGCGCTGGGCGCGTTGCGCCTCAAGGTCGGTCACGATATGAAGATGACGCAGACGGGCTGGCGGCCCCTCTGGGTCGTCGACTTCCCGATGTTCGAGTTCGATGCAGAGGCGAAGCGATGGGCGGCGTTGCATCACCCGTTCACGTCGCCGCGCGATGAGGATCCCGCCGCGCTGCGCGCCGATCCGGCGAACGCAATCTCGAAAGCGTACGACATGGTGTTGAACGGCTCCGAGATCGGTGGCGGCTCTGTGCGTATCCATCGCCAAGAGATGCAGTCGACCGTGTTCGATCTGTTGGGTATCACGCCGGAGGAAGCGCAGCTCAAGTTCGGGTTTCTTCTCGAGGCACTCAAGTACGGCACGCCTCCCCACGGCGGCATCGCCTTCGGTGTCGATCGAATCGTGATGTTCATGGCGGGCACCGACAGCATCCGCGATGTCATCGCATTCCCGAAGACGCAAACCGCAGCCGATCTACTGACGAACGCACCGACGCCGATCGGCGAGGATCAGCTGAAGGAGTTGCACATCAGAGTGAAGTTGCCGGTGAAGGCCGACTAGCCGCCTTCGCGGCTGGCCAACAGGCTAACTGGCCACTGGCATCTGGCCAGCAAACAAGTCCGTCATGCACTTCAATGACACGTTTGTCGGTCGGGATTTATCCCGACGCGTATCGGAAGGCTTGTCGGACTGAAGTCCGACCTACAACCGCGCGTGAGTCATTCTGGCCGGCAAGCCAGTGGCCAGTTGGCCGGTTGGCCGTGCTGAAGCGGCTCGCTAGGCGAGCCCTAGGCGCTTCAGCACCGCGCTCGGCGGTCCGTCGTACTTCGCAAGTGGTGTGTTGCCCACATAGCCGATGTCGCGCATGCCTTGCGGGGTCGTGTAGTAGCCCGCCGAGACGAGCGCGCGGAAACGCGCGAAGAACGTCGTTTCGCGAGTTAGATCTCTTTTCGCATTCGGCCCAGGACAGATGTCATCGCAGATGCGTTGCTGCTGCGCGCCTGAAAGACTTGCGAATTCCTTCTTGAAGCGACGCCGTGACTCCTCGTTCATCCACGCAAGGCCTTCGAGGATTAGTGGGCGATCATTGCTCATCGGCGTGTAGGGCGCGCTGATCCACTCATCGATAAATGCAACGACGCCGAGCGACGAGGCGGCTGGCCATTGTCCGTCAGCAGGCAGAATGACATCGCATAGTGAAGTCGCGGTCTCGCGCTGCGCTTCGGTGATCGTCAGCGGCCACAACTTTCCGGGCGTGTGCACATCGAGCAGGTTAGGGTCCTTGCCGTAGCCCTTAGCGCCTGCGCTGCTCGCGATCTCATCCGCGAGCGTAATAGGCATCTGCAAAGCGGCGCTCGCGGCGATCACCCATTTGAGTGTTGTGCGACGATCGATATTCATACGCTGTGCTCGCTGTAGGCTGTAGCCAGAGAGCCCCTCCCTGACCCTCCCCGCAAGCGGAGAGGGACGCTACTTCTGACTAACCGCTAACCGCTTCAGGTCCCCTCATATCTCCCGCCTCTTCATCGCGGCGAGCATGTAATCCGACGCGCGCCACGCTTGCGCCATGATCGTCAGCGTCGGGTTCTTATCCGCATTGGACGGGAAGGGCGCGCCGTCCGTGAGGAAGAGGTTCTTCACATCCCACGTTTGCCCCCATTGGTTGGTGACAGACCCTTTCGGATCCGTACCCATGATCGCCCCGCCCACTTCGTGAATGATGTAACCGCCGGGTTTGATCGCCTTGGCGCCATCCGTCTCCACCTTCGATAGCACACGTCCGCCCATCGATTCGATGATCTCAGCGAACGTCTTGTGCATGTGTGCCGCTTGCCGAGTCTCATGCTCGGACCATTTCCAATGGAAGCGCAGCACCGGGATGCCCCATTTGTCCTTCTTCTCGGGATCGAGCTCGCAATACGAATCTTCGTTCGGGATCATCTCGCCGCGCCCGCCCATTCCGATGAGCGAGCCGTAGTAGCGGCGCATTTCCTCGCGGTACTTCGCGCCATAGCCTTGCGCGTGTTCGGCGAGACCCATCACGTATCCGGCGGACGGCATGTGGCGCTGTGCATTCACTTCGATGTGATAGCCGCGCGCGAAATCGAGCTTGCCCGCATGCTGTTCCTGGTACAGCCACCACGGCGCATAAACGTGTGAGCCGCCTGCGCCATCGTCGTTGTGCGGCGGCAAGCCTTCGAGCGAGGGTACTTGGCCGCTCGCGTTCGCGCCGACTGTATCCATTAAATACTTGCCGACTTTGCCGCTCGAGTTTGCGAGTCCATCCGGATACCGATTCGATTTCGAGTTCAGCAAGATGCGAACGGTCTCGCATGCGCTAGCCGCAAGCACGACGAGGCGCGCCTTCGCTTCATGCTCGGTTCCGGTCAGTCGATCGATGAAGATGATGCCGCGCGCATGCCCATCCTTCGTGAGCGTGACTTCTCGAGCCATCGCGTTGGTCAATACGTCGAGCTTGCCGGTCGCGAGTGCTGGCGGCAGATGCACCGTGGTGGATTGGTAGTTTGCGCGGATCGAGCAGCCGCGGCCGCAATCGGTGGCCCAGAAGCATGCGGCACGCCGCTGCATTTCCGCAGTCAGGATCTGTTGCGCGCGTGCATTGCCTGGGTGGAGGAGCTTCGGAATTCGTTGGTGGTCGAGTCGCTCCGTGAGCACGGCGCGATGGATCGCAACGACTGGAACCCCCAACTTCTTCGCCCGCTGCTGTAGCAACGCTTCACCTGCGCGAGGTTTAGGTGCTGGCTGCAAGCAGCCCGACGGCGAATCTGGCGTGTTCTCGAGCCCGTTGTTGTCGCCGTACACGCCGATCAACATCTCGACCTTGTCGTAGTAAGGCGCGAGATCCTCGTAGCTCAGCGGCCAATCGAAGCCGAGGCCGTCACGAGAACGCGGTTTGAAGTCGTAAGGACCGTTTCGAAGCGAGATGCGGCCCCAATGATTCGTACGACCGCCGAGCATGCGAGCGCGCCACCACCAGAACTGATGCTCCGCGTCTTTGGACGCGTTCGTATACGGCTCGCCGGGCACTTGCCAGCCACCGTCTACCGTCGCGTCGTAGAAGCCAAATTCCTTGTCGCTCGTCGACGTGCCGCGCAACGGCGCCTGGTCGTGCGTGTGGAACATCGGCGTTTCATTCTCGGGCACGTAGTTGCGGCCCGCCTCGAGCATCAACACTCGCGCGCCTTCCATGGTCAGCGTGTACGCAGTCTGTCCACCGCCCGCGCCGGAGCCGACGAGGATGACGTCGTAGTCGTCTTGGAGTTGCTTGGTTTCGATTAGAGGCATGGTCTTTCGGCTGTGGGCTGTAGGCTCTAGGCTGTAGCTAGAGGGCTTGCCCCCTCCCTAACCCTCCCCCGCATCGCAGAGGGAGGGCATCTGATCCAGGCTGCCGGTCGCAGCGAACTCTGGCTGCAGCGCACGGCCTACAGCCTGCGGCAGCACTACACGCTGAGCGTGCGCAGATAGTTGTAGCTCTTCTGTGCCGCCTCGAGCGTCGGTCCATCCCACTGCTCTTGCTCGTAGTAGTAGTGCTTGATGTGCTGCGGATTGCAGGCGGCGAACAGTCGCGCCCAATCCACCTTACCGCTGCCCACTTCTGTGGTCGTTGTCTTGACCACATCAACGACAGTCGCGATGTCCTTCTTCACGTCCTTGACGTGCAGCAACGAGAAGCGCTCTGGATGGGTGTTGAGGTAAGCGACTGGATCCAACCCTGCCGCCACGACCCAAGCGATATCCAACTCCATCGTCACGAGAGAAGGATCCGTTTGCTTGAGGAGTTGATCGTACGCGACCACGCCGTCGATCGTGCGGAACTCGAGATTGTGATTGTGGTAGCCCGTGATGACGCCAGACTTCTTGCTCTGCTCGCCGATCTCGTTGAGTTGCTCTGCAATCCATTTCCAATCGTCGAGCGTCATGCTGTTCGCGATCGTCTTCGTCGAGTCCTTCGGCTGATTGTCGAAGCGGCTGTCGGGCACGGCAGGGAAGGGGACGATCAGGTATTTCGCGCCGAGCTCAGCGACGTAGTCGATTTCTTTCTTTGGGTCTTTGAGGATCTCGGTCAATCCGCGGTGGGATGACGTGGGCCGCAAGCTCAAATCGGTGAGCAACTTGCGTAGCTCCGCCGCCGGCTTGCCGTAGTAGCCGGCCATCTCGACCTCGCGAAATCCAATCTCCGATAGCTTCTTTAGCGTGCCCGTGAGGTCTTTCGCAGTCTCGTAACGAACGGTGTAGAGCTGGATGCCGATCGGCTTGCCTAGCGGCCCGTTCTTCGCTTGGCTCGCGTATGCGGGTAGCGCAGTCATCGCTGCCATCGCGAGCGAGCTGTTCTGAAGGAAGGCACGTCTTGAAAGCATTGTGTTCCCCCTGCGTATGAAGTTGTTAGTGGCTAATGATTAGTGATTAGTGAACAGAAGCATACCGACAGCTCGGATTGGTCTGTTCTGAACTAACCACTAACCACCAGCCACTGACAAATCGCCTTAATCGATCTTGGTCCAACCGTTCGACTTCGCGGAGCGCAGTACGGCTTCGACGATGCTCATAGAGCGCGTGCCATCTTCGAACGTTGGCAGTCCGATGTGCTTCTCGCCTCGAATTGCGGCATAGGTATCCGCAACGAATGCGGCGAATGCATCGCCCCAGCCTTGCGTGTGACCCGGTGGCAAGATGTTCAGCCGTCTTTGTTCTTCTGAGTATTGGCCGGGATCGCGCATGTGCATCGTCGTGCCGTCGCGGCGGCCGACCCACAGTTGATCGGCACTCTCGGAGTCGAACGTGACGCTTTGCTCGGCCCCGTCGATTTCGAACCACAGCCGATTCTTGCGGCCTGCCGACACTTGGCTTACGGTCAAGGAGGCGAACACGCCTGATTCCGTGCGCGCCATCAAGCATGCGTAGTCTTCGGTTTCGACGACCTTGTCGATGGGGCTGTCGCCGCCTGCCTGGAACGCAATACGTCCTTGGGCCGAGGCACGTTGTGGAATCGGACGACCCAAGACAGCGACGAGCGATTCGAAGCGCTGGCCTGTGATCCATTCGAGTAGATCGCAAAGATGGGACCCGATATCCGCGAACGCGCGCGAAGCGCCGCCTGCGCTTGCATCGACTCGCCAGTTGGTATCGCCCGGCTGCAAGAGCCAGTCCTGCAAGTAGGATCCCTGAATCAGGAAGATTCGGCCTGTGTCGGCGCTTTGTACGCGCGCCCGGGCTTCGCGGACCATCGGGTGAAAGCGATTCACGAACGGCACCGTTGCAACGAGACCTTTCGCTTGTGCGAGATTCATGAGCATGCGTGCATCGCTCAGCGAGGTCGCGAGCGGCTTTTCACATACGACATGCTTGCCGGCTTGGAGCGCGGCCTGTGCCACCTCCATGTGGTATGCATTGGGCGTGCAGATGTGGATGACGTCGACTTCTGGATCGCGCGTCGCGTCGAGCCCATTTGAATAGCCTTTCGGCACATTCATCGAAGCTGCTGCAGCGACGGATCGTTCGGGCGTCGAAGCCGCAACACCTACGACGTGAGCGCCTGCGAGACGCGCCGAGCGCACGTGGACACGACCGATGAAACCGGTTCCGATGACGGCGACATTGAGTGGTTTGGCCATGATTCTCGATACCTCTGTCGGAATTCATTCCGACTCCTTGATCAACAATTCGCTGAGTCGGGATGAATCCCGACCTACTCGTAGCGACACGCTTTCGGATTCGATTTCACGTAGTAGCGCTTGTAGTTGGAAGCCTTGTCGTCCATGCAACCTTCCAAATTCAATAGCTCCACTTTGCGAAACTCGATTGGATGCGATTCGGACTGCAGGGCGATGTAACCACCGTCCATCAACTCGCCCGCGCGAAACTGCTTCGGATCGAAGTTGTCGACAGCGCCGCCGCCCATCTGCGGCAGAGCGTACTCCAGCACCTCCTCGCCGTCGACGTAGTGTGTGACCTGGCCGGAGCCGAGCACGAGCAGCTCACCGCGAACCCATTGATCGCCGTGATATGTCTTCGACTTCGAGTTCAAGCAATGGTCGGGATAGAGGCGACCGTCAAGGACGATCTCCGTGCCAGGGGAGCACATGTTCATCGTGGATCGTTCTTTTCCATCGCTCAAGCCGCCCAGAAATTGAGCTTCGACACAGATCGGAAAATTCTGATCGCGGAGCATTGATCTGCCGCTTTGCGAATGAAACATCACTCCACTATTTCGGATAGCCCACGCGCCCGGATGTCCCTTCTGCTGCTCGCCGACGAATCGATACTCCACCCGCAAGCGATAGTGCGAGAACGGGTCCTTGTAGAATAGATGGCCGAAGCGGCCGTCGAAGCCGTCGTGCTTGTCGTACCGTACCTTGATGACGCCGTTTTCGACGCGGAACGTGTCTGCGTAGTTTTCCCCGTATTCGTATCCGGTGATCTTCGGGGTCCAACCGTCGAGGTTGCGCCCATTGAAGAGCTGAATCCATTCTTCTTTATCTGAGTCCTTTGCAAGCGCCGATGCAGGCAGGAGAGCAGAGGGTACGCAAACGGCCAGGGCGGCTGTAAGCTGCGCACCCAGTCGTGCGCGGCGCCGAAAGTCGTGGTGCCGCGTCATACGTGTTCCGGATTTGAGTACGTGCATGCAGTTCGCCATCCCCCGATTAACTCGACCGACTCGTTCTTCTTTGGCGCACGTTCGTGACCGAGACGCACGATAGCCGCAAGCGCCCATGACGATCAACCAATCCTCGGCCCAAGCGACCGTGATCCTGGTGCATGGTTTGTGGATGTCGGGATTCGAGCTCGGCGTGCTGAAACACAGGCTCGATGCGGCGGGTGGTTTGCGGTCGATTCCATTCTCGTATCACTCGATCTCAGGTTGCATGAGCGATCATGCGCAAGCGTTGCTCCAGTTCGCTCGTGCACATTCTGCGCAGCAAGTGCACTTCGTGGGCCACAGTCTTGGCGGCATCGTCATCCTTAGGGCCCTGGAGTTGGCTGGTGACGATCTACCACCGGGCCGCGCAGTCCTGCTCGGCACTCCGCTGCAGGGAAGCTGCGCAGCTCAGGGTGTCTCGAGATTGCCGTTCGGGAAAACGATCTTGGGCATGGCCGTTCAAGAGGAGTGCATCAGCTGCACGGCTCACGAGTGGAGCGGTTCGCGCGAGGTGGGAATCATCGCCGGTTCGATGGGCCTCGGCCTCGGGCGTTTGTTTGCAAATCTAAACACGGACCATGACGGCACCGTTCTCGTGGAAGAGACGAAGCTTCCCGGGGCTAGGGATCACATCGTCCTGTCTACGTCACATACCTCCATGTTGTTCTCAGCTGAAGTGGCGGAGCAGACCGCGCACTTTTTGAAGGAAGGAAGCTTCAGCCGTGACGAGTGACGGGGTGATGGGAAAGAAGGCGCCTCATCACGGGTGTGCCATGTGGTTCTCAGACGAAGCTCTCGCGGTCGCCGCGAGAGTTATTTCTTTGGCCAATGGCAGAAACGCCGGTTAAATGATTCCTCTTGCCCGTCACCCGTCACTCATCACCAGCTTCTTCAGCGCGTAAATCTTCTCCAATGCTTCGCGCGGACTGAGTGAGTCTGGATCGAGCTGCTCGAGCGCTGTGACCGCTGGATGCGGTTCTTCGGATGCGAACTCGAGTGCGAGCTCTTGCTGCGGACGCGGCGCGTGCGTCGCGCGCGATCGACGTTCGAGCTCCTGCAAGTATCGACGCGCGGCGGTGATAACCTTCGTCGGCACGCCAGCAAGCGCGGCGACTTGCAATCCATAGCTCTGATTCGCAGGACCTTCCTTCACCGTGTGCAGGAAGATCAAGCGATCGCCGTGCTCGGTCGCATCCAGATGCACGTTCGCACAACCATCGAGCTCGCTCGCTAGCGAAGTGAGCTCGAAATAATGCGTCGCGAACAGCGTGAACGCGCGCAAGTTCTTCGCGATGTGCGTTGCGCACGCCCACGCGAGCGATAGCCCATCGTAAGTGCTCGTGCCGCGGCCGATCTCATCCATCAGCACGAGGCTGTGCTCGGTCGCGTTGTTGAGGATGTTCGCTGCTTCCGTCATTTCGAGCATGAACGTCGAACGCCCGCCCGCGAGATCGTCCGAAGCGCCGATGCGCGTGAACACGCGATCGATCGGACCGATGCGTGCGCCCTTCGCGGGCACGTAACTGCCGATGCGCGCGAGGATGACGATGAGTGCCGTCTGGCGCATGAACGTCGATTTGCCGCCCATGTTCGGTCCAGTGACAACGAGCATGCGGCGCGCATCGTTGAGTGCAAGATCGTTGGGCACGAACGGCCCATCGATGAATCGTTCGACGACTGGGTGTCGACCTTCTTCGACTGCGATGATGGGCTCGTCCGTCAGCACCGGCGCGGAGTAGCGCAGGCTCACGGCGCGCTCGGCGAGATTGCTCAGCACATCCAGGTTCGCGAGGCCCGCGGCTGTGGTTTGTAGATCCGCGAGCCGTTCGATGAGCCGATCGAGCAGCTCGTCGTACAATTGCTTCTCTCGTGCGAGCGCGCGATCACGTGCGCGCAGTACCTTGTCCTCGAACTCCTTCAGTTCCGGCGTAATGTAGCGCTCAGCGTTCTTCACCGTTTGCCGGCGGTGATAGTCCGCAGGCACACGGTCCGCGAGACTGCGAGCGATCTCGATGTAATAGCCCTGAACGCGGTTATAACCGAGCCGCAGATTCGCAATCCCGCTCCGCTCGCGTTCGCGCGATTCGAGATCCACCAAGTACTGATCGCTATGCTCGCTGATGCGCTTCAGCTCATCGAGATCTGCATCGTAGCCCTGCGCGATCACACCTCCATCGCGGAGGATCGGCGGGGGCAACTCTACGATTGCCTTGACCAACAGTGCGTGCAGGTCGGGATACGTGTTGATCTCGGCGGCGAGCTGCCTCAAGAGCGGCGTGTCTTCGGTTGCGAGCAATGTCTGCAGCTCGGGTAGATGTGCGAGCGCCTCGCGCAGTTGCGATAGATCACGCGGTCGGGCGCTCTTGAGCGCAACTCGCCCGAGCGCACGCTCGATGTCGCCGACGTGCCGAAGCAGATCGTGTACCGGCGCATAGAGACCTTGATCGATGAGACGAGAGATGGCGGCGAGCCGCAGCTCGATCGCGTTTCGATCGCGCAGTGGCCGATGTAACCAGCGGCGCAGCTCGCGTGCGCCCATGGCCGTCGCTGTGTGATCGAGCACGGCTGCGACAGTGCATTCGGGTCGATCCGCGAGACTGACGTCGAGCTCGAGATTGCGTCGAGTCGCAGCATCGAGCAGTACGGCATCGCTGCGCACTTCAGTGCGCAGACCGCGCAAGTGCGGAAGCGCAGCCTTTTGTGTATCGCGAACATACTGAAGCAAACACCCTGCCGCGCGGATCGCGAGCGAGAGATTGGCACAGCCAAACCCGGCGAGATCGCGTGTCGCGAACTGCTCGCATAACAACCGCGCGCAACTCTCTTCATCGAAATGCCAGGCGGGTCGTTCACGCATGAACGCGAGGATGGCCGGCTTCGCCTGTTCAGGCACGAGCACTTCCGCTGGCTTCAGTCGCTCGATTTCGCTCGTGAGCGCTTCATCGCCGCTCGCTTCGAGGACGCTGAATCGGCCACTCGACAGCTCGAGCCACGCAAGGCCGAAGCGATCGCCGTCCGAGCACAAACTTGCAAGCAAGGTGTCCCGGCGCTCCTCGAGAAAGGCCTCGTCCGTGACGGTCCCAGGTGTGACGACACGAACAACTTGCCGCTCCACCGGACCTTTCGATTTGGCGGGATCGCCGATCTGCTCGCAAATTGCGACGGACTCGCCGCGCCGCACGAGGCGCGCGATATAGCTTTCCGCGCTGTGATAAGGCACGCCTGCCATCGGAATGGGTTGTCCGGCTGACTGACCGCGCGCAGTGAGGGTGATGTCGAGCAAGCGCGCCGCGCGCTTCGCGTCCTCGAAGAACAGCTCGTAGAAGTCTCCCATCCGGTAAAAGAGAAGCGCATCAGGACGCTGCGCTTTGACGCGCAGATACTGCTGCATGACGGGAGTGTGGGATTCGAGCGCGGCGGACATTTGTTCCTGGGCTGTCGGGTGCTGGGTGACTGGGTACTGGCCAGAACAAGAAGTCCCGAATTGTGCCTGACGACAATGCCCTTTGTGCGAGAGCGAATCACCGGAGCTCTTTGCTCGAACTTTCAGGCCAGAATCCGACAACCCAGGACCCGATAGCCCATTCCGACTTGACGCTTGCCACACACGGCGCTACACGGCTCGCATGACCACGGACATGGATCTCATCGCGCTCGCGACACGTGTCGGCGCGCATCTACGCGACGCCGAGCGGCGGCTCGTGACGGCCGAGTCTTGCACCGGTGGCTGGATCGGCAAGGCGATCACGGATATCCCGCGGAGCTCCGACTGGTATCTCGGCGGCGTTGTGGTTTACAGCAATACGCTCAAGCAAGCGTTGCTCGGGGTCTTGCCCTCCACGCTCGCAGCGCATGGTGCGGTCAGCGAAGAGGTTGCCCGCGAAATGGCGATCGGCGCACTTGAAACTTTGGGCGGCCATATCGCGATCTCGGTCACTGGAATCGCGGGTCCTGACGGAGGGCAGCCAGGAAAACCTGTCGGCACGGTGTGGTTCGGCTGGGCTTGGCATACCTCCGAGCACGAGATCGAGACTCGAGCCGTGCGAGAACTCTTTTCGGGCGATCGCGAAACGGTGCGCCGTCAATCGGTCGCGCGTGCGTTACGCGAGATCTTAGTCCTAAATGACTGAACCTCCTGCGAGTGCGCGGTGAGCGTGGAGAAGAAGCGGCGTTTGTTCTTCGCGCTTTGGCCCTCCGACGCGCAGCAGCAAGCGATCGAAACATCGATGCGGTCGCGAGTGGAGTCGAGCCGCGGTCGCGCGATCCCCGCGCGCAACATTCACGTTACGCTCGCTTTTCTAGGCAGTGTTGCGGAATCTCGCATCGATGCGGTCAACGCCTGTGCTGATGCAGTTCGCGGCGTTCCGTTCGAGATGGAGTTCGATCAGCTGGAAACTTGGGCTCGCGCACATGTGCTCTGTCTGACTGCGAGCAGCATCCCAGCGGAGCTTGCGCGCATCGAGGAGCAGTTGCGATTCAAACTCTTGAGCGAACATTTCGAAATTCGGCAAGAGGAGTACCGTCCGCACGTGACGCTTGCTCGCGACGTTAAGCGGCGCAGTCATCGCGAAGCGATCGAAGCAATTGGATGGCGCGTCGTCGATTTCGTGCTCGTCCACTCGCGTTCTGGACCGTCTGGTTCAGAGTACGAGGTGGTGGAGCGCTGGGCACTAGCCAGAAGTGGTTAGTGGTCAGCGGTTTGTGGCTAGTCAGAGACGCTCGCCGTGCCAGAGATCGCCGTCGCATCCGAGTTCCGATCGCAGCACTACGTCCCCCTAAGCACGCAGCAGCGGTTCTGGAGTCACCCTAACCACTAGCCACTAACCACTTCAAGCAAGAAATTCTTGCGAACGCCGAGATAATGACATCCTTTGTCATGTTCGCTTGTACAATACTAGCCATCACCGCCACTCCTAAACGCACTCGTCGGAGGCGGCATCGTTAACTCACTCACCGGGGCTGAACACCGATGGAAGAGAATCGCAAGAAGGCGCTCGTCGCCGCGCTCGGGCAGATCGAAAAGCAATTCGGCAAGGGCTCGGTCATGCGCCTGGGCGATGCGAGCTCGACATACGATGTCGAAGCAATTTCGACCGGCTCGTTGGGTCTAGACATCGCGCTCGGTGTCGGCGGGTTGCCGCGCGGACGGGTTATCGAAATCTATGGTCCTGAGTCCTCGGGCAAGACGACGCTCACGCTGCAAGTCATCGCAGAGGCCCAGCGCGCTGGTGGTACGGCGGCATTCGTGGACGCAGAGCACGCGCTCGACCCTGTGTATGCCGAGAAGCTCGGCGTCAACGTGAAGGAATTGCTCGTCTCGCAACCTGATACCGGCGAGCAAGCTCTCGAGATCACGGACATGCTCGTGCGCTCGGGTGCGGTGGACATCATCGTCGTCGACTCTGTGGCGGCTCTGACGCCCAAAGCCGAAATCGAAGGCGAGATGGGAGATGCTCACGTTGGCCTGCAAGCCCGCCTCATGTCGCAGGCTTTGCGTAAGCTCACGGGCAACATCAAGCGCTCGAACACGATCGTCATCTTCATCAACCAGATTCGCATGAAGATCGGTGTGATGTTCGGCAATCCAGAGACGACCACGGGCGGCAACGCGCTCAAGTTTTACGCCTCCGTGCGACTCGACATTCGTCGCATCGGTGCACTGAAGAACGGCGAAGAAGTCATCGGTAATCAAACCCGGGTGAAGGTCGTCAAGAACAAGGTCGCCCCGCCGTTCCGTGAGGCCGAGTTCGAGATCATGTATGGCCAGGGGATTTCCCGCGTCGGCGAGATCATCGACATGGGCGTGCTGCACGGCTTCGTGGAGAAGTCAGGCTCTTGGTACAGCTATAACGGCGAACGCATCGGTCAAGGCAAGGAGAATGCGCGCACATTCCTGACGCAGCATCCGGAAATCGCTCAGGACATCGAAACCAGGCTTCGCGAGAAACTGCTGCCTGCCAAGCGCAGTGAGGCAGTTAAGGACGAGGCGTAGCGATACCGGTCGTTGGCGGGCCAGCTATGGCCAGCAATCACGATACGACCCCGCCCGCGGGTGGGGTCGATCCAGAGAAGAAGCTAGAAGCCGCGGCTGTTCGGCTCCTCGCACGGCGCGAGCATGGCACCGCCGAGCTCAAACGCAAGCTCATCCAGAAGGGCTACGGCGCCGAATCTGTCGAGCGCGTCGTCCAGAAGCTCGGTGCCAAGCGTCTCGTGTCAGACGAGCGATTCGTTTCGAGCTTCGTTGATCATCACGCCAAGCGGGGACAGGGCCCCGTACGCATCAAATCCGAGCTGCGCCAGCAAGGCATCGAAGCCGAATCTATTGAAGTTGCTCTAGAGGGCGCTGATATAGATTGGAACGAGCTGGCCGGGGCCGTTCGCCGGCGGAAGTTTGGGTCCGGACGACCGCGCTCCACCGTCGAACGTGCAAAGCAGGCCCGCTTCCTTCAATATCGCGGGTTTACCGCCGATCAGATCCGCGCCGCTCTGAAAGATGAGGGTGGGAGCGACTTTGCGGGCGACGAGCCAGATACACCCGATTCGGGTTGGCTCGACTGAAGATGCCCCCACGCTAACCCTCCCCCCGCGAGCGCGGAGGAGGGAACCGGACTGCTCGCGAAAGGCAGTGAGGCATCGTCTCCCTCAATGCGGCCCATTGAGACAGCGACTTGGACGGGTGACAGCTTTTGTGATTGTGTAGGGCACGTTGACGCGGATGCGTCTCCGACTAACCACTGACCACTGACCACTAACCACTTCCTCAGTATGACCAAGCGCCTTTCTAGCGCCGAGCTTCGTTCGCTGTTCCTGCGATTCTTCAAGGACCGTGGGCATCAGATTGTGCCCTCGAGCTCCCTCGTTCCCGGGAACGATCCAACGCTGCTGTTCACGAACGCGGGCATGGTGCAGTTCAAGGATGTGTTCTTGGGGAAGGACAAGCGCAACTACTCGCGCGCTGCGAGCTCGCAGCGATGCGTACGCGCCGGAGGTAAGCACAACGATCTCGAGAACGTCGGCTACACCGCTCGACACCACACGTTCTTCGAGATGCTCGGCAACTTCAGCTTCGGCGACTACTTCAAGAAGGATGCGATTCGATTCGGTTGGGATTTCGTCACCGGCAAGGAGTGGCTCGGAATCGACGCGGATCGTCTCATGGTGACGGTCTACCAATCCGACGATGAGGCCTACGACGTCTGGCACAAGGACATTGGGCTGTCAGCGGAGCGTATCGTCCGCATCGGCGACAAGCCAGGCGGCGGCTCGGATAACTTCTGGCAGATGGGCGAGACGGGGCCGTGCGGCCCGTGCACCGAGATCTTTTATGACCATGGCGCGCACATCCCGGGCGGACCGCCGGGCTCCCCTGATGCAGACGGCGATCGCTGGATCGAGATTTGGAATCTCGTCTTCATGCAGTTCGATCGATCGACCGAGGGCGTATTGACGCCTCTACCGAAGCCGTCCGTCGATACGGGCATGGGGCTCGAGCGCACGGCCGCGGTGATGCAAGGCGTGCATTCGAATTATGAGATCGACCTGTTCGTCAATCTCATCAAGGCGGCCGCAGATGCGACACACACGAGCGATCTCACTTCGAGCTCGTTGCGCGTGATTGCCGATCACATTCGTGCTTGCTCGTTCTTGATCGCCGATGGAGTGCTGCCATCGAACGAGGGGCGCGGCTATGTGCTCCGACGCATCATTCGGCGTGCCATTCGCCATGGCTACAAGCTCGGGCAGACGCAGCCGTTCTTTCATAGTCTCGTCGAGGCGCTCGAAAAAGAGATGGGCGAGGCCTACCCCGAGCTCAAGACGCAGCGTGCGTACGTCGAGCGCGTGCTCAAGCAGGAAGAGGAGCGATTCGCGGAAACGTTGTCTCAAGGCATGACGCTGCTGGATCAGGCGATTGCGTCGTTGAGCGGCAAGCAGATTCCCGGTGAAACCGTCTTCCGTCTTTACGATACGTACGGCTTCCCCGTCGATCTCACTGCGGACATCGCGCGTGAACGCGGACTTTCGATCGACCAAGAGGGTTTTGAAGTCGCCATGGAGGCACAGCGCGAACGCGCGCGTGCGGCGAGCAAGTTCGGTGTCGATCTACGCGCTGGCGTGACGGTCGAGGGCAAGACGAATTTCAGCGGTTATGAGCAATTGGCCGATCGCGGTACGGTCGTCGCGCTGTTCAAAGGCACGGAGCGCGTGGAGTTGCTGAAGGCGGGCGAGACGGGTCAAGTCATACTCGACCACACGCCCTTCTACGCGGAAAGCGGCGGCCAAGTTGGCGATGCCGGGACGCTGGTCGGGCTCACGAGCGCGATTGAGTTCGATGTGGAAGACACGCAGAAGCTCGGCCAGGCATATGCGCATATCGGCCGACTCAAGTCCGGAGAGCTGAAGGTCGGTGAGCAATTGGAAGCTCGTGTGGACGGCCCGCGGCGCGTTGCGATCATGGCGAACCATTCGGCGACGCACTTGTTACATGCCGCCCTTCGCAAGGTCCTGGGCACGCATGTGACGCAGAAGGGTTCGCTCGTTGCGCCCGATCGTTTGCGTTTCGACTTCTCCCACTTCGCTGCCGTGACGCCGGAAGAGCTTCAGGAGATCGAGCGGCTCGTCAATTCGGTCATCCGTTCGAATTCGGCGGCCGAAACGAAATTGATGAAGTACGACGACGCGGTCGCATCTGGTGCGATGGCACTCTTCGGCGAGAAGTACGACGACGAAGTGCGCGTGCTTAGATTCGGCGACTTCTCGACTGAGCTTTGTGGCGGTACGCATGTAACTCGCGTCGGTGACATCGGCTTGTTCAAGATCGTGAGCGAAGGCGGTGTAGCCGCAGGTGTGCGGCGCATCGAGGCGGTCACGAGCGAGGGTGCATACGAATATGTGGCGCAGTCCGAACGCACGCTGCGCGAGGTCGGGCAGATGCTGCGCGCCGGCCGCGACGATCTCGAAGACAAGGTGCGCCAGGTCCTGGATCGCCAGCGTCGACTCGAAAAGGAGATTGCTGCGCTGAAATCGAAGCTCGCGAGCGGGCAGGGTGGCGATCTGACGAGCACGGCTGTCGATGTCGCCGGACTGAAGGTCGTCGCGACTCGAATCGACGGTGCAGATGCACCTGCACTGCGGGATGCTGTCGATCAGCTCAAGAACAAGCTGAAGTCTGCCGCGATCGTTCTTGCATCCGTGCAGGACAACAAAGTGATTCTCATCGCAGGCGTGACCGCGGATCAGACCGACGTCATCAAGGCCGGCGATCTCGTGAACGTGGTCGCGCAGAAGATCGGCGGTCGCGGCGGCGGTCGCGCGGATCTCGCGCAAGCGGGTGGGAACGATCCTACAAAGCTCGATGAGGCGCTCGCGTCCGTCGTGCCGTGGGTCGAATCCCAACGTCTCGTGCGCTCGGCATGAACTCGATCGATTGTCGACAGAACTTACAGGCGTGCGATTCGTTTGTTGAGTTGGGTATACATCGGGGCTCACTTCGGGGCAGCGGCAACTCCGATTCGCGTATGTTTTTCGCACGGCGAACATAACGCGAAAAATCTTGATTTCCTGTGAGGGAGATTTCGATTTATCAGGGAAATCCCGATCCCCAGTACGTGCTGGTGTGGCCTAACCTCGATCACGAGTGGATGATGCGGCGAGCTGTGGGAGGGCAGTGATTTCCACTGCCGGCAAGCTGCCTCAAGCCTCTCGGCTGACAAAGCAAGGAGCGAACCATGTTGATTCTGACAAGGCGCGTCGGTGAAACCGTGATGATAGGTAACGACATCACAGTGACCGTGCTAGGCGTCAAAGGCAACCAGGTCCGAGTCGGCGTGAATGCGCCGAAGGAAGTTGCCGTGCATCGCGAAGAGATCTACGAACGCATCAAGCGTGAAGAGCAAGCTGCCGGCGGCGCGGTGAAGCGTCCTATGACCGGCTCGGGCTCCTGATCCGTCCAGATCACGTCGATCGAGCACCCGCAGGGTGACGCGTCAGCGCCACCTTGCGGCTGCAAACCAGCTTTTCGCTCCCGTAAGTCTTTACGTATTCGGCCTTGGCCAGTATTCTTGCCGGCCTTTCGCGGACCCAGTTCGGCTCGTGGAAGTCCACACGAAGGACCGTCGTTGTTCCGGCATCTGAGCTCGCTCATCGGCCGGGCTCCACAAAATCGCTGGAGCGTTTCGAACGTCGTGATTGCTCGGTAGCGCGAGCGAGAGCGCGCACCCGCTGGGGTGCACATGGAGAGTGAGGTTGGCAGATTAGCGCCGGAGAGATGGCCGAGTGGTCGAAGGCGCACCCCTGCTAAGGGTGTATGGGTCTAAAGCCCATCGAGGGTTCGAATCCCTCTCTCTCCGCCAGATCGGCCGAGAGAAATGAACGAAAAGAACGATTGCGCCCGTAGCTCAGTTGGATAGAGCGCATGGCTACGAACCATGAGGTCGGGAGTTCGAATCTCTCCGGGCGCGCCATATGAACTAAAAGGCCCCCTTGTGGGGCCTTTTCTGTTCCGCCGACCGAGCAGCTGCAACTTGCTTGCGCTAAAGCTCGCATCTCCAATTCCTCCTCTGCCCGCACCGCATTATCATTGCGGGCCCTGTGTATACCGATCACTACCGCGCCTTAGGAGTTCGCTAAATGGCTCTCGTCACCTTACGACAACTACTCGATCACGCGGCCGAGCACGACTACGGTGTGCCGGCATTCAACGTCAACAATCTGGAACAAGTCCGCGCGATCATGGAGGCGGCGAGTGAAACTGACAGTCCCGTGATCATGCAGGCGTCGGCGGGTGCTCGAAAGTACGCCGGTGCACCGTTTCTGCGTCACCTGATCCAAGCCGCTATCGAAGAGTGGCCCCATATTCCTGTCGTGATGCACCAGGACCACGGTGCGAGCCCGGCGGTGTGCCAGCGCTCCATCCAACTCGGATTCTCTTCGGTGATGATGGACGGCTCGCTCAAGGAAGATGCGAAGACCCCTGCGTCGTACGAGTACAACGTCGATGTCACTCGGCGTGTCGTCGAGATGGCGCATGCGTGCGGCGTGTCCGTCGAAGGTGAGCTCGGCTGTCTCGGGTCGCTGGAAACGGGCATGGCCGGCGAAGAAGATGGCGTGGGAGCAGAAGGCACGCTCGATCATTCGCAGCTACTGACCGATCCGAACGAAGCGGCCGACTTCGTGCGCAAGACCGGCGTCGATGCGCTCGCGATTGCGATTGGCACCTCGCACGGTGCGTACAAATTCACGCGTCCGCCCACCGGCGACATTCTTGCGATCGGACGCATCAAAGAGATTCATCGCCGTATTCCGAACACGCACCTCGTAATGCATGGCTCGAGCTCGGTGCCGCAGGATTGGTTGAAGATCATCAACACCTACGGCGGTGATATGGGCGAGACGTACGGCGTGCCCGTCGAAGAAATTCAGGAAGGCATCAAGCACGGCGTGCGCAAGGTGAACATCGACACTGACCTGCGCATGGCGGCCACGGGCGCGGTGCGCAAGTTCTTCCATGATGATCGCAAGGAGTTCGATCCGCGTAAGTGGCTCGCTGTCTCGACGAAGGCCATGAAGTCGATCTGCAAAGCCCGGTACGAGCAATTCGGCACCGCGGGCAACGCATCGAAGATCAAGCCGATCGGTTTCGATGCGATGGTGACGCGCTACGCGAAGGGCGAGCTCGATCAGAAGGTCAACTAGCCCGTCAGCGTCCTTGACCGATGCGAGGCCCGAGTACGTAAGTGCTCGGGCCATTTCTTTGTCCATAACCTCTGCGTCGCAAAGTACTTGACGATCATGAGGTCCGGGGCGTAGCTTTGTCTCGTGACTACTTCACTCAAGCTGAGAACGAAGACACCGCCTAGCGTTCCGATGGATTCGCATGCCGCGGCGACGCTTAGGTACATACGCGCGTCCATGGATGCGGCCGGGTCCGTTGTGGTGCCGGGTTCAACGGCGGCTGTGGCAGGTGCGTTCGGATTGATCGCCGCTGCGCTCTCGTCGATGCCGCACTGGCGCGAAGCGTGGCTCATCGTGTGGATCGCAGTTGCCATCGTGACCGCAACGGTCGGGGGCCTGCTCTTGCTGCGTCATTCGCCCGCAGGCACGCTGACGATCGCCGGTTCACCTATTCGCAAGTTTGTCCTGTGTTTCGCGCCGCCTATTGGGGGCGGCGCCGTGCTCACCGCTGTTCTTTGGGCGCACGATTATCAACAGCTCATCCCCGGGACTTGGCTCGTCCTGTACGGGTGCGCGCAGATCAGCGCCAGCGTCGCTGCGCGTGCGCAATTGGCTGTCACCGGAACAGGATTCATTCTGATAGGGATCGCGGCATTCATCGCGCCCCCCGCATCGCACATGCTTCTGCTGGCGCTCGGGTTCGGTGCGTTACATCTACTGCTTGCCTATCTGATCGCGAAGGCGAAACGCGTTCAGGCGAGTGAGGAGGGGTAGGGCATGGCAGCCAATCAAAAGGCATCGTCGGCTACGAAGCCGAATCAGACTCCTGGTCGCAAGCGTGCCAAGTTGGCTGCGGTGCCGGGCTCTGCAGTCGCTGACGATGCGCAGTTCGATCGACTGATCTATGAGCGTGTGCGCCTTGGCATCATGAGCGCGCTCGCGGTCCGTGAGGAGCTCACCTTTACGGAGCTCAAGGCGCTCTTCGATGTCAGCGATGGCAACTTGAGTGCTCACGCACGCAAGCTCGAGGAGGCGAAGTACTTGACCTGCACGAAGACCTTCGAGGAACGCCGTCCAAAGTCCGTCTATCGCATCACGCAGCGCGGACGCGACGCGCTCAATCGTTATCTCGATCATGTGGAAGCCGTGATCAAAGCGACGAGACGCGGCTAAGAAAAAAATTTGACATGTAACTCTATAACGCAAAGTACTCTTTTATGCATATTGCAGTCATCATGGATGGCAATGGACGTTGGGCTGCCGCTCGTGGCCTCCCGAGAAGCGCAGGTCATCGAGCGGGCGCGAACGCAGTCGATCGGATCGTCACGGCAGCCGCGAGAGCTCAGACAGGGATCCTGACGCTATATGCGTTCTCGACAAACAACTGGCAGCGCCCGCCCAGTGAAGTGCGAGCTTTGTTTGCTCTGTTTCGACGCTATCTCGTCACGCAGACCGAACGTTGTCTGGCGCAGTCGATTCGCATCAATGTGATCGGCCGTCGCGATCGCTTGGATTCGGCTCTGCTCGAGGCGATCGAGCGCAGCGAGAGCGCCACCGCGCGATGCACGCGTATGGATCTGAGAATCGCAGTGGACTATTCGGCGCAGGACAGTCTGATCGCGACGTGTCATCGGATGAGAAATGCCTCGAATGCGGACCGAGTGCAGTTCTCCAGATGCCTTGGTGATGTGAACCACGCAATGTCGCCTGCAGCCGATGTCGACTTGCTGATCCGCACAGGCGGTGAGAAGCGGTTGAGCGATTTCCTTCTATGGGAGTGTGCATACGCCGAGCTCTACTTCACCGATTGCTTGTGGCCCGATTTCGACGAATCGGAATTCAAGCGAGCGCTCGATGACTTTCATCGGCGCGAGCGCAGGTTCGGTGCGTTACCCCGCGCGCGCGAGGTGGAGGCGGCACATGGTTGAGCTTCTCTCCACCCGGAGCGCTCCAGCACAGCCAAGAGAAATGATCGAGCCGCCCGCGCTTGGGCCGGCGCGTCCGGAGCGCGCCGTATGCAAGCGCTTTGCATTGCTCATCAATCCGTTCTACCCGAAAGACCCACGAGCAAGCTATGGGAAGCACGTTCTCACGCCGACCTTGGCGCTGACGAGCATCGCCGCCGCCACGCCTGAGGACTGGAACGTCGAGTATTGGGACGAGAACTTACTGCAAGGAGCGCCTCCGGCGGATCCTGTTCCACACGTCGTGGGAATCACCGTTCATCTCACATTCGCCCGACGTGCCTATGACATCGCGCGCTGGTTCCGCGCCCATGGCTCGCTCGTCATTCTCGGCGGTCTTCATGTGCTGTCGTGTCCCGACGAAGCGCTCGCGCATGCCGATGCAATCGCCATCGGAGATGGCGTGCAGCTTTGGCCGCAGATCTTGAGCGACATCGAGAACGGTCGGCTGCAGCGGCGCTATGCCGCCGATTACCGTCGCGCGTATGCGCTCGATCCGGCGCCACGACGGGTGATTCTGCCGCGCGATTCATTTCTGACGACCACGAGCGTGATCGCCACGCGCGGTTGTCACAATCGCTGCGGCTTCTGTTATCTGTCGACGGACGGGCTGCACATGCCGTATCGCATGCGGCACGTCGATCAAGTGGTCGAAGAGATCGCTGCAGATGATCAACCCTATACCGTCTTCATCGATAACAATCTGGGCTCGCGTCCCGACTATCTGCGCCAACTCTGCGCGGCCATCGAGCCGCTAGGAATCATCTGGAGCGCGGCCGTCACGATCGATGTGACGGATGATCCCTCGCTCGTGCGAGACATGGCTCGTTCGGGCTGCACGGGCGTATTCGTCGGCTTCGAGTCGCTCAACGAAGGCAATCTCGTCGACGCACGCAAGCGTACTCCTGCGCCTGAGGATTACGCGCGCAGAGTGGAGCTGCTGCATCGATACGGCATCCAGGTCAACGGCAGTTTCGTGCTCGGGTTCGATCACGACACGCCGGATGTGTTTGAGCGCACAGTGCGCTGGATCGAAGCGACTCGGTTGGAGTGCGCGACATTCCATATCCTGACGCCGTACCCCGGCACGCCGCTCTTTCGGCAGCTCGAGGCGGAAGGTCGCATCCTGCATCGAGATTGGGACAAGTACGACACAGCGCACGTCGTGTTTCGACCGAAACAGATGAGCGAAGCGGAGCTCGACGCAGGATACGCGTGGTGCTACGACACGCTGTTCTCTCATCAATCGATCTGGCGACGGCGTCCGGAGGATCGCAGCGCGGTTCCAGCGTATCTAGCGATGAGCTACTTGTACAAGCGCTCCAACCGCTTTTGGCATTTGCTCATCAAACATCGATTGACTGCGGCGGTGTGGCGCCCATTGATCGAGCACTCACGGCGTCGGCATTTGCGGTTTCGTCGCAAGCTCGCCGCACTCGACGCCGATGCGAAGGGGCCAATCAGGTCAAAGAAGTTTCTCAGTGCGGGCGTGTAACGAGGAGCACTCGAATGACGATACCTTCAGCTCAGCAATACTTGGGTAAGCGTGCCTTCGATGTCGCAGTGGCGGGTGCTGCTTGTCTCGCCTTCGCGCCGCTAGCGGCAGGTGTCGCGATTGCGCATTGGCTCGAGGACGGCGGGCCTGCGCTCTTCCCGCAGCCGCGTGTCGGCCAGCATCGGCAACCCTTCACGATTCTGAAGTTCCGCAGCATGCGCGAACAGCAGGTGACTCGAGTAGGTCAGTGGCTACGTCGCACGGGCATCGACGAATTGCCTCAGTTCATCAATGTGCTACGCGGTGAGATGAGCGTTGTCGGGCCGCGGCCGCTCACCGAAGCCGATGTGCAACGACTCGGGTGGGATAAAGCTCAACACGACTGGCGCTTCGCCGCGCGTCCCGGCATCACAGGCCTTTCGCAGCTGATCGCAGGCCGCGGCGCGCGCTCCACGCAGCGATTGGATCGTCTGTATCTACAGAAGCAGAACGTCGCGCTCGATGCACAGTTAGTTGCGCTCTCGTTCGCGGTGAATGTCTTCGGCAAGTCTGCGGTCCGTCGATGGCTCACCGCGAGCCGCTCTGCCGAAGCAACGCAGACGCCGTGAGTCAATTCGAGACAGTGTCGGGGATCGCCTGCTCCGCGATCTGGATGTCTTTCGCGACTTCGCGTGTGAGCTCATCCCAGTCAACGGTGCCGACGCGATTGGTCCAAAGCGGATTCTTGTAGAGCGAGCGGGCCTGAGCGGTGTATCGCATCCAGTGCTCAGCCGCCTGCTTGAGCTCCCGCACCGAGCGCCGTCGGTGCGCGTCCTCGCCTGTCTTGCGGAACATCTCGAGCGCGGTGGCTCCTCGAATCTTTGCGGCGTAGTACTTGCCCAGTAGGCTCATCGCGCGGATATCCGAGAGCGTCTCGTTGAGCTCGACCGTGTGCGCGCCTGACGCGTGGGATTTCAGCCGATCGAGCTCGGCGAGCGCGGTGTCGGCATGCGTATCGAGTCGTGTCGCAACTTCGATCGGCGTGGTCCCGACTGCGGGCTGCGAAGACAAGGTCGCCGTGACGTAGCGAGGAATAGAGAGGTTATCCGTCCCTGGATGAGTGTTCGACGTGATGAACCGATTCACATCGTGAAAGCCGCTCTCGGTCTGAGCCGGACCTGGACGACTGCGAGCGCCCTCGATGTACCACTGGAAGTCGAAGTCGGCCCAATGAAAGCCGGTGGTGACCGGATAGATCATCGATGCATGTTGCCAAGCTTCGAAGAGACGCTGCGCAATCAGCGGCGGGAAGCGATTCCCGAGCAATGCGATGAAACGCTCGTTCGGAATGGTCGGGTCGTAGCCAAGCCGGCCCCACATCATCCAGTGATACCAGTGCTTGTCGAACTCGAGCTCGCGCTCGCGTGTCGCCGTCCGTAGAAAGTCACGGCCCCACACCCACATGTCTGAGCCCAGATAGAAACCCTGCGAGGGTTCATGCGGAATGTTCTTGATGAACTCGCGCACGAAGTCCGGTGCGCCCCACCGGAACATCAAAGCGTCGTCGTTGCGAATCGTCCAGACAGTCTTCAAGTCGCCGAGGGATTCCACGAACCCATGATGGAACGTTTGCTTGGTCGAGCTCAGTGCATGCGCCTGGGCATACTTGAAGCTGAAGATGAAGTCGACGTTCTTCTGAGCTCGGAGCGGGGCGAATGTACGTGCTATATCCTGGGCGCGGGTCTGATGTTGCCGATGGATGAATCGGATCGCTCGATCCGGCTGTTCGCGAGCGACGTCCAGGACTCCGCGTCCATACGTCGCGAATGCCCAATCCTCCTTCTCCTGGAACTCTTCATCGGGCATGTTCTCGCCGGTCGTAAGTCCAATACCGCGCAACAACGGATACGTTCGAAACAGCTCGCGAACGCTCTTGCGGAAATAGTCGACCGTGACTGGATTGTCGATCGCGTCCGTGATGCCGTACTTGCCGTCGACGCCGTACGTGTAGATGTTCCAGGTGACGATGTAAAAATCGATGTTGCGATCCTTCGCGTACTGCATGACGGCCCGCCAAAACGCGATCTTGTCTTCGATCGTCATGCGCTTCAGCGTTTCTGTCTTCGCGAGCATCTCGCGCGTGACGAGGCCCGTCGCGATAGTGGGGTAGTCCTCTTCGAAATCGATCGTCGAGCGCTTCACATCCGCAAGTGCTACGTCCGGATACTCGGGCACTTTCACGAGTGATGGAAACGGGTGGAGGTTCCAAACGGAAACGTAGTTGTAGCGATAGCGGGCGAGCTGATCGAGATAGCGCTGCCAGAACTCCATGTCCCACATGTCACCGATGTTTGCCTGCGCGGCATCGCTCATGTCCGAGTAGCTCGGGGTGCGCACATCTAACGGAATGTTGAACTTCGTGCCGCGCATCGTCATATACGGACTGCGTTCGATCGGCTGAATGCCCGTCACATCGAACAGTCGAATCTGCTCTGCGAGCTCGAGGGCACCGTACATCACGCCACCATCGCCCTTGCCGATCACCCAAAGTACAGGCGAATCCGTGGGCCCAGTGCGCCGGAGGGCGAAACCTTCTTGCGTCAGTGTCGCTGGAATCGTCACGCCAGCATCGCGTGTCCGCTGGAGTGTCTTAGGTTCATCGCGAGATAAGAGAATGATGGTCGTGCTGTTCCTTGGATCAGCTGCGGAGGGGCGCAGCACAGTGTGATCGCGCGCGGTCAGTGCTGCTTCGATCTCGGCGACGCCGAAGCGCGCCGGGCCGCTATCCACCGCGAGCTCGATGGTGACTTGAGCGGCAGGAATGGCCGCTGAGAAGAGCAGCAGTGCTGCGCTCAAGAATGGGTAGCGAAGAATGTCGCGCACTGGCTCGCCCATCGAGATAAAGCTCGATGCTAAGCGATTGCAGATGCGCTTATCGCGAAATGATGTTAACGCCGCGGTCCGAGCGCGTGGGGCGTTGTGCGGCTTTCTATGGACCTGCGCGGACAGCTCATGTCAGCGCAGTCGCTTAGTCTGGCCGTAAGGGCTAGCGTTGCTCTCGGATCTCGAATTTGACAGGAACCTGTTTCCAACGGACGACTGGGATGCCATCTCGCGTTCCAGGCACGAAGCGCCACTTGCGAGCTTCCCGCACCGCCGATTGATCGAGAGACGCAAATCCACTCGACTGGATCAGGCGGATCTGACCTACGCGACCGTTCTCCAAGACTTCGAGCGAGAGCAGCACCGTGCCGCCGTGGCCGGCACGAATATCCGCAGCCGGATAGATGGGCTCGCTCAAGCCGCGCGCAGGGATGCCGGGTTCGACAATGGTAGTCAATGGTTCAGGATCGGCCTGGGAGATCGGGGGCAACTGCTGGTTCGGGGTTGGAGTCGCAGTCGGCGCTGGGTCATCCGGTGCGTACTCGGGGCGCGGCACCTCGGGCTTGGGTACGAAGAGAGTAGGAGGCATCGGGTCCACGTCGATCACCTGCGGGTGAGGTTCGGGCTTGGGCTCGAGCGGGACGAATTCGACTTCCGTCTGGGGCGGCGGAAGAATCAGCTTCGTGAAGGACAGCCCATTGTTCACGGCCCAGATGAAGGCAACATGCATTAGAACAATCAGCGCCAGAAACCAACCTTTCGGCGAGTCGAGTGCGTGCAGCGGCGGAAACGTATTGATCGTCGTCGTGCTCATGCTTCTTCTCCCACGTACGCCAGTATCTACTAGGACAGCAAAGCAGGCGCGAACAGCATGCAGGCGACAGCTCGTGCTCAGCGCCGATCTGCGGGCCTGCTCCGTTGGGTTGTCAATGCGGTTAGGTAGCGCGCAATGCAGAAGGTTCCGTACGCGCTTCACAATCCGAAGGCGAGGGGTCGTTTACGCCTTCTTCGACGTTCGTCTAGTTGCGAGTCGGGGAAGCGAGGTGTTTCACATAGCCGGGAGTTCTCAGCACGGCTTGTTGCCCCCCCTAACCCTCCCCCGCCCTGCGGGGGAGGGGGCTTCTAGCTTTGGGGCGTCGCTCTTGTTCTGGCCAGCGGCCAGTTAGCCGGTTGACAGATTTGATCCGCTGACGCGGATCAAATCGTGAACCCTTCTTTCGCGAGCGGCATCGTGCGCACGCGATAGCCGGTCGCGGCATAGATTGCATTGCAAATGGCCGGGGCGACGGGAGGGAAGGCGGGCTCGCCGACGCCGGTTGGTGGGAACTCGCTCTGGATGAAATGAACGGCTACTTCGGGCGCGTTCGCGATGCGCAGGAGCGGGTAGCGGTCGAAATTCGTCTCGATGATGCGGCCGTTCTCGATCCCAAGCTCCAAACCCATCGCCGTGCTCAATCCATCGATCACGCAGCCTTCCACTTGGTTCTCGGCGCCACTCATATTGATGATCGGTCCTATATCGCCGGCGACCGTCACCTTGTGTACGGTCAACTTCTTGTTCGAGTCGACACTGACCTCCGCCACCTGTGCGAAGTGGCCGGCGTGGCTGAAATGAAATGCGAGTCCGAGCCCTCGACCTTTCGGCAGTGACCTGCCCCAACCAGCTTTCTCAGCCGCGAGCTTGATGACTGCTGACGCTCGAGCTGTGTTGAGTGCGAACTCGTTCCCTTCTTGCAACCACCGCGGCTCACCCATGATCTCGAGCAAGAACTCGAGATGATCGCGGTTCGCGGCGATCGCGCATTCGCTGATGAAGCTTTGAATCGCGAAGGCGATGGCGCATGAACGCGGTGCGCGCCATGGGCCCGTCGGAATCTTGAGCGGCAGCTTCGTCTGCGTCACACGAACGTTCGGCAACAGTTGTGCAGGAAATTCTTCGGGATTCAAATCTCCGCCGCTCGTCGGTTTCTGGCCGTCAGCGGTGAAGGTGATGAAGTGATCTGCCCACGCGATCAGCTTGCCTGCTTTGTCGATGCCGCCTTTGAACGAATGAAAACCGCCGACGCGATAGAAGTCGTGCTGCATGTCGTCTTCGCGCGTCCACACGAGCTTGATGGGCAATCCCGCTTGTTTCGCGATCACGGCGGCTTCGCACATGAAGTCGTTGATGAGCCGCCGGCCGAAGCCGCCGCCTGCGCGAAGCTGATGAAGCGTCACTTTCTCTGGAGGCAAACCAAGAATCCCTGCCACAGCATTCAAGCCGGCCTCGGGTGTCTGCGTAGGGGCCCACAGCTCGATGCCGCCATCGTGGAACCACGCAGTGCAGTTCTGAGGTTCCATCGGGGCGTGCGAGACGAACGGATAGCTGTAGAACGCTTCGACGACCTTCGCGTCTGCGAGCGCTTTGTCGAATTCTCCAGCGACTTTGAGTGTCTCGGTGCCTTCTTTCTTGGAAAGCTCGCGAGCTTCCGCAACCGCTCTGCTCCAGCTGTCCTTGGAGGCATCGGTTTCGTCCCATTGCACCTTGAGCGCCCGCTTCGCAGTGAATGCAGCCCATGTGGAATTCGCGATGATGGCGACTCCCGGCATCACCTCATTCACCTTCCCCGTGCCTTCCACGATGAAGGCGTTGACGACACCAGGCATTTTTTTGATTTCATCGAGATTCGTTTCGATGACCTTGCCGCCGACAGCAGGACATTTTTCGAATGCCGCGTAGCGCATGTTCGGTATGACATGATCGATGCCGAACAGCGGCTTGCCCGTGACGATCGCGACATTGTCGACGCCGGTGACACGCGTGCCGAGTAGCTTGTAGTTCTTGCGATCCTTCAGCTTGAGCGACTTCTCATCAGGCACGGGCAAGGCTGCGGCCTTGTTCGCGAGCGCGGCGTAGGTGAGCTTGCGGTTCGATCCCTCGTGGTACACGACGCTGTTCGCGGTGCGGCATTCGCTCGCATCAACTTTCCATTCCTTCGCAGCGGCGCCGACCAGCATCGCACGTGCGCTTGCGCCGGCTTTGCGCAATTGATCCCAGCTCATCGGAATAGAGCGCGATCCGCCTGCGCTCTGACGACCGAACACAGCCGGATTGATCGCTGCTTGCTCAACACGCACCTGCGACCAGTCGGCATCGAGCTCCTCGGCAATGATCAGCGGGAACGCCGTCTTGATGCCTTGGCCGATCTCTGGACCCTTCGAGTAGATCAAGATCGTGCCGTCCGGTGAGATGCGCAGAAACGCATTCGGTACGAATGCACTCGTTCCGTTCGCCGATGCGATGTTGCGGCCACCCACATAGAAGGCGAGAACGAGCCCACCGCCCGCAATGCCCACGACCTTGAGGAAGGAGCGGCGATCGAGCTTGGTGTGCGTGACCTGTGCCTCGGCCACCTGCAAGATCTCGCGTACATAGTCGTCCGCTGACACGATCGAAGTTCGGGATGCGCTCATGTCGAAGCTCCTGCATTGATCTCGTTTGCCGCCGCATGGATTGCTTTGCGGATACGCACATACGTGCCGCA
Source organism: Pseudomonadota bacterium (assembly GCA_023417315.1). GTDB lineage: Bacteria > Pseudomonadota > Gammaproteobacteria > Steroidobacterales > Steroidobacteraceae > Steroidobacter. The sequence goes on from JAEZFW010000035.1 coordinate 73,017, forward strand.
GCGGCAGAGATTGCCCGCCATCGCGGCGTCGATGTCCGCATCGGTCGGCTGAGGATTCGATTTCAATAGCGCGGCGGCCGACATGAGCTGCCCAGCTTGGCAGTAGCCGCATTGTGCGACGTCATGATCGATCCATGCTTTTTGAAGTGCATGCAGTTGGCCGTTCGGATTCGCGAGGCCTTCGACGGTGGTCACTTGTTGACCGACGGCAGCAGACGCCGGCAGCGTGCACGAGCGCACCGGCGTGCCGTTCAACTGCACAGTGCATGCACCGCATTGAGCGATGCCGCATCCATATTTCGCGCCCACCAGCCCGAGTTGATCGCGCAGGACCCACAGGAGCGGTGTTGATGGATCTACGTCGTTGATGACGTGTTCTTTGCCGTTGATGGTGAGGCGCATGGGTGTGATGTGATGTAAGTGATGGAACTGATGTAGGTGATGGAAGCGGTGATGGCAGGAAGCAGGTTCTGACCTGCATCACTTACATCACTTTCGTCACTTCCATCACGATGGGTTGATTCTTCCACGCAGGTTTGACACGCACAATGCTGGATCGGAACTGCGAAACGCGTTGCGGCATTTCTCTTACAGGAATTCGTGTGGAGAAATGTTTATGCGGATGTTCTTCGGTGCGGTCGGTATCTTGGCGTGGGTATGGGCGCTCGCGGTGCTCTGGATCTTCGCGGAGAGCGGCGGTGCACTGACCGTGATCGCCGCGGGCATTTACGCCGTCGTCGCAATAGTGGCTCTGGGATGCGAGCGCATCTTGAAAACGCTCGAGGATATTCGCGACGGGCGGACTGAAGTGCCTCGCGCCCCGACGAAGCCGATGGCCGCACCCAAGCGCGATGTGAACCACAAGCCCGAGGGCGCCCTCGTATAATGCGCTCCTTGCGAGTCGACCCTCTACCTGGGCCGATTCGCGCACGAGGAGAGCAATGTTGACTGACACGCCAGTGCCGGCGCTGACTGAAGGCGCGATTCAGACGGATGTGGTGATCGTTGGAGCAGGCCCTTGCGGTCTGTTCCAAATCTTCGAGCTTGGTCTGCTGGGCATTCACGCGCACATCGTGGATTCGCTCAAGCACCCAGGCGGGCAATGCAGCGAGCTCTATCCCGAGAAGCCGATCTATGACATCCCCGCACTACCCGTATGTGGCGCTCAGGAGCTGATCGACCGCTTGCTCGAGCAGATCAAGCCTTTCAATGCGCAGTTTCACTTGGGTCAGGAAGTCACCGAGCTCAAGAAGCTCGAGGACGGCACGTTCCTCGTCCGTACATCGCTCGACACGCGGTTTCACGCGAAGACTGTGATCATCGCCGGCGGGCTTGGCTCGTTTCAACCGCGCAAGCTCGGATGCGAAGGTGTAGATGCCTTCGACGGCCGCCACATCCATTACAAGGTGAAGAGTGCAGCCGAGTTCACCGGCAAGCGACTCGTCATCTTCGGGGGCGGCGACTCAGCGCTCGACTGGACGCTCGAGTTCGCAGGTAAGGCGCGCAGCCTGACACTCGTGCATCGTCGGCCCGAGTTTCGAGCGGCGCCGGCGTCTGTGGCGAAGATGAAGGATCTCGTGGCGAGCGGCAGCATGCGATACCTAGAAGCGATCGCACAGTCTTTATTGACGGACGGGGATCAATTCCGCGGCGTGCGCGTGAAGACAACGGACGGCAGTTCGGTCGACCTCGAGGCCGACCAGGTCCTCGTGTTCTTCGGTCTGCATCCGAAGCTCGGTCCGATCGCCGAATGGGGGCTCACGATCGATAAGCGGGCCATCGCGGTCGATACGGAGAAGTTTCAGACGAACATCCCCGGCGTGTTCGCGGTGGGCGACATCAATACGTATCCGGGAAAGAAAAAGCTGATCCTGTCCGGATTCCACGAGGCAGCGCTGGCCGCTTTCGCCGTCGCCGCGCACCTGAATCCGGCCAAGAAGGTCGCACTGCAATACACGACCACCAGCCCGATCATGCATAAGCGGCTCGGCGTGGCCGAGCCGAGAGAAGGCGATAGGGGGTAGCCGATCGGGGAGGGGCGTCGAACCGTTAAGGCATAGAAGGGCGGGGCGCGCCTAACTTGCGGCCGCCGCTGGCTTTTCTTCTAGCGCCCATCCGCCATCCGCTATCCGCTTCTTTCTTCATCTCGACATATCCAAAGGCTATTTCAAGCGCTCTGTAGCGAGGGCTACAGTCCGCGCGATGTATCTCTACGATCAGATCGACCAGCGGCTCGTTGACGAGCGAGTCGCCCAATTCCGCGATCAAACGCGACGTTTTCTCGCCGGCCAGCTCTCGGAGGACGACTTCCGCTCGCTGCGTCTACGCAACGGTCTGTACATCCAGCGGCACGCGCCGATGCTGCGCATCTCGGTGCCGTATGGACTGCTGTCCACGAAGCAGATTCGCATGCTCGCGCATATCGCGCGCGAGTTCGACAAGGGCTACGGCCACTTCACGACTCGCCAGAACATTCAGTTCAACTGGCCGAAGCTCGAAACGGTGCCCGACATTCTCGCGTTGCTTGCGACCGTGCAGATGCACGCGATCCAGACGAGCGGCAACTGCGTTCGTAACGTGACGGCGGATCACTTGGCGGGCGTTGCCCCCGATGAGCTGGAGGATCCGCGGCCGTGGTGCGAGTACGTGCGCCAGTGGGCGACCTTGCATCCCGAGTTCTCGTTCCTGCCTCGCAAGTTCAAGATCGCGATCACGGGCTCGCCTCAGGATCGTGCGGCCTCCAAGGTTCACGACATCGGTCTGCACCTGGTTCGTAACCGACAGGGCGAGATCGGCTTCGAGGTGCTCGTCGGCGGTGGCTTGGGCCGCACGCCGATGATCGGACACGTGATTCGCGAGTTCCTACCGAAGCAGGATCTGCTCAGCTATCTCGAGGCCATCCTGCGCGTGTACAACCTCGAGGGTCGCCGCGACAACATTCATAAGGCGCGTATCAAAATCCTCGTGAAGGCGGTCGGCCCGGAGAAATTCCGCGAGCTGGTCGAAGCAGAGTGGCAGGCCTCGCGAGACACGGCGCCGCAGTTCAACGAAGCGGAGTTCGAGCGCATCAGAGCCTTCTTCACGCCGCCGGCGTATGAGTCGCTGATCGACGAAGACATTCTCTCGGGTCGTCCGACGGAATTCAGGAACTGGTATCAGCGCAATACCAAGCGACACAAAGTGCCGGGCTATCGAGCGGTCTTCGTATCGCTCAAGTCACCGACCCGTCCTCCCGGCGATATCACGCACGCCGAGCTCGATCGAGTGGCTGAGCTCGCGGATCGATACTCGCTCGGGCTCGTGCGTTCGACGCACGATCAGAACCTGCTGTTTGCGGATGTTCGGCAGAAGGATTTGTTTGAGGTGTGGAGCGCTCTCAAAGAGATCGATCTCGCAACACCGAACATCGGCACGCTGACGGATATGATCTGCTGCCCTGGTCTCGACTTCTGCGCGCTGGCGAACGCCACCTCGATCCCGATCGCAAAGCAGATCAACGAGCGCTTCGACGATCTCGACTATCTCTACGATCTGGGAGACATCGAGCTCAAGATGTCGGGCTGCATGAATGCGTGCGGCCACCATCACGTCGGTCACATCGGCATCCTCGGTGTCGATAAGAGCGGCGAGGAGTGGTATCAGATCACGATTGGCGGCTCGGCCAGCGGCAAAGACGCGGCGCTCGGCCAAGTCATCGGTCCGTCCGTTCCGCATGCGGAAGTTGCAGAAACCATCGAGCGGATCCTGGATGTCTACGTCGCCGAGCGCGAAGAGGGCGAGCGCTTCATCGAAACCGTTCGCCGCATCGGCATCAAACCTTTCAAGGCACGTGTGTATGCGCCAGCTGATCAAGCAGCGTGAGATCGTCGTCGACGGGTGGCGATATGCGGATGAAGATCCGCTCGGGCGCGAGCGTGCGCTGATTCTGCCGTTCGCGCGCTGGAAGGAAGAGCGCGAGCGATGGTGGTTGTGGGATGGTCGCTTGGGCGTGCGACTCGGACCGACCGATCCCGTTACAGCGCTCGAGCACGACTTTCTGCGTATCGGCTTGGTCGCGATCGAGTTCGGCGGCTTGGCGGAAGGTCGCGGGTATAGCCAGGCGCAGATTCTGCGCAAGCGGTTCAAGTTCACAGGCGAGCTGCGCGCGGTCGGCAAGATTCAGCGCGATCAGCTGTTCTATCTCGCTCGCTGCGGCTTCGATGCATTCGAGCTGCCTGAGGGTGCTGATCTGCAAGCAGCGCTAAGCGGCTTCAGCGACTTCTCAGTCGCCTACCAGCCGGCCGTCGATGTCGGCGTCGCACCGCTTCGCCGCGCAAGCTAAGTCGGACGATTAAGAGCAACCACAAAGAACACAAAGAGCACAAAAAAGAGAATAGAGATCATGGGCGGTACTGCCGTACTGCCCGCCTCTGATTGGTTCTCCTCCTTTTTGTGACCTTTGTGTTCTTTGTGGTTACTCCATCTTCTCTTTAGGACACATCGGCGAACTGCAGCGCCGCCAATCTCGCGTACAGCGGATTGTTTTCTAGTAGTTCTTCATGCGTGCCAACCGCGACGATGCGTCCGCGATCGAGTACCACGATCCGATCCGCTTTGAGGATCGTCGCGAGCCGGTGCGCGATGATGATCGTCGTCCGGCCCTGCATCAGGCGCTCGAGTGCCTGTTGCACGTAACGTTCACTTTCGGCGTCGAGTGAGCTCGTCGCCTCGTCCAGCAGCAAGATCGGCGGATCCTTGAGCAGCGCGCGTGCGATTGCGATGCGTTGGCGTTGGCCGCCCGAAAGTCGGGTGCCGCGCTCACCCAAGAACGTGTCATAGCCCTCTGGTAACTCGCGAAGGAACGCATCTGCGCCGGCAGCCTTGGCCGCGGACTCAACATCCTCATCGCTCGCGTCGGGACGGCCGTATCGAATGTTCTCTCTCGCACTCGCGCCGAACAGCACGGTTTCCTGTGGCACGAGACCGATGCGCGCTCGAATCGCTTGCGGATCGGCGCGCGCGATATCAACGCCATCGATCAGCACGCGCCCGGCAAAGGGGTCATAGAATCGCAGCAGCAGCTGAAAGGTCGTGCTCTTTCCTGCGCCTGAGGGGCCGACGAACGCGACGTTCTCACCGGGTTGTATGGTGAGCGTGAAGTCATCGAGTGCCGCCATGTCTGGCCGCGACGGGTATCTAAACGCGAGGTGCTCGAAAGCGATTCGACCCTCGGCAGGTTGCGGTAGCGGTGTGGGATTGGGTGGCGCGACAATCGTAGGTGCCGCGTTCTTGAGCTCGACCAAGCGTTCCATCGCACCTGCGGCGCGTTGCATCTCGCCCCACATCTCACTCAACGACGCGGCAGAGATGCCGACGTACACGGCATAGATCAGGAACTGACTCAACTCGCCCGGTGTCATCGTGCCCGCAAGCACCCGATGCGCCCCTTGCCACAACACGAACGTGACCGCGCCGAAGACCAACATCGTGCCGAGCGCAGTCAGTGTTGCTCGCACCCGGGAACGACGCACTGCGATGTCGAAGGAATCCTCGACTGCACGGCCGTATCGAGCGCTGTTGAGCGATTCGAGCGTGAACGCTTGCACGGTTTGAATTGCGTTCAACGTCTCGCCGGCCAAGCCGCTCGTCTCCGCAATGCGGTCCTGCGACTGGCGCGAGAGCTTGCGCAGCTTGCGTCCGACGATGACGAGCGGCGCGATGATGAGCGGTATCAACAGCAGGATCATGCCCGCGAGCGAGGGGCTCGTGGCGATCAGCAATGCGAGCGCGCCCACGAGTTGGATGATCGACCGCAGCGTGATCGACAGGTTCACGCCGGCAATCGATTGCACGAGCGTCGTGTCGGTCGTCAGCCGAGACAGCACCTCGCCTGTTCGCGTCACTTCGAAGAAGGTCGGATCCATGCGAATGACGCGACCGTAGACGTCGCTGCGCAGATCGGCGACGACGCGTTCCCCGAGCCAGGTCACGAGATAGAAGCGCAAGGCTGCGAACACGCCGAACACGACAGCGGCTGTGAGAAACGCAGCGAAATAAAGATCGAGCGTCTCGCGATCCTGCACGACCATCCCTTGATCGATGACATCGCGAAACGCAAGCGGCAGCACGAGCATCGCACCCGACGCAATCAACAGCGCTGCCAGAGCCAGCGCGAGCGTCCCTTTGTACCTGAGCAAGTACGGCCACAGCGAGCGCAGTGGCTTGAGGGAGCGAGCTTTGGGACGATCGATGCTACTCATGTTTCTGAGAGAGTAACCACAAAGAACACAAAGGACACAAAAAAGAGCGGGAGATCTATGTTACCCGCGTCCATCGCGAGCGAACGGCCTCACGTACTTTCGGATCTCGAAGCGAGCGGATCCAAAGTTGATTAGCAGTCCATGCTGCAGCTTGCAGGACTTGAGATAACCCATGAGCTGGCCGTGTGCTCCGCAGAAAGGAGCTTCACTGCCTTGATTTCTACCAGCAGCAAGGAGCAGATCAGCGCAGTACTTACCGATGAGCGTTCCATCCTCATCTAGTACGTCGAGCGGAATCTGCTGCTGCACGTTCAATCCGGCTTTCCGCAGCCGGTGTGCAAGCGCGTTCTCGTACACCTTCTCGAGGTGCCCGTGGCCGTGAAACATGTGGATATCGAAAGCCGTTTGGCGAACGACGTCCGCAATCGCGTTTACTTGAGATACATCCATGTCTCAATCTCCTTCCTGTTTCAGTTTTCCTTTTTGTGTCCTTTGTGTTCTTTGTGGTTACTCCTAACTCTTCACTTGTAGATCGGTAGATCTACGTCGGCAAACAACGCATCCACTTCCGCCGGCGTCGACGCATTGCCTGCGCGGTCGACGAGTCTCTTCGTCAGGTGCGGGGCGACGAGCTGGAGGAAGTCGTACATGTAGCCGCGCAGCAGTGCGCCTTGGTGGAATCCTGCCCAGGTGAGATGTGCGGGGAATAGGTGCGACGCATCGATCGAGACGAGATCCGAATCTTCCCGCGGATCCATCGCCATGCTCGCGACGATGCCGACACCGAGGCCGAGGCGCACGTAAGTTTTGATCACGTCCGCATCACGTGCAGTGAGCGCGACGTGCGGCGTGAGTCCTGCGCGCGCGAAGATCTGCTGCAACGACGAAGGTCCCGAGAAGCCGAACACGTAAGTCACGATCGGATACTTGCCCAACATCTCGATCGTGATCTTCGACTCCTTGGCGAGCGGATGGCCTTGTGGCACGACGATTCGACGATGCCAGCGATAGCACGGTAGCAGCACGAGATTCGTGAACAACTCCTGCGAACCCGTGTTGATCGCGAAATCGATACGATCGCGCGCCGCGAAATCCGCAATCTGTTCCGAGGTGCCCTGATGAAGATGGAGCTCCACGTCCGGATAGCGCTCGCGAAACTTCCTGATCACGGGCGGCAGCACATAGCGCGCTTGCGTATGCGTGGTTCCGATCGACAGGGAGCCGCGGCCATCGCCACGTTGCTCCTCGGCGAGCCGCTTGATGCTTTGAACCTCCTTGAGGATGCGCAGCGCTCGCTCGATCACGCGTTTGCCCGCCGGCGTGACGCGGGTGAGCGTCCTGCCCTGACGCAGGAAGATAGGAAAGCCGAGCTCGTCCTCGAGCTGTTTGAGCTGTTTGCTGACTCCCGGCTGAGACGTATGGAGCCGTTCGGCCGCCGCGGTGATGTTGAGGTCGTTTTCGACGATCGCGGCCAGGTAGCGTAATTGCTGTAGTTTCATGTACTTAGAAGTAGGTCGGGCGAGGCTCTGAAAGTCATAACAGCCCCGCATCATGACAGAACGAATGAGTCTTTCCCTGGTTATAAGCCGGTTAGATACAGTCCCTGACACCTAAAGAGTGTCACGTCCCGAAGTACGCCTCCAAGAACCCAAGAAGCCCACATGAGCGTCGAGTCATTATCGCCCCGATTGGAAAAACTCGTGCACGACACGCGAGCTCTGCTCGAGCTCGCCGCACACGAGTACAAGGATGTCGTTTACTCGAACAGCTTGGGCGCGGAAGCGATGGTACTCACGGACATCATCTTCACGCACGTGCCCGAGATCGAGATGTTTACGCTCGACACCGGCCGCTTGCACGATGAGACGCTGGCGCTGCTCGATCGCATCGAGCGCCGCTATCAGCGCCGCATCCAGGTGTTCTATCCCGATGCCGCGGCCATCGAAAGCTATGTTCGAGACAACGGCATCAATGGCTTCTATCTGGGAGTCGAAGAGCGGCAATCCTGCTGCCACATTCGCAAAGTCGAACCGTTCAAGCGCGCGATCGCAGGTCGCAAGGCGTGGATTACGGGCGTTCGCCGCGAACAATCTGCCGAGCGCGCCTTGGGCGAATCGATCTCGTGGGATGAGCGATACGGCTTGTGGAAGGTGAGCCCGCTGCTCGAGTGGACCGAAGAGGATGTGTGGGCCTATATCCAGGCGCGTAATCTTCCTTACAACTCGCTGCATGACAAAGGCTTCCCAAGCATCGGTTGCGCGCCTTGCACGCGCGCTGTGGAGGCGGGCGCCGATCCTCGGTCGGGCCGCTGGTGGTGGGAGAATCCGGATTCGCGCGAATGCGGTTTGCAGCCGCGCCGTCGCGTCATTCCTCTGAAAGTCGAGCCGCGCCGCGCGGCAGGGCAATAACCCGCTCCGTTACGCGGACCGGATGCGCACGCCATGGACTATTTCCCCATCTTTTTGCGGCTTCAAGGCGAGCCCGTTCTCGTCGTCGGTGGCGGCGAGGTCGCGGCGCGCAAGATCGAGCTGCTGTTGCGTGCAGGCGCGAAAGTTTCGGTCGTCTCTCCCGAGCTGAACGCGGAGCTTGCTGCGAAGGCGAGCGCGTTCGAGATCGAGCACATTGCCGGCGAATTTCGCCCCGAGCTGCTCGATGGTAAGCGCCTCGCAATCGCGGCGACGGATAAGCATTCGATCAATGCGTGGGTCGCACATCAAGCTGAACGCCGCAACGTGCCGGTGAACGTCGTTGATGATCGCGAGTTATCGCGCTTCATCGTGCCTGCGATCGTGGATCGCTCTCCTGTGGTCGTGGCGGTCGGCAGCAGCGGTGAAGCACCGGTGCTGACCCGCAGACTGCGTGAGCGACTCGAGTCGTTCTTGCCGCAACGGTTGGGCGCGCTCGCGACGCTCGCAGGATCACTTCGCAGTGCCGTAAAGGCTCGCGTTGCAAACCCGAGCAACCGTCGGCGTTTCTGGGAAAACTTCTTCGACGGCCAGATTGCAGCGGATGTGCTCGCCGGTCGTGCGGACGCGCAAGCGGAAGACACTCGCGAGCGTATTGAGCGAGCCCTCGAGCGCGAGGCGCAGGTTGGCGATCGCCCCGGCGAGGTGGTGCTCGTTGGTGCGGGGCCGGGAGATCCGGGCCTTCTAACATTGCGCGCGCTACGTGCGCTGCAGAACGCGGATGTCGTTCTCTACGATCGTCTCGTGTCGAACGAAGTGATCGATCTGGCCAGGCGCGATGCCCAGCGCATATATGTCGGCAAGACGGCCGGTGCCGCGCACGTCTCGCAAGAAGAAATCAATCAATTGCTCGTGCGCTTAGCGAAAGAAGGTAAGCGCGTGTGCCGCTTGAAAGGCGGCGATCCCTTTATCTTCGGCCGCGGTGGCGAAGAGTTGGAAGCGCTCGCGGCCGAAGGCATTCGGTTCGAGGTGGTGCCTGGGATCACTGCCGCGGCGGGCTGCGCAGCTTACGCAGGTATCCCGCTCACGCATCGCGATCATGCCCAAGCACTGACGTTCGTTACCGGACACTGCAAAGGCGAAACGGACCGTGTCGATTGGGAGTTGCTCGCGCGCTCCGGTCAGACCTCCGTGTTCTACATGGGCCTGGGTCATCTCGAGAACATCGTCGCGAACCTGCAGCAACATGGTGTACCTGCAGATCGTGCAGCGGCGGTGATCGAAGAAGGCACGCGCGCAGAGCAGCGCGTCGTGACCGGCACGTTGGCAGATCTGTCCGCGAAGGTGCGCGCTGCGAATGTGAAATCGCCGGCATTGCTAATCGTCGGTGAAGTCACGCGCTTGCACGAAACATTGCACTGGTTCAACGCGACGGCCGCGCAGCGGCCCACATTGCTGGGCGCGGATGCGTGGGCGTATGCGACTCACAACGATGGGAGGCTCTCCGCATGAGCCAATCGATTCGACGCGGATTCGCAGATGCGATCGGCAACACACCGCTCATCCGCTTGAACAGTTTCAGTGAGCTCACCGGATGCGAAATCCTCGGCAAGGCCGAGTTCATGAATCCGGGCGGCTCGGTGAAAGATCGCGCCGCGCGCGCAATAATCGATGAAGCCGAACGCAGCGGTCGCTTGCAGAAGGGCGGCACCGTCGTCGAGGGCACCGCGGGCAACACGGGCATCGGTCTCGCGCACGTCTGCAACGCGCGTGGTTACCGGTGCGTGATCGTCATGCCCGACAACCAGTCGAACGAGAAGTATCAGATGATCGAGACGCTCGGCGCGGAAGTGCTGCGCGTGAAGACGGTGCCGTACTCGGATCCGAATCACTATCAAAAGATTGCGCGTCGACTCGCAGACGAAATTCCGGATGCAGTCTGGGCGAATCAGTTCGACAACACCGCGAACCGAGATGCGCATGAGCAGACGACCGGCCCGGAGATCTGGGCGCAAACCAGCGGCCGCATCGATGCGTTCGTTGCTGCAACCGGCACGGGCGGTACGCTAGGTGGGATTTCCCGCTATCTGAAACGGGAAAACGCGAAGGTTTTGATCGCATTAGCTGACCCTCAAGGCAGCTCGCTTTATCATTGGTTGCGTCATGGCGAGTTGAAGGCGACGGGCCCGGGCTCCATTACAGAGGGCATCGGAATCGGTCGCGTGACGGCGAATCTAGAAGGCTCGCCAATCGACGAAGCCTTGCACATCACCGATGTCGAGTGCGTGCGCACGGTCTACCAGCTGCTGCGCGATGAGGGCTTGTTCCTTGGCAGCACGAGCGGCGTGAATGTGGCCGCTGCCGTGGAATTGGCGCGGCGACTCGGTCGCGGTCACACGATCGTGACGATCCTGTGCGACAACGGCGCCAAGTATCAGTCGCGTTTGTTCAATCGAAAGTGGCTGAGCGAGAAGGGACTGCTCGAAGCAGCGGGTCTCGCTCAGCATGTTCAACCAGCTTCTATCACGGAGACACCTCGTGTCGTCGACGGCTACCCACAACGACTCAGCGCTTAAGTTCGAACGCCACCCGATTCAGACCGACGTCGTCATCGTCGGCGCAGGCCCGTGCGGCCTGTTTCAGGTGTTCGAGCTCGGATTGCTCGGACTCAAAGCCCACTTGGTTGATTCGCTGAAAGCGCCGGGCGGTCAGTGCGTCGAGCTGTATCCGGATAAGCCGATCTACGACATCCCCGCCGTGCCCGTATGCACGGGTCAGGAGCTGACGGATCGCTTGCTCGAGCAAATCAAGCCGTTCAACGCAGGCATGCATCTCGGACAAGAAGTCACGGAAGTGCAGCGCCAAGAGAACGGTCGCTTCCGCGTCGTGACCAGCGCTGCGACGGTCTTCGATACCGGTGCGGTTGTCATCGCGGGCGGTGTCGGCTCGTTCCAGCCGCGCAAACTGGACGTGCCGGGTGCCGCCGAGATCGAAGGCAAGTATCTGCACTATCGCGTGAAGGATCCGCGTGCGTTCGCCGATCAGGACGTCGTGATCCTCGGCGGCGGCGATTCCGCGCTCGATTGGGCGCTCACGCTCGTCGACCACGCGCGCAGTGTGGTCCTCGTGCATCGTCGGGCCGAGTTCCGCGGTGCGCCGGCGTCGGTCGCCAAGCTCTACGCGCTGCGCGATGAGCTGCGCGCCGACGTGCTGATCGGGCAAGTGAAAGAAGTGAACACGGTGGACGGCGTCTTGAAGTCCGTAAGTGTTCTGGGCGGCGACAGCGTCGTGCGCCGCGTCGACGTCGATCAACTCCTCGTGTTCTTCGGTCTGCACCCGAAATTAGGACCCATCGCGGAATGGGGTCTCGACATCAACAAGCGTCAGCTCGCCGTCGATACGGAGAAGTTCCAGACGAACATCCCCGGCATCTACGCCGTGGGTGACATCAACACCTACCCCGGTAAGAAGAAGCTGATTCTGTCCGGCTTCCACGAGGGTGCGCTCGCCGCATTCGCGATCAAGGAATATCTCGAGCCGGGCAAGAAGGTGCACCTCCAATACACGACCACGAGCCCGCTCATGCACAAGCGGCTGGGTGTCGCGCCGGAAGCGGAAGAGGGTGCCGAAGAGCGCAAGGTTGCGGGCGGACGCTAGGCGGCGGATCCGGGCTACGGGCGACGAGCTACGGCCTGAACCCGAAGTTCGGGCCCTGCGTTCAGGGAGTAACTGATCGTTGCTCCCAGTTCGGCGACTGTTTCCCGCAACTTCATGCGGCTATCATCGCCGCATGAAGATCAGAACCCTCCTTCCTCTCAGCATCGTCGTCGTCGCGGCCGTTCTCAGTGGCTGCCAAGTTACGCCCAGCCGAATCCCTGATCCTCCCGCTCCGCTGGAGGTGCTGAGCTCGAGCCCCCTTCGCATCGAAAGTGGGTGCCAGGTCGACGGCGCGCTGCTCGTCGAGTACACGGTTCTCCAGAGCGGTGAGACCGGCAATATCGAGGTTTCCTCGGGCCCCGACTGTGCCCGCCAAGCGCTAACGGCATGGGTGGCCTCTCATCGCTACGCTCGGCAGCCCGCCGACGTCTCTACGCGCTTCGAGTGGATCCTGGTGTCGGGTAGGCGGGGTTCATGAGCCTCCTCCGCGTCTAACATCCAGACAGAGGAATTACCTCCAGGGCTGCGGAGACGCAAAGAGAAGACAGACGATCGTTTTTCTCTGACCGCTGCGTACCCGCGGCGCTGCGAGAGTAATCCCTCCTCCACTCGCCACGCGAGGGTGACGCCAAAGCAATGCCTCGAAGCTCCAAGCCGTTCGAAGATCTTCTGCTCCAGCGGTTCTCGCGCCGAGACGTGCTGCAGGCTGGGTTCGCGCTCACGCCGCTGATGTTGGGCGGCTGCACTGCGCTGGGAACGTCACAGCCTTCAAATTCCGCACATGGGCTAGCGTTCACGCCCATCAAGGGCAGCGCGGCGGATGAAGTGATTCTGCCGTCTGGCTACACCCATGACCTGATCGTTCGCTGGGGCGAGAGTCTTGTCGACGGCGTGCCCGATCTGGACGCCTCGCAGTTGGCGGACGGTGCGCTCTTGGAACGGGGCGCCGCGGAGCTACAAGCGCAACGCTTCGGGCAGAACTGCGATGCAATCCATTTCTTTCCGCTCGATGCCCGCGGCGATCGCGGGATCCTGTGCGTCAATAACGAATTCACAGACGATGCGCTCATGTATCCGGGCCACGCAGGATTCGCCGGCGCAAGCCGTGGCGCGGCGAAGGCATACGTCTCCAAGCATCCGCAGATCGTTGCCGTGTCCCAGGCAGCGCAGGGCGTCTCGGTCATCGAAGTTGTCCGCGAGCGCGGAGCGTGGCGGCGAGTCAAGGATTCGCGATACGCGCGTCGCATTACCGCGAATTCCCCGATCGACATCGGCGGGCCTGCACGCGGTGCAGTGTTGATGCAAACGCAAGGCGATCCGCGCGGCGTCCGCGCGCTCGGCACATTCGGCAATTGTGCAGGCGGGCGGACGCCTTGGGGCACGTATCTCACTGCTGAAGAAAACATCCAGGATTACTTCGGCAACTATTCGCTGCTGCAGAAGGAGCGAGGCCTGCACGATCACATCGTGGCCTCACATGAACGCTACGCGATGTGGAGCACGCATTCGCTTTATGGATGGGAGGCAGGCGATCCACGTTTCGATCTGATGCGCAATCCGACTGAACCGTTCCGCTTCGGCTGGATCGTGGAGATCGATCCCAGAGATCTCGTTCGCGCCCCGATCAAGCGCACTGCGCTCGGACGCTTCGCGCATGAAGGAGCGAATCCAATCGTGGCGCCCGATGGCCGCGTCGCCGTCTACATGGGCGATGATGCGAAATTCGAATATGTCTACAAGTTCGTGAGTGCTCGCAGGTTCGATGCGAAGAATCCGAGCAGCAACCGCGACCTGCTCGATGCCGGCACACTTTTCGCCGCGCGCTTCGATGCGAATGGCTCTGGCGAATGGTTGCCGCTCGTGTACGACGAGAAGGGACCTCTGAACGAAGCGGCGGGTTTCCGCAATCAGGCCGAAGTGTTGATCAAGGCGCGCGCGGCAGCGTCCATTCTCGGCGCGACGCCCATGGACCGACCCGAAGATGTCGATGTGAATCCGGTCACGGGCCGCATCTACGTTGCGTGTACGAACAACGATCGCCGCACAGAAGAATCCAAGCTGGCGCATTACCGCGGCCGCGAGATCGATCTCGGTCCCAATGCGGCGAACCCTCGAGCGCTCAATCAGTACGGGCACATCATCGAGATCCGTGAGTCGGGCGACGATCACACCTCGCCGGCCTTCTCTTGGGAAGTCTTCCTTCTGGGCGGGGATCCGAGCGGAGGCAGATTGGTGGCGAGTGTGACGAGCGCGGTTGCGAACAGCAGCTACTACGCGGGTTATACGAATGCGGAGGAGTTGAGCCCCATTGGATCGCCCGACAACTTAGGCTTCGACGCAAACGGCAATCTGTGGATCGTTACCGATGGAGCGCAGCCGGACGACTCGAATAACGGTTGCTGGGTGTGCCCCACGACCGGGCCGCAGCGCGGACGGTTGCAACGTTTCATGAGTGGTCCGGTCGGCGCGGAGATCTGCGGCTGTGAGTTCACGCCGGATGGCGAAACCCTTTTCTTGAGCATCCAGCACCCGGGCAGCGGCGGAAGCGTGACTCATCCGACGAGCCACTGGCCAGATGGCGCAGGCACGCAACCTCGCGCGAGCGTGATCGCAGTCAGAAAAGAGGGTGGCGGTCGGGTGGGAAGCTGAAGAGAGGCTGTGGGCTGTAGGCCGTAGCCAGAGTAAGAAGGGTGTCTCGTTACTAGCTCGCGCCTGGAGAACCTCTCTTTATCTGGCTACAGCCTAGAGCCTACAGCCTATTCTTCTCACTTCGCCTTCGGCATATACGCCGCGCCGATCTGCACGCCGATATCGGGTGTGTTGCCGAAGTTCGAGATGTTCTCGGTGACGGCAAAGCTCCACAGCACGTTGCGGCCGCGCGATTGGAGCCCAAGACTGAGCTGATATTTGTCGTCGGTGAGCTCTTCGACGTCGGCGTTCTGGATCACGCTGCGGCTTGCGTATCCTTGCAAGATGACACTCGTTCGCTGCGTCAGACCGAAGCTGTAACCTAGGATCAGCGTGGGAATGATCTGCGTCTCGTCTGCGGGGACTTCAGGACCGCCTGCGTAATACACGGCGCTGCCCGCCAGATAAACGGAGTGCCGACCGGTGTCTCCGATGCGTCTCTGTAGTGTCGCTTGCAATCCGAAATCATGCTCCCCGGTTGACAGCAGAAAGCGCTCGCCATCCACCGCGAGTTTCGCAGCCGCTTCCACGACTACATCCCAGCCGAAGCGCGGCTGGGGCAGCGAATAGCGGACACCCACAACGGGATCGCCAAAGCCACCGTCGATGCTGCGCTCGAGTTGTGCAAACTGGAGCTCGCCCAGCTTGTAGAGCAGTTGGAAGCGATGGCGTGCGACGAGGTCGCGGCCCTGCTGACTGAAACCGAACGAGTCGTGAAAGGATTCGATCGTGCTATCGAAACCGCCTTCACCGTAATCGATATATGGAATGGTGAGGTATGCACTCCAGTACTCGTTCAAGCGTCTCTGCACGATGAGATCCGCGAGGCCGACTTCGCCATCGATGTAGTAGGCATCTCCCGGCAGAGCGAGTATCGCTGCCGCATCTTGCGCGCGCAGAGGTTGACGGCCCACACCTCGCGTCTCGAGATACTCACGGACGTTGTCACTCAAGATGAATGTGTTCTGGTACGCGTACTGGATCTCGAAAGTCCAGGTGCCCGCCTCGGCATCGGCGGTGTGCGCGGGGAGCATGTCGAGCCGAAGGAGTCCGAACGGAGTGAGATCGCGAGCGCGGAGCAAGCCCACGTGACTCCATCGCTGCTCCACGACTGTCGGCTCGCCTAGGTCATCGAGAACACGCTCTGTGACTTCCTGCGCTTGAGCGCAGACAGCGCCGAAAACGGTGAGTCCCAGGAGGATCGGATTGAGCACTAGACGAACGAGCGATGACCAGCCTGTCATTCTTCCACTCCGATGGAAGAAAGGTAACGTGCTATGCCGCATCGCAGTTCCGA
Organism: Pseudomonadota bacterium; assembly: GCA_023417315.1. Lineage (GTDB taxonomy): Bacteria > Pseudomonadota > Gammaproteobacteria > Steroidobacterales > Steroidobacteraceae > Steroidobacter. The sequence continues at coordinate 89,303 of JAEZFW010000035.1, forward strand.
AGTGCGCGATGCTGACGTGAAGCGATCGCCTTCAGATGCATCGATTGCGCAGCATGGAACCGATCGCGAATCGACGATCACAGAACTTTGCCGGGATTCATGATCCCTCTCGGATCGAGCGCGTGTTTGATCGAGCGCATCACTTCGAGCGCCACAGGATGCTTGTAGCGGGCTAGATCCTCGCGCTTGAGTTGGCCGATGCCGTGCTCTGCGCTGATGCTGCCGCCGTACTGCGCAACGAGGTCGTGCATCGCGCGGTGAATGCGCGGCGCGAGCGCCCGAAAGTCCGCTGCGCTGCCGTTCACGGGTACGCTCAAGTTGAAATGCAGATTGCCATCGCCCATGTGGCCGTAAGGGAGCAGCCGGCTTTCTGGAGTGATGCTGAGAAGCAGCGCGGACGCTTCGTCGATGAAGCGAGGGATCTCGCTCGTCGTTACCGAGATGTCGTGCTTGATGCTGGCTCCTTCGCGCCGCTGACCTTCAGGAATCGTTTCGCGCAATCGCCAGAAAGCCTCGCGCTGAGCCTCGCTCTGCGCGAGTACCGCGTCCAAGACCGCACCGCGCTCCATTTCGGCGAAGATCTCGCTCTCGACGATCTCCCGCAATCCGCTTTCGCTGCGCCCAGCACCTACTTCGATGAGCACATACCACTCATAGCGCTTGTCCAGTGGATCGCCCGTGTCCGGCACATGCTTGACTACGAGCTCGATTCCGAGCCGCGGCATGAGCTCGAACGTCGTCACGGCATCGCCGCTCGCAGCACGAAGTCGGGAGAGCAGCGCGACTGCGCTCGCTGCATCTTTGACAGCGGCGATGGCAGTGATCAGCTCGCGAGGACGCGAGAACAGCTTGCAGGCAGCAGCGGTGATGATGCCGAGCGTGCCTTCCGCGCCGATGAAAAGATCGCGCAGGTCGTATCCGGTATTGTCTTTGCGAAGAGGCTTGATGCCGTCCCAAATCCGGCCATCCGGCAGTACGACCTCCAACCCAAGCACCAGATCGCGAGTCATGCCATAGCGCAGAACGGCTGTGCCGCCCGCGTTCGTCGAGAGATTTCCGCCGAGCTGACACGACCCTTCCGATCCGAGACTCAACGGAAACAAGCGGTCCACGGCGGCAGCCGCGTTCTGAACTTCTTCGAGCACGCAGCCGGCTTCGGCAATCAACGCAAAGTTGTCTGGATCGACCGAGCGAATTCGTCGCATACGAGCGAGCGAGACGACGACCTGGGTCCCATCCGAGCTCGGCGTGGCACCTCCGCAGTAGCTCGTATTGCCCCCCACGGGTACGACGCCCACTGCAGCTTCATTGCACGTGCGCAGGATCTCCGAAACCTGTGCGGTCGTGCTCGGACGCAAGACCAGCGGCGTCGCTCCTCGGTAGAGCTCGCGATGATCGACCGTGTACGGCGCAATGTCCGGTGGGCTGTCGAGGTAGCCGCCCGCCCCTACGATGCGACGCAGACGATCAAGCACGCTGGGCGAGATACTCATGAGGGGATGATCTCACGATCCGGTTTGCTCAAAAGACCATTCGCCGGAGGCGGCAGGTAGCGCCTGCAACTCTTCTGCGGAGAGCACAGCATGGCGCTTCACGACGTTATTCTCGAGCATGCACGCGAAGTGCCGATTTGTCGCAGGGCCCGCGGTGATGACACCGCCAACGAGCTCAGCTTTGTCTGATCTGCGCTGGACGGTGATCTGGAACTTTGAGCTGCGCGGAATGGTGTTTGCGTCCAACAGGGCTTTTTGACAGAAGAACTGCGGGCACAGCTTGGCGGCGTCCGGTGTCTCGATCGATTCGCAGCCCTTGACGACAGCGGCCTTGGGCGAGCGCAGCAGCTCTGGCTCGCCTAAGTTCTCCAGCAGGGAGAACAGGCCCCATAGGCAAATCCCAGCGAGACCGGCGAAGATAAAGAATCGGAGGGGCAGCACAGGGTCAAGTGACGAGGGACGCGCGGTGACGAAGTGACGGAGTCAGAATCGCGTCACGAGTCTACCCTGCTCGGTACGATCCTTAAAATCCGTCCGCAGACTCGACGCGAGAGGCACGCTGATGAATTGAGTCCTCTGACTCCGTCACCTCGTCACTGGGCACTCTTGAGGGCCGCAATCCGTTCCTCCAGCGGGGGATGTGTCATGAACAGGCGCTGGATACCTGCTGTAACTTTGCTGTTGTTGATGCCGAATGCGGCCATGCGATCCGGCAGCGGGCCGCTGTGACGCTGACGCAGCCGTTCGAGCGCGCCGATCATCGCCTCGCGTCCGGCGAGCTGCGCGCCCCCCGCATCCGCACGGAACTCGCGATGGCGAGAGAACCACATCACGATCATGCTGGCCAGAATGCCGAGCACCATCTGCGCGATGATCACCGTGATGATGAATGCGGGCCCGTGCCCGCGTTCGGTCTTGAAGACGACGCGATCGACGGTGTGGCCGATGACGCGCGACAGAAAGATGACGAAGGTGTTCACGACACCCTGAATCAACGTCAGCGTCACCATATCGCCATTCGCGACATGGCTCACTTCATGGGCCAACACGGCCTCTGCTTCGCGCTGCGACATGCCTTGCAGAAGCCCGCTGCTCACCGCGACGAGCGCATTGTCGCGTCGAGCACCCGTCGCAAAGGCGTTCATGTCGGGAGTATCGAAGATGCCGACTTCCGGCATGCCGATACCCGCTTGCTGGGCCTGACGTCGGACGGTGTCCACCAGCCAGTGTTCGGCAGCGTTGCTCGGCTGCTCGATGACCCGCACGCCCATCATGCGCTTGGCTGTCCACTTCGAGATCGCGAGTGAAAAGAGGGATCCGGCAAAGCCGAGGACCGCCGAGAAGATCAGCAGTGAGTTCAGATCGAGCCCTGTGCCCTGCTCATCGAGGATTCGGTCCACACCCAACAGGCGCAGCGTGATGCTCAGCACCACGAGTACGGCGATGTTGGTCGCAACGAAAAGAAGGATGCGTTTCATTTGAGGTTCGGCTCCGAGTGAGACCCCTTGAGTCCATCGCTCGCCCATACCGGACGGTCGCCGCGCCGCACGCGCGAGTGTCATGGAATTAGGGTCGCCGGCGGTAGATTCAAGCGGCCTGCGTTGCGCGAGCCGTGCCGACGGTCCGTTCGGAGGATTGGATTGAGAGCGTAGATCCTCTCAGGCCGACAACCTACATGTCGTCGCGGTCGCTGTAATCGTCGTCGAGGTCCTCGTCGTCCTCGTCGTCCCAATCGTCGTCGTGATCGTCCCAATCGTCATACTCGTCGTCATCATCATCGTCCTCGAGCTCTTCCTCGTCATCTTCTTCGTCCTCGTCATCACTGGCCCAGCCTTCCGGCTCTTCAGCATGCTCGAGGTCGAGCTCGTGCCACGTGTCGAGATCGATCTCCTCGATATCGCCGTTCTCGTATTGCAGCTCGATGATCTCTTCGTCCGGATCGACGGATAGCACCTGGAAGATCTCGTTCTCCTCGAGATCCTGGTACCACTTACCTTGAACCGGGTCGTAATCTCTGCCCACGCAACACCTCGACGACGAAGCCGGCGCTCGGACCGGCGGCAGAATATTAGGGTGTCGCCAGGAAGCAGGCAACTCGATCGCGGTTCTATGTTCCGAGCCTCTGAGGACCTACAACTGGCCGTCATCGCGCTCCTTCAATTAAGCTAGGGACGAAGCGCGACGCGATACGGGAGTCGCTCGCGCATCATTTGCTTCATCGCTCCCTGCTCGTCCAACAACGATTCACGTGCGCGGCGCGCGCCCGGGCGCCGGGTGAACCTCCGGGGCTCCACCGCAGCGCCGCTAAGGTCCGAGTGTCTGAGTCATCCGATCATGTCTGTCAGCGAGCTGAACGATTCAAGTTCCCCATTGCTACGGGCTCGTCGCATCGTCATCAAGGTAGGCTCTGCTCTACTGGTTGACGCACGGACGGGACAACTCTGTCGACCATGGCTCGAGACCCTCGCATCGGATATCGCCCGTGTCCGCGCGCGCGGTGCCGAGGTGTTGCTCGTCTCTTCAGGAGCCATCGCGCTCGGGCGGCGGTCAATCGGACTTGCACCGGGTCGGTTGAAACTGGAAGAAAGTCAGGCTGCCGCGGCCGTGGGTCAGATTCGACTGGCGCACGCGTGGAAAGAAGTGCTCGAGGCGCACCATTTGAATGTGGCACAGATCCTGCTCACGTTCGCAGATACGGAGGAACGTCGCCGCTATCTGAATGCACGTAGCACATTGAATACGTTGCTGCGGCTGGGGGCGATCCCGGTCATCAATGAAAACGACACGGTCGCGACAGCGGAAATCCGCTATGGCGATAACGATCGTCTAGCGGCTCGTGTTGCGCAAATGATCAGCGCGGATTGCTTGGTCCTGCTCTCGGACGTCGATGGCCTCTATACAGCCGATCCGACTTTGAATGCGGATGCGCAATTCATCCCGGAGATCCGCGCGATCACGACCGAGATCGAGCGGATGGGAACGGGCTCGTCCTCCGACGTGGGGTCGGGCGGCATGGCAACGAAGATCGCCGCAGCAAAGATCGCCGTCGGTGCCGGGTGTCATATGTGCGTTGCATTGGGACGCGAGCTGCATCCTGTCCGGCGCATCGAGGAGGGCGCACGTTGCAGTTGGTTCTATCCGAGCGCAAATCCGACTACAGTGCGTAAACAATGGATCGCGGGTTCTCTCAAACCGGCTGGCGATGTGGTGCTCGATGATGGGGCGGTGAAAGCGCTGCGCGCTGGAAAAAGTTTGCTCCCTGCTGGCGTCACCGCGATCACCGGAAAGTTCGAGCGCGGGGATGCGCTCATCGTTCGCGATGCGCAGGGCAAAGAGATTGCGCGGGGCCTGTCTGGTTATTCGAGTCGCGATGCTGCACGGCTAAAGGGTCGTCATTCGCATGAAATAGAGGCTCTACTCGGATACCGCGGCCGCGATGAGTTGATCCATCGAGATGATCTCGTCGTGACCTCGCGTGAGTGAACGCATGCACCAATCCGATACAGGGACCGTACCGCTATTTCATGCGCAACCACTTGGCGCGGCGTCTCTCGGCGCTCGGGCGCAAGATTTACACGGGCGACTGAGCGGAAACCGCCTTCTGGTTATCGTCGTCGCGCTGAGCTTCGTGCTGCTCGCCGCTGCTGCGGTACTGCTCGTAAGCATTTCGAAGCAGTCGGAAGACGCTGGGCGTGCGGTCGTTCATACACTGCAGGTCAAGCAGGCGGCCGCGAACCTGCTCAACATGATTTCAACCGCGGAATCGGGGCAGCGAGGTTACCTGCTCACGGGCGATGAGCGGCTGCTGGCGCCGTACGAGCAGGCGCGAGCCGAGCTCGAGTCTCGGTTGTTCGCGCTGCGCGAGTTCGTGGGTGACGATCCAAGCCAGCTGAAGCGAGTCGACGACTTGACCCCCGTGCTCATCGAGCGGCTCGGCGCGATCGAGCAGACGATGCGATTCGTCCGCGAGGAGCAGCAAGAGCGCGCTGCACGAGTCGTCAGTCAGCGAGGCGAGCCCCTCATGCGTGATTTGCGCACGCGTTTCGATGAGTTCAACACCGCGGAGGATCGTCTACTGCTCGCGCGCCAAGAACGCGTTCATAGGGTACGCGAGCAGTTCATTTTGGCCGTCACGGGGATGCTGATCGCATGTGGCTTGCTCGCGGTGTTCGCATTGATCAGCGTGCGCCGTTATCTGAGCGCTGTGGAAGCCAGCCGAGCGCAGCTCGCTTCGTACAATCGCGATCTCGAACAACGCGTCGCCGAACGAACCGAAGCCTTGGCTCGCGCAGCGGAAGTCGCCGAGCGGGAACGGCTGCGCGCAGAGGCGCTACTCACGGATGTGAACCACCGAGTCGGCAACAACTTGGCACTCGTGTCCTCGTTTCTGACGATGCAACAGCGGGTGGTGAAGAATCCGGAAGCATCGAATGCGTTAGCGGCGGCGCGAGCTCGCGTGCAAGCGATTGCTTCTGCGCATCGCAAACTCCGTCTCGGCACTGATTTCGCGAGCGTGAAAGCTGATGAGGTGCTGACTGCGGTGTTGGACGATATCGCCGCAGGCTTGCCTGCCGGGATCAAGATTCGGCAAGACCTCGCTTCGTTATCCATTGCTGCGCGCGATGCCGTGACGCTAGGAGTGCTGACATCCGAGCTCGTGATGAACGCCGTGAAGCACGCCTTCGCCGCGGGCGAGAGCGGGGAGGTGACGGTCGTGCTCGGCGTGGAATCCACGGGCCTTCCTTTTTTAGAAGTGTCGGACGATGGGGTAGGGTGGCATGAAAAACATACACGCGAATCTCATGGGTTGGGGACGCGAATCATCGAGTTGGTTGCGCGACAGTTCGGCAGCGCACCCGAACGATCGAGCGTCCGCAAAGAGGCGAAGCGGCCTGGCACTCGCATCCGCGTCCCATTGCCCAGACTCGAGATCATTGCCCGAAGTGATTAAGCCGTGGACGGCCTCGCCGCAGACCCGTCCGATCGCTGTCGGCGATCCCCGCGTGCTGCGCTTTCCGTTTCTGCGGGCCCCTCGCGGCGACCACGAAGGCGCGTCCGGCACTCTGAACGATACGGCGAGCACGTTGAAGAAGGCCCGTGTGCTGCTTGTCGAAGATGATTTCATCGTCGCTTTCGACATGCAGATGCTGTTGGAGGAGCAAGGCGCGGACGTGATTGGCCCTGCTGCCTCTCTCAAGGAGGCGGGCAGGCTCTTGAACGACCACAAGCCCAATATTGCGGTGCTCGACGTCAATCTGAACGGTGAGCTCGTGTTTCCTCTCATCGACGCACTGCAGGCGCGAGGCATTCCATTCGTCTTCACCACTGCTTATGCCGAGGATGACCGGTTGTTTCCGGCACAAACGCAAGGTGCGCCGCGGCTCGCGAAGCCCGTGCTACCGAACGTGCTGGTGGCACAGCTCGAGAAGATGTTGAGGTGAAATGCGCTCAGCGGCGATTCACGGGGATATCGAAGTAGCGCGACGCCGGCGGGTCGCTTGCGGGATACGTATCTTTGAGCGACTTGTCGATCGCGGGCTCTTTCTGCGCCTGAGGATGCGTTACCGCCCAGCGCCGACCCAGCTTGCGAAGCATGGGGGCCGCGATGAGCGCAATGGCGCCCGCGACCGCTAACGCCCCGAGCACCTTGGGGTACGATCGATCAAAGTTCTCCGATCCGCGCATACGTTATTTCCTCCGAAACGTGCTCACCTAACGCGCTGGCGGGTCGAAGGTTGCGTTCCTCCTCCAAGGCGAGTCTCGAGTCCGGAGGATGCTTGCTAGAATGTCTGCATGAATGCCGCCAGCACCCAGGTCGTGAACATTGCCGAGATCATGAATGCCCTCGGGCGCGAAGCCGTGCTTGCGGCCCGCGCGCTCGCGCGAGCCTCGACCGACACCAAGAACGCTGCTCTACGAGCGGCGGCCAGCGCTATTCGCGAACATCGTGCGGCCATACTGGAGGCCAATAGAGTCGACATGCAGGCAGCGCGCGAGCGCTCTCTCTCGGCTGCGCTTCTCGATCGACTCTTGTTGGACGACAAGCGCATTGAGGCGATGGCGAAAGGAATCGAGGAGATCCTCGCGCTTGCCGATCCGGTCGGAAGCACGATGGCGGAGTGGACGCGACCCAACGGGCTCAACATCCGACGAGTGCGCGTCCCGCTCGGCGTGGTGGGGATCATCTATGAAAGTCGCCCCAACGTCACCGCAGATGCCGGGGCATTGTGTCTCAAGTCCGGCAACGCGGTGATCTTGCGCGGAGGTTCCGAGAGCAGTCGCTCGAGCGCAGCGATACACGCGTGTCTGGTGCAGGGCTTAATTGCTGCGAGATTGCCCGCCTCCGCGATCCAGATCGTGCCCACCACGGATCGTGCTGCCGTCGGTCACATGCTCGCGGGCATGACGGAGTTCATCGATGTCGTCGTGCCTCGCGGAGGCAAGAGCCTCGTAGAGCGCGTACAGCGCGAGGCGCGAGTTCCAGTGATCGGGCATCTCGAGGGTAACTGCCACGTGTATGTGCATGCGGCAGCGAATCCTCGAATGGCTAAGGAGCTCGTGCTCAACGCCAAGATGCGCCGCACGGGCATCTGCGGTGCCGCTGAATCCTTGTTGATCGACCGTGCGTTCCCACACGCGGGCGAAGTGGTCAAAGCATTGCTCGATGCAGGCTGCGCGGTTCGCGCAGACGACGTCCTTCGGCAACTGGATTCGCGAGTAACCGCCGCGACGGAGAGCGACTGGTACACCGAGTACCTCGATGCGATCATCGCTGCGAAAACAGTTGAAAATGTCGACGAGGCAATCGCGCACATCCAGAAATATGGGTCCGCGCATACGGACTCGATCGTGACGGACGATGCCCAAATAGCTGAGCGCTTCCTGGCCAGTGTGGACAGCGCAATCGTGCTCCACAACGCTTCTACGCAGTTCGCCGACGGAGGGGAGTTCGGAATGGGTGCTGAAATCGGCATCTCGACCGATAAGTTTCATGCGCGCGGGCCAGTAGGGGTCGAGCAACTCACGAGCTACAAATACGTCGTGCACGGCTCAGGCCAAACACGGCCATAAAGGCCCACTCCGCTCGCTTTTGTGAACTTGCGTGCGCTTCCCCCGCGCGAGCGGCGCTTATACTTCCGTGCACGTATCGTATCGGTGCCACGAATGCGAAATTCGAAGATCCTTGTCAACACGCGCGCCCTCTGTGTGCTGATGTTTGCGCTCGCCGCCGCGGGAGGTGCTCATGCGCAAGCTGCGCGGGTCGAGGCGCTTGCAACAGTGTTGGAAACCCGTCGAGCAGAGCAGGTGGACGTTCTTTCGCCCCGAAACTTCGCGGCGGCGACGCAGGAATATGAAGCGGCCCGCAAAGATCTCGAGCGGGGCCGTAATAGCCAAAGAGTGAGCGCGCGCATCGAAAAAGCGGAAGCCAGCTTGGATCGTGCCGTGCAAGCTGCGGCGGCCGCTCGGCAACTATTGAGTACTACGATCAAGGCACGCGAGGATGCGCTCGCAGCAAAGGCGCCGCAGTTCGCCTCCGAAGTGTGGGCGCGGGCAGCGGAGCGCTTTCGCGCTGCGATGGTCGAGAACGAGACGGGAGATATGAAGAATGCGCAGCGTCGCGCCGCCGAGGCGGAAGTGCTGTTGCGCGATGCTGAGCTCACCGCCATCAAAGGTGGCGTACTGAACGAGGCGCGAGCTTTGATCGCACAAGCAGACGAGACGAAGGTCGAGCGATTCGCACCCCGCACGCTTCAGGCGGCGAAGCGCTATCTCGCGGAAGCGGAGCAGGAGATTCAGCGCAATCGGTACGATCTGGTGCTGCCGCGCAATCTCGCCGCGCAGGCGAGCTACGAAGCGCGCCATGCCACGTATCTCGCGGGCCTCATCGCTCGGACGTTGGATCAGCGTGGCGAAGAAGCAGGTCTCGAGGCGCTCATTCTCTCCTGGGAAGAGCCGCTCAAGCGGATCGCCTCGAACATGGACCTGCCTGCTCGGTTCGACGAGGGCGTGCAGCCCGCGATCAAAGAGCTCGGAGAACAGGTTCAGCAGCAGCGCCAGGAGTTGAGTCGCATGCGCCAGGAGCTTCAGGATCGCGAAGAACAGATCACGAGCCTGACTCGCGAGGTCGAACGCCTAGAGGCCCGGCTCGGAGGCGTATCGGAGGAACGGGTCGCGTTGCAGCGACGCGTCGACGCGCAAGAGCGATTGCGTGCGAATGTTGCCAGGATAGAAGGTTCATTCTCGGCCGACGAAGCACGCGTCTACCGGCAAGGAGAGGATGTCGTGATCTCTTTGCTCGGAATCGCATTTCCGTCTGGTCGCAGTACGATCGACGCAAACAGTAGCGGCCTGATGGCCAAGGTGCGCGAAGCCCTTTCGTTGTTTCCAGGGGCGTCGATCACCGTCGAAGGACATACGGATTCGCACGGCAGCGATTCGGCGAATCTGATTCTGTCGCAAGACCGCGCCGATGCCGTCAAACAGTATCTCGTGGCGAACTTCCGCGCCGATCCCGAGCGCGTGACATCGATCGGATACGGAGAGGCTCGCCCGGTTGCGACAAACGAGACCGCGGAAGGTCGTGCACGCAATCGCCGGATCGACCTGGTGCTGCATTTGGTACAGCGCTAGCAAGAAGAAGCGGTTAGCGGTTACTCAGAGGTGCTATGGCACCTTGCTGGTGGTTGGCCGTTAGCGGCTTGATGAGAGTGCGGCAATGAGCCGGTTCGACCTAACCGCTAACCGCTTCTAGATCCCTCGTGTGCATGCGCGTGCTCCGCGCAGCGCTCGCAGTTGACCCATCCCGAATCGCCGTTTACGTAGTGCTCTTTCTTCCAGATCGGCACTCGGTGCTTGACCTCATCGATGATGTAGCGACATGCGGCGAAGGCTTCCGCTCGATGGCGCGAGCTAACACCCACCCACACCGCGATCTCTCCGATCGCGAGGGAGCCGAGTCGGTGAACGCACGCCGCGCTGATGACGCCGAAGCGTTGGATCGCTTCATTCACGATGCGCTCGCCTTCTTTGATGGCGAGCTCCTCGAAGGCTTCGTATTCCAGACGCGTGACGGTCGAGCCTTCGTTGTGATTGCGAACCCAACCTTCGAAAGACGTGTAGCCCCCCGCGGCAGGATCGCTCAAGCGAGCGCGATAGATCTCCGGCTCCAATGCCGAATGGCTGAACGAGAAAGGTTTCATCCGCCCGCCACCGGAGGAATGAACACGACGGTATCTCCGTGCTTGAGTCGCGTATGCCAGTCGCGGAACTCGGAATTGATCGCAACCTTTAGCTGCGAGGGCGCGAGCGCGAAGCGATGCCGGCGCCGCAACTCGTCATAGAGCTCGGCAGGATCGCTTGCTCGCGTATCGAGCAGCTCCTCGCTTCGACCCGCCTGTTCGCGTAACACAGCGAAATATTGGATGCGCAATGAAAGATTCGTCGAGCGCGTGCTCTCATCGGAAGAACCGGCCTTGTCGGAGCCGGTTCTGAGCCGAGCGCTGGCTGAGCTCAGCTCATCGGGTGTGTTCACGTTGTCGAGAGCACTCGCGTCAGGAAGATCGATGAGCTTACAGTCGGAGTGGATGAGCAGCTTGCGCGGGCACAGCTTGGCCGCCGCAAGCTGTGCGAGCGCGATCTCGCGAGCAGCCGGCTCCCAGATCGCGCACAGCGGCTCGGGTAAACCGTCATGACTGCTGCGGAACGCCGTTGCGATGCGGCGCGGATCGCGCGCATCGAGCAGCGTCTGCAGCGTCTCTTCGGTCAGGAACGGTAGATCGCAAGCGACGACGAGCCAAGCCGCCTTCGGATGTTCGCTCAGAGCCGCAGAAATGCCGGCCAACGGTCCGGCCCCAGGATGCCGATCGGCGATCTGAGGAAACTTGGCGCGAGTGGGTTCATCGCGTTGATCGGGCCTGACAGAAACAAACGTCGTTACACAAAACGGGGCGATCAGATCGTACGCCCACTCGAGCTGCGTACGGCCGTGATAATCCAGCGCAGCCTTGTCGCGCTGCATGCGCGTGCTCGCACCGCCAGCGAGAACCAAGCCAAATATAGAGGGAGCCATCGTCATGGATCGAAAGTTTTCAGAAACCTAATCGCATCATGGGGCAGATCACTTTGATGCCTCTGCCATCGCAGCGACATCCGATTTTCCGCCGCGCTTCTCTGTCAGCTTCGTCTGCGCAATGACGATGTCGTGGGAGAGAGCCTTGCACATGTCGTAAATCGTCAGTGCGGCGACGCTGGCACCGGTGAGCGCTTCCATTTCGACTCCGGTCTTGTGATGAACGCCGACTGTGCAGCGTACCACCGCTTCGTCCTGGATCATCTCGATGGTGAGACTGCAGTTTTCGATCCCGATCGGGTGACAGAAGGGGATGAGCTCGTGCGTGCGCTTCGCTGCCATCGTGCCGGCAATGATCGCGGTGTGAAACACTGGTCCTTTGGCGCTGTTGAAGCTGTTCGCGCGCAGAGCGTCGGCTACATGAGTGGGGAAGCGTACGCGCGTTTCGGCTGTGGCACTGCGAGCAGTGACATCCTTCGCGCCGACATCCACCATTGTGGGGGCGCGATCGACATCGATGTGAGAGAACTCCGACACGGCGCTATTTTACTATGAAGTGGTGAATGGTCAGTGGTTAGTCAGAGAGGTCTCGCGTTCTTCAGCCTCGCGGATCGCCGTAGGTTCCAATGATAGATTAGCTCGGAAAAGGCACGGAGGTGCTGACAGTCGCTCTGACTAACCACTCACCACTCACCACTCACCACTTCATCCCCCGATGTAGTACATCTCGATCTTGCGAACCGGTTGCTCGGCCGTGTTCAACGTCGAGCGTAGCTCGCTATATCGATCAGCTCGCCGCAACCAAGTGGAGCGAATGAGCTCGAGCAGTTCCTCATCGCTGGCCCCATCCCGCAGCGGGGCGCGAAGGTCGGTTCCCTTCGTTGCAAACAAGCAAGTGTAAAAGACGCCTTCCGAGGAGAGTCGCGCGCGAGTGCAATCACCGCAGAACGGATTCGTCACGGATGAGATGAAGCCGATTTCTCCGGCGCCATCGTCGAACGTGTATCGTTCAGCGACCTCACCGCGGTAGTTCTCTTCGACCGCGTGTACAGGCCAGCGCGCGTGAATGCGCTCGACCAGCTCTCGCGAGGGCACGACACGCTCGAGGCTCCAATGGTTGCGGTTGCCTACATCCATGTACTCGATGAAGCGCACGATGATGCCCGTGCCTCGAAAACGTTCGATCAGCTCGAGAACCGTGTGATCGTTCAATCCTCGTTGCACGACGGCGTTGATCTTGATTGGCGCAAGTCCGGCAGTCACTGCGGCTTCGATCCCTGCGAGTACGCGGTCGAGCTCTCCGAACCCACCGCTCATCTGCTTGAAGATCGCAGGATCGAGAGAGTCGAGGCTGATGGTGATGCGATGCAGGCCGTTTGCTTTCAACTCGGCCGCGTGCTGAGCGAGCAGCACGGCATTGGTCGTGAGCGCCACGTCTTCGACGCCTTCGATTGCGGTCAGATCGCCAACGAGCTCGGAGACGTTCGGGCGAAGCAACGGTTCGCCTCCCGTCAGCCGCACTTTGCGAACACCAAGCTGGACGAACAGACGTGTCAGTCGCGCGATCTCGTCGAACGAGAGACGTTCGGTCGATTTCAAGAAGCGGTAATGCTCGTGGAACGTTTCCTTCGGCATGCAGTAGGGGCAACGGAAATTGCAGCGGTCCATCACCGAGATGCGCAGATCGTGTAGCGGCCTGCCGAGCGTGTCTCGGGGCTTCGCCTTCGTCTGCAAATCGATGATGTGTGAGTCCATATGTGCTACCAGCGGTAGAAGGGCGTGGCCGTGCCTTCCTTTACGAGAGCAGGGCCGGGCGGAAGTTCCACGAATCCATCGGTCCCGAGCAGCGATGTGAAATCGCCTGATCCTTGCGTCGGACGCGGCTGCGCGCGTGCAAGTCCTTGGATCGCGACGGGAAGAAAGAACGTCAGCGAAGGTTTGACTTCGAAATCGGTGCTGAGCGCTGCGGTTTCAGCAAGATCCGTAGCGGCAGCCCCTTGCATCACCTCGAGCCCCATATACACGTAACGCGCCAGACAGATGAGAGTCGATACGGGATTGCCGGGCAGAGCATATACGGCTTGGCCGTTGGGCCCTATGCCGAACCACATGGGCTTGCCTGGTCGCTGCGAAATCTTGTGAAAGATGCGCCTCACTCCAAGCTCATCGAGCACGTGAGGGACGTAGTCGAACCGTCCCATCGAAACGCCGCCGCTCAAGATCAGGACATCGTTTTCTTCGAGGTGCGTCGCGAGGCTGAGTCGCAGGGCCTCGAGATCATCTTGGACGTGATCGCTGCGCACGTGCTCGTACCCGCGGCGTCGCAGAGCGGCAAGGATCGCATACGCGTTCGAGCGATAGATCTGCCAGCCGGAGACCTCCTTGCCAGGCTCGACGAGCTCATCGCCCGTCGAGATCACTGCAATCCGTGGATCTCGCGAAACCACAACGCGTGCGGCCCCATTGGATGCGAGTACCGCAATCTCCGCCGGGCCGAGTTTCGCGCCGTTGTCGACGAGTAAGCGTCCAGCGGGACAGTCGATCCCACGCCGATGGATGTTGAGCCCGGAGCTCGGTGCGATGTCAGATGCGAGCTGGGCGTACCCGTCCGCAATCGTGATCTGCTCGACAGGCACAATACAGTCGCAGCCTTGTGGAACGATGGCTCCTGTCATCACCTCGATACAGCCATCCGACTGCGTGAGTGCGATTGCAGGCGCCCCAGCTGGTTGAGTTCCACAGATTCGGAACCTGCGCCGGCCTTGGGCGAGCGCTGCGCTCGCGAACGCGATGCCATCCATCGTCACTCGATCGAAGGGGGGTTGGTCGCGCATCGCGTAGAGCGGTTCGCGCAGCACACTGCCGACCGACAAATGTAAGGCACGTGATTCCGCTGGGAGTTGCGGCACATTCGCGCGAATTTCAGTGGTCGCTTCGGCTGGGGAAAGCATCGGTGCGGCGATCCGCGGGCTTACGAGAGCCGACAGCATACTGCTTTTCGCCGGGCGTTCGTCGCTCGGGACCCTCGTACCGCCGCGCAAACGAAGAGCGCCCGACGCGGGGCGTCGAGCGCGTGAAATTTCACATCCTGATCGTCTTCGGACGCGACGCTCAGCGCCGCCTCGAAGTCGACTCGAGCATTTAGCCGGCGCGAGCTTTGAAGATGCGCACCTGTTCGTTAAACTTCTTCGCCTTCGCTTCGAGCTCTTCGACCGCGGCAGCCAGCTTCTTCGCCTGCATTGCCTTGAAGCTCATCGTGCCGCCGCCGGAAGCAGCCTTCTCTTTCGTTTCTTCATCGAGGCAGCTCTGGAAGGCTTTGACGTCCTCGTTGTATTGCTTGAACGCCTGCATGGCGGCGAGCATCTCGGCCTCCGCGGCAGTACTACCGTCCGGCATCGAGGCCGGCGCCTTGGGAAACGGGCAATCCGCGTGCGCGGCCGCGCCGAATCCGAGTGAGAGGAATGCAACAGTGCCGAACAGCGCTTTGATCTTCATAGTCCCACGTATCTCGCATCGAAAGGTTCGAACCTCCTCGGGTGGAGGTGCTCGGCTTTCTCATCGGCGGGCGTGGGAGGGACTTGAGATCGACAAACCGCCGAGTTCACATAACCGAGCGGGGGAAGCGCAAAACTGAGTCCTGTTTCCGCTTCTCGGTGGCGAGTGACTGGTCGTGATGGACATCAAGGCAAGGCCGCTTGCCCAGATGTCCCGAGCGAAAACGATTAACTCTTCTTGTCGCGGCCTTTGAAGGCTTTAACTTGTTCGTTGAAGCGCGTGGCATGCGCTTCAAGCTCTTCGACCGCGGCGTTGTGACGCTTGCTGTGAATCGCTTTGATCTGTTCGATTTGATCCGCAGGAGCGCTGGGGCCGGCTGCCTCGAGGCGTTCATTCATCTCTTTCTCGAGGCATTCGAGATAGGAGTTCACGCGTGCGTTGTACTCCTTCACGGCTTGCATGCCGGCGACCATCTCCTCCTGGGTGGCGGTGAGCCCATCCGGTGCATTGCCAGGCGCCTTCGGATACACGCATTCCGCGTTGGCGAATGCACAGCAGAGCGTTCCGACGACTAAGGCTCCGATCGCGCGCTTTCTCATAACCCAATACCTCTTCAATTGCCCCGAAGGTACTCCGACGGCGGCCGGGCAGCGGAGCTGCAAACGATGACAGCGACAATCTTAAGTCGAGCACGATGCCTTGGCTACGGAAGAGTGTGGCCTGTCCTAAATGTGCTGTACCTAACAGCACGTCCTTTGTACGCTGCGCGGGCCATTTCCAGTTCAGTTCCTATGACAGACGCCGAACTCGACGCCATTCGCCTGAGCCTGTCCGTGGCATTTCGCAGCGTGCTCTTGAGTTTGCCGTTCGCTGTTCTGGTGGCATGGCTCCTCGCGCGTCCGCGCTTTAAGGGCAGGATGCTGTTGGATGCATTCGTGCATCTGCCCCTCGTGCTTCCGCCCGTGGTGGTGGGATATCTCCTGCTGCTGCTCTTCGGCGTACGCGGTCCGCTGGGCGGTTGGCTGAACGAACACTTCGGCGTGCAATTGATCTTTACGACGGCGGGTGCGGCCCTTGCGACCGCTGTAATGTCTTTCCCGCTCGTGGTACGAGCGATTCGCTTGTCACTCGAGGGGATCGATCCTGGACTGGAGGAGGCAGCGCAGACACTTGGGGCGGGCCCCTGGGACCGTTTCTTCACGATCACTCTGCCGATGATGCTTCCCGGAGTGCTGGCGGGATCAGTGATCGCCTTTGCCGCGGGTTTGGGTGAGTTCGGCGCCGTCATCACCTTCGCGTCCAATATTCCGGGCGAGACGCGTACCCTGCCGTTGGCGCTCTACACGGCTCTGCAAACGCCCGGCGGTGATGCGCTCGCCGCTCGACTCGCTGCCATATCGATCGCGCTAGGCCTGCTTGGCTTGATAGCAGCTGAGCTCATCGCACGGCGCGTTCGCTACGTCGTGGGTCGCTGATGTTCAGAATCCAAGTGACGATGCAGCGCGGAGCATTCGCACTCGATGCTTCGATCGAGCAGCAAGCGCCGGGCGTCGTCGCGCTGTTCGGCCGCTCAGGGTGTGGTAAGACCACGCTCATCAATATCGTCGCGGGCTTGTTGAGAGCGGATCGCTCTTACATCGAGATCGACGGGGTCGTGCTGGAAGACAGCTCGGCGAAGAAGTATGTGCGCAGCGAGGAGCGACGGATCGGCTATGTCTTCCAGGATGCACGATTGTTCCCGCACTTGGACGTGAGGAGCAATCTCAACTACGGGTTTCGTCGCGCACGACATGTCCCGGTTCGCACGAGTTTCGAATCCGTCGTGGAGCTCTTGGGGCTCGGACCGTTGTTGCAACGGCGTCCTCATAGGCTTTCCGGAGGCGAGCGCCAGCGCGTCGCGCTAGGCCGCGCGCTCTTGTCGCAGCCGCGCGTGTTGTTGCTCGACGAGCCGCTCGCGTCACTGGATGCGGCCCGTCGCGATGAGGTGCTTCCTTACCTCGAGCGCCTTCGCGATGATCTGGCGATCCCCATGATCTACGTGAGCCATCAGTTCGATGAAGTCCTGAGGCTCGCCACTCACGTCGTCGTGATGCACGACGGTCGCACGCGCACTCAGGGACCGCTGGACGTCGTCAGCATCCATCCCGATCTGCGCGCGATCATCGGCTCGGAGGCGATCGGTGCGGTGTTGCTCGGAACGGTTGAGGTAGCCGATGCATCCACAGGCTTAGCCGCAGTGCGGATCGGTGACAACCTCGTGAACCTGAGCTTAAGAGGAGCTCGCCCGGGCGCGCGTGTGCGAATACAGTTACTCGCCCGGGACCTCATTCTCGCGACGGTGCGCCCGGAAGGCTTGAGCGTGCGCAATGTGCTGAGCGGAACCGTTTCGCGGATCCTCGAAGACGATCCCGACACCGACCTCGTGTACGTCGACTTGGGTGGACCTTGCGTGCTCGCACGAGTCACGCGCGCGGCTTCAGTGGCGCTCGCGCTGCGCGTGGGGACACCGGTATGGGTGCTCGTGAAGTCAGTCTCCATTCGCGGACACGCATACGTCACCGCGCATGGACTCACCCATGAGGCCTGATCGGTTGAAGCCGACTTTCAACGAGGCAAGCGGCTTCCGTATGCTTCGGATATGAACGCCTCGACACCAGCGCAGCAACCGATTCAGCCCCGCTCACTCGGACACTACATAGGTGGGCAAAGCATGCCTGGCGGCACTGCTCGCTCCTCAGACGTGTTCGATCCTGCGGCCGGCTTAGTTACAGCGCGTCTCAGTCTTGCATCCGCAGAACACGTGCAACAGGCCGTCGCCGCAGCTCGCGGCGCCTGGTCGAGTTGGGCGAGCACGCCCCCTGCGCAGCGCGCGAGAGTGATGTTTCGCTTCAAGGCACTGCTCGATGAGCATGCGGACGAGCTCGCTCGTTTGATCACATCGGAGCACGGCAAAGTGCTTGCAGATGCGCGCGCCGAGGTTGCGCGTGGGATCGAGGTGGTCGAATTCGCGTGTGGCATACCGCATCTGCTCAAGGGCGAGTATTCGAGCAATGTCGGTCGTGGTATCGACAGCTGGTCGGTTCGCCAGCCGCTCGGTGTGTGTGTCGGCATCACTCCGTTCAACTTCCCAGCGATGGTGCCGCTGTGGATGTTCCCAATTGCGATCGCGTGCGGAAATTCGTTCGTGTTGAAGCCTTCGGAGAAAGATCCTTCGTGCCCGCTGCGCCTCGCCGAGCTGTTCACGCAGGCAGGGGGGCCAAACGGCGTCCTGAACGTACTCAACGGCGATGCAAGCGCGGTGAACGCGCTACTGAGGCATCCCGATGTGGCTGCAATCAGCTTCGTCGGGTCCACTCCGGTCGCACAACATGTCTACGACACCGCACACGAGAGCGGAAAGCGTGTGCAGGCGCTGGGTGGCGCCAAGAATCATCTCGTGGTGATGCCGGACGCGGACGTACGCAAAGCGGCGCACGCGCTCATCGGCGCTGCATTCGGCTCGGCGGGCGAGCGCTGTATGGCGATTTCCGTAGCCGTTGCGGTAGGAGGCTGCGGCGATCGCCTGCTGGAGGAGTTGCAGGCATCGATCCAGACCATGCGCATCGGATCCGGGTTCGTTGAGAACATCGACATGGGTCCGCTGATCACGCGCGAACACTTGCAACGTGTGCTCGGGTACATCGAATCCGGAATCACGGAGAATGCAGCGCTCGTGATCGATGGCCGAGATAAGGTCGATGCATCTGCCGGGTTCTTCCTCGGGCCATGCGTGTTCGATCGAGTCGCACCGAACATGCGCATCTACAAGGAAGAAATATTCGGGCCGGTGCTTGCGGTCGTTCGCGTCGATACGCTGTCGCAGGCGCTCGAGCTCATCAATGCGCATGAGTTCGGCAATGGCGCATCGATCTTCACGAGCAGCGGGGCCGCCGCTCGTAGATTTTCGGATGAGGTTCAAGCCGGGATGGTCGGCATCAACGTTCCTATTCCCGTACCCGCCGCCTTCCATAGCTTCGGCGGTTGGAAGCGATCGTTGTTCGGTGATCTGCATATGCATGGCGAGGAAGGTGTACGCTTCTTCACTCGCTTGAAGACGACAACAGCGCGTTGGCCCGACAGCGAACCGTCGCGAGCCGACTTTCTCATTCCAGCAGGACGTTAGCTCGCGCCATACGACGACATGAGGCTACTCTCCCGCCGATTCCTGACCGGCCTATTACTGACTCTCGTTGCTGCATCGGCCGTGGCCGCCGAGAGCTCGAGGCCGCGCGTCGGCTTGGTGTTGAGCGGAGGTGGAGCTCGGGGTGCGGCTCACGTCGGCGTGCTGAAGACACTCGATGACATGCAAGTGCCGGTCGATGCGATTGCGGGTACGAGCATGGGCGCCGTGGTTGGTGGCCTCTACGCCTCCGGCCTGACCGGTAGAGAGATCGAGCAGCTGCTTCGCTCCTTGAATTGGCAGGACGCATTTCAGGATCGACCCCCCAGAGAGGAGCTCGGTTTTCGTCGCAAACAGGACGACCGCAACTTTCTGGTCCGATATGCCTTGGGAGTGACCGATCAGGGCTTCGTGCTGCCGCGCGGCCTCATCCAGGGTCAGAAGCTCGAGCAGATGCTGCGCAACGCTACGGTGCCCGTTGCAGAGATCAGCGAATTCGACGACCTGCCTATTCCATTTCGAGCGCTCGCGACCGACTTGGAAACCGGCGAACCCGTGCTCATGCAGTCAGGCGATCTCGTGTCGGCGATGCGCGCCAGCATGTCAGCCCCGGGCGTGTTCGCTCCCGTGCAACGCGACGGGCGTCTGCTCGTCGATGGCGGCTTGGTGGAGAATCTGCCGATCGAGGTGGCGCGCTCGATGGGTGTCGATGTGCTCATCGTCGTAGACGTGAGCTTTCCGCTATATGCGCGCGAAGAGCTCACATCGCCGCTCGAGGTCACTAACCAAGCGTTCGCGATTCTGATTCGTGGCCGTACGCTCGAACAACGCCAGAAACTCTCGAGCTCGGACATCGTCATCGATCCGCCGCTCGGTCGCTTTCCATCTGCCGATTTCAGCAGAGTGCCTCAGGCCGTCCGGGCAGGAGAGAAGGGTGCGTTGAGCGCAAGAGACGCGTTGCAGGCGCTCGCGGTGGACGAAAGCGCGTATGCAGCGTACGTGGCGGCGCGCAAACCTAGGTCCGTTGAGAGCCGCACGATCGATTTCGTGCGTGCGGATGAGGGTTCGCAAGATTACGCAGCGCTCGTGCAGGCAACGATGAACGACCTCGTCGGTCGTGCGTTCGACAAGGATGTGATCGGCCGCCGGCTCTCCTCTTTGTACGCACTCGATCGATTCGAGTCGATCGATTATTCCTTGGTGCAAGAAGACGGGCGCACTGGACTCGAGCTGGATCTACGCCGCAAGAGTTGGGGGCCGAATTACGTGCGAGTCGGCCTCAACCTCGAAGACGACTTCGAAGGCAACAGCCGTTACAACGCCGCGGCACGCTTCATCGTCACGGAGTTGAATGGGCTCGGCGGTGAATGGTTGACGGACTTGCAGATCGGCGAGAACCCTCGCTTCTTCACGGAGTTCTACCAGCCCTTGTCGCTAGCAAGCCGTTACTTCATTGCGCCTCAGCTCAATTTGGAAGAGCGCAGCGTGTTTAGTCTGCAAGAGCGAGACCGCATCGCCGAGTACCGAGTGCGCTCTACGTACGGTGGTCTCGATGTCGGTCGTGAGCTGTCGAACTGGGGCGAGATTCGTTTGGGAGTTCGTCGCGGTTCTGAGCGATCGCGGATCTTGATCGGCGATCCCGACTTACCTACCGATGATTTCGATCGCGGTGGTGTGTTCGCACGCTTCTCATACGACAAGCTCGACAGCATTTTCTTTCCGCGGCATGGTCAACAGTTCGAATTCCAATGGCGCGGCGAGCGCCATAATTTCGGTGGCGATGAAGAGTTCGACACGTTCGAAAGCACCTGGCTGGTAGCGCGTTCTTTCGATCGTCACACTTTCATCTTCTGGGCAGATGCGGGGACGACAGATGATCCGCCGCTCACCCCCGAGAGCTTCTTTTCGCTCGGCGGGTTCTTCAATTTGTCGGGATTGCCGCCCGGATATCTATCTGGGCCTCACTTTGGCATTGCCCGCTTGCTGTACTACAAACGTGTGGGCCGCGGAGGGGCGGGTGTGCTGGATCTGCCTGCATACGCCGGTCTGTCGATCGAAGCTGGGAACACCTGGCTCGAGCGCAGCGACATGAGCTTGGACGATCTGCGTACTAATGGGAGCCTTTTCTTCGGCGTGGATTCCCCCTTAGGTCCGCTCTATCTCGCAACGGGGTTCGACGAGGACGGCGACAAGGCCTTCTATCTATTCCTCGGTCGAACCTTCTAGACACTATTCTTAAGGGCGCGCAGGCCCAAGCTCGTCATTTGTCGACCTTTTCGAACTCGAGTGTTGGCTGATCTCCGGGCCGGAAATAGACGTAGCGGCCGCTCATCTCCTTGAGCGCGCGATCGCGCTCCTCGCGCGAGGCAAACCAATGTTCTTTGTTCCAGTCACCCCCGACGAGGTTGCGAAAGGGGTCCGTCGAGCGCAGCTTCACGCGAATGCCGAAGGGCAGTTGTTTAGGCAATGGACGGGCGAGATTGTGTTCGTGGCAAATCGGCATAACTGTTTCGATGTCGAATGGAGCAGTGGCGTTGTGGCGAGACATAGGATACGCAGCACGTCTCTGTGACGCTAGATGCACCTCCTTCGAGTGTCCGAAGTGTCCGCGGAGCGGCAGATAAAGACGTTTTCGCTGTTGCGTCTCATACCTTGCGCAATTATGTGACACGCACACCGAACGCCGCACAGTGCACTGAACCTTTCGCCGCAGGACACTCTCTGATGAACGTAAACCGCTTGATCAGGCTTCCTGCATGCGCGATACAACGACGAACGAACGCACGCCGCGCATCGGCAGGTTTGAGTTACACATGCGTAACAAAAAGCAGTTCGGCTGTGTAACCAATTTGTGCTTAGCTGCATCTGAACAGGAGCACTGGCGCAAAGGGTTAAAGCGATGCTCGCGCGGCGCCAAGTTCATCTAACGAAGGAAGAGGTGTCAGATGATTCTTCGAACTAGCCCCGGACCGATAGGTAGCTCGCTTGGCTTCGCTCACGAGGAGTCCGGCAATGTCGTCTACACCAGCCGCGCGCAAGTCGAGGATTACCTGCTCGCGGGGGATCGTATGGCACTCTTGTGCGCTTGGAACGGCAGACAAGAAGTCGGCTTGGATGGCAGACGTGTCGTCGTCGATGACGATACCTGGCTCGTCATTCCGAGCGGCTCCGCGCACGTCCGTATCCGGGGTACCGAAGCCATGCAGGCGTTGACGATCCTCTTCCGTCGCGGCATGCCCGAGGAGGTGTTGGGCTCGCTGATCACACCGGAGGATCGCCTGCTCGAGGGTGCCGAAGTGGAAGTCGATGGCGCGCTGCCATTCTTACCGAATCTCCAGATGCACGATCGCAGCGTGACCCCGGTTCTGATGTTCATCTCCCGGCATCGCGACTCAGGTCTGCAAGATCCGCTTTGGTACGAAGAACAGCTCGCGTTCCTGCTCGAACGGATGTTGGCGCGCCATCGCCAAGTGATCGCGCGGCTGCGATCGGTGCCCGTCCGGCGCGCTGCGACGCGGCGCGAGATCTTCCGTCGAGTCTCCTTGGCGACCGACTTCATTCACTCGAACTTCGAGAAGCCGCTCATGCTGAGCGACATGGCACGTGCGGCCTACTTGTCGCGCCACCACTTCCTCCGCCTGTTCAAGCACGTTCACGACGTGACGCCGCATGAGTACCTGCAGCGCAAGCGCACGAGCGTTGCGGCTCGCTTGCTGCGAAGCAGCGAGATGGCGGTAGAGGAAATCGTCAAGCAGGTGGGGTTCGATTCACGCTCAACTTTATTCCGAGCCATGCGTCGATTTCATGGTGTGACGCCGCGCGAGTGCCGCCGCACGAGCGAGGCAGTCATCTCCATGGGCGCCGCGATGGCGATGGCGGAGGCGTAGCCATCGGCAGCAGGCAATCGGCGGGAGCGAAGCGGTGCTGCGCTCCACCGATGTCGAGCGGAATGGCAGGGCAGCGATGCTCTGCCTTCTTGGATTCGGCTCGGAGCTTTGCGACCTCTTTTGCGACCTCTAGGGAGGTGGCTCTTCACCCGGCGTCGGATCTTCCATCGGGTACGTCGTCGCCCCGGTCGATTCGTTCGGCTGGGGCGCAGGTGCGCTGCTCGGTTGCGACGCGGCCGATGTGGGCGCGGGTGCGGTCGCACCGGGGGTGCCTTGGACCGATCGCTGTACGGTGGCGATGAACTGCTGGGCAAGCTCGGGAGCAGCCGGCGCATCGCTTCTGATGATCTGACTCGGCAACACACCCGGGCGTTGATAGAAAAGTTCGTTCGAACGGTGATCGATCGTAAGAGCGGAGCCGTCGAGGGCTACGCCCGCGAACAGCCCGCTTGCGCGTGAGTACGAATACACCTGCGCGTTGAGGCCGACGTCCGTCGCGGCGGAGCTTTGTCGACCAACCGGTCCTGCAGCTACGGACGCATCCGCGCCCAACGTGACTTTGCCGCCAACAATTCCCTCGATGCTGTGTCGCGACGTGAACACGAGAACGACGTCCGTCGATTGCACGCCGACTTGAAAGCCGAAGCTCCCGCCCGTGAGGTTCACGAAGATCGGATTGCTCCAGCCCCCGTTGTCTTTGCGGACGATCAGCACGCCTTTGCCGCGACGACCGCCGATGCCGAGGCCCACCTTGATGACATCCGGTACGACCGCGACTGCATGGGCACGCTCGAGCAGCCACGTGGGGATGTTCTGCTCGGGCATCTGCAGCAACTCATCGAGCACCTGAGTCGACGTGAGCAGCCGCGCATCTTGTCGCTCGCCAGCGACCGCGCTGGCGCTCAAGAAGCATAGAAAGAAGATGGCAAGTCGCGCGTGAAGAGGTTGCGCTCGCATCTGATGTGATCTCCTCGAAAGTGCTATGCACTAACGAGACTTTAACAGATGAGGAATGTTCCGTGATTCGCTATCGGAGTACGCACTCATCTGCTGCGGGCAGGCTCGACGCTGCGCGTCGCCATGAATAACTCCTCCAATCGCTCACGCTGACCTCGCGCAACGTAGAAACGTTCGACGCGTTCGCGTGCGGCGATCCGAGCGTCGCGATCGGCGCCTTCGTCGGCAGCGAGCACCTTGTAGCCATCGATCAGGTGCTGCTCCGCTTCTTTGGCGCGCCCCTGCAGATGCAGAACCTCTCCGAGAGCGCTTTCTGACCGCGCGGCGCGCCAAGCAGGGGAGTTCGTGCGTTTCCACCGATTCATCGCCGCCGTCAGCAGCGCTTCGGCATCGTTGAGCTCTCGCTTGCGCAACAGTACCTCGCCCAACAGGTGCTCTGAAGAGGCGACGTAGGGGTGGTCGGGAGGAAGAGTTTTCTCGTAACTCTCCAAAGACAAGCGGAGTTGATCCTCTGCTTCGGATAGTTTGCCGCGCTTCAGTAACAGATTCGCCAGTGCAGCGCGGCTGTAGGCCGTCTCGTGATGATCACTTCCCAACGTTTGCATGTGAATGTCCAGCGCTTGGCGCGCGAACTGTTCGGCCTCTTCGATGGCACCCTGACCCACGCGAGCTCTGGCAAGTAGTGCGTATGCGGTGGAGACCTGGCGACTGGTGGGGCCATACAAACGAATCTGATGATCGAGCGATACCTCCAACAAGGGTGATGCCTCATCCATGCGGCCTTGCCACACCAGAATCTCACCAAAAGCTACGTTTGCGGTCACTCGGTCCGGATACAGCGTGGGTGTGGTCTCCGCGTAAATGCGAACGGCTTCGCGCACTCGTTGTTCGGCGGAGATGATGTCGTCTTCCCAAAGATGAACGGATGAGAGATCGAGAAGGACGCTCGCGACTTCGGCGTGAGTCGTGCCGAGCAACTCTCGATGGAGCGCGAGACTCCGTTCGAAATAGGGCTTGGCGCCGGCGGGATTGCCCGCCGACAACTCGACCCGGCCGAGATTCATGAGCAGCCGGGCGTATGTTAGGGAATTTACGGTGCGATTCGCTTCGGCGATTTGCACAGCTTCTCGCAGCGCCTTTTCCGCCGCATCGAGGTCGCCTGCTTCTCGCAAGGACATGGCAAGCTCAGTGAGGATGTTTGCTCTTCGCGATCCGTCCGTATCCGGAAGCTGGCGGCGTAAGCGTTCTGCGTCTTCAAGGAAGCTGACGGAAAGTTCGAACTCATTCTGTCTGCGATACGCTCGGCCGATCGCTTCAAGCAGTCGCGCTCGCACTTCCGGGTGTTGGCTTAAGTCGCCGCGAATGTTTCGACCCGCTTGATCAAGCAACTCTCGCGCGGTCACCTGCCGTCCGCGTGCCTCGAAAGGGTCCGAAGCCTCGAAGATATCGAGCATGAACTCAGACACGCTCTCGGCTCGGTCGCCTTCCAAAGTTGCTCGGTCGCGCTCGGCTGCAATTCGTTGTGCTTGCACCGACATGACGATTGCGAACGCCGAAAGAAACATCGCAAACGCTGCACCAGCCGAGACACCGAACGCGTGGCGTCTGATGAACCGGGATGAGTAGTACGTCCAGTTGCCTTGACGCGCTTGCACTGGTTCGCGGACTAGATGCCGCTTGATGTCTGCGGCCAGTTGGTCTACGGAACCGTATCGATGCTCCGGTTCCTTGCGTAGAGCACGGAGTACGACAGCATCCAGATCACCGCTGAGACGGCGCGCGAGTTTTTCGATCGTGAGTCCTCGCGCGGCCGCGGCTTTATCAAGCGCGGGATCCTTGGTCTCGGACGCAGCAACTCGTTTCAAGGCGGAGCTCGGGCGTTCCGGATCGGAAATGCAGATCGTGCGCTCGAGCTCGAGCTGACTCGCTGAGGCGGGAACAGTGTACGGCCGCAGTCCGGTCAAGAGCTCATAGAGCACCACGCCCAAGGCGTACACATCACTCGCGGTAGTTACGCTTCGACCTAGGATCTGCTCCGGGCTCGCGTATTCTGGAGTCAACAATCGATCGTTCATGCGCGTGAGCGCGAGTGAGGCAGCAGAGCTGTCCGCATCCAACAGTTTGGCGATGCCGAAATCCAAGAGTTTCGGCGAGCCCTCAGCAGTCACAAGAATGTTCGCAGGCTTGAGATCGCGATGAACGATTAGGTTCTGATGGGCGTATTGAACCGCGCTGCAGATCTGCAGAAAGAGCTCCAGCCGTGCCTTCACATCGAGCTGTTCACGGTCACAGAAGCGATCCAGCGGCTCACCATGGACGTACTCCATGATGAGGTAAGGCTGACCTTCCACGGTTTCACCTGCATCGATCAGTCGCGCGATGTTCGGGTGATTGAGGCTCGCGAGGATCTGGCGCTCTGCGAGGAGTCGCTGTCCGAGATCCCCATGAATGGTCGCGGAGTCGATGATCTTGACCGCGACCTGCGCCGAATACTGACGGTCAGCTCGCTCGGCGAGATAGACCGTCCCGGTGCCGCCGTGGCCCAGGATCGATACAAGCCGATAGTTGTTGACGACGCGCCCTAAGATAGCCTCGCGACGATTCCGCGTCGTGTTCTCGATCGCGGCCCCTAGTGCATGCGTAAGAGGGCCGGTCGATTTCCCCGTATCGTAAGCAAGCAGCTTCGTGAGCTCTTCGCGAAGGGATTGATCGTCACCCACCTCGCGGGCGACGAAAGCTTCGCGTTCCTCGCGGCTTAATTCCACCGCGCGCGAAAACAGCTCCTGCAGACGGGCCCAGTGATCGGCCGGTTGGTCCTTCTCCGGCGAACTCATAACGAATCGGCGTCCACATCCAACCTTCGGTTCGGGCGAATCTGACTCAAGATCCACGCTTTCGCCAAACGCAGCTCGCGATCCACGGTAGCTTCCGAAATCTTCAAAGTTTCGGAAAGCTCCTGATAGGTGAGCCCACCGAAGTAGTGCAGCTCCACGAGCTCTGCCAACCTCGCGTTGCTCGTCGCAAGCCGCTGCAGCGCCTCGTCAATCTCGATGACGTCGATGTCGCCTGGGGTTGGGGGGCCGATTTCGAGCCCTTGGAGCTCCTCGACAGAGCTCGTCGTGGTGGTTCCACCGCGCTTCTCCCTGAAGCGCATCTTGGCGTGGTCCACCAGAATACGACGCATCTGGCGAGCGGCGACAGCGAAGAAGTGCGCACGATCCTGCCATGGGATGTCCATCTCCACGAGCTTGACGAACGCTTCGTGGACAACCGCTGTGGCCTGCAGAGTGTGTCCCGGCCGCTCTTGGCGCATGTACTTGCGAGCCCGGTTGCGGAGCTCTTCATAGATGAGCGGCGTCAACCTTTCGAGCGCGCGCGAGTCGCCGGATTGCCAAGCAGACAAAAGGCGGGTCACTGCCTGGCGATCAGGGGGCGGAATAGCGGCTGCGATTGTATTGCTCAGAGCGAATCTCCAGGGGGAATTCGGCGCAGGTTAAGCCCGCAACCCACCACTCACCATTGTTCCATTGCGCAGATCGCGTAGGTCCTAGTTGCGACCTGAATTCACCTACGATTCCCCCCTAAACGATCGTTGCTTTGCTGATGCGGCATGTCCCCATACGGCACCTGAGCAAATTACTGATTGTTGTCCAAAATTACCGAATGTCCAGTCCGCTTGTGACGGGAGTCACACTGGGTCGTCGCTTATGCCAGTGAATCACGTTCGCACTCTGCCTTAGTTGGCATTTCCTGGAGGGGTTCAAAAATGTTTCACGTCCTTCTATCTTCAGTTGTTCTCATTTTCTCAGCTCCCGCTGTATCGGCAGATGCTCCCGTGATGGACATCGCAACGAACTACGCGGCGCTGCTTGCGGACGAGAACAGCCGCCCCGGCCGTCCGCTCGCACAGCTGGCCGATGAGAACAGCCGCCCCGGCCGTCCACTCGCACAGATGGCCGATGAGAACAGCCGCCCCGGTCGTCCACTCGCACAGATGGCCGATGAGAACAGCCGTCCCGGCCGTCCGCTGGCACAGATGGCCGATGAGAACGGCCGCCCTGATCGTGCGCTCGTGCATGCGCACGATGGCTTAGATCTGAGCTTCGCATAAGAAGCGCAGGAGAGAACTCCATGAAGAATCTCACTCTCATGAAGGTTAGCCTCAGCCTCTCGTTTATCGTCGGGCTTGTCGCTGCCGGATCTGTGTTCTATGCAGATGATGCATCGGCATTACGCGGGGAGTCCTCGAAGACGACAGGCACCTTCGACTCCGCTTCCGAAGAGCCAAGCGCAGAAACGATTGCTGCTTGGAAAGCCACTGCGAGTGCGTCGGACTACATCCGCCCGCAAGTTCCGATCTGATTCGCCACGTCGATGCCGAAGTGCTGTCTGCACTCGCAGACAGC
>JAEZFW010000004.1 GCA_023417315.1 Pseudomonadota bacterium
TCGTCGTCCGTGGACTTCGGCTTCGCGTGCTTGGCGAGAGTTGCTCTGCTTCCTCAGATGGGTCCTCGCCTCCGCGCATTGCTGTCCGGGGAAAACTAGCGCGGGGCGCCTCTCGTCCCATGTTCCCACCCTTGCGAAGCGGGGGAGGGTTAGGGAGGGGGCGCAAAAGTGCGCGCTATTACGCGCCCCCATCCTGTCCTTCTGATGCAGTGGGCCTTCGCCGGGATGACGCCAGAACCTTTACTCCTTGGCGAACATCCACCGCAACATCTCGGGTAGGAGCACGCCTCCGTGCTCGTCCGAGTGCGCGCCTTCGCCCCACACATGTCGCACTTTGTAGCGCGGGCCGGTATCGCCTTTGCGATCGGCTTCTGCGTTCGCCCAATTGAGGGCGGAGAGCATTTCTTGATTCGCGAGGAACCAGTTGCCGTGCACGTTATCGAGATCGTTCGATCCGTCTTGTAAGAAGATCTTGATCGGGCGAATCGGGCTCTTGCGAATGAGTGTCGGATACAAGTCACCGCCCGGCACCATAGGTTTGTCTTCGGTCGCGGGTCGATAGCCGATCGACACATAACTGCCGATCATGCTGATCACCTTGCGAAAGACATCCGGCCGATGCCAGGCAACGGTGAACGCGCAGATCGCACCGCTGCTGGTGCCGCCGATCACGCGCTGCTCGGGATCGTTCGTCAATCGATAGCGTTTTCCGACCTCCGGCAGCATCTCGTCGATCAAGAAGCGCGCGTACCTATCGTCGAGTGCGTCGTATTCCTGAGCTCGGTGATTCGGATTGCTCATCCCAAGGTTATCGGGATAGCGCTCGCTGAGATTGCCTGGTGTGATGAAGATGCCGATCGTCACGGGCATCTCGCCCTTGTGGATCAAATTCTCCATGACCGCGGGGACACGCAAGCTGCCCTCTGGATTCGTGGCGCGCTGACCGTCCTGGAACACGAGTACGCTTGCGGGCTTGTCTTCTCTGTACTGAGCTGGAACGAAGATCCAGTAGCGGCGCACCGTCCCTGCAATGATTTGGCTCCTGAACTCGAACGGCCCCTCGAGTCGTCCCCGCGGCACGTCTGGCTGCGCCAGGGAATCCGGGGTCAGCTCGTATTTGATCGAGGGGGCGGCGGTTGCCGCGGCGCCCACACCGAGAAGCATCCCCATTGAAGCGGCCATCCAGAAAGCTCGAACCATCTGAATCCTCCTGATCGGCTTGCCGGTCCCGCTCGGCCCGCCTTCGATCTGTTGTTCTGTTGCTTGAGCAGCCAAGTATCGGCGGCTCAGCTTACGGGGTGGGGGCGGGGACGTTCAATCGTTCGTACGTTGAACTTCGTCAAGGCGGCTTACGTTCTCTAACGAGGAGCTGCATTCCGCGGCTTCACATGGTTCGCAATTCATCTCATGAGCGCAGCGGAACCCTTACACCTTGGATCGGCGGCGCAGCCGCTCGACTGCCTCGTCATCGGCGCAGGACCGGCGGGACTCACCGCTGCGGTTTATCTGCTTCGGTATCGCTTGCAGATCGCGATCGTGGATCGCGGTGGGAGTCGTGCCACGCTGATTCCGAGATCGCACAATTATCCGGGCTTTCCGGACGGTGTGCCCGGCCACGATCTCTTGGCGCGGCTCGAGGAGCAGGTTCGTCGCTACGGCGGCGGCGTGCTGCGCGGGGAGGTGTTCTCCCTCGAGAGAACTTCCAGTGACGACTTCGAGGCGAAAACGAGTCACGGTTCCATCGTCGCTCGCAAAGTACTGCTCGCGACCGGCATCGAAGATGCGCAACCCTCGTTGCCGAATCTGCTGGAGTTGATCCACAAGGGCCACCTGAGACTCTGCCCCGTCTGTGACGGCTTCGAAGTGATCGGCAAGGATGTCTATGTGCTCGGGCCGCCGAAGAAGGCGGCTGCGAAAGCACTATTTCTGCGTTCGTTTACCTCCAAGCTGTGTGTGCTGACGGTGAACGGCAATGAAGAGCTCTCCGCGGACGAATTGGAGAAACTCGAGGATGCCGATATCGAATACATCGGCGAGTCCGTCACCGACGTACGTGCCGACGGCGATGATCTGATCGCTGTCCTCGAGAGTGGCCGCGAGATTCGGATGGAGGTGCTCTATCCGGCGCTCGGATGTGACGTGCGCTCGGGCCTCGCGCGCGCGCTCGGCGCGGAGTGCAATGAGCTCGGCTATGTGAAGACGGACGACCACCAACGTACCCGTGTGCCCGGCCTGTACGCGGCCGGGGATGTCGTCAACGAGCTCAATCAAATCTGTGTCGCGACCGGGCATGCAGCGATCGCAGCGACCGATATCTACAACAAGCTGCGCGAGGAAGAACGCCGCAGTCTCTAGACCCCTCGGGCGCTGGCTTCATGTCGCCATTCGGGTGCACGTGGACGCGAGTGCAGGCATTTCCTATTTTTTCCCGCTGAGGCAGGAACCCCGGCAATGAAGTGGGCGTTTGTGTCGGTCACTTCCGGGGGTTTCCGGCCGCCAGAGCAAAGCAACAACGTGCGGCCACGGCAGGATGGGCAACATGCAGATATTCGTAACGGGTGCGACGGGTTTTATTGGTGCTCACTTTGTGGAATGTGCGCTCGAGGCGGGGCATTCCGTGGTCGGCCTCTATCGATCCGACTCTCCGAAACAGAAGGCAATCGCGGACCGCTTGCGCGAGCTCGGTGCTGTGCTGCACCGGGGTGATGTGCTGCAAGCCCAATCGTTCGCGGAGGCTGTCAAGGGAGCGGATTGCGTGTGTCACTTTGCCGCCGCGTTCCGTGAATCCGATGCGGACGACGCTTTTTTTGGAAAGATGAATGTGGATGGCACGCTCAATGTGCTGAACGCTGCAGCGGCGGCGGGCGTCCGTCGATTCGTTCACTGCAGCACGGCGGGGATCCATGGGCAGCGCGCCGAGCGACTGATCGATGAGAGCACGCCCGTCAAACCTTGGAACGGCTACGAGCGCAGCAAGGTGGAGTCCGAAGCGCAGGTGCGGAAATTCACGCAAGCCAACGGCATGGAATACGTCATCTTGCGCCCGACGGCTGTGTACGGCCCGCGCGACGAGCGGCTCGTGAAGCTCTTTCGCTCGGTGGCCAAGGGCCGATTCCCTCTGTTCGGTCGGGGTGAAGGGCGTCGACACATGGTCTATGTGACCGATCTTGCCGATGCTTTCTTGCGCGCATGCACAGTTCCTCAGGCCGCCAATCAAGCACTCATCATCGCCGGACCCGAGGCGGTTACATTGCGCGAGATGCTCGGCACACTCGCCAAAGTCGCGAACCGGCGCAGCTTCGGACCTCGTCTGCCGCTCAAGCCGATGTTGTGGCTCGCTGGCGTCACTGAAGATGTCTGCGGCAAGCTCAAGATCAAACCCCCGATTTATCGACGACGGATGGATTTCTATCTCAACGATGCGGTATTCAGCTCGAACCGCGCGCAGAGTGTGCTCGGATGGAAACCGCAGGTGGGATTGCACGAGGGCCTCGCAGCCACCATGCGATCGATGCTCTCTGGATCAGCCTCGGAGCGGGAGCACGGGCACACGCGTGCGAGCCCTGTGAACGCCGCCTCAGGGAATGCGACGGTTCGAAACATGCCGGCTCTGTTCGTAGCGGTGATGAGTGGCGTCCTAGCCGGGATCGCGATCGTCGAATCGGTCTAGCCGAGCCATTACTAGATCTGAGGCTCGTCTCACCGCACAGATCCCAAACAGCGGCGGATGCGTCGGTCGCGATGAGTTAGCCAAGCGTCCGAGCTTCTTCTTGTAGCATTCGTGTTCATTGTGGCTACTCTCGCTTTACGCGGTGTTGAGCGGGTTTCAGACTGAGCGCTCACAACTGGAGCGCTCCCATGTCTCTTTATGGTCTGTTGGTTTTCAGTGCGGTGTACTTTGTCGCCGTCGCGACGCCAGGCCCTGGTGTAGCCGCAGTCATCGCTCGATCGCTGGCGCACGGCTCACGCGGCGCACCGGCGTTCATCCTGGGCTTCCTGGTAGGCGATCTCGTCTGGTTCACGCTCGCGGCGACGGGCCTCGCCGCACTAGCTAAGGCGGCGTATCCCGTCTTCGTCGCGATCAAGTACGCAGGCGCAGCGTACCTGCTTTACTTGGCGTACCGCCTGTGGACGGCTCCTGCAGCGCAAGTGACAGCGCGCGAGAGCGAGTCGGGACAAAATCCTAGGCAACTCTTCTTCGGCGGCCTCGCCCTGACGCTTGCGAATCCGAAGACGATGATCTTCTTCATCGCGCTTCTACCGACCGTCATCGGCCTCGACACACTTACCGTTCTCGGCTTCATCGAAATCGCGCTCGCAATCACGATCGTGCTCCCAATCGTCCTCGGTGCTTACGTCGTCGCTGCGAGTCGCGCTCGGCGCATGTTCACAAGCGCACGCGCGGTGCGCAACATCAATCGCGCGACCGGCGCAACGCTCGCGGGCGCGGCAGTCGCAGTCGCGGTGCGATGAGAATGGAGAGTGGACAGGATGAACAGGATCAACAGGACGGCAAGTTCAATCGAAGGCCGCCTCTCATCATCCTGTCCATCTTGTTGCTGTCGAGATCTCTTTTCTCTTCGTCCTCGGGGCCAAGGGCGGAGACATGTACACGCTGAATGAGCTTCTGCGCACGCTTCCACAGCGCGGGCGTGTGCAGTGGATTGGAGTGCGGCCTGCGCGCGAGCAGCCGATGCTTGCAGTGAGGGAGGTCGAGATCGAGATCGGTAGCGGACTCAGAGGCGATCGCTACAAGGGCAATCCACAGAGCAAACGTCAGGTCACATTGATTCAAGCCGAGCATCTCGTGGCCGTGGGCGCGATGCTTGGCCGCGAACCCATCGAGGCTGCGCTCGTCCGACGCAATATCGTCGTGAGCGGCATCAACCTGCTCGCGCTTCACGCCTCGCGCTTCCGAATCGGCCGCGTGCTGCTCGAAGGGACGGGGCAATGCCATCCATGTTCACGTATGGAGGCGGCGCTCGGGCCCGGCGGCTACAACGCCATGCGCGGCCACGGCGGAATCACCGCGCGTGTGATCGAACCGGGACCGGTGAGAGTGGGGGAGGAGGTTTGGTTGGCGAACTGCCTTGAGTCAGTTCGAGTGACCGGTGACGAGTGACGAGTGACGGGTAAGAGGGAATGACTATCTCGTGACGGGGATCAGGCAGCATCACAGGCAAGACCGAGTGGCGCAACGCGCCTGACCCATCTTGCTCGTCACACGTCACCCGTCACTCTCACTTCTTCTCTCGGATGATCCGCACCACCTCCGCCGCCACTTCCTCCACTGGCTTGTCGACGCTCACGTGGTGCGCGGTGTGCGGCATCTGCAGCGCGGCGAACTGACTCGCGAGCATCCCCGCTTTCATGTAGTGCTGACCGCGAGTGCGCAGACGTTCTTCGATGATCTCCGGGGTGGCCGTTAGCCAGATGAATTTCGCGGGCTCGTTCAGCTCAGAGCGAATCCTTTCGCGCACGAAGCGGGACAGGGCTGAGCAGGCGACGATCGCATCAGCCGATTGCTTCGCATTGAGCGCGCCGACCAACGCATCGATCCATGGCACTCGGTCTGCGTCGGTGAGCGGGATGCCCGACGACATTTTCGCTACGTTCTGCGCAGGATGAAAGTCGTCGCCTTCGAAGAACGGCAAACCGAGATCGTGCGACACTCGCTGACCGATCGTCGTCTTTCCCGACCCCGCCACGCCCATCAAGATGTATGCAGTCATCTGGAGATAGTAGCCGGAGATCCCGTCGCGAGTCACGAAGGCCAACTGGCCTATTGGCACTGGCCAATCCTGGGCAGGCGCGAGCGCTCGGAACTTATCTGGCCAGCAGCCGATGGCCAGTTTGCCAGCGGTCACGACTAGCGATACCCAAGCAATCTCGCTGGCAGGAACAGAATCGCTTTGAGGAACGCGAGCACGGCGCCGACGGCGATTCCTAAGATCTGGAATGGAATCGAGAGCAGCCAGAGGATCGGCAACGCGAAGAGCAGCAGCAGCGCCACCGGCCACGCGACGACCATCAGCAAGCAAAACAGCACGACGAAGATCAAGAAGCGCATTCGGCGACTCCGGTTTCAGCAGGTTCTGTGCTTGAGACACAAATGGCGGCCGATAGGTTGCAGCCGCTGAAGCGAGTGACGGAGTGACGAGGTGACGGAGTGACGAAGTCAGACCCTCACCCTAGCGCTCTCCCTAGGGGAGAGGGGATCTATCAGAGGAGAAGAGGATACGGCAAACGGAAAAGAGGATCTGACTGAGTGAGGGAGGACCCAAGGGGCGAGACATCCCAACAGAGCAGTTGCTCGAGCGCCTCTCCTTTGGGAGAGGCCGCTAGCGAAGCGGCGGGTGAGGGTTCCGTATCACGCCACGCGTCACTCTCGTCTCTGACTTCGTCACTCCGTCACCTCGTCAATCCGGCACTGGGCATTTACAGCGCGGCGCCAAGCCAGCGCTGGAGCCCTTTGGAATCCATCGCGCCGGACTGGCGCGCCGCGGAGGGGGGCCCGCG
>JAEZFW010000025.1 GCA_023417315.1 Pseudomonadota bacterium
CCGGGGCGCCTATGCGCCCCGATTCTTTACGACAACGAGCTAAAGCTGTGACTCAGAAATTGCGGATGAGGGCGTCTGCAAACTCCGAGCACTTCACTTCCTTCGCGCCTTCCATCAAGCGCGCGAAATCGTACGTGACGGTCTTCTGGCCGATCGTCTTGTCCATCGCCGAGATGATCGCATCGGCCGCTTCCGCCCAACCCATGTACCGCAGCATCATCTCGCCCGACAAGATCACGGAGCCCGGATTCACCTTATCTAGGTTGGCGTACTTCGGCGCCGTGCCATGCGTCGCTTCGAACACCGCGTGGCCCGTGACGTAGTTGATGTTGCCGCCCGGCGCGATGCCGATGCCACCGACCTGCGCAGCGAGCGCGTCCGACAAGTAATCGCCGTTGAGATTCATCGTCGCAATGACGTCGAACTCCTCAGGGCGCGTGAGCACTTGCTGGAGCGTGATATCGGCGATCGCATCCTTGACGATGAGCTTGCCGGCCTTCTTCGCCGCGTCCTGTTCTTCGTTCGCTGCCTTCTCGCCTTTCTCGGCTTTGGTGCGCTCCCACTGATCCCATGTGTAGGTCTGAGCGCCGAACTCCTTCTCCGCGAGCGCATACGCCCAATTGCGGAACGCGCCTTCCGTGAACTTCATGATGTTGCCCTTGTGCACGATCGTCATGCTCTTGCGCTTGTTTACGATCGCGTACTGAAGCGCCGAGCGGAATAGACGCTCGGTGCCTTCCTGCGAGACCGGCTTGATGCCGATTCCCGAGCTGTTCGGAAAGCGGATCTTGCTGAACTGCTTCGGGAACGCCTGGTGAAACAGCTCCAGGAATTTCTTGTTCTCCGGCGTGCCGGCCTCGAACTCGATGCCTGCGTAGATGTCTTCCGTGTTTTCGCGAAAGATCACCATGTCAACTTTCTCGGGCGTCTTCACAGGGGAGGGGACACCCTTGAACCAACGCACAGGGCGCAGACAGACATACAGGTCCAACATCTGTCTGAGCGCGACGTTCAGCGAGCGAATGCCGCCGCCAATCGGCGTCGTGAGCGGTCCTTTGATCGAAACGAGATATTCCCGGCAGGCATCGACCGTTTCGTCCGGCAGCCACGTGTCGAAGAGGTCTTTCGATTTCTGACCCGCGTACACCTCCATCCACTGGATTTTGCGTTTGCCGCCATATGCCTTCGCGACGGCCGCATCGAGCACGCGCACGGACGCACGCCAAATATCCGGACCGGTGCCGTCGCCTTCGATGAACGGAACGATCGGCTGATCGGGCACGCTGAGCTTGCCGTCTTGAATCGTGATCTTCTGCCCTTGCGGGGGCACGTTGAGCTTGACCGCTGTCGGCATCGACGAAACCTCGTGATCGCGGGGGAATTTTGGGGGGCGAATGCTAGCACACGCGCAAGCTGTCGCCTGCCGGCCAACTGGCAAACTGGCCATCGGCAATTGGCTTGCGTTTCATCTCTGGTGAAGGCTGAGCACGCTTCTGACGAAGGAGGATATGCTGGGCTTACGAGTTTGCAGAATGGGGGCTCGTGCCTTGCCGATTCTGGCCGTGCGCCAGTGGCCAGTTGGCCGAAGGCTTGCGTCAAAACGCTACTGTCGCCTTTACTCCTGTCGGCGTGTTCTCCAGTCGTATCGTCCACCCGTAGCGCTCACAGATTCGTCGGACGAGGTAGAGGCCCATTCCGTGGCCAGCGGGATGCGTCGTGAAGCGTGACGGCGTGTTGGACAGATCGCTCGTCGGGAGTGCACCGAAATTGCTCACGATGAGCTCGCGCCCGCGACTCTGGCAACGGACTTCCTTGCCGGTACCGTGTTGAATCGCGTTGCGCACGAGATTACTGATCGTCATTGCGACCATGCTTTCCGGTGCCGCAACGTCCAGGCCCTCTGCACGCTGGAGATCCAGCACGATGCGACGGTCGCCCGCGACGCTGCGTTGATCTTCGACGACGCGCGCCAGCACGCTGTGCACGTCGCAATGCGCATCGCCAGAGGTGCCTGCATGTTGCTCGCGCGACAATGCGAGCAGCGCATCCGTGAACTCCGTCATGTCTCTGACGGCACGTTGAATGCGCGCGAGCGCTTTTACCGCTGCCGGCCGATCTTGTGCCTGCGCTTCGAGCAGCTCGACCGCACCCCGCATGACCGCAAGCGGCGTGCGCAGCTCATGGCTTGCCGTGGCAGTAAACGATTGCTCGCGCTCGACGAAGCCATCGAGCCGCTCCATGAAGGCATCGACCGATCGGGCGATCGGCTCGAGCTCATTGCCGGCGAACTGCGCGCCGATGCGAACGTGACGCTCGCCTGGATCGATCTGAGTGAGTCGATCCGCAAGTGCCGTCACCGGTTCGACCAGCCGACGGGATATTGCAGCCGCGGCAAGACCCGCGAGAAGCACGATTGCCGTGACGCCGAGCACCAGCACGAGGATCGCGACCAGTTCCTGACGTGCGTGCGTCGTGACGTCGTATGTGATGTACAGGCGGCCGAAATCCCCGTCGCGTACGAGCACATCGAGCAGCCGGCCCTGTGAGCGCACGCGATGCATCGCGCCAGGTTTCAACATCGCGATGTGTCTGGGCAGCTCAGCAAGATCGCTCGATCGATAGATGCTCAAGCGAGCCGAACGCAGCGGCTCTGCGCCGCGATCGATGCGCATGCGCTGCTCGTAGTGCGTCAATTCTTCGGAAAGCAGGTCGAACGTGATATTGCGCTTCAAACGCTCGTCAGCCAGATACGCCCACGCGCTCAGCACAGTGCCTGCGATCGCGACGAGCGCGATCATCGTGCCCGCGATGCGAGCGCGCAGGCTCAAGCGTGCGTAACGCGCCGCCAGCCGCTCAGCGAGTGGGATCCGCCGCAAGTCGATAGCCCGTGCCATGGATCGTGTGGAGCAGCTTGACTGAGAAATTCTTGTCGATCGCCGAGCGCAGTGCGTGCATGTGGGCACGCAAGAAATCACCCTGAGGGGGTTGATCTCCCCACAATTCGCGCTCCAGCTCGGCGCGCGTCACGACGCGTGGCGAGCTCTGCATCAGCAACATGAGAATGCGTCGTGTTGTCGGATTCAGCTTTACCGCCTCGCCGCCGCGGGTCGCCTCTAGCGTATCCAGATCGAAGCTCAAATCGGAGACCGTCAATACGCGCGGTGCCTGGGGCACGCTCGCGCGGCGTAGGAGTGCTTTCAGGCGCACATCGAGCTCCGCAAGCGAGAACGGCTTCACCAAGTAATCGTCCGCGCCCGCTTCGAATCCCTCGATCTTGTCTTCCAACAGATCTTTTGCGGTAAGCATCAGAACCGGTACGCGAGTTCGCCCAGCCTGGCGCAACTGTCGACAAAGCGAAAGGCCATCCAGGCCAGGCAACATGAGGTCGAGCACGATCGCATCGTACGATTCGTCCAAGGCTCTACGCAGGCCATCCGAGCCGTCGAGCTCGTGATGCACAGTGGCGCCACGAGCTTCGTAGAACTCGGAGATGTTCGCGGCGATATCGCGATGATCTTCGATCAAGAGCAGGCGCATGGTGCTAGGGATGGAGACTCCAAGGGCGTTGGACCGCGAGCATCACGAAAGTGTCACACGTCTGCAATGTCCGCGCAGTATCGGGTGCGCAGACTCCCTGGCGTGGTGAGAGTGGAACGCCTATGAGCATGCACACCGCCGAGTGGTTCCGGAGTGTCGACGCATGGGAGCATCGCTGGTGCGTTCTATGTAATCGCGCTTGTCAATTGCTGCTCGTCCGAAGGTTCTTCGCAGCGATCAGCCGATTGGGCGATGGTATCGCGTGGTACGCGCTCATGCTCGTTCTTCCGCTCGCGTACGGGGTGCAGGGTGCCACGGCGTCCGTTCGCATGGCAGTGGTCGCTCTCTCAGGTCTCGCGTTGTACAAGTATCTGAAGAGCAGACTGATACGTGAGCGACCCTATGTCGCTCATCTCGGTATCGTGCAAGGTACGCCCGCGCTGGATCGCTACAGCTTTCCGTCAGGTCATACGCTTCACGCCGTAAGCTTCACGAGTATCGCTGTGTACGAGTTCCCTGGGCTGAGCACCGTACTCGTCCCGTTCGCGATGCTGATTGGGCTTTCTCGCGTGGTGCTGGGATTGCATTATCCGACGGACGTCATAGCGGGGGCGCTCTTAGGCGCGCTGCTGGCAGTAGGAGGCTATGCTCTACTGCCTTTCGGGTGATGGCGCGTGGGTACGCCGATCAGACGTGCTCTGCGGTAAGCTCTTCCTGGTGAAGACGGCGCCCATCCTTGAAACCTCTCGACTTCAATTCTTCGAGTTCACCGAAGGCGATGCACCTTTCGTCCTCGAGTTGCTGAACGAGCCTGCCTTCATCAGGGATATCGGCGATAAGGGCGTGCGCACGCTCGAGGACGCGCGCACCTACCTTCAGGCAGGTCCACTCGCCAGCTACCAAAAACATGGGTTCGGACTGTATAGAGTGACCTCAAAGCTCACGGGTGAGGCGATCGGTATGTGCGGGCTGCTCAAGCGCGAAGTTCTCGAGCACCCGGATTTGGGTTACGCGCTGCTCGAGCGATACTGGTTTCAGGGATATGCAATCGAGGCCGCGCAGGCGGTGATGCGTCATGCACACGAGCGGTTGCGTTTGCATGAGGTTCTCGCGATCACGGCACTCGAGAATCCCGCCTCTGTGAGGGTGCTGGAGAAGTTGGGATTCACTTTTCGGGGCGTGATTCCGCTCGCAGGCTTCGATGCACCCAGTCGACTCTTCGCGTGGCACGCGACGTAAATCGCAAGCCTGGGTCGATTCTCCAGATCAACCCATCCAGTCAGCGATCACATCACCTACCACGTCAGCTGTCTGGGGAGACCTCGATCAGATCTTCATCGAAGAGCGCCGCTAGGGCGCTACGAATTCCTTCGTCCGAATCACTTCCGAGCGACCGACACAAAGAGTCCACCGTCTGCGGAGTCTTGAGCAGTTCCCAGATCTGTGAGGCGTCGTCATCCTCGAGCGAAGCCCCTCGGCTGAGAGATGCAAGCACGGCTGGTTCCTTTGCCGGGTCGCGCAATCCTTTCGAGCTGCGGACATAGGAAGCGCTGGGAAGAATCTCGGCCATAGTGCGGCTCCGTATCGTGGTCGTTCATCTGCTGCAACTGTCGCAGACGAACGGAGGTTCCGTTCCGCCGCACACATGGCCGGTGTTGCATACAACTCATCGACATCCTCATTAGAGCGACCAGCGCACTGCCCGGAGCTGGCGGCATACGGTGCAAATACGACAAACTTGGACCATTGCCTTTGTAGCTGGAGTCAGCATGTCGCGCGTGATCATTGCGTTGCTAGCGGTCGTACTCGCACCCGCCGTTTCTGCCGCCGAAGCCGATTGGATCGCGGAGAGCAATCGGCACGCGAGCGTGCTCTTGGAAGTGGTTGCTCGCTATGCACCCGAAACGGCCGCTTCTTTAGGGGTGGAGGGACACGATGCCGATATCTTCGATCTGAAGCCGAGTGTGGTCGAGCGTCAGGATGCTGACTTTGCAGCAGCGATCGCAGAGCTCGAGAAGCGCCGCGGCTCTGCGAACGATCCGCGTGTACAGCAGGATTTGGACATCCTGCTCCAAGCTGCGCGCGATCAGAGAGAAACCCTCGCCCTGACGCGCAAGCACATGCTGCCATTCTTCGATCTTCCGCAATCGATTTACCGAGGCTTTCAAAACTTGCTCGATGCGCGCGTTGCGAAGGAGCGCCAACGCGCCGCTTTGACCCGCCTCAAACGATATATCGGAGCCGAGAAAGGCTATGAACCGATTACGAAGCTCGCGCGCGAACGCTACGACGAAGCCGCTCGGGATGAAGCTCTGCTAGGCCCGTGGGTCGTGGAGGCGCAGCAATACCTGGATAACCAAACGCGCTATCTCGAGGGGATCGAGACCTTGCTCAAGGAGAGCGGTCTCAAAGGCTGGCAAAAGGACTTCAAGGCGCTGCGCACGCAGTTCGATGAGTATTCTCAGTGGGTGCGCGCCACTGTGTTGCCGCGCGCGAGAAAGACGAGCCGTTTGCCGCCGGAGCTATATGCCGACAATCTCAAGAACTTCGGCGTGGAGATGGATCCGCACGAGCTCATGCACCGCGCGCAGGCGAGCTACATTCAGTCTCGCGACGAGCTCGAAGCGATCGCATCGCAGCTCGCGACGCAGCGGAAGTGGAGCAGCTCTGATTACCGAGACGTCATTCGCGAGCTCAAGAAGGAGTCCATCAAGGAGGAGAATCTGCTCGCGTTGTACACGAGTCGACTCGCCGAGATCGAAGAGATCGTGCGACGCGAGCGCATCGTCACGCTGCCTGAGCGCGCTGCTGTGATTCGTCTCGCAACTGAAGCGGAGTCCGCCGCGATCGCGGCGCCGCATATCGATCCGCCTCGACTGATCGGCAACACGGGTGAGCCCGCTGAGTTCGTACTGCCCACGGCGAACCCGAACGCCGCGCCGGGCACGGTCATGGATGATTTCAACTACGACTCGATCGCTTGGACGCTGACGGCGCACGAAGCTCGACCGGGGCATGAGCTGCAGTTTGCGCGAATGATGGAGCGTGGTGTGTCGACCGCGAGAGTCGTGTTCGCGTTCAACAGCGCGAACATCGAAGGCTGGGCCTTGTACGCTGAAGCAGTGATGAAGAAGTACCTGCCGCTCGAAGGCCAGATCGGCTCATTGCAGATGCGCATGATGCGCGAGGCCCGCGCGTTCTTGGACCCGATGGTGAATCTCGGAATGATCGAGCCGCAAGCCGCGAAGCGTTTCTTGATGGAAGAAGTGATGCTCTCCGAACCGATGGCGAAACAGGAGGTCGACCGTTACACCTTCAATGCGCCGGGACAGGCCACCGCGTATTTCTACGGCTATTCGCGCCTGAACGCCCTGCGCACGCAAGCGGAGCTCGCCAAGCCCGACGGGTTCGATGCGCTCGCCTACCACGACTTCATCGTCGGCCAAGGCTTGTTGCCGTTCGATTTATTGGAGAAGGCGGTGAAGGAGGAGTTCTTGGGTCAGCGCGCCGCCACCGCGGAGTGATGGAGTGACGAGGTGACGAAGTCAGAATCGAGCCGGTCTGTTTTTCTGGCGTCCTCACTCCGTCACTTCGTCACTTCGTCACTTGGCACGCTCAGAAGCGCGCCTCCAGCCCGAACCCCATGAAGTTCACACCGCCGCGACTCTCGGCGAAGAGGCCAAAGACCGACGAGCGGTGGAATACGATGAACCCCAGATTCAATTCTTCGATGCTGCCGTGGATCAGATTTTCGATCGGAGCGAACTGATGCAGCGGTAGGTCCACTGTCCACTCGAGATAGTTGAGGAGCTTCTCCGACTCCGCGCCGCCTTTCTTTGCGAAGTCGCGCTGCTCGCTGAGCGGAATGCGCGTGACGTAGCTCAACCCCTCGCCAAGGCCGAGCCGCACGTACTTCTGTGTCCAAGGCAGGCGCCAATCGTAGTGCGCTTTGATGAATGCAGTGACGCCGTAGGCGTCATCTTGATGGCCGCGCTCGTTGAAGTACTGAAGGCCCACATTGGCGGTCATGGGGAGAGGCAGGCCGAAGAGCGTGTCGCTGAACTTCCGACCCCAGTTCGCGGCGATCAGGTAGTTCGATTCTTTGGAACCGTCGAAGTCGCCGGCGAAACCGGTCACGAGATCGGTCTCGGACGATTTGGCCCAATAAACGCGTACGACGTCGAGACCGGCAGCGGTGTCCTGCGCCTGAGCGCACGTCGTATGGGTCATCCCGATGCATAGCAGCAGCGCGACGATGGATCGATGCATCAAGCTCACTCCAGAGCGCAGGGCGCCCCACTTCTGAAGAAAAACGCCGGGGAGGATATCCGGGGTTTCTAGCGGGCTCGATACGGCAGATGCTGAAGCGAGCCAGAATGCCCGCCTTCCGACACGGAAGTTCGACTCAGCGCACGCAGATCGCCCAGGTGCGGTGCATCAAATCCCGCTGTCAGCCCCTGACTCCTGTGACAGTGAAGAATTTACACCGCGGATGGGGCGCGAGTACACGCGCGCTCGACCAGCCGAGCACGGAACGTATGCGAGCTGAGCGAGCCCCCGAGAGGGGCTCGCTCTCAAGTCTTCAGAATGCTTCGAAACTGGGCGATCGGTCAGTTTTTGGTGAGCTGATATGCAACGACGCTGTTCTTGAAGAACGTCGGCACATAAACGATGCGCTTGCGAGGATCGTAGCCGATATCCGCGGCGTTGATCTTTTCGGCGCGCGTGTCGAGTAGCAACTCATTGGTGCCATCGGCCTTCACGAAGTGCATCGTCCCTTGCCAGGTCGAGATGAGGAACTCGTTCTCGCTCACAGGCTCGATGCCATCGAGCACGCCTTCGATCCCGCCGGTGATCCGCTTGAGCGAGCGATCTTTGCCGACTCGATAAGCGCTATCGCCATCGAGCACGTGAAGCGCGCCGCGGTGATGCAGCAAGCCATTGGGCCCTTTCAGGTTCTCGAGAAGCACGCTCGGTTTGCCATCGCTGATCGAATACACCTTCTTACCCTGAGAATCCGACACATAGATGGTGCCTTTCGGATCGGCGGCCACGTCGTTGAGTCCCATGGCGCCAGGTACGGAGATCCGCTTTGCAATCGAGCCTTTGTCTACGTCGATCACGATGACTTCTTTCATGTCGCCGACGTAGAGCAGATTGCCGACGAGCGCCATCCCTTTCGGGGCGCTGAGACCTTTCACCCACTCGGCCGCGATGACCTTCCCATCCAAGCCGAGCTTGCCGATCGACCCCTTCTTGTCATCGCCCCAGGGTTCGCCGTCGATGTTCGAGACGTACAGCACGCCTCGTTTCTCGTCCAGGTACACCGACTCCGGAACCTTCAGCGTCGCTTCCGATTCCCATTTTTTCACGAGCTCCTGCGACTGCGCGTGCGCCCCCGAGACGACCATCGCAGCCAACAATGCGGCAACGCTTTTTTTCATGATGCCCTCTTGGTAATTGGTACTCCAGCGGCGCCCAGTCTAGGCCGGGGAGAGACGAGGGTGTAGAGAATCTGGCTGGAGAATTGTCGCGATAAAGGACTGGCGGAGAAACGTCTGTCGCAGTGCCATCCTTTCTCAGGATTTGATCTCGCGGCGACGCGGCGCACGAAGTTGAGATGATGTGCGACGACGCAGCGACAGGCGCGAAGGGTGCAGGGTTAGTGTTGCTCCTTCTTACCGCCGCGTCGCCGCGTCGCCACCAGAGATTTGTCTTCAGCCCGATGGCACTAGGCGTAACGAGCGAGCTTCTCCTTCTCGTCACGCCTCACTTGCGCTCACAATGACTTCAGGTACTGCTCCAAATCTCTCTTCTGCCGCGCGCTGAGCCCGAGATTCATCACGTCATCATAATGCTCGATGACCGCCGCGAGCGTCGCGAAACGACCGTCGTGATAGAAGCCGCCCTTGGTGTGCGTCCACAAACCTCGTAGCGGTGCGGTTCGATAATGCTCGTCGGGAGA
Organism: Pseudomonadota bacterium; assembly: GCA_023417315.1. Lineage (GTDB taxonomy): Bacteria > Pseudomonadota > Gammaproteobacteria > Steroidobacterales > Steroidobacteraceae > Steroidobacter. Next base: position 9,503 of record JAEZFW010000025.1, read on the forward strand.
ACGCTCGGCCTGGAAGGCGTCGATCCCGATTTCCTCAGGCGTGTGCATGTTCCAACCCGGCTCCGTGAAGAGCGGGGGCACGTGGCAGCTCGCACATCGCGCTTCGTCATTGAACACAGCGCGTCCCCGCTTGGCGGCTTCTTGGTTATAGGAGCCTCTGGGTGCACGTGGCGCGTCCAAGGCCAACTGATAGATATGCAAAGCGGGGAGTGCGGGTGTGACCAGATCCTCCTCCGCTCGGACGTTCCCGAAGCCGTTCGCCGCTGCAATCGGGAACTTCGCCGCATCGTTGAGTCGCGGATCGTAGAACGTGCCCTTGCCGTTCATCTCGAGATTGCCGACGAGCGCATTCCAGTGCGAGATCGCACCCCAGCCGGTCCAGGTGTGCAAGTTCACGCCCGCAAGTCCGAACGCCGGTGGAATGAGCGTGGCTGCGGACTTGCCATCCGGGCGAAAAGCTTTGCCGTCGAGCAACAGCTCCGCGTCGAATTTGCCTGGACCCCAAGACGTGAGAACAGTGCGTACCGTCGCGACATCCACGCCAAGCAACGCAGCAATCGGCTCGAGACGCGGTGCGAGCGAGATGATTCGCCCGATGTCCAGATCTCGATTCGCCCAACCGTCGAGACGCCTACCGATCCCCGGGGCCAACGAATCGTCCACGATCGAGTGGCACACCGCGCATTGAATACCGATCGACTCGAGCCGTCGCGATTTATCGAAGAAGCCCGTGATTCCGACGACGGCATCGAGCCGCAGCAACTCGAGCGTGACAGCGGGGTCGTTCAGGTCGATAGACCCGTTCTGAATGGCACGACGCACCTTCTGCGGCAAGGCCTCGACATCGACTTTGAGCCCCAACGACAGTGCAGCCTTTGGACTGAGACCCCCACCTACACCTCCGTTCGCACTGCCTGCGACCGACTCGTGCAGGCGCAGCGTGCCGCCCCAGAACTCCTCGCTTCCGAAGGTATTGAAGCGAAAGTCTTGACGACCCTTGCGAATCTCCTTCAGTGCATCGATGTCCGTGCGCAGGTCGGCCGCTGCTTGTCCGCCGCGATCGGTAGCCAGCGTCGACGGAACGTAAGCAATGAGACCGAGCAACCCGATAGCCGTTGTAAAAGCAACAGTCGACCAGCGTGCTCGCAGTGCAATCGCCCGAATCGGACGTTGCGCGGGGTGCGTAGCCATAGAGCCTCCTCCGATGGATCCGAAAGGTGGAATGCCTGACGGAAGTCGCGCGCAAGGGGTTCCCGTGAACGCGAGTACCCGCGTGCGTTGTGCATCTGCGCAGCAGACCCGTTGCGCTGCTCGTTGTGCTGTATGGCATCATGCGAAGCTCTCGGCTGCATGGAATCACATGGCGAACAATTGCGACGTTCTCGTCGTTGGCGGCGGGCACAACGGGTTGACATGCGCGGCGTATCTCGCTGCGTCGGGTCTAAAGGTCATCGTGCTCGAGCGCCGACACGTGGTGGGGGGTGCCGCAGTCACGGAAGAGTTTCATCCCGGGTTTCGCAATTCCGTGGCGTCGTACACGGTGTCGCTCTTGAACCCGGCAGTCATTCGCGATCTCGAGCTCGCACGGCACGGATTGCGCATCGTGGAGCGCGAGCTGTCGAACTTTCTTCCGACGCAAGATGGTCGCTATCTCGCGCTCGGCGGCGGTCGCACGCACGAGGAAGTCGCGAAGTTCTCACGCCGAGACGCTGAGCGTCTGGAGGCGTACTCCGACAAACTTGAGCAGATCGCAGACGTGCTGCGCGCGGCCGTGCTCGAAACTCCACCCAATGTCGTAGGCGGAGATTGGCGCGCCGCTCTCATCGAGTTGGTGCGAGCCGGCAAGCTTGGCCATCGCTTGAGCCGGCTCGATCTGTCGATGCGTCAGCAGCTACTCAAATTGTTTGCCAGCTCTGCGGGCGATTATCTAGATGAGTGGTTCGAGAGCGATCCGATCAAAGCGGTGTACGGGTTCGACGGGGTCGTCGGCAGCTACACGAGCCCGTACGCGGCGGGCTCCGCATACGTGTTGCTCCACCATGCATTCGGCGAAGTGAATGGCAAGAAGAATACGTGGGGACATGCGATCGGCGGCATGGGCGCAATCACACAAGCAATGGCGTGCGCGGCAAGGTCGCGTGGCGTCGATATTCGCTTGAGCTCTGAGGTTCGCGAGATCACCGTGGAGAAGGGCAGAGCGGTGGGCGCGGTGACTGTCGGGGGCGAAGCGTTTCGTGCGCGCGCAGTCGTTTCCAATCTGAACCCGAAGCTGCTGTTTCTTAAGCTCATCGATGCAGCGGCACTGCCCCGTGACTTCACCGAGCACATGCGCGCGTGGCGTTGCGGCTCGGGCACGTTCCGGATGAATGTGGCCTTGGCGGAGCTGCCGGATTTTTCCTGCTTGCCTGGTAAGCAACGCGCGTCGCACCACACGGCGGGCATCATCATCGCACCCACGCTACGCTACATGGAACGCGCGTACTTCGACGCACGAACGAGTGGTTGGTCGCAGGAGCCGATCGTCGAAGTGTTGATTCCCTCAACTCTAGATGAGTCGCTCGCGCCACGGGGGCAGCACGTGGCGAGTCTATTCTGTCAGCACGTGGCGCCGGTGCTGCCGAATGGAGAATCGTGGGACACTCATCGCGATCGCGTTGCCGATCTCATGATCGAGACGGTGACTCGCTACGCTCCGAACTTCAAGGCCGCGGTGCTCGGCAGGCAGATCATGAGCCCGTTGGATCTCGAGAGGACATTCGGTTTGATCGGCGGGGATATCTTCCACGGCGCCCTGAGCCTCGATCAGATCTTCTCGGCTCGCCCCATGCTGGGCTATGCGAACTACCGAGCACCGCTTGCTGGTTTATATATGTGCGGCTCCGGGACGCATCCAGGCGGTGGAGTGACCGGAGCGCCCGGACACAACGCCGCGAGAGAAATCGCAATCGACTTCTCTCGAGGACGTGTACCGCGGGCGGTTTGAACGATCGCTAGATTCGCACCTTCTTCTTCCACGATTCGCCCGTACCGGGCCAAGTGGCTTGTGTGCGTTTTTGCTCCGCGGCTTTCGCGATCGCGTGCGACCAGTCGACCGGTTTGCTCGCTGCCGGCTTAGATTTCTTAGCCGTCTTCGTTTTCGCCGCCTTCTTCGTCGTTGCGGCTGGTGTGGTCTTCGCCTTCTTCGTCGTCGGCATTGAGGACTCCTCTCGCGTGTGAGCGATGGATTGGACGGATACCTCGATCGAAACTCATGGCCCGCATGCACCCTCGTGAGAAGGCCGGGTCAGCGCACATTGTGATCCTCGAGCCCGCCCGTGTCATGCGCATACGGAAGCTCGACGTAGAATGTCGCGCCTTGACCGAGAACACTTTCGGCCCAGAGGCGTCCGTTCATGCGCTGCACGGCCTTGCGTGCGAGCGCAAGGCCGATGCCGGTGCCCTCGTACTCGCCGCTCGTGTTCAATCGCTGGAAAATGCTGAAGAGCTGGTCGTGATAAGCCTGATCGAAGCCGATCCCGTTGTCCCGCACGTGCAGTCTGAGCCGCTCAGGTCCGATCTTGACTTGCACTTCGATGCGCGGATTCGGAACGTTGCGCGTGAATTTCACGGCGTTGTCGAATAGGTTTCGCAGCACGATCAGCAGCGCTTCACGATCGATCCGCAGCTTGACGCTGGGTGCTTCGCATTCGATCTGGAGCGGTCGGCCGCGCATCGATTCCCCGACTTCATGGATCACCTCGTCGAGAAGCTCGCGCAGATCGACCTCACGCGTGTGCAGCTCGCGGCGCTCGACGCGCGAGTAAGCGAGCAAGCCGTCGATCAATGCGGCCATTCGAAGTGCGCCGTTGCGAACCCGGTCCAAGTGCTCGCGTTCGCTGGCATTCATCTTGTCCTGCGCGCTCTCGACGAGCAGGTGGCTGAAGCCGTCTATCGCGCGCAGCGGCGCTTTCAGATCGTGCGAGACCGCATAGGCAAAACTCTCGAGCTCGCTGTAGGCGTCTTGAAGCTGAGCCGTGCGTTCGATCACACGATTTTCGAGTTGGGCTGCGAGCTCGCGATAGCGAGCTTCGCTTTCGCGAAGCGCTGCCTCCGTTTCCTTGATGCGAGTGATATCGACATGCGATCCGACGAACGTCACGGGCTCGCCGGCGTCGTCGAACGAAACCGTGCCTTGGGTCAGGATCCAGCGGTAACGTCCGTCGCGATGCTTCAGGCGCGTCTCGAGCTGCTGATCGCGATTAGGGGTGCGCACGAACTCATCGAACCACTGGAGGGCCCGCCGCTCATCATCGGGATGGATGCGGCTGTGCCACTCTGCGAGATCATCCCTAATCTCGTACTCGGCGTATCCGAGCTGTCGCTTCCATTCTGGGGAGAAGTGGACCGCATTCGTGCGCAGGTCGATCTCGAAGAGCCCGACATTACCCGCAGTCGCAGCGAGCTGTAGGAGCCGCTCCAGATCTCGCAGCTCCGCGAGCGTGGCATCGAGATCGAGCTTCGCCCGATTCAGCTCGAGGTGGGATTGATCCAAGCGCGACTTCAGCTTGCGTTCGCGCGCATAGATCCAACTTTCGCGCACGAGCATGATGAGCGCGAACAAGACGATCAGCCCGGCGTCGATTGCGAGCACGCGAGACGTCAGATGTTCTCGAAAGCCGATTGCCGCGCTCACGAGTGCCAGCAGCAGCAGGCCCGGAAGCAGCGATTCGATGCGCCGCTCGCGCGCAAGCAGCACTTTAGTCGAGACGAGCGCTGTGCCAGAGGCGATTTGCCGTTGTGCTTGACTCGCAAGATGCATGAGGCCGAACGAGACGATCCACAGGATGTTCAGATGATGGCTCGCGCCGAAATTGCTTACGATGAGCGCGTGAATGTAGAGCAGCGCGACAGCCGCGTGCACGGCGTAGCTCAGGACGATGAGAATCAGCGGTGCGGTTTCGAGACCCCACCGATGCGCCCACAGGAAATAGAGGGAGAGCAAGAACGCGAAGACGATCGCGAGCGCCTCGATGAGAGCGATGGTGACATAGATGTTCGAATGCGCGGTCTGAGCGATCGGCTCGAGAAGAGCCGTGACGAGGGCGACCGCAACGGTGCAAGCGATGAGTCCCAGACTGCCGAAATTTCTCGCGGTGAGCGGACGCACGGAGCTCGGTTCACGCAGCGCGCACAGCGCAACGATCGAAATCATTCCGAAGCCGGTGAAGAACAGATCCGAGAGGCTCGGAAATGGAACAGGTTCCTCACGTATGAGCTCGTTCCAATCCCAGATGAGTTGTCCGAAGAGCCAAGAGGTGTAAGCGGCACCGAACAGCAGCCAAGCCCGCCGGAGGTAGCCGTCGACGATTCGGCTGGCCTGAAAGCAGCCGATCGTCGTGAAGGAGACACTCACCGTCCACGCGAGGTTAGTAACCCACGCGGCGGCTTGCCCTTCGACGAGACCGCTGTAGATGACGACTGCATAGGCGGCTAGACCGAGTAGCCAAGCCAGCGATACCGACCATCGATGGGTTGCGGGGATTGCCAGATTGGATTCCGCCAAGGCGTGGTTCATTTGGTCGGGGAGATCAGCGAGCGCGCCCGACGGCAGCTAATCATGTCCGCCGCTGCGGAGACAGTCGTGGTGTTAGCGTATGGGAAAGGGGACGAACGTGCTGCTAGGCAGCAGATGCACACCGAGAATCTGCGAGGGAACCTGACGAGAGGACGCGGGATTCTCTCAAGGATGGGTGCCGCGTTCGACGCGGGTCGTTTGGTTGTCTTTATGTGAATTCTGAACCGGAGTCGCTGATGCAAATACAGGTAAATACCGATCGCCATATCCAGGGCGGCGAGAATCTACAGGAACGAGTGCAAACGATGGTGGAGGATGCGGTGTCGCATCTGAGCGATCGAATCACGCGCATCGAGGTGCATCTGAGCGATGAGAATAGCGACAAAGGCGGGGATAAGGACAAACGCTGCATGCTCGAGGCGCGCGTTGCCGGCATCCAACCGATCGCAGTGACCCATCAGGCGGAAACGCTTGCCCTCGCGATCGACGGTGCGACGGAGAAACTGCAGCGAGCATTGGAGACGGCGCTGGGGAAGCTGAACTCCTAAGTGACGAGGTGACGGAGTGACGAGGTGACGAAGTCAGAGGAGGCACTCGAGTTTCCGACTTCGTCACCATGTCACCTCGTCACTCTGTCACTTGACCTCAGTTGTTCTGCGCTCCCGCATCGATCCACGATCGCACTTGATCAATCGTTGCTTGATCGAGGAACGGGCCTCCCAATGGCATGCGCGAGCCCGTGATCGTGGATGCGCCCTCCAGCTTGTGAACGAGATAGCTGTTCGCCGAGTCGTTCGGTGCGACGCGCTGCAGAGCGGGCTGCTCGAGGCTTGGCACGCCGACCAACGCGGCGAAACTCGCGGCCGTGTTCGAAAGGTTCATCGCGCCTGGCAATGGGCCGCCGCTACCGTTGTGACACCCTGAGCACATCGGTCCAAAGATCGTTGTTTGGAGTTGCGACAGTGTCGCGCCAGTCGGAGGTGGAGGAGGTGGCGGAGGCGGCGCTGGAGGAGCTGCCAGGACCTGCCCGCGCACGGCACCACCCGGGGCGCCCGTTGTGTGCACATCGACATACCAGAGATTCGCCTCGAAATCCGCACGCTGTTCAGTAGTGATCGTTTGACGCTCCGCTGTCCAGTGATTCGGATCGTTGGGCGCTTGAGTCAGCGCGAAGATCGGAGCCTGCGCATTCTCGCCCGCAGCGCCGCGATGCAGATGCGCTTCGGTCGGTTCGACGATCGCGCTCGTCAAGGCGTGAATCGTCGCAGTACTGGCGTTTGCATCAATCGTTGCGACGACCGTGCCGCTTGCTGCGTCGGGAGCAGCAGGAACGACTTGGTCGTTGCTCATTGTGCTGAATGCGACGGTCACGTTCGCCGGCTTGATCTGGCCGCGAATCTCTCCTGCCGGATGTGCAGCGGAATGCACGTTTACGTACAAGGCACCCCCGAGCAGGTTGCCTATGTCATCGGTGCTCAGCATGCCACCCGCGATCGCATTCCAGCGCGTGGGATCTGCGGCATCCTGGACGAAATCCACGACGACGGGACCATTGGCGCCCGCGAAGCCGCGATGAATATGCGCCAGCGTCGCCGTCAATCCTTGGATCGTCACACCGCCGGTGACAGCGCCAGTGACCAAGTTGAAGGTGAGATCTCCCGCGCCGGTTGCTTCTGACTCGATGGCGGGCAACACCTCCGCGTTCGAGAGCTCGACGTGAATCACGGGATTGTTAAGCACGGAGAAGGTGACTGCGTCCGACGTCGCGGTCCGCGCCGTGTTGTCCGTCGCGCGCGCAGTGACTGCATGATCGCCATCGGCGATGGCCGAAGTATCCCAGTTGAAGCTATAGGGGGATGTTGTCGCGCTGCCGACGACTGTGCCGTCGACGAGGAACTCGACCATCGTGATCGTCACGCCGGCGGGTGCGGTCACGGAGGCCGAGAGCGGTACGGTGCGATTGACTGTGGCGCTCGGTGCCGCAGCCAGAGCCACCGTCGGCAACGCTGGCGCCGCGGGTGGCGGTGGATTCGCGGTTGCGGGTGGCGATCCGGAGCCTCCTCCGCCACCTCCGCATGCAGCAACAGCAATCGACACGAAGAATCCAGCGACGATCGTTCTCGAAATCTCTGCCAGTGTTTTCATGATCCCCTCATGTCGTTTCGCATGTCTCGCGCGCGCGATCCGGTGCCTAGATCGACCCTGCGTCGGATCGACCTGTTGCGATGAATGAGTGCCACCGATGACTGCGAGAAGTTCTATGCGTTCGAGAGAACCTATCCGTGCTGCGCAGTCACATACCGCCGTTACTCGAAGGCTTTGGCGCGAGGATGAAGGACGATGCGGATTCGAACGATCGCCGCGTGTGCTACGTGGATCACGCTTGCGGGATGTGCAGGAGACGGGGAAGGACTCGATGAGAATGGACGACCCGTAGATGAAGGCACAGGTGGAGGGGGTGGCGCACCGACTGCAGATTTCGCATTCATCCAGGCAAGCGTGCTCACGCCCATTTGCACGACCTGTCATTCGGGGGCGGCGGCTCCGCTCGGATTGCGCCTGGACGAAGGTGTCTCGTACGCGTTACTCGTCAACACTCCCAGCACGGAGGTCCCCGCGTTGCTGCGCGTCGATCCTGGCGATCCCGACTCGAGCTATCTCATACAGAAACTAGAAGGCACGGCTGCAGTTGGAGGGAGGATGCCGCTCGGCGGGCCGCCGCTGCCGGCAGAGACGATCGCGATCATCCGCCAATGGATTCTCGAAGGCGCGCAGGCACCCGCGCAAACGGTCGTCCCTACGTCGATACGTGCCGCTTGGCCGATGCAGAACACTGTTGCTAGCGATCTGACTTCCATCGTCGTTGCTGTCGATGCGCAGATCGACATGTCCGTGCTCGAAGCAGGCACCGTCGAGCTATGGCGCAGCGGTGGCGATGGAGGCTTTGCGGAGGGCAACGAGGCTCGCGTCAAGCATCGCATTGGAGTGAGCTCACTATCTCCGACGGTGCTCGTCATCGACACGGGTCGCACGTTGCACCCAGATGCCTATGAGCTGCGAATCAGCGGCAGTGCGCCCCTCGCAGTCACCGACCTCAATGCGTTGCCGATCGACGGCGATTCCGACGGCATCGCTGGGGGAGACTTCGTGCTCAGGTTCGACGTGGAGGCTGCGAAATGAGGCGAGCGAACGCTTCGCAATCGAGTGGTTTGGATCCGATGGGCGCACGAAGGGCGATTGTCACCGCGTTACCGGTGCCTGCAATCCTTCTCGCAAGTCTCTGGGCATCATCAGAGGCGAGTGCGGAACCCTATTTCGCCGTTCGACAAGGAATGAAATGTGTCTCCTGCCACGTGAATCCGACCGGCGGGGGAATGCGCAACAGCTACGGCAACATCTGGGCGCAAACGATGTTGCCCGAGCGTCGCATCGAAGTGCCTGATCTCGAGATGTGGACGGGCACGATCAACCGGTATCTCGGCGCGGGCGGCAACTTGCGTGCGAATGGAACGCACGTGGATGTGCCGAACGAGGAGGCGCAGTCGGAATTCGATGTGGAGGAGATGCGAGTGTACGGTGCAGTGACGATCGTGCCGGATCGCTTACTGTTGTATGTCGATGAACGTATCGCACCCGGCGGCAGCGTGAACTTGGAAGCCTACGCGCGGATCTCGACGCCCGATCAACGTTGGTATGTGAAAGCGGGTCAGATGTATCTGCCGTTCGGTTGGCGCATCGAAGATGACAACGCGTTTATCCGCCAAGCCTCAGGCATTGGGTTCGCCACACCGGACAAGGGCGTCGAAGTTGGACTGGAGACGAACACGTGGTCTTCACAGCTCGCGGTGACGAATGGAAGCGGGGGCGGATCGGAAACCGATGAGGGCAAACAGGTGAGCTTTCGCGCCGAGCACATTCGTTCGATCTGGCGGCTCGGCGTCAGCGCGAACTACAACGATGCGGACGCCGGAGAGCGCTCGATGCAAGGCCTATTTGCAGGGCTCAAAACCGGCCCAATCGCGTGGCTCGCCGAGGCCGATTACATCAGTGACGACAGCTTCCCCACACGCCGCAAACTGTGGGCAGGCTTGCTGGAAGCGAACTGGATGTACAAGAACGGCCACAATCTCAAGCTCACAGCGGAGTACTTCGATCCGGACGATGACGTGGACGAGGATGAACAGAACCGCTATAGCCTGGTCTGGGAATACTTCCCGATCCAGTTCCTACAGCTCCGCGCTGGCGCACGCATCTACGATGGCATTCCGCAGAATGATTTTCAGAATCGCAGGATCTACTTCGTGCAGCTCCATGGGTTCTTCTGATGCTCAAGTAACTAGGTGACGGAGTGACGAAGTGACGGGGTCAGAAGCATGCAGGTCATCAGCGCTGGCCGACCCTTCCCAGGCGCAGAGACTCTCGCGAGCCTTCTGACTTCGTCACCCCGTCACCTCGTCACGGCGTCACTTAACGTTGCGGGAACCTCACACGTCCGACTTCCGTCTTGAGCCGCACCTGATCTCAAAGGAGCGGTTCATCATGCATCTGGTATCGACGATCGCGATCGCGCTGTTAGCGACGGTTGGATTATCTGAAATCGCCTCTGCCGCGGAGCACGCACCCACCGCGCCGCACTCCAGTGCTGCAACACAAGAGCTTGCCACGACGCGCGAAGCATTGCGTGACCTGTGGCTCGGGCATATCTTCTCTGTACGCGAGGTCGTGCGAGCCGTGGCGGACAAAGACGCCGCTCTGGCGAAGGTGGCGGAGGGGCGCGCGGTGGAGAATGCTCGAAGCATTGCGGCTGCGATTGAGCCGTTCTATGGGAAGCCCGCCTCCCAGCAGCTCTTCGATTTGCTTGCAGGCCACTACACCGCGATCAAGGATCACGCCGGCGCAACGACCGCGGGTAACACGGCTGAAGCCAAGAAGGCGTTCGAGCGACTCGTCGCCAACGCGAACGAGATCGCTGGGTTCTTGAGCGCCGCGAACCCTCATCTGCCAAAGAACACGCTGAGCTCCATGTTGCTCGCCCATGGTGGACACCACGTCAAGCAGAACCAACAGATCGCAAAGGCGGACTGGCAGGGTGAGGCGCGCACATGGGACGAGATCAAGACGCATATCTATGCGATCTCAGACGCTTTAGCAGGTGCGCTCGCCAAGCAGTTCCCGGAGCAATTCTAGTCATGGAACCGACCAGCACGAATCTGGCAAGTGGCGCGCCCGAGCAATTCATCGAGAATGAGGTCGAGCTCGCGCGACTCGCTGCGGCTGGAGACGAACGGGCGTTCGATCGGATCATGAGGCGTTACAACCAACGCTTGTTTCGGGTTGCAGTGAGTATCGCAGGAGAGCCGAGCGAGGCAGAGGACATTCTCCAGGAGAGTTACGTGCGAGCGTTCTATCGCTTGTCGACGTATTCAGGAGAAGGCGATCTCGGCGCCTGGCTCGCTCGCATCGTCCGCAACGAAGCGATCGATCGCCTTAGACACAAGGGTAGTCGCACGCGGCACATCACGCTCGAGTCCGATCTACGCCCCGAGCGCGAGAATGTCATTGCAGGGACGGCCCGTGCCGATGACATCGAGTGGAGTCCAGAAGTTGCCGCGGAGCGAGACGATATGAAGCGAGTCCTAGAGATTGCCATCTCCAAGCTGCCCGTTCAGTTCCGCACGGTGTTCGTGCTGCGAGAGGTGGAGGGACTGTCGGTCGAGGAGACTGCTGCGTACTTAGAGATTCCCGCAGCGACCGTGAAGACGCGCGATTATCGCGCTCGCTCGCTGCTGCGTTCGCACATCACCGAGCAGATGGATGGCTCGCTGCCGAGAGCTTACGATTACCTGGGCGAGCGCTGCGATGCGATGGTGCAAGCGGTGCTGGCGCGAACGAGGCGAGCACAGGAGTGACGCAGTGACGGGGTGACGAAGTGACGAAGTCAGAATCAGCGGCTCAGGTTTGACTGTGTCTGGTCCCCCTGACTTCGTCACCCCGTGGCTGCGTCACTTCTATCTGTTCAAGTGCCTTCTCAAACACCGATCCATCACCTCGCGGTCGATCGGTTTGGTGAGATGGTCGTCCATACCGGCTGCGCGGCATTCCTCATCGGCACCTTTCATCGCATGGGCCGTGAGCGCGACGATTGGGATGTGCTTGTCGACGCCTTCGCGCCGGCGGATCTCGCGCGTGGCTTCGTACCCGTCCATCTCCGGCATCTGGCAATCCATCAGAATCAGATCGTACTTATCCGTCTCCCACGCCTCGATCGCCTCGCGACCGTTGCTCACGACATCCACTTCGTAGCCGAGCTTTTCCAGCGCGCGACACGCGACCTTCTGATTGACGAGGACGTCTTCGGCCAGCAGCAGCCGCTTACGCCCCGTGCGGCTGCGCAGAACGCGCAGCTCGTGACGTGTGACGATCGGCTGCGTTTGCGAGTGCCAATCTTTCGCTTCGCCGCCGAGCACGACGAGCAGGCAGTCGATGAGGTCGCTCTCCGCGACCGGCTTGAGCAGATAACCTGCGAAGCCGATCTGCGCGAAGCGCAATGCATCGCCTCGTAAGCCCGAAGATGTCAGCAGCACGAGACGCGTGAGCTTCAAGCTCTCATCGGAGTTCACGCGACGACCGAGCTCCGCGCCGTTGCAGTCAGGCATGTCGTGGTCGAGCAGGGCGATCTCGAATGGCTCGCCCTCATCGCAGGCCTTGCGCATGCACGCGATTGCCTCGGCCGCCGAGCTCGAGAGCACCGGACGCATGCCGCATTGCTCGAGTTGAATGGCGAGCAGCTTGCGATTGGTCGCGTTGTCATCGACGACCAGCACACGTCGGCCTTTGAGCTCCGAAGGCGCGACTCGATGATACTTCGGACCGGTCGAGCTCGCAGGCGCGAAGCGCGCCGTGAACCAGAATCGCGACCCTGCATTCTCGACGCTATCCACGCCCACTTCGCCATCCATGAGCTCGACGAGCTTGCGTACGATCGAAAGGCCTAAGCCCGTACCGCCGAAGCGGCGCGTCGTCGATGCGTCGACTTGCATGAACGGTTGGAACAGGGCGCCGATACGATCGGCAGGAATGCCCACGCCGGTGTCGCGCACTTCGCACCTGACGAGGACGCCGTTCTCGCTTGCTTCGACTACGCGAATCTCGAGCGAGACCTCTCCTTTGGCGGTGAACTTGACGGCATTACCGCCCAAGTTGAGCAACACCTGGCGCAGTCTTCCCGGATCGCCGCGCACCATCTCGGGGATCTGCGGATCGATGTCCATCGTGAGCTCGAGCCCCTTGGCGTGCGCTTGGACGGCAAGCACGCGAGCGACATCCCGGACTGCATCTCTCAAGTCCATATCGATTTGCTCGAGCTCGAGCTTGCCCGCTTCGATCTTGGAGAAATCCAGAATGTCGTTGATGACAGTGAGCAACGCGCGGCCGCAGTCTCGAATCGTCTCCGCGTAGTCGCGTTGCACGGGCTCGAGCTGCGTGTCCAACATGAGCTCGCTCATGCCGATCACGCCGTTCATTGGCGTGCGGATCTCGTGACTCATGTTCGCCAGGAATTCGCTCTTGGCGCGGTTCGCGGACTCGGCAACTTCGCGCGCCGCCTTCAACTGATTCTCTGCTTCCACACGGGCCGTGATGTCTCGTCCGATGCCCATGATGCCGATCACGCGGCCGGACGCGTCGCGCAGCGGCACCTTGGTCGTAAGCACGTAAGAGCGTCGCCCGTCGTGATATACGACCGCCTCTTCGCGGTTGAGCAGCGCTTCGCCTGAGCGCATTACCTTTTGTTCATCTTCGTAGAAGCCGTCTGCCAGTTCCTTTGGAAAGAAGGCAAAGTCGTCCTTCCCGACAACATCGATACGATTGGTGCCCATCACGTTGCAGCATGCATCGTTCGCGAGGAGGAATTTGCAGTTGATGTCTTTCGCGTAGATGAGATCGGGAAGACTATCGATGAGCGTGCGGAGCATGTGACGCTCGTGGTCGATCTCCGCGGCGCTCGTCGATTCGACGCGAGCGGGTGATTGCGAGGCGGCCGTAGCCTGAGATGGGCCCTTGCCTTTCCATACGCTGGCGAGGGCAGGAAGCAGGAGTAGGGCAACCACCAGGACATGTTGTCCGGTTGCGCCCAGCGAAGGGAATGCGACGAAGACCGCAACCCCGTACAGGACGGCGGCCGCGATGCACAGCACGAGCAGACGCGAGGCGGCAGCAGATTGCTGCTGCTCCTCCTCGGGTCTCTCCGCGGCGGCGCTGTCGGTCATCGTCGGTCTGATCCTCGTTCGTTGCCGCGCGCCTTCAGCGGGAGCCGGGTTTACCGGCAATGACTTTCAGCGGGAACGCCACAGGCGTACGGCCCGGGAAGCTTTCCTCGCCAGAGGTGCAATCGCGGCGGCGCTGTTCACACTTTCAGGATTAAGTTCAGCGCAAACTGCTGACTCTGCAACGGAGATATCGAAAGTAAGCCGCGCTAAAGGTTCGTTCGTTCCGCGACGACACGTTGTCGCTGAGCGCCGAGGTTCTCGATGCCGAGCTCCATTACATCGTCCACCGACAAGTAGGTCGGCGGCTTCTGGCCGAGCCCTACGCCGGGCGGGGTACCTGTCGAGATAACATCGCCGGGATGCAAGCTCATGAACCTGCTCAAGTAGCTGATGAGATAAGCCGGTTTGAAGATCATGGTGCGCGTAGAGCCGTTCTGGTAACGCTTGCCGTTCACGGACAACCACATCGAGAGATTCGTGACATCTCCCGCTTCGTCAGGAGTGACGAGCCACGGACCGAGCGGTCCGAACGTATCGCAGCCCTTACCCTTATCCCAGGTGCCGCCGCGCTCGAGTTGGAACTCGCGCTCGGAGATATCGTTGATGACGCAGTAACCCGCGACATGCTCGAGCGCACGCGATTCTTCGACGTAACGCGCGGTCTTGCCGATCACGATGCCGAGCTCGACTTCCCAATCGAGCTTCGTCGAATCGCGCGGCCGTATGACATCGTCGTTGGGCCCGCAGATGGCGCTCGTTGCCTTCATGAAGATGATCGGCTCGGCGGGGATTGGAGCGTTCGTTTCCGCCGCATGATCGGCATAGTTGAGGCCGATGCAGACGAACTTACCCACGCCCGCGACACATGGGCCCAAACGCACGTTCCCGTCGACCGTGGGAAGCGACGCGATGTCGAGCTCTGCAAGTCGCCGTAGGCGGACGGGATCGAGCACATCTCCAGATATATCCGCGATCGCGCCGGAGAGATCGCGAATCCTTCCTTCCTGATCCAACATTCCCGGCCTTTCGCTGCCTGGTGATCCGTATCTGAGTAACTTCAACGTCTTCTCCGAAGTTCTTCCTAACCACTAACCACTAACCACTTCTGGCTCACATGGTCCAGCCGCCGTCGATCACATGTATCTGCCCCGTCGTGAACGCGGCCGCATCGGAGGCGAGATAGAGAGCGAGCTCAGCGATCTCTCCTGCCTTGCCAAGTCTGCCCATTGGCTGGCGCGCGACGAATGCGGCTTTCGCTGCCGCATAGTCGCCCGTGGCGCGAAGTCTCGCATCGAGCGACGGGGTGTCCACTGTCCCCGGGCAGATGGCATTGCATCGAATCCCTTGGGAGACGAAGTCGACCGCAATCGATTTCGTGAGTCCGATGACTGCAGCCTTGGTCGCGCCATAGATGCATCGATTGGCGACTCCGGTGATCGAGCTGGCCACCGACGACATGTTGATGATCGAACCTCCGCCGCCTTCCAGCATGGCGGGAAGAAATGCTCGGATCATCCGAAACATCGAATCGACGTTGATCGCGAAGCCACTGCGCCAATCCTGTTCGCTGCAGTCGAGTAGGGTGCCGCTGTGCACGTGTCCTACGCAGTTAAAAAGCACATCGATCCGGCCGATCTGCTGCGCGAGCGCCTGCACGGCTGCGGTATCGCTGACATCTAGTGCACGCGTCTCGCATGCTGACAAGGTTGCGAGCGCATCGACATTGAGATCGACGGCGATCGTTCGAGCGCCCTCTCGCGCAAATAGCTCGGCACTCGCCCGTCCGATCCCTTGGCCGGCGCCCGTGATCACCGCGATCTTGTTGGCGAGGCGTGTCATAGGATTTAAAGGCTCTTCACGTCAAGGAGTCGTTCGCGCGACTGGAAGGCAAGCGGGTCCAATCGGCTCGAACTGCTTGTACGTGAGGATGAACTCTTGATGGCCGAGCGCCTCGGACTTCGAAGACAAACCGTTCGCAACGTCTACTACGGCTTTGAAGATCTCATCGCCCACCTCATCGAGCGTTGCTTCACCTTCGAGAATGCGCCCGGCGTCGATGTCCATGTCGTCCTCCATGCGGCGGTAGGTCTCAGGATTCGCGCACACCTTGATGACCGGCGAGATCGCAGAACCTACGACGGACCCCCGACCGGTCGTAAACAGAACGAGGTGCGCGCCGCACGCGATGAGCTCGACGATCTCGGCGTTGTCCGAGATGTTGGGAAAGCCGAATCTCGGCTCTCCATCCGGAACGACGTCGAGGAGGTACAGCCCACCCGAGGGTGGCACATCGCCCGGCTTGAGCAAGCCGCTGATCTTCGATGAGCCAGACTTGGAATACGCGCCCATCGATTTCTCTTCTTGCGTCGTGAGGCCGCCTTCGGCATTGCCCGGAGCGAAGCTCCCGTAGCCCATGATTCGATAGTAATTCGCGGCTTTGTCGACGCTCGCTTCGATCTCGGCACCGAGCTCGGATGTGATCGCGCGCTCGGCCATGATCCGTTCGCAGCCGATGAGCTCGCCCGTTTCCTCGAAGATGCATGCTGCATTCGCTGCGACGAGCTTGTCGAAGCAGCGTCCCACCGCAGGATTCGCAGTCAAACCGCTCGTTCCATCGGAGCCGCCGCAGACCGTCCCCACGACGAGCTCATCCAGCAACATCGGAACCGGTCTTGCCTCTGCAGCCGCTCGTAACCGCCGCACCGCCTCGAGTCCCGCTCGAAGGCTCTTGAGCGTCCCTCCTTCTTGCTGGATGACCAGCAGCTCGACAGGCCGACCGGAGGTCTGAATCGCGCGATAGAGTCCTTCGCGGTTGAACCCTTCGCATCCGAGCGAGAGCAGCAGCACGCCGCCGACGTTCGGGTGAGTGCACAACTGCTGCATCATGCGCAGCGCATACTGATTGGGATAGCAACCCGGGAAGCCGATGAGATGCACGTCAGGGAGGTTGCTTTTCGTGACGATCAACCGAGCAACGTGATGCGCACACTCCACCAAATACGCAACGGCAATGACGTTGCGAATACCTTTGCGACCATCCTGACGTAAATAGCCGCGCACGATGTCCTATGAGCTCCGATCGAGCGACTGGCGCGTGTGCGAGGGAATATAGTCGCTCTTCATGTTGTGGAGATGAACATGCTCACCTGGAGCGACGGCTCGCGTCGCAGAACCGATGCGCGCGCCGTATTTCAACACTGGAGTGCCGGCGGCGAGCGCGTATCGAGCGATCTTGTGTCCGAGCGGGACGGGTTCGGTCATCGTGATTCCATCGCGTTCGATCATGATCTGCTCGTCTTTCGCGATTGCGCGGCGCGTGACGAACACATTGTCGTCAGGATGCAGGAGCAGCAGCGGCGAAAGCGAGGTCCTGAGCCGCATGTCAGTTGGCATGACTGTGCGGAAGGCCATAGATCCGACGTGCCACATCGCCGTAGATGCACGCTTGCTCCTCGGCGGAGAGGGACGCCAGCAATCGCTGACTGAGCTCGAACCACACGCCGTACTCGCAAACGAGTTTGCAGACAGGCCAATCGCTGCCCCACATCACTCGCGCGGGTCCGAAACACTCGAGCACATGTTCCACGTAAGGAGCGAGCGAGTCGTAATCGGCGACGCCCGCTTCCGTGACGAGTCCCGAGAGCTTGCAAACCATCTCGGTCTCGCGCGCTAGGGTGCGCACATCCTTCGACCATGCGTCGAAGCTCTTCGTCGCGATATTCGGCTTGGCCGCGTGATCGAGAACCATCGACAAGCCCGGATATCGCTCCGCAAGCCGCAGCAGAACGCTCAGATGATGCGGTCGCACGAGCGCATCGAATGTCAGGCCCGCTTCCATCAGCGCTTCGAATGCTGGCGCAAGCGCCGGGCGCATCACCCATTCGGGATCCGCGATGTCCTGCAGCATCGGCCGCACGCCGACGAACTTCTCCTGTTCACATAGTCCGAGCAACACGCCTTCGCAATCCGGTGCTTCGAAGTCGATCCAGCCGACTACACTCGCGATGAAATCGTTTTCCTGCGCGAGCCTCAGGAGGAATCTTGTTTCCTCGACCGTGGGGGCGGCTTGAACCGCAATCGTCTCGCGGATCCCGCATTGCTGGAGATGCGGCAGCAGATGTGCGGGCTCGAAGTCGCGATAAAGCGTAGTGAGATCTCGCCCCAGCCAGCCGTAATCGCCGCGACTCAAGCGCCAAAAATGCTGGTGGCTGTCTATCATCGAGTCGCTTTGCGTGGAGGCGTTCATGATGGCGTCGGCGCTGCAGATGCGAGCAGATCCGCAGCACGCAAGGCCTGCCATAGCTCCGTCGGGATTGGATGCGTCATCCAGGCGTGCGTCTTGCGCACTTCATCGACGCTGGAGCAACCCGGAATGACGGAAGCGACGCGAGGATGTGCCAGCACGAACTGCAGCGCGGCTGCACCCACGGGCGTCGAGAACGCACGACAGATCTCGCCTATGCGCTGCACTCGCTCGACGACCGAGCGCGGCGCCGTCTGATAGTTGTAGTGCGCATGTTGATGACCTTCAGCGCTCGCCAAGATGCCAGAGTTGAAGGGACCCCCGATGATCAGTGACACATCTCGTGCTTCGCACTGCGGAATGAGCCGTTCAAGCGCCGGTTGCTCGAGCAACGTGTAGCGCCCAGCGAGCAAGAGACAATCGAAATCGCATTCCGGCAGCAGGCGCTCACAGACTTCGCATTCGTTCACGCCGAGGCCGATGGCACCGACGACCTTCTGCTCGCGCAGCTCCACCATCGCTCGATAGCCGCCCTGCAGGAACTGAGCAAGGTAGTGCTCGCTTTCGGCTCCATGAGCGAAAGTACCCAAGTCGTGGCACAACAATATGTCCACTCGATCAACGCCCAAACGGCCCAAACTACTCTCATGCGAGCGCAGGATGCCGTCGTAGGAATAGTCGTAGTGCGGCTCGAAGGGTTCTCTCGAGTAGAAACTATGGCGTGGAACGCTTACATCGCGCGTAGGCTTGAGGATGCGTCCGACTTTCGTCGACAGGATCGGTCGCGCCCGTCCGCGCAGGGCCGCGCCGATGCGCCGTTCGCTGAGGCCGAATCCGTAGAAGGGGGCAGTGTCGATGAGCCCGAAACCCGCATCGAGGCCGGTGCGGACGATATCGATGGCTTGTTCGTCCGAAATGTCGCGGTAGAGATTCCCCAGTCCGCCACCCCCTAATCCAATGGGCGTTATCGCAAGGCCGGTGCGGCCCAAACTGCGAAGTCGGGACGAAGCGCGAATGCCGGATGCAGCTGCGGGATTCATATTTGAAAAGGAAGAATAGCAATAAAAAGCTACTCCCGCACGGTGTGCACCCGCTAATCGCGTGTTCCGTGCGGCTGCTCCGTCCTCCACATGAAGACTGCGAAAGCGAGGACAAAGCAAAAGCACACGGCAGGCACGAGGAGGGCGGTGTTGATGGATGTCGCATCGGAGACTCGGCCCATCGCGGCAGTCAGCAATGCCCCGCCAACGATCGCCATGACGAGAAACGAAGAGCCGCTCTTCGTGAGAGCGCCGAGATCGCGCAGACTCAAAGAAAAGATCGAGGGGAACATGATCGACATGAAGAAGCTCACCGTGACGAGCGCGCCGAGCCCCACCGGGCCGCCGAACATGGCCGCGACGCAAGTCAAAGCGGCGGCGGCGCCGGCGAAGATCGCCATCAAACCCGCAGCAGAGAAACGGCGCATGAGGGCTGTGCCGCTGAATCGTCCGAGCATGAAGAGAATCAGTGAAGCAGTCAGGAACCCCGAAGCTTCCTTCTCCAACGTGCCGGGCAGGTTGTATTGCGTGTAGCGAATGAGATAACTCCAGATTCCCACCTGCGCGCCGACGTAGAAGAACTGGGCGACGACGCCGAACCAAAATCGCTTGTGCGCACGCAGCGCCCTAAAGCTTTCGCCGACCGAATATCTCTGCGCCACCTCGCTCGTCTGCTCATCGACATTCGGGAACTTCACGAGGGACACAAGCCCAGCCCATAGCAGCACGAACAGGCCCAGCGCGAGATAGGGTAGCTGGACCGCGCGCGCTTCCGCTTCGTACAGCGCGCTCAGCTCGGATTGCGACAGCGCTCCGATGTGTTCGGGAGTGAGTTGGACGTCCGAGAAGATGAGTTGGCTGCCGAGTACAACTCCGGTAATCGTCCCGAGTGGATTGAACGACTGTGCGAAGTTCAGGCGTCGATCCGCATCCTCTGGAGGTCCCATCACGGTCATCAGCGGATTCGCCGAGGTTTCGAGGAACGCAAGTCCGCTTGCGATCACGAACAGAGCACCCAAGAAGTAGCCGTACTGAAGCATCTCGGCTGCGGGATAGAACAGCAACGCTCCAGTCGCATAGAGCAGCAGACCGAGAATGACTGCTGCGCGATAACCGTAGCGCCGCATGAAGAGCGAGGCGGGAATCGCAAAGACGAAATAGCCGAAGTAGAACGCAGATTGGACCAGGCCTGATTCGAAGTCGCCGAGCCGAAACGCCTTTCGAAACTGCGCGACGAGCACATCATTCAAGCTGTTCGCGATGCCCCACATCAGGAACAGACCCACGATGAGAACCGTCGCGGCACGATAGCGAGAGCGGTCGAACGATGCCTCTGCGGCGATGGACATGCTTTCCCCTCTTGTGAGGGCTGCTGGGCTCTGGGCGCTGGCCAGAGTCAAGCAACCTGTTTCTAACCTTTCTCACTCATTGGCTACCGGATGAGCTCGCGTTCGATGTCATTGGACGGACAGTACACGCTCTGCCCAGAGCCCAGAGCCCAGAGCACTTCACGAATAGTCACCAAGCGCTAACTCGTCTGAGATGTGTGCAGCAGCCTCACGCACCTGAGCGATCGCCGATTCTTTGGATGTGACCAACGGAGTGCTTTGCACGAACGGAATCGTGAGTGCAGCGACAGCGGCCTCGTTTCGCATTACCGGCGCCGATAGATCAACGATGCCCTGCACGAAGTGACTTGCCGCTTGGTGGTATCCTCGGGTGCGCACCGCCTCTGCACGTGCGACGAATTCATCAGCCGCGGCACCTTTGAGCCCGCAACGCTTGAGCCAGAGACGCCGTACTTCGTCGTTCTGAAAGGCGAAAAGCACGAGACCGGAGGTGGCCTTTGTGATCTCTCGGCGATACCCAACTCGGACTGAAAACCCCAGATCGCCAGGACGCTCGATGCGTGCCACGACGACGATTTGGTCTTCGGAGGGTACTGCGATGTGGCATGACTGGCCGATGGTGTGGCTCAAACGCCGCATGACGGGCAGGGCGACTTCCAATAGCGAGCGCACCGGTGCCTGCGCCATCCCTAAAGCGAACAGCTTGTTCGTGAGCACATAGCCGGTACCGTTGTCGGCAAGCGTAATGAACCCTTTGTATTCCAACACTTGCAGCATGCGGAAGAGCTCGCCTGCCGATCGCCCCAAGCGCTCGGAAATCGTGGACAGGTTGAGAGGTGCCTTCTCGGCGGCGAGGAGCTCGAGCACATCGAGCCCTTTCTCCAGTGCCGGAGCTCGATATTTGCGAGCAGATGCGTCCGCGCGCGCGACCTTCTTCGTCGGCATTCCTGTCGTTCTTCTCGGCATTGGCGCACCCTTCGAAGGACTCGATCCTACTGCCTTTCAGATATGCCGCATGCTTTTATTTGCAAAATAGCTGGCTGCGACGTTAGCATCAGTGTACCAAGGGTAAGAAGGCATGGTTTGCGTTCCTTGCAGCATCATGCCCACGCGCTCGAAGCGCACGATCGATAGCAGGTGGGGGCGCTCCTCAGTGCGCCCGGCGGGTCACACCGCTGGGACACTGAGGGCGACTCTCAGTCGCAGTCGATATCTTCCGGTCGATCCTTCCCAGTCGATCGCTCGCCGTCGCGTGTTTCGCGGCGTATGTGCTGCCGCCGTCACCCGTTTGCCTGTCAGTCGGTGAGTCAGCCACCGCCGCACATTTCAGGCATTCATTTCAGATATGACCCGGGGTTTCATTTGCAAAAGCAGTTGTAGCGGCGCTAGCATCCAAGCGAGCGCACGGTGCTGAATGGAATGCCCGAATGCCCGTCCAGTGCTCGTGATCGCCTCAGCATGGCGATTGACCCTCAGAGCAATCTATATTGCTCGTTGAACCGCGCGTCGTGCGATGCGCGGTTTTTTTTCGACAACGAATGATGACGGGGGGACGATGATCGAGAAGATCACGAAGTGGCGGATCGGTTGTCTGGCTGTTGCGCTTGGAGCGCTCAACGGATGTTCGACGAATGATCGTCAGACCGCGGTCCACGCAGCCTCGCAGGCGCTCGAGCGCACATCGAACGGCGTCATCGTGAGGCCTACTAGCGGGCCGGCGAAGCGTGTCCGCCTTCAGGTGATGTCCGATCGCATCATCCGCGTGAGCGCGCTGCCGACCGAGTCTTTGGAGTTGCCCGCGAGCTTGATGGTGAAAGCAGCTCCGGCAACCTCCGGCTTCGACGTTGAGTCCTACAACGGCAGAGTGACGCTCAAGACATCGCAAGTGCGTGCAGATGTCTCTCTCGACACGGGCGGCGTCAGCTTCTTCGAGCTGGATGGACGACCCATTCTAGTTGAAAGCGATCGCGGTACGCTCGAGCCCACGCAGGTGGAAGGCCGCGACTACTACGCTGTCCAGCAACGATTCAATCTAGGAACGGACGAGGCGTTCTACGGTCTAGGCCAGCATCAGAACGCGCAGATGAATCTGAATGGCGAGGATGTCGAGCTCGCGCAGCACAACATGGATGTAGGCATTCCGTTCGTCGTCTCGGACCGCAACTACGGCGTTCTCTGGGACAACAACTCCATCACCCGCTTCGGGAATCCCAAGCCCTATGGTCTTGCGTCGAGGGATCTCAAGATCTATGACGTCAGCGGCAAGGAAGGTGGGTTCACCGCGCGCTACTTCGTGGGCGATCAGCTCAAGCTCACCCGCACGGAAAAGGATGTCGATTATCAGTACATCAAAGATCTTGGCAATCGGCCTGCGGAGATGTTGGGCACGAACGTATCCAACACGAGCGCGCAGCCAGTCGATGTAGCGAACGCGCGTGTCGTATGGGAGGGCGCGGTCGAGTCCGCCATCACCGGTACTCACAAGTTCCAACTGTACTCGAGCAGCTACTTCAAGCTATTTGCAAATGGACAGTTGAAGCTCGACGGGTGGCGTCAAAATTGGCTTCCGTGGTACCACAATTTCGAACTGGACATGACGGCGGGGCAGCGCATACCGCTGCGCATCGAGTGGACCTCTAACGACGGGCACATCGCACTCTTGCACAACGATCCGCTCCCTTCGCGCGAGCGGCATTCATTATCGCTCGCATCCGAAGTCGGTCACGCGATCGACTACTACTTCGTGAAGGGCGAAAACTTGGACGAAGTGATCGCAGGTTATCGACATCTCACGGGCAAGGCCGTGCTCCTGCCGAAGTGGGCCTATGGTTTCTGGCAGAGCCGACAGCGCTACACGAACCAGAAGGAGCTCGTCGATGTCGTGAAGGAGTATCGGCGACGCAAGATTCCGCTCGACAACATCGTACTCGACTGGTTCTACTGGCCCGAGGACGCATGGGGCTCGCATCAGTTCGATTCGACTCGCTTTCCCGATCCGAAGCGGATGGTCGATGAAGTGCATGCGCTCGATGCGAACCTCATGATCTCCGTTTGGCCCAAGTTCTATCCGACCACGAAGAACTATCAGGAGCTCGATGCCAAGGGGTATATCTATCGCCGCAACGTCGAGATGGGGACTAAGGATTGGGTAGGCAAGGGGTACTTGAATGCGTTCTACGATCCGTATGCTCAGGAAGCGCGCGAGATTTTCTGGCGTCAGCTCGATGAGAACTTGAACGTGCTCGGCATCGATGCGTGGTGGCTCGATGCGACGGAGCCCGATATTCATTCGAATCTCGACGTGGAAGAGATCAAGCGCCGAATTCCCACCGCCTTGGGACCGGGAGCAGCGTTCTTCAACTCGTATCCGCTCGTGCACAGCGAGGGCGTGTACGCGGGCGCGCGCGAGGCGAACCCCGACAAGCGCGTGTTCATCCTCACACGTTCGTCATTCGCTGGTCAGCAGCGCACTGCCTCGGCCACGTGGAGCGGCGATGTCGCATCGCGCTGGGTCGATCTCTACAACCAGATCTCCGCAGGTGTGAGCTTCTCGATGTCGGGCTTGCCGAACTGGACGTCGGATATTGGCGGGTTCTCGCTCGAGAATCGCTTCGTCAACCCGAATGAGGAAGACCTCGCGGAGTGGCGCGAGCTCAACACGCGTTGGTTCCAGTTTGGGTCTTTCTTGCCGCTGTTCCGTTCGCACGGCGAGTTTCCCTATCGCGAGATTTTCAATCTCGCGCCCGAGGGGTCGGAGGTTTACGAAACGCTCGTGTGGTATGACGAGCTGCGATACCGCCTGATGCCGTACCTCTATACGCTCGCAGCGGATACGTATCATGAAGACGCGACGATCTTGCGCGGTCTCATCATGGATTTTCCCGCTGATCGAAAAGTGCGCGATATCAAGGACCAGTATCTGTTCGGCCCGTCCTTCCTCGTCAGCCCTGTGTACGCATACAAGGCGCGTTCGCGAAGTGTGTACCTGCCGGCGGGGACACGATGGTACGACTTCTATACGGGTGAGGCGCATGCTGGCGGCCAGCAAATCCAGGCGGCGGCGCCGCTTGCACGGATGCCGCTGTTCGTGAAGGCGGGTGCTATCGTGCCGATGGGCCCCGTCGTGCAGCACACGCAAGAGATGCCCGCGGCACCGCTCAACGTGTACGTCTACACAGGCGCGAACGGCCGCTTCGAGCTATATGAAGACGACGGACGAACCTATGGTTACGAGCGCGGGGAGTTCGCGCGTATTCCGTTCTCGTATGACGAAGCGTCGGGCACGCTGACGATCGGCACACGCAAGGGTGCTTACCCCGGCATGGTCAAAGAGCGTCAGATCAATGTGCGTTGGATCGCTCCGGGCGTCGCTTCAGCGAACTTCAGTGCACAGCCGAGCGCCACCGTGCTGTACACCGGTGCGACCGTTACAGTGAAGAGATGACACGGAGCGCCTGAGGCGAGCTCGTCGACGGCGCTCGGAGGCGATCAACGCACTCTGGCTGCGAACTCAGGCGCCTGCTCCGGCGTTGAGTACGCAAGCAGTGGAAGGAGTCGATCATGCAAGAAGCGGTTCGCAGCGAGTCGGAAGAGTGGTTGAGGGCAGGTCGACAAGCGATCGTCTCCGGGACATTGGCGAGTGTGTTGTCTACGGCAGTGCTCGCGGTCCTTGGCAAGTCGAATCTCGGTAAGCCTGTCGCACCGACTAATGCGACGAGTCATTGGTTATGGGGCGAGCAAGCCTACGGCGAGCACGATCCTTCGCTTAGACATACCGCCGTCGGCTACGCGACGCACCATGCTTCGGCAGTCATGTGGGCCACGATCTTCGAGCGCTGGCTGAATCACTCGGGCGCGATCCGCGGCGGCGAGATCCTGCGTGATGCTGCAGCGATGACGGCAATCGCCTCTTTCGTCGACTACCAACTCACGCCACCGCGACTGCGTCCTGGGTTCGAGCAACATCTCTCGCGCGGTGAGTTGCTCGGGGTTTTCGCAGCGTTCGGTGCGGGCCTCGCCTTAGGTGCAATGCTCAATCGTCAACACGACCGTCGCATGGACGACCTGATGAGCTTGCCTGCTGAGAGGATCGTTCATTAGTTTGTTGTATCTGAGACAGGCGCGCTCTAACGCTCGACTATTCGCGCGCCGTCGACTCGGAAGCGCACGTGCGCGAGTTGCTCGGGTGGGATCGAGCCCACGCCTGCATCGCCAGCGACGCGCTGGTTCGGGTTGAGCACTTCGCGGATCACGATCGGGGAGGCTTCGCGCACGATACGGCCGGCGCCGTCGACGAGCACGGGTGTGACTTGGATGCCTGAGAGCGCGACCGGAGCACGATTCTCGACGATCAACACGAGGCGGCCGCGCTGATCGATCTGGCCCGCAGTCGCGACGTAATTACCTGGATTGCGCGGCAAGTCGACACGGATGAGCTCCGATGCGGCGAGCTGTCCGTATCGACTGTTCGATCCTGCAGCAGCCTTGTAGTACTCGAGGGCTTCGTTCATCTCGCCGCGCTCCTTGGCGATGTTGCCCAGGAAATAGGCTGCTGGCGCGGTGGGCAGTAGCTCCACACTCTTGCGCAGCCACTGTTCCGCTTGAGCTTTGTCTCCTTGCTGATACTTCGCGACACCTGCGCCCAGATACGAACCGAAGTAGTCGCCGTTGAGCTCGATCGCCTTTTGGTAATGCGGAAGCGCTGCATTCACATCCTTGGCGGCGAGCTCGATATCGCCGAGCAGCTGATGGAACCGGCCTTCCCTAGGCAACGCCTCTGCGGCTTCGCGGGCCAACTTGCGTGCGGTGCCAAGATCATTCTTCTGCGCAGCGCGCACAGCTTGGTCATGTTTGTCGTAGGCAGCATCCATCTTGAACAGCGGCGCGATCGTGGATGCATACCGCTCCTGACCGAGATCGCCACCGGCGCCAAGTTCCGCGAGCAGCTTTCTGTTCTGTGCCACGCGCTCCGTGGACGGCGGATGAGACGCAAACAGGCCTTCGAGCCACCCTTGCTTGCGGTTGCCTTGCTCCGCGAGCCTGACGAACGTTTCCTGCAGAGTGACTGCGCCGGTCGGATCGTATCCAGCCGCTTTCATGTAACGCATGCCGTACTGATCGGATTCGAGCTCTTGCTCGCGGCTGTATTTCGTCTGGATGAGCTGTGCGCCGACACCTGCTCCTTGCAATACGAGGCCCGCGACATTCTGATCGATGTCGCCGACTGCGGCGCCGATCTGCGCGAGTGCAAGTCCTGCTTGCATGAGCGTCCCACGCTCCTGAGCTTTCGCTCCGTGGCGCGCGGCGGCGTGCACGATCTCATGCCCAAGCACCGCCGCGAGCTCTGCTTCGTTCTTGAGCTCCGTCAACAAACCACGATTGATAGCGATCTTGCCGCCGGGCAACGCCCACGCGTTAGGAACAGAATTGTTCAGCACCACGAATTCGTACGGGAGCTTGCGATCGGAGACGGCCGCGAGCTTCTGACCGACCTCGTTTACGTATTTGGAGAGCTCGGGGAGAACGTCGAAGTCGCCGCCTTCGGCCTGCTGCGTAGGCGAGTAATACTGCTCGCCCATCTTGATCTCAGTGGCCTCTGAGATGAACTGCAGTTCTTTTTTTCCGGTAACCGGATTGACACCGCAGGCTGCCAGCGTCGCCGTGGCGAAAAAACAAAGGAGAACTCGCGCCCAGCGCATGACTCATCCTCAAACGTAGCGTTGAGGTTAAAACGCTGGCGGAGAAGGGGGGTTCCGCCGGCCCAGGCACGGAACGCCACTCGAGTGGCGGAAGCGATGTAGGTGATGGGTGTGTTGAAGCTCGAACCGCGCAGGGTCTGCCCTACGTCGCTTCCATCACTTACGTTACCGTGACACGAAAGAAAAAGGCCGGGTCTCCCCGGCCTTTTTCGTGCTTCGGCTTACCAGCGACGCTGACCGCCACCGCCACCGCCGCGGGGCTTGTCTTGCGCTTCGTTCACCTTCAGCGGGCGACCGCCCATGTCCTGACCGTTCAGGTTTTGGATGGCGCGAGCGGCATCGGCGCGCGGCATCTCGACGAACCCGAAGCCACGGGGACGACCCGTGTCGCGATCATTAATGAGGGCGACCGAATCGACGGTGCCGTGCTGTTCGAACAGCGTGCGTACGGCGGTTTCGTCAGCCGTGAAAGGAAGGTTGCCTACGTAAATCTTACTCATGAACTAAACCTCAAAAACGAGCATCACACGACGCTCGACAACTACAACAGCCATGCATCCAGCACGCTGCCTCCTGGATCGAGACGGTCATGGCTTTGCAGTCCTTGAGGACGATGCACGGGGGAGGAGTTCTGAAGGCCCGTGCCGAGAGCACGGGTTGATGCTGGCCGCGTCAGAAGACGCGGGGTGCACCGTTCAGAGGTCCCGGCGCGGCATCTTTAGCCAAGGAGGGAAAACGAGAACGAACACGAACCGAAGCGCACTATACACAGTTGCAAGTGCAAAGCGAGGCTTTTTTCAGACAGCGGCCTACGGGCAAGGGCCCACTCCGCGCGTCTCGTTCAGACGGCCTCGTTTGAGGTCGTACCTTGGAAGCGCTCTCGGTACTCCAGCGGCGCGAGCTGCAGCCGGCGGCGAAAGTGGTTGCGCAACGTTGCCGAGGTGCCAAAGCCGCTTCGATGCGCGATGTCCTCGACCGACATGCTGGTCGTTTCGAGCAACTCGCGTGCGCGCTCCAACCGCGCATCGATCAACCAGTCTCCTGGTGTCTTGCCAGTTGCCTCTTGGAAGCGCCGGATGAAGTTACGCGTGCTCATCGCGGCGAGCTCCGCCATGTTCTCGATCGTGAGCGGCTCGTGCAGCCGTGCAGTCAAGCGGCCGATCAAGTCTGCGAGACGCCCATATCGCTCCGGCATCACTGGGCGCTCGATGAACTGAGCTTGGCCGCCGTTGCGATGAGGCGCGATCACCAAACGTCGGGCGACTTGATTGGCGATGGCCGGGCCGAAATCTCGGCGCACGAGATGTAGACACAAATCCAAGCCCGCGGCGCTCCCCGCCGATGTCAGGATGCGGCCCGCGTCGACATACAGCACGTTCGGATCCACATCGAGATGCGGATACATTGCTTTCAGCTTATCCGTGTAGCGCCAGTGAGTCGTGACTCGACGCCCATCCAGCAATCCTGCGGCTGCCAGCACGAACACTCCTGAGCAGATCGTCACGAGCCGCGCGCCGCCTGCGTACGCAGCGTTGAGTGCTTCGATCAATTCCGGCGAGGGCAATACGTCTGCGCCCTTCCAACCTGGGATCACGATGGTGCCTGCGCGCGCGAGCACATCGAGTCCGGCGGGGGATTCGAGCGTGAATCCCCCCATTGCGCGTAAGGGGCCGGGCTCGCTTGCGCAGGTGACGAATCGATACCAATGGTCGCCCAACTCCGGCCGGGGCAAACCGAACACCTCGACCGCGCAGCCAAACTCGAAGCTGCATAGCTGGTCGTACGCGAGCGCTGCGACGAGAAGATTCTCGGGAGGTTGAGCGATTGGCATGATCTTTTCGACCTTTGGCACGGTCGTTGATGGCAGGGTCTTTGCCGCATCTTCAAGATGCGTCCCGTCAGATTAAACCGAGGACTCCCGATCGTGAAGAACGCAGTAACTGAAGTGCCTGCCGCAGCATCGCAAGTAGCGCTCGCGCATTTTGCGACCGAATTCACCTTCGAGACCGACTGCTGGGATGTTCACGAGGCAATGCGCTCCGGCCATCCTGGCTTCGTACTGCTCGACGTGCGTTCCCCAACCCTCTTCGCAAAAGGTCATGTCGAAGGCGCGATCAACATCCCGCACGCAAAGATCATCGCGTCGAGAATGGCGGAGTTTCCCGCGGGCACCCTTTTTGTCGTGTATTGCGCAGGTCCACATTGCAATGGGGCTGCGCGTGCCGCAGTGCGCCTTGCGCAGCTCGGGCGGCCGGTCAAGCTGATGGCCGGCGGGATCGCCGGTTGGATCGATGAAGGATTCTCGCTCGCGTGTGCGCAGCAAGTGGCGTGACGATCCGCAGGCTCGAGGCGAGCGATTCGCCGCGAGTCATCGAGCTGTGCGCCGAGCATGCCGCTTACGAACGCAGTGCGTACGAACCGAACGAAAAGGTCGAAAGGTTACGGGCCGCGGTTCGCGACTCGATCCTGCTGGGTTGGGTCGCTGTTCGCGATGAAGAAATAGTCGCCTACGCGACCGCCACGATCGACTTTTCGACTTGGAACGCCGCCGCCTTCATGCACCTGGATTGCCTCTTCGTGCGCGATGCGCATCGCGGGGGCGGGCTCGGGCGTCGCTTGCTCGAAGCGGTGATCCATGAAGCGCGCTCTCGTGGGATCGACGAGCTGCAGTGGCAGACGCCGCGATGGAATGTCGCTGCCGATCGCTTCTACCGCAGGATCGGGGCGGTTGCTCGTGAGAAACTACGCTATCACTTGAATGTCCACGAGGTGTCACCTGCGATGCAAGTCTCAACCTCATCGCGCTGACATGCCTCAATCGAAATCGAACAGCTCACCCAATAGACCTTTGCGCTTGCGCTTGTGATAGCCGCTATCGCGGTAGCGCTCATCGTCATCGCCGTAAGACGCGCGCTGCTCACGCGTCGGAGGTGCTTGCGATGTGGGCGGCGAGGTTTCCGCCGACGAGCGCTCGATGATCTTGTCGAGCTCGCCTCGATCGAGCCAGACACCGCGGCAGTTCGGGCAATAATCGATTTCGATGCCTTGACGGTTGGACATCGCCAATGTGACGTCAGGACACACGGGGCATTTCATTGTGAGCTCCTGTGCTGGGCCGATGAGAGACGCAAGCGGTTCCGCTTGGATCGCCAACGGGCTTTTCCAGTGGTCGCGCGCTGAAACGCGCAGGAGCGTAGCAAAGTTCGAAGCCGTGAATCGCGGACGAAGAGGGATGAAGCGAGCTCAGCGTTCGGCGGGAAGCCGAGCTAAGTAGCGCTCGACGTCAGATCCGTCGAACAGCACGCCGTCGAAAAACCCTCCACCCGCAGCGTGCCCGCTAGCGAACTCAAGCTCGGGGTCGTTGAGGCCCAGGGCCGCGCAGTAAAGGTCGGGACGATACGCGTGCGTTGCCGTCGCTTGCAGTTCTTGCGAGTACTCGATCTGCCCCCATCGCACCATCTGCGAGTAGAACCACAAAGCATGCCGGCGCAGCGGATAGTTCGCAGAGTCGCCCGCGATTTCGTAGAAGTTTGGAATGCGCTTGAGCGCGCCGGCTGGAATGAGCCCGATCTCGTTCGAGAGTCCGCGCACGAGAATGTCTGCAGGTGCACCCACGTACCGCGGATCAGAGAGGAGTCGCGCAAGCTCCGCGTGATTCTCTCGAGCGGCACACCATGCAGCAGCACGCGAAAGCGCGCGTATCAACCCCGCGAGCCGCTCCTCGTTTCGTTGCGCCCAATCTTGGCGGCAAGCGAGGACTTTCTCGGGACTGTGCTGCCAGATCGCCGCGGTTGCCGCCACGATGCATCCCACTCCGACCGATACAGCCAGGCTGTTCCACGGCTCGCCGACGCAGAAGCCATCGATTTGACCCTCTCGCATCGCATCTACGAGCAAAGGCGGCGGCAGCACGACGAGCCGCACATCGTGATCGGGATCGATGCCGACGGAGGCAAGCCAATACCGCAATAGATAATTGTGAGACGAGAACGGGTACACCATCGCGAAGGTGAGCGGCATTCGCTTCACGACTTCGCGTGCTGCGACGACATCCTTCAGCGCAGCCCCTTGAACTGCCGGCGATGCCTGCACGCTGGCTCCGCGCTGCGCCATCTGTTGCCACAGCGCGAGAGAGACGGTGATTGCGTTGCCGCCCAAGCCAAACGAAAAGGGCGCCACCATTGGCACCTTCAAGTGCCCAATGCCAAGCGTCGAGGCGAGCGCCATGGGACCGAGCATGTGTGCAACATCGAAATGACCTACGACCACCCGGTCGCGGATGTTCGCCCACGAGGTCTCGCGTACGAGCGTGAGCTCCAATCCTTCTTGAGCGGCAAAGCCGTTCTCCGCGGCGACGACGAGCGGTGCGCAGTCGAGCAGTGGAATGAAACCGGCGACGATGAGGTTCGATCCATTCATCGCGTGCCTTCCTCGAGGGTACAGGTGCTCGGCGCGGTGGCGGTTACGTTGGTGTTCATCTCAATAACCTCGCCGCGGTGAGCACGCTCTGCGCAACTTCCGCGACTCTTCGGTTCTCATTCATCGCCGCTCTACGCAGCAAGCTATACGCCGCTTCCTCCGTCAAGCCGCGCTCTTTCATCAAGATGCCTTTGGCGCGTTCGATGAGCTTGCGCTCATCGAGCTCCGCGCGCGCACGATCCAATTCCTCTCGCAATTTCTGAAAGGCGTTGAAGCGGCTCACGGCCATGTCGAGAATGGCTTTGACGCGCTCCTTCTTGAGTCCGTCGACGACATAAGCGCCCACACCCGCATCCACAGCGGCCTCGATCATGTCTGTGTCCGAGCGATCGACGAACATTGCAATGGGACGGCGCACGCACCTCGACACCGTGAAGAGCTGCTCGAGCACGTCGCGATTCGGGTTCTCGAGATCGATGAAGATCACTTCGGGATCGATATCGACGATCCGGCGCATCAGGTTCTGCATGTCGCGGACGACCGATACCTTGCGATACCCCGCTTCGCGCAGTCCTTCTTCGAGCACGGACGCACGCATCACGTTCTGATCGACGATCAGAATGTGTAGAGAGGTCTCCGCGATCACTTTTTCTTCTGGCATCGAACGCGCAGAAGTGCAATGCGTATGCCAGCGCATGCGCAGCCGCGTAAGTGCGCACAGTTGCTCCTGACCGATCGTCGATTGCTTCGTGGTTTGCACGATCTTCGTGCGTCAACGCGCCGAATCTGCCCCGCCGAGGATCACGCGGCAACGATTTCGTGTGAGCATCGATAGACAAATGCTCGAATAACGCTAAGCAAATCAGCGTGAGACGTGTGCTGCGAGCGCGTGGCACGCGGGTTGCAGATAAGTTCGCAGCGGCGAGAGATGTGCGCCGCAGATGTGCAAGCCTAACAGCGGGCTTGCTGGCAACGCTGCCGATTCGAATCGTCACGCTTCGCGTGCGATTTGGTCGGGCAGCGTTTTTTTTTGGTTCGAAGAATGGATAAGGAGTTTGAACCTATGCGGAGCGATCGGCGGGGGATCAGAACGGCATGGCTGTGCGCGGTCGCATGCTGTGGATTTTCACTGAGCACTCAGGGCGCTGAGCTCGAGCTCGAGAGGGAAGAGCTGAAGCTCGGCTTCATCAAGCTCACGGACATGGCGCCGCTCGCGATTGCCTATGAGAAAGGGTTCTTCGAGGACGAGGGCCTCTACGTGACGCTGGAGCCGCAAGCGAACTGGAAGGTCATCCTCGATCGCGTCATCACCGGCGAGCTCGATGGTGCACACATGCTCGCAGGTCAGCCGCTCGGCGCGACGATCGGATTCGGGACCAAAGCAGACGTCGTCACCGCCTTCAGCATGGACTTGAACGGCAATGCCATTACGGTCTCGAACGATGTCTGGTCGATCATGAAGCCGAACCTTCCAAAGGACGCGAGCGGCAAACCGCTGCATCCCATCAAGGCGGATGCGCTCAAGCCTGCGATCGAGAAGATCAAGGCAGGTGGCAAGCCCTTCCAGCTGGCCATGGTGTTTCCGGTCTCGACGCACAATTACGAGCTGCGCTACTGGCTCGCCGCAGGCGGTATTCATCCCGGTTTCTATTCGCCGACCGACGTGAGTGGTCAGATCAAAGCGGACGTGCTGCTGTCGGTCACGCCTCCGCCGCAGATGCCCGCGACGCTCGAGGCCGGAACGATCCATGGCTACTGCGTCGGTGAGCCGTGGAATCAGCAAGCGATCTTCAAGGGAGTCGGTGTCCCGGTCATCACCGACATCGAGATCTGGAAGAACAATCCGGAGAAAGTGTTCGGCGTCACGAAGGCCTGGGCGGAGAAGCATCCGAACACGCACCTCGCGCTCGTGAAAGCGCTCATCCGCGCCGGCATGTGGCTCGATGAGGGTAACGGCAAGAACAGGCAGGAAGCCGCAAAGATTCTCTCTAGACCTGAGTACGTCGGTGCCGACTATCAAGTCATCGCGAACAGCATGACCGGAACGTTCGAGTACGACCGCGGCGACAAGCGCTCGCTGCCTGACTTCAACGTCTTCTTCAGACACTACGCGACATATCCGTACTACAGCGATGCGGTCTGGTACCTCACGCAGATGCGTCGCTGGGGGCAAATCGCCGAGGGCAAAGCGGATCAGTGGTATCACGACGTCGCGAAGAAGGTTTATCTGCCGAAGATCTACCTCGACGCGGCACGCATGTTGGTCGATGAAGGTAAGGCGAAGAAGGAAGACTTCCCGTGGACGAGCGACGGCTATCGCGCGCCGACGAAGGAGTTCATCGATGACGTCGTCTATGACGGACGCAAGCCGAACGCTTACCTCGAGTCGCTCGCGATCGGACTGAAATCGGATCAAAGAGTCGAGGGCGGCGCAGTGCGCGATCAGAAGCTGACCGCCGTGCAGTAGCACGTTGCGAACCATCACTTAGGGAGATCCAGATGTCATCGCGACCCGCCCTCAAGATCGACTCGGCCGCAGGCTCGAGCTCGTCGCCCGCGTTACCGCCTGCGGCGAACGCACCGCGCGTGCGAAGACCGATGTCCTTCGAGCGGATCTACTCCGTGCTCGAAGTCGTCGGTTTGAGCTTCCTGATTCCGATCGTACGGCTGTGCCGCGGTGAGCAGCCGAAAGAGCAAGTCAAATCGCTGTGGCAGTTGCTCGGCGTCCCGCTCGTCGCCATCGCGCTGTTCTTGTTTGTGTGGAGTCTGGTCGCCTCGCGCATCGAGACGAGCTTGGGTCAGATCCCAGGCCCCGCCGCGGTCTGGTCGCAGGCGCAATCGCTTTGGCACGATCACGTGGCCGAACGCGAGAAGGCGGATGCGTTCTACGAGCGACAACATCAACGCAACGCCGAGCGGCTCGCGATAAACCCGGATGCGGAAGTGAAGATCCGCCAGTACACCGGTAAGCCGACGTACATCGATCAGATCGTCACGAGCCTGAAGACCGTCTTCACCGGCTTTCTGCTAGCAACGCTGGTCGCCGTCCCGATCGGGATCTTCTGCGGACTATCGACGACGATCAACAACGCGCTCAATCCGCTCATCCAGATCTTCAAGCCGGTGTCGCCGCTTGCCTGGCTGCCGATCGTGACGATGGTCGTGAGCGCGGTGTACGTCGCCGCCAATCCCATGTTCGAGAAAGCGTTCCTGATCTCGGCGATTACCGTCATGTTGTGCTCGCTCTGGCCCACAGTCATCAACACTGCGGTCGGCGTGAGCTCGATCGATCGCGATCTCATCAACGTCTCGAAGGTGCTGCAGCTTCCTTGGACGACGAAGCTCGTGAAGCTCGTCATTCCATCCTCGTTGCCGCTCATCTTCACCGGGATGCGCTTATCGCTCGGGGTGGGTTGGATGGTGCTGATCGCTGCGGAGATGCTGGCGCAAAACCCCGGCCTCGGGAAATTCGTATGGGATGAGTTCCAGAACGGCAGCTCCGACTCGTTGGCGCGACTCATGGTCGCGGTGTTCACGATCGGATTGATCGGCTTCATGCTCGATCGAGTGATGCTGACGCTGCAGAGCGTCTTCAGCTTCGGAGCACATCGATGAGCGCCGCGACGATCAGCAGCGCTGCGAGATCGGGCGCGGGACAAGACGCTGCGCTCCTCGAGCTGAAGCGCGTCAGCAAGCACTACGCCTCAGACATCGGCACAACAGAGGTGCTGAGCGATGTGAACCTGCGCATCGCGGAAGGCGAGTTCGTTGCCATCGTCGGTTTCTCGGGAAGCGGCAAGACGACACTGATCTCAACGATCGCGGGTCTTGTAACTCCGGATCGCGGCGAGGTGTTGCTCGATGGCCAATCCGTCGTCGGAGCAGGTCCTGAGCGCGGCGTCGTATTCCAAAGTTACTCCCTCATGCCGTGGCTCAGCGTGTACGGCAACGTGGCGCTGGCAGTCGATGCGGTCTACCCATCGTGGTCGCGTGAGCAACGGGACGAGCACACTCGCAAGTACATCGCGATGGTCGGGCTCACGCATGCGACCGGCCGTCGACCTGCGGAGCTTTCGGGCGGCATGCGTCAGCGTGTCGCGGTCGCGCGCGCACTCGCGATGGATCCGCGCGTGTTGCTGTTGGACGAGCCGCTCTCGGCCCTCGATGCACTCACCCGAGCGAAACTACAGGATGAGATCGAAGCCATCTGGCGCGAACAACGTAAGACCGTCGTGCTCGTCACGAACGATGTCGATGAAGCGCTTCTGTTGGCGGATCGCATCATCCCGTTGAAACCAGGACCGCGCGCCACGCTCGGCCGCGAGTTCAAGGTCACACTGCCGCGACCGCGCGATCGCACGGAGGTGAATCACGATCCGGCCTATCAGGGCTTGCGCGCAGAGATCACCGAATACCTGATCTCGCTGGGAATGGAACGATCGAGCGCTGCGCAAGAGGAGCTTACGGCGCCGGAGGTTGTGCCGATCACCGCCACGAAGGCTGCGCGCAAAGCGATGGAGCCGAAGCCGGCCGAGGATGTGAATCGTTTCGTCGAGTTCTATGACGTCACGAAGATCTACCCGACGCCGGAAGGTCCGCTCACAGTCGTCGACAAATTCAACCTAAACATCCGCAAGGGCGAGTTCATCTCGCTGATCGGACACTCCGGCTGCGGTAAGTCAACCGTCCTGTCGATGATCGCGGGATTGAATGAGATCAGCGGCGGCAGCATCGTCCTCGATGGACGAGAGATCGTAAGTGCGGGGCCGGATCGTGGCGTCGTCTTCCAAGCACCGAGCCTGCTGCCTTGGCTCACCGCGAGCGAGAACGTCGCGCTTGGGGTCGATCGTGTTTATCCGCACGCCTTCGATCGCGAGCGCCTCGACATCGTCGACTACTACTTGGCACGCGTCGGTCTGGCGGATGCCGCAGACAGAAAGGCAAGCGATCTTTCGAATGGCATGAAACAACGAGTCGGCTTAGCGCGCGCGTTCGCGCTGTCGCCGAAGCTGCTGCTACTCGACGAACCCTTCGGGATGCTGGATGCCCTCACACGATGGGACCTGCAAGAGGTGCTCATGGACGTGTGGCGTCGCAATCGAGTCACCGCCATCTGCGTCACGCACGACGTCGATGAAGCGATCTTGCTCGCCGATCGCGTCGTGATGATGACGAACGGCCCGTACGCGAGGATCGGCAACATCATGAGTGTGGACCTGCCGCGCCCGCGCAGCCGCAAGGCCTTGCTCGAGCATCCGAAGTACTACGCCTATCGCGAAGAGTTGCTCAAGTTCCTCGCCGAGTGCGAGCGCACGCATCAGGCGCATGCCGCTTGAGGCTCAGGAACGTGTGAGCAGTCGTACCGAACAACAATCGATGTCCTAGGGAGGTCTTATGAATCGTCGGATCACACACTCACTCGCGCTCGCTGTCAGTCTCACTCTCGCAGCAGCCGCAGCACACGCGCAAACGCCCGATAGCATGGGGGCGCTTGAAGGCGCGATTTCAGGAACGAAGCTCCTGTTCGATACGCGCATGCGCTACGAAGGCGTCGATCAGGATCCAATGGCCGAGGAGGCGGAGGCGCTCACGGTGCGTGCTCGCATCGGCTTCGAGACTGGCAAGGCATGGGGAACATCACTCCTGGCCGAAGGCGACCTCGTGTGGCCGCTGCTCACGGACTACAACAGCACGACAAACGGCAAAACGCAGTATCCGATCGTGGCCGATCCGGAAGCGTACGAGATCAATCGGCTGCAGCTCACGAACACGTCGCTGCCGGGGACGACGCTTACCGTCGGGCGGCAACGCATTCTGCTCGATGATCAAAGGTTCGTCGGCAACGTCGGCTGGAGGCAAAACGAGCAGACGTATGACTCCGTTCGTCTCGTCAACAAGAGCGTCAGGAATCTATCTCTCGATCTCTCGTACGTCACGCAAGTGAATCGAGTGTTCGGCAAAGATTCCGTGCAAGGTCGCTATGAGGGCGATAGTGTCCTCGCGAACGTCTCGTATCAGTTCCCGATCGGCAAGCTCACCGGTTTCGGCTACTTGCTCGAGTTCGATCCCATTGCGGCTGTTCCTGCCGCGGTGCGAGATTCGTCCGAAACTATCGGCGTGCGCTTCGCGGGAGAGAAGCCCGTCGGCAAAGCGAAGATCGCATACGCGGGATCTTACGCTACGCAGAACGAGCGCGCTGACAATCCGCTCGAGTTCGATCTCGACTACTACTTGGGCGAAGTGACGGGCACGTTCAGCCGCTACTCGCTCGGCGCGGGACTTGAAGTGCTCGAAGGCGATGGCGTGAAAGGCTTCACGACGCCGCTCGCCACGTTGCACAAGTTCCAGGGATGGACTGACAAGTTCCTTGCCACACCGCCTCAAGGCATCGAGGACCGATATCTCAATGCGGGCGTGACCTTCAAGAACGTAGCGACGCTCGAGACCGTTGCGCTCGTTGCGAGCTATCACACGTATGAGGCCGAGCGCATCTCGATGGACTACGGCGATGAGATCAACGTGCAGCTCCTCGCGAAGCTCGGCAAGTTCAGCGGCATCCTGAAGTATGGCGACTATCGTGCGGATGAGCTCCTCACCGACACGAAGAAGTATTGGGTGCAGTTCGAATATGTGTGGTGAGCGCATGGCCAACTGGCTAACTGGCCAACTGGCATCTCGCCAGAGAAAACGTGCGCGCAGCGCGCGCACAACTCCATTGTTCCTTCTGGCCAGTTGCCAGTGGCCAGTTGGCCAGTTGGCCTTGAAAGACTGAACGATGGTCGCCGCAATCCAATCCGAAGAGCTCCATCTGGCGCACGATCAGCGGCCGATCGTGATCGTGGGAAGCGGGCCGGTCGGTGTGCGCACAGCTGGCGAGCTGGAGCGGCGCGGAGCGAGCGCGCCGATCATTCTGTATGGCGCGGAAGCCGAGGAGCCGTATAACCGTGTGCGGCTCTCCTCACTGCTCGCGGGTGAGATTGCATGGGCAAGCTGGGCGAACGACACCATGCTCGATCCGCGCAGCAACGTGGAACGTCGTCTTGGGTGCGCAGTCACGATGATCGATCGCGAGGCGCGTACGATTCGCGATGCCGAGGGGACCGTTCAACCGTACTCGAAGCTCATCATCGCAACAGGTTCGACGCCACACGTTCCGAACATTCCCGGCACGGATTTGCCTGGCGTCTATACGTTTCGCGATCTCAAGGACGTGCAGCAGCTCTTTGCACGACGCATGCGCAGCCGTCGCACCGTTGTGTTGGGTGGCGGCTTGCTCGGTCTCGAAGCTGCACGCGCCATGCGGCGCTTTCATACGCAAGTCATCGTTGTCGAGCATGCGCCTCGGCCCATGCCAAGGCAGCTCGATGATGAAGGTGGGCAACGCCTCGCTGCGCATTTGCGGCGCATCGGTATCGACATCGTGCTCGGCGAGGGCACGCGCAGGATCGTAGGCGAACCTCGCGTCTCGGGTGTCGAGCTCATGAGTGGAGTCATCATCGAGTGCGATACCGTCGTCATCGCAACCGGCATCCGCCCCAATATCGAGCTCGCGCGCAAAGCAGGCTTGAGCGTCGGCCGCGGCATCCGCGTCGACGATCAGATGCGCACCTCGGATCCCGCGATCTTCGCCGTCGGTGAGTGTGCAGAGCATCGCGGCCTCGTGTACGGACTCGTCGCGCCAGGCTACGAACAAGCGGCAGTCGTCGCGACGATCCTGGCGAAAGGCGGCGCGAGCTATCACGGCTCGCTCACGGCAACACGCCTCAAGGTCGTCGGCGTACCTGTGTTCAGCATCGGTCGCGTCTCAGATGACGATCTCACGCAGGATGCAAAGCGCTGCACTCATCAGCTCGCAGATCATTACTGCAAAGTGACTGTAGAGAAGGGGCGCTTGGTGGGCGCAATGGCGATCGGCGAGGCGCCCCAGCTCGGACGTTTGCAAGAGGCCGTCACGCATGCGCGGAAGGTGTGGCCATGGCAGCTATGGCGCTTTCAGCGCACAGGTCTCCTCTGGACGGAGCGGAAGGCGCAGCACGTACGGCAATGGCCCGACAACGTTGCAGTGTGCAACTGCATGGGCGTGACGCGCGGAACGCTCGGTAAAGCGATCAGCGGCGGGGCCTGCACGGTAGCTGCTCTCGCAGCGGCGACCGGCGCTTCCACAGTGTGTGGATCGTGTCGACCACTGCTTGCGCAACTGTGCGGCACACGTGAGCCGACACCGCCCGCGCGTGCCTGGCGACCTTTGCTCGGCGCGACGGTGGTTGCTGCGGTGATTGCGATCCTGCTCTTGCTTCCGATCAGTTTGAACTACGCGTCGTCGGTGCAATCTTCGATCACTTTCGACTTCCTGTGGCGATCGAGCTTCTGGAAGCAGGTGACGGGCTATAGCACCGTCGGGTTCACGACGCTCGCACTGTTGATGTCGTTCCGCAAGCGGATCAAGCGCTTCTCATTCGGCGACTTCGCGTACTGGCGCATCGTTCACGTCGCGCTTGCAGTCGTCGGGTTGTTTGCGCTCGTCGCTCATACCGGCGGCCGGCTCGGTAGCAATCTGAACTTCCTACTGATGGGCAGCTTCGTAGCTTTGTTGGTGACTGGCGTTGCTGCTGCGGGCGTGCTCGGACTGCAACACAAGCTGAGCGGCGATTCCGCACGACTGCGCTCGCAGTTTACGTGGGCACACATCTTGTTGTTCTGGCCCGTGCCGGTGCTGCTCGGGTTTCACATCTTCAAAAGCTATTACTTCTGACGTGACTGGATGACCGAGCAACGTGGACGAGCAAGTCTTTGGATTCTGTGGGGAGTGTTGAGCTTGATGGCAGCTGGTTATCTCACGGCGGGCATCGTGAAGAAGGAGGACCGCAGCTCGGTGCTCGCGAGCGCACGTGCCTGGATGCTGCCGGGTCCGACCACGCACGGTCATTACCAGATCGAGCTTGCCTGCGACAGCTGCCACACGAGCTCGTTCACCTCGGCCGAGGAGCTGCAGGAAGCGTGTGTCGGGTGCCATGGACAGGAGCTCAAGGAAGCCGATGACAAGCATCCGCTCTCGAAGTTCGTCGATCCCCGCAATGCGCCGCTGCTCGAGCAGATCGACGCAACGATGTGCGTCACCTGTCACGGCGAGCATCGCCCGCGCATGACGAACGCAATGGGGGTTACGTTGCCCGACGATCTCTGCGTGCATTGCCACAGCACGATCGCGGAGGAGCGGCCGAGTCACGCGGGCATGGGTTTCGAAACTTGTGCATCGGCCGGATGCCACAACTTCCACGACAACCGCGCGCTGTACGAAGACTTCTTGTTGCGCCACTTGGATACCGCGAACACGAGCGAGAAGGCGCGCGTAGCGAGTCGCGATTTCCTCGAGATCGCTTCGATGCTGCCGGAGTATCCGAGCGATCGCTATCCGATCGGCGCGCTCGGCGAATCGCAAGCTGATGCGCCTGCGCATGCGAAAGCGAATGCCGCGGCAATGAGCGAGTGGCTCGCCTCGAGTCACGCAGCAGCAGGTGTGAACTGTTCGGGCTGCCACCAGAGCGCCGAGTCAGGTACATGGATCGATAGGCCCGATCACACTGCGTGCGCAGCCTGCCATGCGCCTGAGGTGAAAGGCTTCACATCGGGTAAGCACGGCATGCGATTCGCGCAGGGCATGTCGCCGATGACGCCAGGGCAAGCGCGACTGCCGATGTGGCCGCAGGTGAAGGACACACCGCTTACGTGCTCGACATGCCACGGCGCCCACACATTTGACACTGCGAGCGCCGCGACCGAGTCGTGCCTCGGCTGTCATGCGGATCAACACTCGACGTCCTACAAGCATTCGAAGCACTTCGAGCTCTGGCAGAAGGAGTTGAGCGGCGAGTTACCGGAAGGCTCTGGCGTGACGTGCGCGACCTGTCACATGCCGCGCATCGAACATCGCGATCCGGAGTTCGATTTGAAGCGCACGCTCGTGCAGCACAACCAGAACGACACACTGCGACCCAACGAGAAGATGCTTCGCCCAGTGTGTCTGTCGTGCCACGCGCTGCAATTTTCGATCGATGCGCTCGCCGACGAGGCGTTGATCGAGCGCAATTTCGCTGGCGCACCAGCGGTGCACATCAGAAGTCTGGAGATGGCGCGGGAACGATTGCGCGAGCACGAGGCGCAGCGGAATCGAGAATGAAACTGAAGCGCTTGCTGAGAACACATACCACCTGGGAGGAAGGCGATGAAGACGAGACGAACCCCAATGAAGAAACTGGCGATCACCATCGCGGTAGCGGCGACAACACTCACGGCGGGCGCGGCGATCGCCGAAGGCGTGAGCTATCAGCGTATGGCCGATGCGCTGCATGCGGTCATGGAGTCGGATCGAACGGTGTACACGCGCATGGTCGTGAATCGATTGCAGAACGATGAGAAAGTGATCAAGGCAAGCGAGCATTGGAAGGACGAGAAGGCATTGCCGCTTCCTGCACAAATGTTCCGCTACGGCGCCGAAATGGTCGCCGAGAAGAACGCCGGATTCAGTTACTCGCTCTTATCGCTCTGGCCCGTGAACAAGCAGAACGCCCCGCGCACTGCAGGCGAGAAAGCGGGCCTGGAGCAGATCGCGAAGAATCCGAAGCAGCCGTACTACACCGAAGAGACGCTCGGCAAGACGAAGTACTTCACGGCGGTGTATGCGGACCGTGCCGTCTCGCCGGCGTGCGTCACGTGTCACAACGAGCATCGCGACTCGCCGCGAACCGATTTCAAGATCGGCGATGTGATGGGCGGGGTCGTGCTGCGGATTCCCATGGAGTAGGACGATGCGCGGCACAGTCAATCCTAGTCTCGCGATCGCAGCATTGAGTCTCGTGTCGATTGCGCTCGCTCAGGATGAGTATCCGCAGTTCGAGGATCCCACGCTGCGTCTCGGGCGCAGCGTGTGGGTGGAGACGTGCCTTGCGTGTCACACGAGCGACTTCGCAGGGGCGCCACAGGTGACTGACGCTGCTGCGTGGGCGCCTCGTATCGCGCAGGGCAAGGAGGTGCTCTACCAACATGCACTCGCAGGCCTCCAAGGACCGACCGGAACGGAGATGCCGGCGCGAGGAGGCAATCCCGCGCTCGCGGATGCGCAAGTGAAGGCTGCGGTCGACTACATGATCGCGCTGGTCAAGAATTTTTCGGGAGAGAGAGAATGACGCCTAAGCAAATCGGTCTCGTGCAAAGTACGTGGGAAATGGTGATTCCCATCCAGAAGCAGGCCGCGACGATCTTCTACGACAAGCTTTTCGCAGCGGATCCGTCGCTCAAGCCACTCTTCAAGGGCGACCTCGAGGAGCAGAAGGACAAGCTCATGAAGATGATCGGCATCGCGGTGAGCTCGCTCGATCATTTGGATGACATCGTTCCTGCGGTTCAAGATCTAGGGCGCCGCCATCTTGCCTATGGCGTCAAGCCGAAGGATTACATGACCGTCGGCGGTGCGCTCTTGAGCACGCTCGAAGCAGGTTTGGGGCCATACTTCACGCCAGACGTGAAGGAGGCTTGGGCGACGACTTACGGGATCTTGTCGCAAGCCATGCTAGCTGCCGCGGAAGAAGTAGCGGCCTGAGAGCTCACGGGCGGAGCAGGGATGCTCGCCAACTCGCGTTCTCAAGCGAGCTGTCGAACGCGGTCGACCACGCGTTGGAGCGAGTTGGGATGGCGGGTATCCACTTCGATGGAGACGGTCAGCTCGTCGCTTTCGAGCGGCTCCAGTGTCTGAAGCTGTCGTCGCATGATGTGTTCATCCGCGTCCGATGGATCGTTGCGCGCCGACTGCCGCTCGGCGATGCGACGCGCGAGCGCGTCCGGGTCGGCGCTGCATGAGACGATCAGAAATGCAGCGTTCTGCGCACGAGCGAGGTGAGCGAAGTCGCGGCGCTCCCGAGCCTTTAGGAAAGCCGCATCAACGATCACCGTCAGTCCCGCACGCAAACATTCGCGAGCGCAGGCGAGCAGCCGACTATAGGTGCGGTCATTGAACTCGAGCGTATAGATGTCCTGGCGCGGTTGCGCTCGGGGATCGAATGGATCCATTCGACCCAGGCGTTTGCGTTCGACATCTGAACGAATCCGCAATGCGGGAAGCAACGGCACGAGTTGCTCGCTGAGCCACGACTTGCCGGAGCCCGAGGCGCCGTTCATGACGACGAGCATCGGCTTGCATATTGGAGACGTCAAGGCGAGAGCGGTTCGCATGTACGATTTGGCGCGCTCTTGGGCGTTATTGTCTTCAGGGTGCTGCTCGCAACTGATTAGCTCGACCTTGACTCGCACGAGCGCGCGATACACGAGATAAGACGGCAACAGCTCGAGCGCATCGTAGTCACCAGTCCGTTCGAGATAGCGATTGAGCAAGGTGTACGCGAGATCTCTCCGTCCTTTCTCCGTGAGATCCATGACCAGGAAGGCGACATCGTTCAGGACGTCGATGAAGCGAAGCGCAGGATCGAACTCGATGCAATCGAACGGCAAGAGGGCGCCTTTCCATCTCACGACGTTGCGTGAGTGCAGATCGCCGTGACACTCGCGCACGAAGCCCTGCCGCTCGCGCATCTCGAGGCGACTCGCGATCCGGGAGAGTGTCGATTCCGTCCACTTCCCGAGCTCCGCGACGGTGGTCTCGCCGCGTATGTAAGCGGCGCGCGCGGTCACGCTCGCAAGATTCTCCCGAACCTTGCGCAAGTAGTTCAGCGTCCCAGACAGATTTTCTGCTCCCAGCTCCGCGGCGCTCTGGTGGAATGTCGCGATGCAGTCTGCAAGCGCAGAGATTTCTGCAGTGCTAACGGCATCATGTTCGACCAGAGATTGTAGCTCGTCGCTCGCATCGAACTGACGCATTTGCACGGCAAACTCGACGGCATCTCCGTGGCCTTGGAAATGCAATGCACCGTCTTTGGCGGCGATAGGAACGACGCGAAGGTAGAGATCGGGTGCATAACGACGATTGAGGCGGAGCTCTTCTTCGCAGAGCAAACGGCGAGTCTCGAGCGAGGTCGTGTCGATAAAATCCAGCTTCACCGCCTTCTTGATCTTGTACGCAAGCTCGCCGGTCAGTACGACCAA
This sequence comes from Pseudomonadota bacterium, assembly GCA_023417315.1. GTDB lineage: Bacteria > Pseudomonadota > Gammaproteobacteria > Steroidobacterales > Steroidobacteraceae > Steroidobacter. The sequence goes on from JAEZFW010000025.1 coordinate 54,165, forward strand.
GGATAAGTGAGTTTCACACACGTGCAGGCCGTGCACCTCGTGCGAAAACCGTGCCTGTGCGAGCTGCTCGCGTGTAGTCATGAGCGGAACGGCCGGTAGACTTGCAGACCTCGACGAATGTCCAGAAGCTCTAAATGCGTGTCAAGCAAGGATCGCTCCCTGTAATCCTCGCACCATCCCGTATACGCAGAATCGGCCCGATTGTTCATGCTGTTGTAACGTCTATGCCTAAGCGAATCCTGATCATCGACGGTCACCCCGATCCAGACGCCAGTCGCTTCGTGCACGCGCTCGCTGAGGCGTATTCCTCTGGTGCTCGGGAAGCAAGGCACGAGCTCAGATGCGTTCGGCTGAGTGAGCTAAACTTCGATCTCCTGCGGAGCAATCAGGACTACCGATCTGGAAGGGCACCTCCTGAGATCGAGCCAGTCCAAAGCGATATTCTGTGGAGCAATCATATCGTCGTGATGTTTCCACTCTGGCTCGGCGATATGCCTGCGCTGCTCAAGGGACTCCTCGAGCAAACGCTGCGTCCGAACTTCGCTTTCAGTTACCCGGAAGGCAAGGGATTGCCGAAGAAGCGGCTGCAAGGTCGCTCGGTTCGTATCGTCGTCACAATGGGCATGCCCGGATTTTTCTACCGGCTCTACTTTCGCGCGCACAGTCTGAAGAGCCTGGAGCGAAACATTTTCAAGTTCGTCGGATTCGCACCGGTACGCAAGAGCTTCGTTGGGAGCGTCGAAGGCGCTGCAAAGACGCGCGAAGCGTGGCTTGCGCGAATGCGCCGGTATGGACGCGCAGGAAACTAAGAATGCCTTCGGATGCCGAGCGCTCGCATTCGAGGCAACCGTGGAGGTACCCATGATTCGCCTGTTTCTCTTGATCCTCGGTTCCTGCTTCAGCATCCTTGCTCACGGGGGTGACATGAACGAGCAACTTCTAGGCGAGTTGCCGCAGGCACGTTTTCCAGGTTCCAATCGGGTCGTGACTGGAGCCATCGACGCGTCTCACCTGAATGCGGTCAAGCGCGCTGGCATTCGCCACGTTCTCAATCTGCGTCCGGCGGAAGAGAATCCCAAGTTCGACGAAGCACAAGCGGTCCGGCAGCTAGGCCTCGAGTATCACGCGCTTCCAATCAAAGGTGCTCAATCACTCACGATGGAGAATGCCCACGCTCTGGACCGCATTTTGAAAGATATCGGCGAGGAGCCCGCGCTTCTGCATTGCTCGAGCGGAAATCGCGTCGGCGCGCTCATTGCCGTCAGAGAAGCTTGGATTCGCGGGGAACCAGCCGAGCAGGCAATCGCTACAGGGAAGAAGTGGGGGCTGACACAACTCGAAGGCCCGGTCCGCGCCCTTTTGGGTGGGCAGCCATGAGTCGCGCACGCCGCGCCAAAGAGCCCGCATGTACCTAAGAACTTGGCAATCTATCGCATTGATCACGATCATCAGCATCGTGGTGACGCTCGCGCAGATCCCGAGCACCACGTGGCTGAGCTCCGCCGCGCTCAGTCTCTCGATGGGAGTCGCTGCAGCCGCCCTCATGGGCGCGGCTGCAACGCTCGGCGGACGATGGCACTTCGTGGAGTCGCTGTTCGGCGGTCTCGACCGGGTATATCTCGCGCACAAATGGATGGCGGTATACGCGCTCGTGTTCGCCTCGATTCACTTCACATTCAAGGCCGGCCTGCCGGCTTGGGACACCGCCTTCATCTTGTCCTTGCCCGCGCCCTGGACACGTCTCGTTCGACAGCTCAGCTTGCTCGCACTGATGCTGATTGTCGTGCTTGCGCTCAATCGCAAGATTCCGTATCACCGGTGGCGGTGGTGGCACAAATTATCTGGACCGCTGTTCATCATCGTCATCCTTCATTGGCTGAGCTTTAAGTCGCCCATCGCTCTTGCGAGCTCGGCCGGCATCTGGCTCGGGGCACTGTCGGGCCTCGGTCTACTCGCTGCCCTCTACAAGCTCGTGTTGTATCCGTTCCTGGCCCCTCATTCGGAGTACCGAGTCGTTCGTACGGATCCGGGTTCGGGCGCCCTTCACCTCGAGCTCGAGCCTGTGAAGAACCCGATCGCGTTCACCCCGGGACAGTTCGCATTCATCTCGATGAAGGAGGATGGATTGCGTGAGCCGCATCCATTCACGATCGCGAGCGCTCCAGATGAGAAAGGGCATGTGCACTTCGTGATTCGAGATCTTGGGGACTACACGCACAAGCTCGTCGCGAATACGACGCCCGGCATGCACGCCACGGTTTACGCACCCTTCGGTCGGTTCAGCCGACCTCGCGACTCGAGTCGAGAGGTGTGGATCGCTGGTGGTGTAGGGATCTCGCCGTTCATCGCGTGGCTTCGAGATGAGGCAGGGGCGCCACACGCAAACGTTACGTTGTTCTATTTCTTTACGCCGGGCAGAGAATTTCCAAGTGCAAGCCTATTGACCGAATTCGCACGCGAGCGACATGCGGAGTTTGTGCCCATCCCCGGCGGCCCGATGAGTCCAGACTTTGCGCACCGCTTCGCTGAGATCGCGGCGGAGTCAGATCCTGCCCGATTGCAGGTGAGCTTCTGCGGCCCTAGGGGACTGCTGCAGCGTATCCAGCACGTGCTGCGCGATTGCGGAGTGCCCGAATCGAATCTGCACTACGAATACTTCGAGTTTCGGTAACTCGCTCAATGCACGACGGCTCTCTCGAGCGCGGCTTCGATGTCCGCAGGCTCGCCGAAGTCGCCGCGTAAGACACGCAAGGCAGTGATCTCCTCATAGATCTCGCGCGCGGTGCGAACGCCACGCCGGCGGAACAAAGGCAGGGGTGGACACCATCCTTGCAGCGCATGCTGCAAAAGGAATCCCGCAGCGGCAGCCGACAAGAGATACCACCTCCTATCGGTGAAGGTCCCAAGTGCGAGACCCGCGAGAATCACGCTTGCAGCGTTCGCCTCGAGCGTGCGCTCGATGTCCCACTCTTGCTCGAGTTCGCGAATGCGGGCGTCGATCTCCTCATCGCTGAGCGCGTAGCATTCCGCGACTCTTCTGCGCATTTCTGAGTAGATGCGCGCGTTTACATGCTGGGGAGTATGTCGCTCGACGCGTTCGGCGGTCCCGGGCAGTTTCGAGGGAAGATCCACGTTCGCGCTCCTGGCTGATTGCTCTGAACGAAAACGCTCATCGTGCCTGGGTGTTCCCGACCTCGAACGCGCAGTGCAGTCCCTGAACGAGCACGATCCATTCGTCGGGGCGGACTGCTGAGAGCGGCGGAACAGGATAACTACTCCGCAGACCCACGCAGACGCAGAGCTGGGGAAGGAGAGCTGATCTGCGCCTATCTCTGCGGTTTCGCGGCTCCGCGAGCGGGGTCGGAATGATTCCGACTACACCGAGCGATCCCCAGTCCACGAAACGAAGCCGAATCCATCTAGCCAATCGATCAAACCTATCGACGCAGCGCTCTTTTTTAAGTGTGCGGCCGGCCCTATCTTGTGATCCCAACAAAAGGAGGTTCAGATGAACGCTGTCCGACGCAGTCAAGAACGCGGCTTTGCCGACCATGGCTGGCTCAAGTCCTATCACACGTTCTCGTTTGCGGATTATTACGATCCTGAGCACATCGAGTTCGGCCCGCTGCGTGTGATCAACGAGGATCGTGTCGCGCCGGGCGCCGGATTCGGTACTCATGGCCATCGGGACATGGAGATCATCAGCTACGTGCTCGAGGGCGAGCTTGCGCACCGCGATTCGCTAGGCAGCGGTTCAGTCATTCGCCCTGGCGATGTGCAACGCATGAGCGCCGGACGCGGGGTGCGTCATAGTGAGTTCAACAACTCGCAGACGGATCAGGTGCACTTCCTGCAGATCTGGATTCAGCCGAATGTGTCCGGCATCGAGCCTGAGTACGAGGAGAAGCGCTTCTCGGATGAAGAGAAGAGAGGACGCCTACGACTGATCGCCTCGGCCGATGGCGCTCAGGGATCGGTTCGAATCCATCAGGATGCTCGCGTGTACGCGGGTCTGTTCGATGGAACTGAGCGCGCGGAGCTTGCGATCGCATCGGGCCGACGTGCCTACATACATGTCGCGCGGGGCAGCATCATCGCGAATGGCGAGGCGCTGAGTGCAGGCGACGCCCTCAAGGTGAGTGAGGGATCTAGGGTCACGATCGAGCAGGGTAGCAAGGCCGAAGTGCTGGTGTTTGATTTGCCCTGAGGCTCAAGTGACAGGGTGGTGGAGTGGCGAGGTGACGAAATCAGAAAGGTTCGAGGCAGGCACTAAGCTGCGATCAATGCTATGCGCATCTGACATCGTCACTCCGTTACCTCCGTCGCTGCGTCACCCTTCCGTACGTGCCTGTCTCGCCACGGCCTCGATGCCCGCCAAGGCAAACGTGACCATGTGCTCGGTGAGCGTCTCGATATCGACCTCCAGGTGAGGGGCAACTTTCTTCTGTAACGCGCGATCCGTGATCAGTAACATCAGGAAGGGTCCCATGATGTTGATCAACGTCCGGCTCACTGCCGGATGATTGGCCGGCATCCGCATGAGCTCCCCGAGCATGGAGCGGAGCAGGGCGGCTTTAGGCGCGATCTGCTTTTCGATGAGCGTGGACATGAGCGGCGAGCGCGAGAGGATTTCTCTGCTCAGCACGCGCAATTCCCATCTCCCCCGATCGCGCTTCGCGACTTGCTGGACGATCAGGCTCAAGAACATTCGCAGCTTGATCTTCGGGTCCATGCGACTCTGAGTCGCCGCGGCCATCGACTCGATGCTGACGATGCGGCTATGGGCCTCTTGCAGGACCGCGGCGTATAACTGGTCCTTGCTGCCGAAGTGATAGTTCACGGCCGCGACATTCGCATTGGCCCGCTCGCAGATCTCCTTGCTGGTCGCTTTGGCGTAGCCATGCTCCGCAAAGATCTCGCCTGCCGCCTCTAACAACTGCTTGCGCGTTTCCAGCCCGTCCTGCCGCACGGGCACGGGGCTATGCGCGGTTTGTCTGCTTTTCGAACGTGCCATTTCGGAAGCGTCGCACCAATATCGCGACTGCAGCTCCTAATTGAAATTCAAATTTGAGTTTGACTAAAATGTCGGCCTCTTGCAAGCCACGAGCCGCGCATGAACAAGAAGATCGTTGCTGGAGTCGTCATCCTCGTTCTGGTCGCAGGCGCGGCATACATCGCGCTGCGCGATGATGACCATGGCGCGCTCGTCATGTACGGCAATGTCGACATTCGACAGATCGAATTGCCGTTCGCCGAAAGCGAGCGGATTGCTGAAGTCCTGGTCAAGGAAGGAGACAGCGTCCGCGCCGGGCAAGTGCTCGCGCGTCTGGACACGGCGCGCTTGCGGCCGCGCGCGCAGCAAGCAGAAGCCCAACTCACGGCCCAGCGCCAATTGCTGCTGCAGCTCCAGAATGGAACTCGACCGGAGGAAATCGCGCAGGCACGCGCCGCGCTTGCGGCCGCAGAAGCGGAGGCCGCTAATGCGCGAAGCGTGTTCGAACGCACGAAGAGCATCAGCGATTCCTCCGATGGTCGCGCGGTCAGCCAACAAGACTTGGACACCGCGCTCGCCGCACGGCGCATGAGCGAAGCGCGTGTCGAGAGTCAGCGCAAGGCGCTCGCGCTGGCACTCGCGGGGCCTCGCGCCGAGGAAGTCGCGCAAGCCGAGGCACAGATGAATGCGGCGCAAGCGCAGGTCGAACTGTTGCAGCGCCAGCTGCAAGATGCCGAGCTCACTGCGCCAACGGATGCCGTCGTCCGTAATCGGCTGATGGAGCCCGGTGAGTTCGCAAGTCCACAGCGACCCGTCTTTTCGTTGGCTGTCACGACGCCGAAGTGGGTGAGAGCGTATGCAGCGGAGTCTGCACTCGGCCACCTCAGGGTCGGCATGCCGGCTCGCGTCATTGTCGACAGCTTCCCGGATAGTCCTCTGGAAGGATCGGTGGGCTTCATCTCATCCGTTGCCGAATTCACCCCTAAGACCGTGCAAACCGAGGAACTGCGCACGAGCCTGGTCTATGAGGTGCGCATTTTTGTGGACGATCCAGAGGATCGATTGCGCCTGGGTATGCCGGCGACTGTTCGGATCGAGCGAACTGCTGAAGGCGATGACTCGAGATGAATGCGGTCACGCAAGGCGAGGATGAGCCGCTCGTATTGAGTGGCCACGATCTTGCGAAAGAGTTCGCGCGCGGCAAGAAGGATATCGTGCGGGCGCTGAACGGCGTTTCGGTCCATGCGCAACGCGGTACGTTGACCGCGATCGTCGGTCCCGATGGCGCGGGTAAGACGACGCTGCTGCGCCTGGCTGCAGCATTGATGCGGCCAGATAGAGGATCGATGCAAGTGCTCGGTTTCGATACTCGCGAAGCCCCACAAGCGATTCAAGATCGCATTAGCTATATGCCGCAGCGGTTTGGGCTCTACGAGGATTTGAGCGTTCAAGAGAACTTGGATCTCTACGCGGACTTGCACGGCGTTTCAGCTGACGAGAGAGCGCGTCGCTATCCTCGTCTGATGGAGATGACGGCGCTCGGATCCTTTCGAGATCGCCTCGCTGGCAAGCTGTCGGGTGGTATGAAGCAGAAGCTCGGACTCGCGTGCACACTGGTGCGTTCTCCCGAACTGCTCTTGCTCGATGAGCCTACGGTTGGCGTCGATCCTCTTTCGCGACGTGAGCTTTGGGAGATCGTGCATCACTTGGTCGAGCACGAACGGTTGTCCGTCATCGTGAGCACTTCGTATATAGATGAAGCCGAGCACTGTTCGCACGTGGTCGTCTTGCATGAAGGAAGAGTGTTGGCGGCGGCGACACCGCAAGAGATTCGCAGCCGCGCCGATCGTCGCACCTTTCTCGTGAGCCCAACCCGCGGGGAATCCGCCCGGAGCTTGCAAGTCAGTCTGATGCAGCATTCGCATGTCGTCGATGCTGTGCCCCACGGGGGTCGTGTACGCATCGTGCGGTCCAACGTGGATGAAGCCCTCGATGCATCCGGACGCGCTATCGAAAGCACGGAAGCTAGCGTCGAAGACGGCTTCATGGTGATTCTGCGCGAACGGCTCGCTGGGCAGAGCCAAAGAAGATTTGCGCAGCATGGTGTGCAGTCTGAACTGGAGTCGAAGGATGTTGTGATCGAGGTACACGATCTCGTGCGCCGGTTCGGCGATTTCACCGCGGTGGATCGCACGAGCTTCGAAGTGCGCCGCGGAGAGGTCTTCGGTCTGCTCGGACCGAACGGCGCCGGCAAGACGACGACGTTCCGCATGTTATGCGGCTTATTGCCGGCCACGAGCGGCACGCTGCGAGTCGCTGGTGCGGATCTGAGGCGGGCGCGGGCGGAGGCGCGGCAACGCATCGGTTATGTGGCACAGAAGCTCTCTTTGTACGGCGACTTGAGCGTGCAGGAGAACCTCGAATTCTTTGGGGGTGCCTACGGATTGCGCAACGACCGACTGCGCGCACGCCTCGCGTGGGCCCTACAGGAGTTCGATCTCGCCGATCTGCGGGCGGCCACGACCAACACATTGCCGGGGGGCTTTCAGCGGCGCCTTGCGATGGCAGCGGCACTACTGCACGAGCCCGAGATACTTTTCCTAGATGAGCCCACGAGCGGCGCCGATCCGCTGGCGCGTCGCGAATTCTGGGCACGCATCACGACGCTGGCCGAGCAAGGCACCACCATTATCGTGACGACACATTTCATGGAGGAAGCAGAGTACTGCGACCGCATCATGATCCAAGACGCAGGCAAGATGCTCGCGATGGGAACACCCGAGGAAGTTCGCGCGAACGCGGGTGCGAACGTGCGGACGATGGAGCAGGCCTTTATCGCCATCGTCGAGCAGGGCAGGCAGGGAGCGCGATCGTGAGCGAGGCGATGAGCGGGCAAGAGCCGGGAGGATCTGCTGGCTCGTCGTGGCGGCGCAGTCGCGCACTCATCGTAAAGGAGACTCGGCAGCTCTTGCGCGATAAGGGCAATATCCTCGTCGGAATGTTCCTGCCCGTGATGCTGATCTTGATCTTCGGCTACGGGTTGTCATTCGATGTGAAGAACATGCCCGTGGCGATCGTTCTCGAAGACCCGTCTCCGACAGCGAGGGACGTGGTGTCTGGTTTTTACTTGTCGCCTTACTTCTCGCCTATTGCAGTCACCTCGACGCGCGCTGCCGAGGAGATGATGATGGATCGCAAAGTGGATGGGATCGTCCACTTGCGTTCTAACTTCTCGCGTGAGCTCGCTGGTGGAACCGCCACGATTCAACTGCTCGTCAACGGGGTCGATGCGAATCGCGCGCGCGTCATGCTGGCGTATGCGCAAGGAGCGATCGCGCAATGGAACGCGCGCGCTATTGAATCGGGCGCGCGCGGTGGACTGCACCTCGGATCCGTTCGCATCGAGCAGCGCGCTTGGTTCAACGAGGCCAACACCAGCACCTGGTTCCTCGTACCTGGTCTAATCGTCGTCATCATGACATTGATTGGCGCGTTCCTGACTGCACTCGTCATGGCGCGCGAATGGGAGCGCGGCACATTGGAAGCGCTGTTCGTGACGCCGGTGCGATCCGGTGAGGTGCTCATCAGTAAGATCGTGCCGTATTTCGCCACAGGGCTCGTGGGCCTCACGTTGTGCCTCCTCGCTGCACGATTCTTGTTCGAGGTTCCCATTCGTGGATCGTTGCTGCTGATCCTGCTGGCCTCGATGCTTTATCTGCTCGTTGCATTGGGCATCGGCCTTCTGATCTCGTCCGCCGTGAAGAATCAATTCCTCGCCTCGCAAATCGCGCTCATCGTGAGCTTCTTGCCGGCGCTCATGTTGTCTGGGTTCATATTCGATCTACGCAGCGTTCCCGTCGTCGTGCGCGCGATCAGCAGCGTGCTCCCCGCGACATATTACGTCGAAGCGCTGCAGACCCTCTTCCTCGCCGGGAATGTGTGGAGCCTGATCCTCAAGGATCTCGCCGTGCTTGCGGTCGCCGCGTTCATTCTGCTCGCGATGGCCAGGCGTAAGACGCGTAAGGAGCTCGCATGACGACGATCGGTATCGCGAGGTCCGCCTATGCGTGAATCGCTGCAACGCATCTTGATCCTGTGTCGCAAGGAGCTGCTCTCGATCTTCAAGGACCCGCGCAGCCGCATCGTGCTGTTCGCGCCGATCGTTCTGCAAACCTTGTTGTTCGGCTATGCCGCGACGTTCGATCTCAATCGAGTGCCGCTTGGCATCCTGGATCAGGATCGAAGCGGTGCCTCACACGATCTCATCGCTTCTCTGCTTGGAGGCGGAATCTTCGAAAGAGCGAGAGACCTCGAGTCGCCGGCGCAGATTGCGAACGTCATCAATCGCAAGCGAGCCTTGGTCGTCCTGCACATTGGTCCGCACTTCGAGCGTGACCTTCTCGCGGGTGCGACGCCGACGGTGCAGGTGTTGATGGACGGTCGCAACTCAAATACCGCGGCGACCGCAGCCGGCTACATCAATGCTGTCGTCGAGCGCTTCAATGAGAGATGGCGCGAAGAGCGAGGCAGTGCCAGCACACCGCTCAGCCTACAAAGCAGAGCTTGGTACAACGAGAATCTCGAGACGCGTTGGTACATGATCCCGAGTCTCATCGCTGCTCTCAGCATGCTGCAGACACTCATGTTGAGTGGACTGTCCGTGGCGCGCGAACGCGAACAAGGGACTTTCGATCAGTTGCTCGTCACGCCCTTGCGTCCCGGCGAGATCATGGTCGGCAAGGCGGCTCCGCCGATCCTCATTGGACTCGTGCAATCATCGCTGATCTTGCTGATCGCGCTGTTCTGGTTCGGAATCCCATTTGCCGGCTCGTATCTGACGCTGTATGCCTCGCTCCTCATCTTCACGATCGCCTCTGTGGGCATTGGGCTGGCGATATCGGCTTACGCCGCGAACATGCAGCAGGCGATGTTGTTCTCATTCGTATTGCTGATGCCGATGATGCTGCTCTCCGGGCTCGCCTCGCCCGTGAAGAACATGCCGGAGGTGCTGCAGACGATCACACTTGCGAATCCGTTGCGTCATGCGATCGAGGCGGTTCATCGCGTTTACCTCGAAGGCGCGGGCATCGCGACAATTTTCGACAATCTGTGGCCGCTCGCGATCATCGCCTCGGTCACCTTGCCAACGGCTGCTTGGTTGTTTCGCCATAGGCTTGTCTGAACGGTGCGCACATGATCAGGAAAACACGGACTCCCGCGCTGCTAGCATCATTAGCGCTCATCTCTGGCTGCGTGGTAGGCCCGCAGTTCGAAGACCCGCAGCCGCAGGTGCCGACTCAGTGGGGGCGCTCACTCGGCGGCGCACGCGAAAGCGGATTCAACGACCGCGAGATCGACGAGCGCTGGTGGGAGCAATTTGGGGATGAGAAGCTCGCGCAGCTCGTGGAGCGAGCGCGGGCGGCGAACTTGGATCTGCGTATCGCGGTGCTGCGCGTCGCGCAGAGCCGTGCACGGCGCGATGCCGCAGCTGGTAATCGCTCGCCAACGGTTGCAGCAACGGCTCAATATCGTCGACAGCGCCAAAGCGAATTCGGCACAGGCACTCGGCTCATCGATGCGATCGCCAGTCCCGCGGATAGTGATGCGATCATCGATGTACTGAGCGAGCCGCACGATATGTATCAAGCGGGTTTCGACGCTTCATGGGAGATCGATCTTTGGGGACGCATGCGTCGGGCTCTTGAATCCGCCGAAGCCGCGGTCGCCGCAAGTGAGGCCGAGCTGAGCGGCGCTGAGATCTCGCTCGCGGCGGAAGTGGCGCGTACGTACCTGGAATTGCGAGGCACTCAGGATCAGTTACGCATTGCTCGTGAGGATGTTGCCGCAGCCGAAGACCTCCTGGAGTTGACTGAATTCCGGGCGAACGGCGGCTTGGTGACGCAGCTCGATGTCGTCGCGCAGCGTGCTCGGCTCGCCGAGTCGCGTAGTCGAGTTGCGGCGCTTGAACAGCGTAAAGCTCAGCTTACCGAGGCGCTCTCGTTCATGGTGGGACAGCCGCCTGGTGCGCTTGCATCGCAGCTTGACGGCGCGAGCTCGCCCCCCACACCACCTGTGAGCATCAATCTGGGCATCCCTTCGGATCTGGCACGTCGACGCCCGGACATTCGCGCGGCTGAAGCCAGACTCCAAGCGGCAACGGCCGAAGTTGGTGTCGCGGTGTCAGACTTCTATCCTCGCTTCACGTTGACCGGTGGGTACTTGCATGAGGCGCTCAGTGGCGGTGATTTGGCGGAATGGGGTGCCAGACAGTGGAGCATCGGGCCAAGCTTGTACCTGCCGATTTTCGACGGCAGTCGTCGCCGCTCGATGCTCGAGCTGCGCAAGTTGCAGCAACAGGAAGCGGCCACGTCGTATCAGCGCGCCGTGCTGGAGGCTTGGCACGAGATCGATACCTCCTTGCAGATCTACCTACAAGAATGGCAGCGGAATAACCAACTGGTCGAAGCTGTTGCCGCAAGTCGCGAAGCCCATGAAATTGCGAGCACCCGGTATCGCCATGGATTGAGCGACTATCTGGTTGCGCTGGATGCGCAGCGCACGTTGCTGCAATCCCAGCAAGCGCTGAGCGAAAGCAACACCTTGCTCACGACCAGGCTCGTCGCTCTCTATAAAGCTCTAGGCGGCGGTTGGCGCTGAGCGAGCGCGAGCGCGACGAGCCGTACGTCACAGCATTAGGCCTCCAGCTCTGCCACCCTCCCGCCTGAGCCAGAGACGCCAGGGGTGCGCCGGCTGGCCCAAGCCGTGTCGCCGGATCGTTCTCGCACGGCCGGGGAACCAAGACGAGGCAAAGACCTTTGTAAGGGTAGGTTTCTGAAGCTCGAGAAGTCAGGGGGACGATTGCGGCGCGTGGGGATCATAGCCTCGTTGTCGATCGGAGTTGCGATCGCATGCGGAGTATTACCGTGCGCGCAGGCCCAAGAATGGACCGATCCCGCACGACAGCCCGTCACTGCAGAATCGATCACCCTGCAACCGATCACATTAGAGCCCACGTGGGAACGAGTAGCTGAGGTTGGCACATCTCTCGCGCCGCGCGTTCAAGCGAGCGCGGCCGAAGACCATCCGGACACGTGGATCGATCGAACGCACGACGGCTTGCACTCGTTCCTCTGGCGCTCGGCCATGCGTGTCGATCGCTGGTTCGGTGCTGATGTATCCGAAGATGTGTACTCACAGAACACCCGGGGCAGCATCACGCCGATCGTGCTCTGGGACGAGTTCAATGGATTCGATCAGAAGTTCCGTTTTCGCGTGCGTATGCCGCTGCCGCATCTCGACGAACGCTACAACGCCTTCATCGGAACGTTCAGCCGCGACGAGTTCGTGACGGAGCGAGAACAAGAGTCCGGAGCGATTCCTCGACAGCGCAGCGGCGGTGCGGTCGAAGAAGATCAAACGCTGCTCGGTATTCAATATCGAGAACGTGAAGGCGGCGCCCGCTTCGAGGCGGATGCGGGTATTCGAATTCGTTCTCCTATCGATCCTTTCGTGAAGGCGGGCTATCGCTTCGAGCACACAACGCGGAGCCTGCTGCTGTTGACGTTTCGCGAGATCGGATTCTGGCAAAACAGTGAAGGCTTCGGATTTACGAGTCGCGTGGACGTCGAGCGCGCTCTCGATATCGACTCCCTCATTCGCTGGACCGCCTCGGCGACAATCTCTCAGGAATCCGAAGGCGTGCGCGGTTACAGCGCGATCACCTGGTATCGCGCGCTACCGGAGGATCGTGGCATTGCAGCTCAGATCTTCACGAGCGGGGAGTTCGATGCTCCGGTGCCGCTCGAGGAGTATGGCTTGCGCGCCGCATACCGTAAGCGAATCTTCCGCGACTGGCTCGTGCTCGAGCTTCGTCCGAGCGTGACGTGGCCTCGCGAGAGCCGGGATGAGCCTCGCAAGGCGAGTTGGGGCTTCGGTATCGGCTTTGAGATGTTCTTCGGCGAGAACGGATTCCAGGCACGGCCTGCGACGCTCTAAGGACCTCACTGTCCGTCGTTCGTGTAAACGCCTTTCGGCAACGCCATCTCTCCCTTGGCATTGAAGCGAACCGTGTTGAACACTGGGCCTGCGAGCTTTCCGTTGAGCGAGTACTCGATCTTGTCAGTAGGCTGGCTAAAGGTGCCGATCGCGCTACGAACCAATCGGAACGCAGAGACGCTCACTGGAACGCTGACGACAGTTTCTCCGAAACGCGGTACCTCTCCAGCCGCATCGCTTACGCCGCTCGCGAAGGGTCGGTTCTGTACGTCCAAGTCGACGTAGATGCCGTTGAACTGAATGGGAGTATCGTTGGGATTCTGCACTCGCAGTTTCACGAGCATACGCAGTTCCAAGCCTTCGCCTTGCAAGGGCTCGATGCCCACTACGTAGACCTGCACCGGGTCTTGCCGAAGGGTCGCACAGCCGCCGAGTACGCACAGGGCGGCTATGACGATCGTTCTCAGGATGTGAGGCCGACCGGACGTCACCGGCCTGTGCCTGCGTGTTCCTTCACCCATGCGACGAATTGGTCCATCCATCCCTGTAGAAACTTCTTGGTTTCACCATTCGCGATTCCGCCTTGCGCATCGAAAAACGCGTCGTCGACTTTCAAGAACACTTCCGGTTGACCCAGGGTGGGCATGTTCAAGTAGGCGAGCGAGTTGCGAAGATGTTGTTGCGCGATGGCGGTGCCGATGGCGCCGATGGAGCAGCCGATGATCCCAGCAGGCTTGCCATCCCAAGCACTTTGACCGTACGGGCGAGAGGCATGGTCGATCGCGTTCTTGAGCACACCCGGCATGGAGCGGTTGTACTCGGGCGTGATGAACAACACGCCTTGTGACGCTTGGATTTCGCTCTTGATCCGCTTGACCGCTTCTGCGGGGTTGGAATCGTCGTCCTGGTTGTAGAGCGGCAGATCGTCTATGCGCAAGTGCTTGAATGAGAGCTCGCTCGGTGCGAGCTTCGTCACGGCATCGGCGAGCTTGCGATTGTAGGAGTCTCGACGAAGGCTGCCGACTACAACGGCGATTTGGGACTGAGCCATGGATCCTCCTTCCGAGCGATCGCGCAATACGTGGCGATAGTGTCTAACCGCATTCGCTCGGACAGGGTTCCGTGGAATAGGTCCTTTAGTGCCCTGCGGACCGAGAGCTCAGGTGTCGCAGCGACTGCAGCACGCGGCGCACGTCGTCCAAACGCGATAGCGCAAGTATAGGGGCATTGCGTCTCAAGCGGAGTCACGCTCGAGACCTGTCGAGGTAACGCAGTCGAGTCATTCGCGGTGCGTGAAGAAAAGCGCAGATGCCATGACTTCGAATAGTCATCGCGGTACTCCGGGTGTTCTTGACACGCGTGAGTACCGTGACGACCACAGAGCGTTCCGTCCCTTGGGACCGCTCGCGGAAGTGGAGGAGTCTAGACTTCCTTTAGACTTCCTTCGAGTCGAACATCAACAACTCAACGCCCGCTTGCGCGAAGTTTGCGAGATCTCCCGCAGCAGCCTGTCCTTCAGGAGAGGCGAGCCCTGTCTGCAATGCCTCCAGTGAATCGAAGCTGAGCGTCGCGACCAACTGATAGGTGGAGGGTCCCTGAGGCGTCGATACCGCTCCGCTACTAATCTCGTACTTTCGCAGTCCCGGAATCTTCTTCGCCAAGGGCGCGTGCGTCGATGCATAGTGAGCATCGAATGCCGCCGGATTCTGTGCCTTCTTGTACAACACCACGAGCTTGGCCATTTCATTCTCCTTCGAAGACGTGAGGTGTGACACGAACATTGCGCCCGATCACCATAACTCGCCGCGCGGGACGAAACTGTTTACTTCTGTTTGGCAGCAGTCTCTTCTGCAAGCTGAGCCACGGCTTTCGATACGACGTCCATGAGGCCTGCGCCGCCGGCGCGATAGTGCGCGACGATCTGGGCACGCATGCGTGGATCCCAAAAGCGTTTGAAATGCGCTAGAACATTGCGAGCCGCTTCTTCCTTGTTTGGATCCGATGCGAAGAAGTGGCCGATGTCGTTTGCCATCCGGACGAGATATTCGCTGTGCATAGCTCTAGGGTGTCAAGCGGGAGGGGTGGGCGTAAACAACATGCTGGTGCTCGCGTGCGAAACCGATGAGCGTCACTGCGCTCATCTCAGCGAGCCTGATGGCGAATGCCGTAGGTGCCGAAACCGCCGCAAGAAGCGGAGTGCCGACGGTGGCAGTCTTCTGGACCATTTCATAGCTCGCGCGGCTCGTGATCAGGAACCAGCCGAGGGAGAAATCCTGTTTGGCGCGTATGAGCGCACCGATCACTTTGTCTAGTGCGTTGTGGCGGCCAACATCCTCACGAACCAGCTGAATGCCTTTGCCGGGCACGACCCAAGCTGCCGCGTGCACACTGCCGGTCTCGCGATTGATGCGCTGGTGCTCGCGGATGTGGACCAGCGCTTCGTGAAGCTCTGCGGTGCTCACCGCGAGATCGCTTTGCACGCGTGCAGGGATGCGGATCGCGTCGTCGAAGGTCGCCGCGCCGCACAGCCCGCAGCCAGTGCGACCGGAAGTATTGCGCTCCCTTCGCAGCAGACTGGCGAAGCGTTCAGCGGCGATTCCAATGCGCACCTCGAAGTTGCCGTCATCACGGCGATTCGCCTCGAGCGAGAGGATCTCCCCCGCGTTCTGAACGATGCCCTCGCTGAGCGTGAACCCGGCTGCCAGATCTTCGAGGTCGCTCGGCGTCGCGAGCATCACGACGTGGGAGATGCCGTGATAGGTGAGCGCAACAGGCACTTCCTCGGCAACGCGATCGGGCACGTGCTCGACTTCACCGTCACGCCAGCGATCAACGATCACTTCCGTGCTCGTCGGCGCGGACGTGCAGGCCTCGGCGCGTTGTCGTTCGTGTTGTGCCATGCTGAAGCTGCGCTAAGAGGGAGATAGAAACTCTCGCAGAGACGCGGAGACGCAGAGGTAAGAAATAGATGAAATGTAGCTTTCGTCTTCTCTGATCTCTGCCTCTGCGCGTCTCTGCGAGAGTATTTCTCTTCTAGTCGAACAATCTGCTCATCGCGCGAGAATGCCCCCACCCCGGCCCTCCCCCGCGTGGCGTGGGAGGGGAGCTACTACTACTCTGAAGGAGCTTGTGGCGGTGCGGGCACGCGTCCACCGCCGGCGCGGCGCTGAATGCGCTGCTGCTCGGTGATTTCTCGATGACGCTTCTGCCACTCGGACGGTTGCGAAACCTTCAATACCTGCACCGCAGTCACTTTGTACTCGGGGCAGTTCGTCGCCCAATCCGAGTTGTCGGTCGTCACGACGTTCGCGCCGGACTCCGGGAAGTGGAAGGTCGTGTACACGACGCCGGGTTGTACGCGATCCGTCACGATGGCACGCATCACGGTCTCACCAGCTCGGCTCGCGATGCCGACCCAATCGCCATCTGCGATGCCTCGAACATCGGCATCGTGCGGATGGATCTCCAGACGATCCTCGTCGTGCCACATGACGTTCTGAGTACGACGAGTCTGTGCACCGACGTTGTATTGCGTCAGGATGCGGCCAGTCGTGAGCAACAGTGGGAAGCGCGAGGTCGTGCGTTCTTCAGTCGGCACGTACTCGGTGACATAGAACTTGCCTTTGCCGCGCACGAATTCGTCCACGTGCATCGTCGGCGTACCTTCGGGGGCCTCGGCGTTGCAGGGCCACTGAATGCTGCCGAGCCGATCGAGCTTCTCGTAGCTCACGCCCGTGAACGTCGGCGTGAGCCGCGCAATCTCGTCCATGATTTCCGAAGGATGCTTGTAGTCCATCGGATAGCCGAGTGCATTCGACAGCAGCATCGTCACTTCCCAATCCTGATAGCCGCCGAGCGGTGCCATGATCTTGCGGGTGCGCGAGATGCGCCGTTCGGCATTCGTGAACGTGCCGTCCTTCTCCAGGAACGACGAGCCAGGCAGGAAGATGTGCGCGTACTTGGCAGTCTCGTTCAAGAACAAGTCTTGAACGATGACGCACTCCATCGCTGAGAATGCGCGGATCACGTGCAGCGTGTTCGGATCGGACTGAGCCATATCCTCGCCCTGCACGTACAGCGCCTTGAAGCTGCCATCGAGCGCGGCTTCGAACATGTTCGGAATGCGCAGACCCGGCTCGTGCTCGAGCTCGACGCCCCACGAAGATTCGAAGAGCTTGCGAACGCTGTCGTCGGAGACGTGGCGATAGCCGCTGAACTCGTGGGGGAACGAGCCCATGTCGCACGACCCTTGAACGTTGTTCTGACCTCTCAGCGGATTGACACCGACGCCTTCGCGACCGATGTTGCCGGTGGCCATCGCGAGATTCGCGATGCCCATCACCATCGTCGTCCCCTGGCTGTGCTCGGTGACACCTAGACCGTAGTAGATCGCGCCATTACCGCCGGCTGCATAGAGACGTGCGGCCCCGCGCACGAGCGACGCGGGCACACCGGTAATCTCTTCGGTTGCTTCCGGAGAGTTCTTCGAGTCGGCGATGAACGTCTTCCAGCGATTGTAAGACTCCGCTTCGCAGCGCGACTGGACGTAGTCATCCTTAGCCAAGCCTTCCGTCACGATCACGTGTGCGAGCGCGTTGATGATCGCGACGTTCGTGCCCGGGCGCAGTTGCAAATGATAGTCGGCCGAAACGTGCGGCGAGCGCACGAGGCCGATTTCGCGCGGGTCGATCACGATCAGCTTCGCGCCTTGACGTATGCGACGTTTCAACTGCGAGGCGAAGACCGGGTGGCCTTCGGTCGGATTGGCGCCGATCACGACGATGACATCGGACTGCATCACGGACGCGAACTCTTGCGTGCCCGCAGATTCGCCGAGGGTGTGCTTCAGGCCATAGCCCGTCGGCGAGTGACACACGCGTGCACACGTATCGACGTTGTTGTTGCCGAATGCCGCACGCACGAGCTTCTGCACGAGGAACGTTTCTTCGTTCGTGCAGCGCGATGAGGTGATGCCACCCACCGAGTACTTGCCGTACTTCGCTTGGATACGTTTGATCTCGGAAGCGGCATAGCCGATTGCTTCTTCCCAACTGACTTCACGCCAGGGATCCGAGATCTTCTTGCGGATCATCGGTTTGACGATTCGATCTTGGTGCGTCGCGTAGCCGTATGCGAATCGACCTTTGACGCAAGCGTGGCCCTGATTGGCGCGGCCATCGCGATTCGGCGCCATGCGCACGACGGTCTGTTCGTCTTTGACTTCGGCCTTGAACGTGCAGCCCACGCCGCAGTACCCGCACGTCGTCGTGACAGTGCGCTCGGGCTGCCCCAGAGCGATCAGCGACTTCTCCGAAAGCGCTGCGGTCGGGCACGCTTCGACGCATGCACCGCAGGATACGCATTCGGAGGCGAGGAAGGTTTCGTTTTGACTCGGGGATACCTTGGAATCGAACCCGCGAGATTGGATCGTCAAAGCGAATGTGCCCTGGACTTCGTCGCACGCGCGAACGCAGCGCGAACAGACGATGCACAAGTCCGGATCGAACGCGAAGTACGGATTGCTGATGTCCTTCGGCTGCTCCTGGTGCACTCGACCGCCGATCGAATAGCGCGATGTCGTGATGCCGTGTGCGTCGGCCATGTCCTGCAGCTCGCAGTGGCCGTTGCCCGGACACGTGTCGCAATCGAGCGGGTGATCGGAGACGTACAACTCGAGGACGTTCTCGCGCAATTGCGTCAGCTTGTCGCTCTGTGTCCTCACCTTCATCCCAGGCGCGACTTGCGTCGTGCACGATGCGGGATAGCCCTTGCGGCCTTCGATCTCGACGAGGCACAAACGGCATGAGCCGAATGCCTTGAGCGTGCCGGTTGCGCACAGCTTCGGGATGCGATTTCCGACCATCGAGGCGGCGCGCATGACCGAAGTGCCCTCGGGGACGGTCACCGCGACGCCGTCGATTTCGACGGTCACGAGCTGCGTTTCGGTGCTTTCCGGGGTACCCGGATCGATGTGGTCAATCGCGTACATAACACTGCCTGGATCGATTCTGTCTGCCGTCTATTAACGCGCCGTTCGTGCCTTAAGTCACGCGCCTATTGCACAGTGCGCGCGAAATCCTCGGGGAAATGCTTGATCGCACTCTGAACGGGGAAGGGTGTCATCCCACCAAGGCCGCACAATGAGCCGTGGAGCATCGTTTCACAGAGCTCCTGCACGAGCTGTAGGTTCTTTTCCCGCTCGATGTTCGCGATGATGCGATCCATGAGCTCGACACCGCGAGTTGAGCCTATCCGGCACGGAGTGCACTTGCCGCACGATTCGATCGCGCAGAACTCCATCGCATAGCGCGCCATCTTTGCCATGTCGGCAGTATCGTCGAATGCGACGACTCCGCCGTGACCGAGAAGTGCGCCTATTTCCGACAATGCTTCGTAGTCGATCGGCGTATCGAACTGCGATGCCGGGATGTAAGCCCCGAGAGGACCGCCGACTTGCACCGCGCGAATCGGTCGGCCAGACGCCGAGCCGCCGCCAAAGTCATACAGCAGCTCCCGTAAGGTGAGGCCGAATGCACGCTCGTACAAGCCGCCACGCTTGATGTTGCCGGCGAGCTGCAGCGGAATGGTGCCGCGCGATCTGCCGGTGCCGAAGTTCTTATAGAACTCCGCACCCTGGTGCAGAATCACTGGCACGCTCGCGAGCGAGATCACGTTGTTCACGATCGTAGGCTGGCCGAACAGACCTTTGATCGCGGGAAGAGGCGGGCGCACCCGCACCTCGCCGCGTCGACCTTCCAAACTTTCGAGCATGGAGGTTTCTTCGCCGCAAATGTACGCGCCTGCGCCGAGCCGCACCTCCAGATCGAACGTCTTGCCACTGCCGAGAATGTCGCGACCGAGATAGCCCTTCTGATACGCGGCGGCGATCGCCTCGTTTAATGCCCGGTGTGCGTGCGGATATTCCGCGCGCAGATAAATGAACCCACGGGTCGCGCCCACCGCGACACCCGCGATCGTCATACCCTCGATAAGCATGAAGGGATCGCCTTCCATGAGCATGCGATCGGCGAAGGTGCCGGAGTCACCTTCGTCCGCATTGCACGTGATGTACTTCTGCGTAGGAGGTTGGTCGAGCACCGTCTTCCACTTGATGCCCGTCGGGAATGCAGCCCCGCCGCGCCCGCGCAGGCCTGAATCCGTGACGGCTTGCACGATCTCTGCTGGGCTCATCTCGATCGCACGCTTGAGACCTGCATAACCTTCGTGCGCGATGTAGTCCTCTAGATCGACCGGATCGATGATGCCGACGCGTGCGAAGGTGAGTCGCTGTTGGCTCTTGAGGAAGGGAATCTCCTGCGTGAGTCCCAGATGCAGAGCATGAGCCGCACCCGTCAGGAATCCAGCATCGAACAGGCTCGCCACGTCCTCGGCCTGCACCGGACCGTAGGCGTGGCGACAGCTGGACGTCACAACTTCGACGAGCGGCTCGAGCCATTGCAAACCGCGCGTGCCGTTTCGCACGAGATGAATCGGCGCATTGCGGCGTTCCGCTTCGGTCGCAATCGCTTTCGCGACGCGTTCAGCGCCGATCGACAGTGCTGCGGCATCGCGCGGCACGTAAACCGTCGTTCTCATTTACTCGCCGTCCCCTTGTCTTTGATTGCCGCGTCCAATCGTTCGGGCGTGACGCGGCCGTAGAGCTCATCATCGATCATCATTGCCGGAGAGCACGCGCAGTTGCCGAGGCAGTACACAGGTTCCAACGTGAAGTTGCCGTCCGCAGTGGTCTCGTGAAAGCCGACGCCCAGCCGCTGTTTCGCGTGACGCGTCAGATCCTCGGCGCCCATCGCTTGACAGGATTCTGCTTGGCAAATCTGAACGACGTGCGTGCCGGCGGGGTGACGCCGGAAGTAGTGATAGAAGGTGATGACCCCATGCACCTCCGCACGCGAGAGGTTGAGCGCGGATGCGATGATCGGTACGGCGGCGTCAGGAATGTAGCGCAGACGCTGTTGAACCGCGTGCAGCACCTGCAGCAGCGGCCCAGGTTGCGATTGATACTGTGCGAGCGCGAGGTCGATCTGCTCGCGTGTGTGAGCATCCAGGAGCTCGGGTCGTGGCGGGGTCGTGTTCACTTGCAGGGTCATCAGCGTTCGGTTGCGGCTAGCGTAGTGAGTCGGCGCCTGCTTGCGAACCTAGCGAAGTACTGATTCGAAGCGCGGGGTTGGCGAGAACGACGAAAACCTCTCGCGCATATGAAATGGAACGTCTCACGGGCACGGCCGTGAGCGCGCGGCGCTGCATTCTCGCGGCGCCTTGAAGGCGGGCGACGTGAAGTCCACCCGCCTTACGCGGCTTTCGTTATGCGGCGAGCACACCTTTCGCTTTCGCGGTATGCGTCGCGATCAAATCCATGAGCGGCGGCGACAAGCAATCGTACGGTTCGAGCTTCAGCTCCTTCAGCCGCGAGCGTACCGCGCCCATCTGGTCGGGCTTCGCGCCCGCCTCGATGATCGAGGAGACGAACGCTGCGAACTCAGGGGCAGACCAGCCCTTTTCAGAAGACAGCTCTACGTGTACGAAATCAAGACCGTAGAAGGGGTGATCTTTCTTCTCGATCCGGCCGTACATGTGCACGCCACATCCGGTGCACGCATAGCGTTGGATCACCGCAGACGGATCGACGATCTTCAGCTTCTGCTCGTTCTGCGTGACCTTCACCTTATCGCGCGAGATCACGGCGACCACCGAGAAGAGGGCGCCCTGCGGCTTCCAGCATTTCGTGCAGCCGCACGCGTGATTGAAGGCGACATTACCGTCGAGCTGAACGACGACGGGGTTCTCCTTACACAGGCACTTGAGCGTGCCTCCCTTGAAATTCGGATCGCCGGGCTGAACGCCGTTGTCTACCGAAGGATGAATCGAGATCGCCATGATGGTTTCTCCGTTGATCTTTGCCAGGAATTGCGCATGCGTTCAATACAGCACGACGCTGCGGATCGATTCGCCCTTGTGCATGAGGTCGAACGCATCGTTGATCTTCTCGAGCGGCATCGTGTGCGTGATGAGATCGTCGATGTTGATTTTGCCGTCCATGTACCAGTCGACGATCTTCGGCACGTCGGTGCGGCCGCGCGCGCCGCCGAACGCCGTGCCTTTCCAAACGCGGCCCGTCACGAGTTGGAACGGACGAGTCTTGATCTCTTGGCCTGCGCCTGCGACGCCGATGATCACCGACACGCCCCAGCCGCGATGGCAGCACTCGAGCGCTTGACGCATGAGATCGACGTTACCGACGCATTCGAAGCTGTAATCGGCACCTCCGTCCGTCACGTTGACGAGATGCGCGACGAGATCGCCGCCCACTTCTTTCGGATTGACGAAGTGCGTCATGCCGAATTTCTCGGCGAGCGGTTTGCGCGCCGGGTTCAAGTCGACGCCGACGATCTTGTTCGCACCCGCGAGGCGTGCACCTTGGATGACGTTGAGGCCAATGCCGCCGAGACCGAACACGACGACGTTCGCACCCGGTTCGACTTTCGCCGTGTTGATCACTGCACCGATGCCGGTGGTGACACCGCAACCGATGTAGCAGACTTTGTCGAACGGCGCGTCCTCACGGATCTTTGCTACTGCGATCTCCGGCAGGACCGTGAAATTCGAGAAGGTGGAGCAGCCCATGTAGTGATGGACGATGTCCTTACCGATCGAGAAGCGGCTGGTGCCATCGGGCATGAGGCCTTTGCCTTGCGTCGCGCGAATCGCCGTGCAGAGATTCGTCTTGCGCGAGAGGCACGATTTGCATTGACGGCACTCGGGTGTGTACAGCGGAATGACGTGATCGCCTTTCTTGACTGAAGTGACCCCAGGTCCCACGTCCACCACGATGCCGGCACCTTCGTGGCCCAGGATCGCAGGAAAGAGTCCTTCCGGATCCGCTCCAGAGCGAGTGAACTCGTCGGTGTGACAGATGCCGGTCGCTTTGATCTCCACGAGCACTTCGCCGGCTCTTGGGCCGTCGAGCTCGACGGTCGCCACTTCCAACGGTTTACCTGCGGCATACGCCACAGCTGCTTTCGTTTTCATTCGTCAGTTCCTCGAAACTATTCCGCTAATCATCGTCCGTCTGCAGCTTCCGCAAGCTGCAGCTGTTCCCCGGGCTGCGAGCTACCCGAGTGCATTACCTCCGAGGTCTTGAAATCGGAGGCGAGATTGCCTTGTTCATCCAGAAGCGGGATGCCGTAGTCGATCAGGATCGCGTCGATCTGCTGTCGGTGCTTGGCAATCCAGTCGTCAATCGTTGCTTTCCATTCTTTCTCGCCGTAGCGCACGCCCATGGCGATGTCGTAATCGAATTTGATCTGCGGGTCGCGCACGAACGCAACTGCGCGCCACGCCGGACTGCCAGAGTGCTTGCGCACGAGATGCGCCGCGATAGGTCCCCACACGATCGCGGCATCGATGTTTCCGGCGGTCAGCTCCCGCTCGATGATTGAGTTCGGATTTTCGTGCGGGTCGCCGCTTTGCTGTGCGTAGTGCACTGCCTGTCTGAGAAGCTGGTTGCGCAGCAGCCAATCTGCACCGGGCGACTGCGCGAACACGCCGATGCGCAGCTCGTGAAGCCTCTTCTTCGGAAGGCTAAGCAAGTCGTCAGGTTTGCGCACGGCCTCGAGCTCATCCTTCACGGGAAAGACGAGGGCGTAAGTGGAGCGCATGTACGGTTTCGTCGTGGCCGTGAGCTCATAGCCGGAGGGCACGCCGATGATGAGATCGCACGCGTACTCACGCGTGGTCGGGTCTTGTTTGCGCAGGGTGTTGCGTACGAAGCCCATCCGCTGGGGAAAGTACGTGTACTCCAAACGTCGCCCGAGGTCGCGCGCGAGCGCGGCTGCGATCTTGTTTTCGTAACCTTCGCCGTTCTCGTGCGCGAGCGGCAAATTGTCCGCATCGGAGCACACCTTGAGAGCGGCCGCAGTGCTCTGCGGATCCTGTGCGAACGCAGTCGCTGCGAACAGTCCGCAGAGCGCTATGAGAGAGAAGCCGTGCAAGCAAGCTTTGACCATGATGGTCCGCCTTCTACTTGCCGATCGCGGTCAAACGTCCTGGTTCGATCTTCCCGTCCGAACGACCCTTGAGATAGGCGTACAGGCCTTCCCAGTTCTTCTGCATCATCTGACTCGTGTTGAACGGTGGCATTCCTTTCTCGATGCGTCCGTTCATCATGACCGTGTGAAACTCTTCCTTCGAGAGCTTCTTGAGGGACTCGACCAGCGAAGGCCCGACCATGCCTTCCTGTGCCGCGCCGTGGCAGCGCTCGCACGCGAGTGCACGCCAGGTACGCCATCCATTCAACGTATCTTCGTCGACCTGATTCCCGTTCTTTACCGTGTAGACAGCTTTGCCATCGTTCGTGGATGGCGTCGCGTCCTCGGAGAACACGGTAGTGGAGATCCCAATCAAGACTGCTAGTACGGGCAGAGTGCCCACATATCGTCGCATTCGAATGAACCTCGTCAATTGGCGCGTGTACCGGAAGGGGAGCCGGCACACGCGCCTTTTCTCATGAACACACGACTTTGTGGGTCGTCGCTCGCGATTTGTTCCGTTCGAACGTCAGTTCTGCGGATGACACCTCATCGAGCGGCGCTGCCTTGTGAGCCGCCGCTGTCAGGAAGTGCGAACACGAACAGAGATCCACCGAGCGTCGTGTACTTCGCGAGGTCCTTGTAACCGCCGACGGCGCCCAGTCCTTCGGTCGACTCGGTCAGCCCGGCTGCCATGCCGATGCCCGCCCATCCGCCGATACCCGAGTAGGTGCCGACGTACTGCTTGCCGTTGTACTCATAGGTAAATACGTTACCTATGATGCCCGAGGGCGTCTTGAACTTCCACAGTTCTTTACCGTCCTTCGTGCTAACGGCTTTGATGTAGCCCTCGAGCGTGCCGTAGAACACGATGTCGCCCGCTGTCGTCAACGCGCCCGACCAGACGGAGAAGCGTTCCGGCTTCGACCACACGATCTTGCCGTTCACCGGATCCCAGGCGATGAAGTTACCCATTCCGCCATGGCTCTTTGGCGTCGGATACATCGTGAGCGTCGCGCCAACATACGGCTGACCCGCGGTGTATTCGACTTGGAACGGCTCGTACGTCATGCAGACATGGTTCGTCGGAACCATGATCAGACCGGACTTACGATCGTAGCTCGCAGGCTGCTGGTCTTTCGTGCCGAGCGCCGCTGGGCAGATGTCTTTCACGTTGACGTCGGGACCCGTCGTGGCAGGCGAGTATTGCTTGTTCACGACCGGTCGACCCGTCTTCATGTCGACTTTGGTCGCCCAATTCACCGTCGGGTCGTACTTCTCGGCAACGAGCAACTCGCCGGTGGCGCGGTTCAAGGTGTAAGCAAAGCCGTTACGGTCGAAGTGCACGACTGCTGGGACTTGCTTGCCCTTGAAGTTCACATCGATGAGCAGGTTCTCATTGACGCCGTCATAGTCCCACTCATCGTGCGGCGTCATCTGGTACGCCCACTTCGCCATGCCGGTATCGAGGTCGCGTGCGAAGATCGTCATCGACCAGCGATTGTCGCCTGGACGCTGCGAAGGATTCCACGTGCCGGGATTACCCGTGCCGTAGTAGACGAGATTGAGCTTGGGATCGAAGGCGTACCAACCCCACGTCGTACCACCGCCCAACTTCCATTGGTCGCCTTCCCAAGTCTTCAACGATGAGTCTTTGCCGACCGGCGCCATCTTGCCGTTCGTCCAGGTCATCGTCTTCTGCGGGTCGACGAGAATTTCGTTATCTGGGCCGACGCTCCATGCGGTCCAGGCCTTCTTGCCCGTCTTGATGTCATATGCGATCAAACGGCCGCGAACGCCGAATTCACCGCCCGAAATGCCGGTGATCACCTTGTCCTTGAAGACGTGCGGTGCGTTCGTGTTCGTCTCGCCGATCTTCGGATCGCCATTCTTCGCGGTCCACACGACCTTGCCGCTGTTCGCATCGAGTGCGACGAGAGTCGTGTCGGCCTGCTGCAGGAAGATCTTGCCATCGCCGAAAGCGAGGCCCCGATACACTGTGTCACAACACATGACCGGCACGACGCTCGCATCCTGCTTCGGCTCGTACTTCCATTTGAACGATTGATCTTTCAAGTTCACCGCGTACACGTTGTTCGGGAACGGCGTGTGCACGTACATCGTGTCGCCGATCACGAGCGGAGAGCCTTCGTGACCGCGCAGCACGCCGGTCGACATCGTCCAGGCGACTTGCAGTCGTCCAACGTTACCGGCGTTGATTTGCTTGAGATCGCTGTAGCGGTGATTGGCGTAATCGCCCGCTTGAGCGGCCCAGTTGGAGGACTTTGCCATGGCCGCTTCTAAATCAGGGGCCGCAGCAACATGCGTAGAAGCGCCCGCAACGGACGCCGCAATCGCGACTAGAATCAGACGACGCTGAGAGTTCATACCCGTTTCCTCATGCTCACGTGAAATGAGGCCGATGACACATCAAAAGGAGACTGTGCATGCCAATGCAATCCTTATGCCACGCTCGAATCGCACTCGCCATGCTTTGTACGTCCGCGCTGTCCTCGTTCCCACCGAGCGCGCTTGCGGATCCGCAGACGAACGACTTTCCGACGCATGCTCGCGTCGAGTACGTCCTGGATTGCATGGCGCAGTCGGGCGGAAAACTTTCGACTCTGTATCAGTGCTCGTGCGTGATAGACGAAATCGCGAAACAATTCAGCTACGACGAATACGTAGAGGCGGCCACTTTTTCGCGTTACGCCTCGCTCGGGGGCGATCGCGGCGGGTTGTTTCGGGATCCGGAGCAGGGTAGAGAGATGGCGAAGCACTTCCAGAGCGTCGAGCGCGACGCATCGAAGCGTTGCGGTGTGCCCGAGAAGTGACATCGTCGCGTTCACGTGTCAGCTTTGCGGCGTTGGTCCAACGACCACGCCCCAGGGCGTCTTGCCGACCGGAATGGTCTTCACGACGCTCATTGTTTCGACGTCGATGACGCTGACGTCGTTCGACGGACCATTCGCACTGTAGAGGAGGCGGCCATCCTCGCTGAGCGCCAGGCCCCATGGGCGCGTTCCAACTTCGACCTCTTTGATGAGCTTGTAGCCCTCGAGATCGATGAAGGCGATCGTGCGACCGCGCCCCGTGCTCAAGTAGATGCGATTGCGCTTCGAATCTAGAATCACCGACATCGGCCGCGTTTCCTTGCGCATTTGCAGCACTCGCTGCACGGGCTCGCCCTCGGGCACCGTCATTCGATAGAGCGAAGCGTCGAACTCGCCGGACACGTACGCGATGCGACTGTCGGGCGTGAATGCGGCATCGCGAGGCCGATGGCCCACTTTCACACTGCGCAGGACCTTCAGTGTCGCTGTGTCGATGACGGACACGGCATTGTCGGATTCATTCGTTACGAGGACGTATTTTCCGTCGGGCGAGATGACGACGCCTTCGGGTTCGCGGCCCACCGGAATGCGCTCGACGACCTTGCCGCTCGCGATGTCGAGGACGGAGGTTGTCGCAATGTCTTCGTTCGCCACGAACAGTCGTTTGCCGTCTTTGCCGATGTCGAATTGCTCGGGATCTGAGCCGGCTTTCAGGACTTGCAGGAGCTTGTACGTGCGCGTGTCGACGACCGCGATTCCATCCGCTGATAAATCGCGCTCGAGCTTGGCGCATTCCGCGTCGGGGACCGACGGCGGGCATTTTGGCAGTCCGCTCACGGCCACATAGAGTCGTGTGCCGTCGGCGTTGAGCTTCATTCCGCGCGGGCGCTTCCCGACTTCGATCGTGGCGATGACCTGACCTTTGTCGGTATCGAGAACCGAGACGCTCTGACCATCTTCGTTCGAAACGTAGGCTCTGCCCGCGTGAGAGAGCGCGGGCAGAGCCGTGAGGAGTAAGGAGC
>JAEZFW010000045.1 GCA_023417315.1 Pseudomonadota bacterium
GATCCGACGCGTACGCGATGACGAAGCGCAGCTGCCAGAGAACAGCGCGAGCAGCCACTTGATTCCCGTAGCACCGATTCCCGCAGTCGATGAAGCCGCCAAACGGGAGGTGACTGCAGCGCCCGCCGCCGCGGTCGTATCTTCGTCGATTCCCAGCATCCCGCCCCCACCCTCCGTGGCTGCGGAGCCGGTGCGGCACGTGCTCGCCGAACCCGAACAGATCGGCATCTTCGTAAAGCTCTGGCGATTCTTCTTTGGTGGTGCGGGCAAGAAGGTCGAACCCGAACCCGTGCCGCGCCCGAAATACGAAGGCCCACGTCGCGAACGCCATGAAAACCGTCACAGCCGAGATCGCGACCGGCATGGTCATCGCTCCGGCCGAGACCGCGATCGAGCGAAGCCTGAGCGTGATGCGGGCCGTTCTCAGCAAGCTGCCCGCGACGGCGCACGCCAGGAGCGCAAGTCTCGCGAGCATGGCGGCGAGTCGCATGGGCGACGCGATCACGAGCGAGCTCAGCAGCAAGGGCAGCAGCAAGCACAACGCTCCGCGCCAGCGTCAGCATCGACAAACCCACCTCGTCCGGAGGGCGCACCACAAGCACAAGAAGGAGGACGCGGCGAACGAACGGGCCGCAATCGACGGGGACGTCGTAGGCGTGGACGGGGTCGCGGCGGAGAGGACAGCGCGGCCGGCGCACAAGAGCAGGCGTCCTCGCGCAACGAGGGGAGTTCTGGATCAACGAGCGCCAGCGACGGACCGAGGCAGCCTGTACGTGAGCAAAGCGACAGCGGCGACAGTCCGGCGCGCGAATCGGAACGCCGATACGAACCTGCTGGTAGTGACGCCGACCCTGCGAGATCGGAGCCGCGTTCCGCAAACAGGGGGGACGAATCCCAGGAACATCGCGAAGCGCCCCACGAGAGCAAGCCAGCCGAACTCGAGCGCGCGCGCAGCGAACCGGCCGCAGCGCCAAGCGATGAGCACAAGAACTACACGGTGTGGAGCTCCGGCCCCACGGCGACGAGTGGATCTTGGGGGAGCGGCGCGGCGCGCCGGGACGAATAAGCCATCTGTGACTGCAGACCCGCACGCTCGCGGGTCTGCGACGATTTCCTCTCGTCATCCGCTAGCTTCGCGGCTGGCGTTTGAGCACTTCGTCCAACAAACCTTCCGCGGCCTCTTCCAGTAGATCGAGGACGCGCTCGAAACCGTGCGCACCGCCGTAATACGGATCCGGCACATGCCTGACGGATGCATCGCTTGCGAACTCCATCAAGAGACGAATTCGATCATGATGGCGCGGTGATGCGCGCCGCCTGAGCTCCGCGAGATTCTCGTCGTCCATTGCGAGGATCAGATCGAATCGTTCGAAGTCCTCGGTAGCGACTTGCCGCGCGCGTAGGGTCGTGAGATCGACTCCACGCCGACTCGCCGCCTCGATTGCTCTGCGGTCAGGAGGGTTGCCGACATGATAGTCGTGCGTGCCTGCAGAATCGATTTCCACCACAATCTCAGGCGCCCGCTCTGACAGCACGCGACGGAACACGCCCTCCGCCGTGGGCGATCGGCAAATATTGCCCATGCAGACGAAGAGAATACGCATCGGATCACTTTGCTGGCGCGACGAACACTCGCACGCGGTCACTTTATCACCCAGCGGCGGCCAGTGCCGTCCGTACTCTCTCCAAGTCGTCCGGCGTATCGATGCCGGCAGGAGGCGGGCTCGTGACGACGCTGAGGACGATCTTCATACCGGCTTGCAGCGCACGCAGCTGCTCGAGCTTCTCGATCGATTCGAGCTCGGAGGGCGGCAACTCGCTCAGACGCGCGAGCGCTGACACGCGGTACGCATACAAACCCAAATGACGATGAGCGCCACGGAAGCTGCTCTGGCTCGCGAGCCCTTCTACTGCGCTGTCTCGAGCGAACGGAATCGGTGCACGGCTGAAATACAGCGCTGACGCGTCGTCTCGCATCACGACTTTCACGGCGTTGGGATCGAGGAATTCGCGCAAGCTCGCGAAAGGCGTGCAGAGCGTTGCTAGGTCCGCATCAGGATGCCGCTCGAGGAGAGTAGCGACTTCATCTATGAGCGCAGGAGGCAACTGAGGTTCGTCACCCTGCACATTCACGACGATCGTACGTTCGTCCCAGCTTCGCTGGCGAGCGACTTCGGCGATGCGATCCGTGCCCGATTGATGCGCAGCCGACGTCATCACCGCGCGCGATCCGACACGCTCGGCGATGCGAGCATCATCGGTTGCGATCAGAACCTCATCTGCCCCGCTCTTCGATGCAGCCCTCATGACCCATTCGATCATCGGGCGCCCTGCGATCTCAAGCAGCGGCTTGCCTGGCAGCCGCACGGATGCATAGCGAGCGGGAATGACGACTTTGAATGACATCAGCGCTCGATGAGAAGTGGATCCGTTGGCTGCAAGTTGCGAGCCTCTTCTTCCAGCATCACTGGGATGCCGTCGCGGATCGGATACGCAAGCCGATCGGTTCGACAGACGAGGACCTGTTGCGCCTTCGAGTATTGCAGCGGCCCTTTGCATAGGGGGCACGCGAGAATATCCAACAGTTTGGTGTCCATCCACTCACCTCAAGGCGGCTCGAGCACGCTCAGCATCAAGTCGTGCACTGCAGTGCGTTCCGCATGACTCAGCTCGATATCGAGCGGCACGGCCCAGTGACGATCGTCGACAAACGCCGAGCATTTTACTGCATCCTTCTCCGTCATGAGCACGGCGCGGTCATCCGAGAATGAGATCTCCTCAGCGGTAAGCTTCGCGTGATCGGGATAGGCGTGCTCGCGAACCTCTAAGCCGTGCTGTCGCAGTGCCTGAAAGAAGCCCTCGGGATGGCCAATCGCCGCGATAGCGTGAATCGCTCTACCCTGAAAGCTCGTAAGTGCGCGCTGCTCCTCGGTCACCAAGTTCACAGCACTGTGCAATCTCTGAGTGGCAGCGATGACGGGGACAGAATTGACCACGTACGGCTCAAGGGTGCGAGCTGACCGCTGTGTAATGACCTGCAGATCGACGTTCGCCATGCGCGATCTTGGCTCACGCAGCGGACCTGCAGGCAATAGGCGCCCATTGCCGAGCTGACGGACAGCATCGAGAACGACAATTTCAACGTCGCGCTGCAGTCGGTAGTGCTGAAGTCCATCATCTGAAATGACGACTTGCGCACCAAGCTCAATGGCATGGCGAGCATCGGCAACGCGATCCGGGCCTGCAACTACGATCGCCGACGTCCGTCGAGCGAGCAGGCACGCTTCGTCGCCAACCTCTTCCCACGGCGTTTGTGCAGTCACCCGCTTCGGCCAACCGGTCCCAGTTCCCCCATAGCCGCGCAAGATGATCCCCACTCGCAAACCTTGCTCAGCAAGCAAGTTCGCGAGCCAAATGGTGAAGGGCGTTTTCCCGGTCCCCCCAACGGTTACGTTGCCAACGACGATCACCGGTTTCGAGACTCGGTAACTGCGAAGCAGGCGCCACCGAAAAGCAACTCGTCGCAATCCAACGATGCATCGGAACAGCCAAGACAACGGAATGAGTGGAAGCAGTAACGGATGGAAGTCTCCGTACCAGAGTCGCTGTAGCTGCCGATCAAGGGACATGTCGCGATGGAGGAGATGCGCACTCGTTCATGGACGCTACTCGTATCGTGCTACTCAGGATCGAGCAACGCTAATTAGTAAACTGCATACGATGAAGTGCGGCGTACTGTCCGTTCACCTCGAGCAGCTCTTCGTGCGTTCCGTTCTCGGCGATACGCCCAGCATCGAGCACCACGATGCGGTCGGCTTTCTCGACCGTCGAGAGTCTGTGTGCGATGACCAAGGTCGTACGATTCTCCATGAGGCGCTCGAGCGCGGCTTGTATGATGCGCTCCGCCTGGGTATCGAGCGCGGAGGTGGCTTCGTCCAAAATCAGGATGGGCGCGTTCTTCAAGAGAGCTCGTGCGATCGAGATCCGTTGACGTTGTCCGCCCGACAGAAGCACCCCGCGATCGCCCACGATCGTCTCCAGCCCCGCCGGCAAGTCCTGCGCGAACTCGAGCACATGCGCCGCCCGGGCCGCCTCTTCGATCTCGCTAGCCGAAGCACTGCGCCCGAACGCAATGTTCCCTCGAATCGTATCGTTGAACAGAACGACCTCCTGACTGACGAGTGCGATCTGCTCGCGCAAGCTCGTGAGCTCGTACTCACGCACATCGACGCCGTCGACGCGCACCGAGCCGGCATCGACATCGTAGAAACGCGGCAACAGATTGACGAGCGTCGACTTACCGCTCCCTGAGCGCCCGACGATCGCGATCATCTCACCAGCTCGCACCTTCAGCGTGATGTTCTGCAGAGCCGCACCCTTCCCTGTTGGATATGAGAAGGATGCGTGGTCGAACTCGATCTCGCCCCGAACGCGTTGCGCAGTTGGTTTGCCGGCGGTCGACTCGCCCGGTTCATCGAGCAATTCGAAGAGGCTCTGCCCCGCAGCGATGCCCTGCTGAAGCGGGCCAGACACATTGACCAGGCTGCGCAGCGGCTGCGCGATGTTCACGAGGGCGACGAGAAACGCGAGCAAGTCTCCCATGCTCATGCGGTCGTTGATCGCATCGGAGATTGCAATCGACAGAACGAATGCGGAACCGACTGCGGTCACCATCTGCACGACTGGGTTGGACAAGCCTCTCGTTAATACGAGCCGCATGTGGGAGCGACGATTGTGCTCGTTCACCGCCTCGAACTGCTGCAGTTGATGGCTCTCCGCGTTGTAGACCTTCACGACCCGCGGCGCTTCCAACGTTTCTTTTGCGACACGCGTGATGTCGCCCATGGAATCTTGAATGCGGCGGCTGTAACGGCGGAATTTGCGGTTGATGAGTGTGACGAGCCACGCGACGAGCGGGCCCATCGTGAGCGCGATGAGCGTCAAGCGCGTGTTCGTGTAAAAGAGATACGCGATAGAGCCGACGATCGTGAGGAACTCGCGAACGGTGACCACGACGGAATCCGTCGCCGCCTGGCCGATCTGCTCAGTGTTGTACGTGAGCCTCGATAGCAGTGCCGCAGTCGAGGTCCGATCGTAGTAGCCGATCGGCAGATAGACGAGCCGCTCGAATGCTTGACCACGCAATAACTTGACGACCTGCCGACCGACGTATCCCATGCAATACGTCTGTGTGAAATCGCCGAGACCACGCACTAGAAACAGCGCAACGAGAGCAATCGGCAACCACAGGATCGTTCGCGGATCCTGCCGCTCGAATGTGCCATCGCCGAAGAGCTTCGCGAACGCGGCGAAGCTCACCATGCTCAGCGAAAACAGAACCGCGCCGACCACTCCGAGCGCGAACATCCCTCGGTGCGGACGCACGTACGAGAGCAGGCGACGATAGGTCTTCCACGCATCAGGCCAAGCACCGGGTGCAGTCGTCGCCGATTTCAAACCGCGCTCAGCTGCTGCCATGACGTCAGTTCTGGGTTTCGCCGCCCTGTTGCTCGTTCACGGTCGCGATACTGATGGACCTGAAGCCGAGCCGTCCGAGCACATCCATCGCGGTCACCACGGATTGATGCGTCGCGCGTGCATCGGCTCGCAACGTGATCGGCACCTCGCGAGACTCGCCTGCAACCTTGGAGACGGCCGCCGACAGGGTGGCGGGGCTCGTGTTGATCAACGTCTGGCCATTGACACGGTATTCCCCAGAAGCGGTCACTGCAACTTCGATCGGATCGTTTCGCTGCTCGGCGGCGGGTGCGGCGCTTGCCTGCGGTAACTGCAGCTCGATGCGCGACTCGTCGACGAACGTCGTGGAGACCATGAAGAAGATCAGCAAAAGCAGAACGACGTCGACCAGTGAGATGAGATTGACGTCCGGCTCCTCGTGATTGCGGCGCGAGAGGTTCATTGAGCTGCTCCGCCGTGAGCCTCCATCGCCTGTACGAGCTTGATCGCTTCCTTTTCCATCTGAACGACGAGCGCTTCCACTTTGCCGCGCAGGTACTTGTAACCAATCAAAGCGGGGATCGCGACCGTCAGGCCCGCGGCGGTCGTGATCAAGGCCTCGGCGATCCCGCCCGCAAGCGCGGCCGGATTGCCGATGCCGTCTGTCGTGATCGCGTTGAACGTGCGGATCATGCCGATCACCGTTCCGAGCAGCCCCATCAATGGCGACAACGATGCGATCGTTCCCAGTGCGCCGATGAAGCGATCGAGCTCATGGACGACGTGCCGCCCGGTGTCTTCGATGCTTTCCTTGATGACCTCTCGCGGACGATGGCGGTTGGCGAGGCCCGCCGCAAGGATCTTCCCCAATGGAGAGTTTTGTTGAAGTGCAGCGATGTGCTTGTCTTGGATCTGCCGCTGCTCGACCCAGCGCCATACCTTCTCGGTCAGCTCCGCTGGCAGGACGCGCTTCTGCTGAAGAGTCCACAGCCTTTCCAAGATGATCGCGGCAGCGATGATGGATGCGAGGATGATCGGCCCCATCATGATGCCGCCGGCTTTCACGATTTCGAGCATGGTTCCCTGCGACCGCCTGTTTTGAATGGCTGCGCATACTACCAGCTTTCCCTGGCCCGATAATGGCGCGCCTCCTGAAGCGACCTTGCTCATTCCGCTTAAAGTGATTCGAGCGCAGTTCGCGACCAATAGCGCCTGCTCGCACGACGATGCTCTCGCACCTGTATGACTCGATCCGCGCGCAACGACAGCTCGATCGCACCGCTCTTCGATGTCGAATAGGTTCGAGCCCCCGCTTGTCGCCATCGCTCGATGACATCCGCCTTCGGCAGACCCCACCGGTTGCGGTATCCGGCCGCGACGATCGCGACCTTGGGCGAGAGCGCATCCACGAAGTCTTGCGAGGAAGAGGTGCGGCTTCCATGGTGGGGGATCACCACCACATCGCTCGGAGCCAAGCCTGTTTGCAGCAGCATCGCTTCGCCCGCCAATTCGATGTCGCCTGTCAGCAATACCGAACCGGCAGATCCTTGGACGCGAACCACGCAACTCGAATCGTTGTCATCGCCTATGAAGGACGAGCGCGGATGCAGGACCTCGAAGCGCACACCGTCCCACGCCCACGAATGCCCCGCTGAGCACAGATCCGCCTGCTCGGGCCTCGGATCGACGGAGCTGCCCACGATGCTCGAGCGCACTGGCATGCCAGCGATCAGGGTGTTGAGTCCTCCGCTATGGTCGAGATCGCCGTGACTCACGACGATCATGTCGACGGTGCGAATCCCCTTGGCGCGCAGGTAGGGCAACACTGCCAACCGCGCAGCATCGCGGCCACTTTGAAACGCGGGGCCGGTATCGTAGATGAGCACGTGATCGTGAGTACGAACGACGGCAGCAAGGCCTTGCCCCACATCGAGCACTCCAAGCTCGAACTCCCCTGCGGCAGGTGTCGGCGGTCGAACGAAGAATGCGTGAGCGCAGCAGGCAAGCCCCAGCACTCGCATCGGCCAGATCGATGGCAAGACGAGCAGAACCGATCCGAGACATATCGCAGCGATCCCAATCGCTCCCACGCTTGGGAAGTGCCACAGGGCCAGCGGACGGGCGGCCAGCCATTCGAGCGCGATCCATAGCGCGTGCAGAAGATCGGCGGCGAATCCGAGCGGGAACGCGGCAATAGTCGGGCTCAGCGCTGCGCAGACTGCGCCAAACAGGACCACCGGAACGACAATGAGCGTGAACAGCGGAATCGCGACGGCATTCGCCAGCGGCGAGACCAGCGAAATCGAACCGAACGAAACGAGCAACAAAGGCAACAAACCGATCGTCATCGCGAGTTGCACGCGCGCGAAGCTCGAGGCCGCGCCCAAAGGCTGCAGGCGACCTGCCAGGGCAAGCACGATGATGGCGACCGCACCGAACGACAACCACGCGCCGACGGCAAGAGGCGCGAACGGATCCACGAGCAAGATCGCGAGCAGCGCCAATCCCAGCGCATGGCCCGTGCGCAGGTCTCGCCGCCACCATCGGGCGGCGAAGACGATACACAGCATGATGGCGGTCCGCTGCGTCGGAACGGAAAGACCAGCCATGAGTGCGTATCCGATCGCTGCAAGCGAACCTGCGATCGATTGCCCGCGAGCTGCAGACCAACCTCGCGATTGTGCACTTGGCCAGCGAACGATGCCTCCGCCCAGCCACGCGGCAATGGCCGCGATCATGCTGATGTGCAGACCCGAGATTGCCATCAGGTGCGTGGTGCCCGTGGCCGCAAACACCTGCCATTGATCGCTCGTCATTCGGCGCGTATCGCCGATCGCCAGCCCCTGCAATACACCTAACATGCGCGCATCGTCGAGCATGGCAAGGCTCATCCGCTCAGCAATCCACGCTCGTGCCTGCGCGATCGAGTATTTGGATCCCGCTGCAACCAAGCGACGATTGCGCTCATCGACGCGCACGTAGCCGGTGGCACCGATACCCCCACGATAAAGGTAGGCCTCGTAATCGAATCCGCCTGGATTCGAGAAACCATTGCGCCTTCGCAAGCGCACCAGCAGCTGCCAACGCTCACCCACTCGAGGCTGAATGTCCGACGGCTCGTACCATGCGAGTTGGACGCGCTTTGGCATCTTGAATCCCTCGGCATGCGTTACATCGAATACGAAACGGATCTCCCGGTCGGTCGAATCGGGCAGCGAGGCCACGAAACCTTGGATCAGTACATCTTCGCCTTCGAGCGTTTCAGGCAGATCGCCGGCGAGGCGTGCAGCCGCGTGGCCCCAAGCCCATGCGATACCAAGAGCGAACACGACGAGAAGCTTCGAGCGCACGAAGATCGCGAGCGCGAGCGCGATCAGCAGAACGACGACAAAGGATGTATCCGGCAGACGCGCGGCCGCGTGCACACAGCAGTGCCCGGCCAGAAATGCAAGTGCGATCCGTCCCACAGCGCCTCCTTGCGCGTCGATCTACTCCCACCCAAATCGCACCGCGACCTGCGATACTCCACCGTCGCCTTATGCCACGACGTTTTTTCAAACCTCTAAGCCGCCAGCGTCATCGATGGAAGGAACGCTGGTTCATGCAGCCGTTCCGCGTCCTCTTGGAACATCCTGTCTATTGGACCTTGAACAGACGCAACGTCACGCGTGCTTTCGCGCTTGGCTTATTCCTCGCCTTCGTGCCACTGCCGATTCATTTCCTCCTCGCTGCCGTCCTCGCGCTCGTGTTGCGATTGAACGTCCCCGCGGCGGTTGCTGGAACGTTGCTGACGAATCCACTCACGATTGTGCCGTTGTTCCTGTCTGCTTATTGGATAGGCACCCAGTTGCTGGGTGTTCCGCCCGATCAACACGTCGAGTTCGAGATGAGCTGGGAATGGTTGAGGACTGAGTTGGGACCGATCTGGAAACCCTTCCTGCTCGGATGCGCTGTGATGGGAATGTTGTCTGCACTCGCGGGCTACATTCTGTTGGGCGGTCTGTGGCACGTCACACTCGTGATGAGATATCACAAGCGCAAGAACACTGGCCCCTCTAAAGAGTCCGAGAACACCCCGAAATAGAGCATCCGTTCTTCCTCAGGAGGGCCACAGCTTCCCGTCACGCAGCGTCAGAGTGCGCTGCATCTTGGCTGCCAGCTCGGGCGCGTGCGTCACGATCACGAGCGCCGTGGCAAGCTCGCGATTCAGCTCCAGCATCAGGTCGAACACTTGACGAGCATTCGCGCCGTCGAGGTTGCCCGTGGGCTCATCTGCCAGCACGACGGGCGGCTTCGTCACGAGCGCGCGCGCGACTGCTGCTCGTTGGCGTTCGCCACCGGATAGCTGGCCGGGGCGGTGCTCGACACGAGCGGCCAACCCGACGCGCCCAAGAAGCTCACGCGCACGGTCGCGGGCCTCTTCGACCGATACTCGCCGAATGAGCAGAGGCATCGCCACGTTCTCGAGCGCAGTGAACTCCGGCAACAGGTGATGAAACTGGTAGACAAATCCCAACGCGCGGTTACGCAGATCGCCCCGCGCCGCGTCGGAAAGCGAGTTGATCTGTTGACCCGATATCGTCACGGTTCCGGTCGTGGGCAGATCCAAGCCACCCAAGAGCTGCAGCAATGTCGTCTTCCCCGAACCTGACGCGCCGACGATCGCGACGCGTTCGCCCGGGTGTACCGCGAGCTCGACTCCAGTCAAGACATCCACGCGCGTATCGCCTTGCATGAAATGCTTGGCGAGCGCATGACAAGAAAGAACGGCGGAGCTTGCTGACATTGTAAGTACGCTTATGCTGAGTTCCAGATTGCAGACCGAAAGGCGCCGCGATGCTCAATCATGTCGAAGTGCGCCAGCAGGCTGAGTGCGCGCTGCGCGCCAAGCCGGATACAGCGTGGACAAACAACACAGCCCGAATGCAGTCAGGCTGATCTTGAGCACGTCCCACCACTGCACGACCGCCGGCAAGTCACTCATGTAGTACACCTGAGCATCCATGAACTGCGTTCCCAGGACTCGTTCGAGCACATGCACCAGATCCTCGAGATT
This sequence comes from Pseudomonadota bacterium, assembly GCA_023417315.1. Lineage (GTDB taxonomy): Bacteria > Pseudomonadota > Gammaproteobacteria > Steroidobacterales > Steroidobacteraceae > Steroidobacter. The sequence goes on from JAEZFW010000045.1 coordinate 10,514, forward strand.
GAAGGCGATCAAGACGCCGAGCGCGATCCCTGCAACCGTGCCGATCACACCGATGGCGGTTCCCTGTGTGACGAAGATCGCCAAGATGCTGCGCGGCGAGGCACCGACCGTGCGCAGTATTGCGATATCCGCTTGCTTCTCTTTGACGACCATCACCAGGGTCGAGACGATGTTGAATGCGGCGACGGCGACCACCAGCAAGAGGATGATGAACATCACTGTCTTGGTGAGCTGAATCGAGCGAAAGAAATTGGCATGCTTGCGAGTCCAGTCATCAATGTAATAGCCCTCCCCGCCTAGGGATAGCGCGAGCGAACGCACGACTCTAGGGGCCGCGAACATGTCCGCGAGTTGCAAGCGCAGGCCGGTGACTTTCTCTCCGAGTCGATACAGCGTGGCCGCATCTTTCAGATGTACGTAAGCGAGATTGCGATCGTACTCGTACATCCCTGCCGCAAAGGTGCCTATCACTTCGAAGCTTCGCATGCGCGGCATCACGCCCGCAGGCGTGATCGTTCGCATCGAGGTGACGAGGACCACGCGATCGCCAACCTCCACACCGAGCGTCTTTGCCAATTCGGCTCCGAGGACGATCCCGTAGCCGCCCGGCCTCAGATCGTCGAACGAGCCTGCCTTCATTTTCTCGCCGATCGCTGCCACCTTCTCCTCTTCTTCAGGCAGCACACCCACGACCATCGCCCCACTGCTTTGATTGCGCGCAATGAGAAGGCCTTGATCCTCGATGTAGGGGGCGCTTGCGACCACATCGGGGCTCTCGGCAATTCGTGCGGCCGTAGCGCGCCAATCGCCCAAGCCTTCGCCGAAGGCACTGATCGTCGCATGCGACGTGAGGCTCAGGATGCGATTGCGCAACTCGCTCTCGAATCCGTTCATCACTGACAGCACCACGATCAACACCGCGACACCGATCGCGACGCCCACCATCGAGATCATCGATATGAACGAGATGAAGCGGTTTGCGCGGCTCGAGCGTAGATAGCGCCGGCCAATGAACAGCTCGTAACCAGAGCTCATGCGCGGCACCGTGCGACGCTGTCCATCCAATGGTCACTCATAGCGCAGCGCCTCCGCGGGTTCGGTCGCGGCGCCCCGCAAGGCAGGATAGATCGTCGCCAACACGGTCAGGACCAAAGCCGTTACCGTGATGCCTGCCACCTGCGGCCACTGCACGTCAGATGGCACCTCGGAAATCACAAACACGGTCGGATCGAACACGTGCATTCCCAAGAGGTTCTCTAGGAACGGCACGATCACACCGACATTCAACGCAAGCGCAAGCCCGACTGTGAGACCGAGCAAAGCACCGAACCACCCGATCACGAGCCCTTGGGTGATGAAGATGGCTACCACCGCATTGGGCGTCAGCCCCACTGTACGCAGGATGGCGATGTCGTTGCGCTTCTCGTTTACGACCATCACGAGCGCGGCAATGATGTTGAAAGCAGCGACTGCGACGATGAGCATCAATATGAGCGTCATCATCGTCTTCTCGATGCGGATCGCACGAAAATAGCTGGCGTTCTCGATCGACCAATCGCTGACCTGATAGCGATCACCCAGAGCGGCGCCGATCTGATGCGCTCGTTCGGGAGCGACGAAGATGTCATCGAACTTCAGTCTGAGGCCGCCCGGTACATCCTCGGTTCCGGCGAGGGAAGCCGCATCGCTCAGGTGAACGAGCGCGAGCACGTTGTCATGCTCCTGCGCGCCGACTTCGAAGATGCCGCTGACTACGAATGTCTGGATACGGGGTCTCACGCCAATCCCTGCGATCACCTCCTCGCCGGCTTCCACGGTGGGAACCAACACCGTGATCTCATCTCCGACTCTCGCATCGAGCGCGTACGCCAGTCCGACGCCGAGCACGATCAACTGTTCGCCCGCTCGCAGTTCGTCGAGCTGTCCGCGAAGCATTCGCTCGGAGATCGCGGAGACCTGCGGCTCGAGGCCTGGTTGGACGCCGCGAATCGTCGCGGCGCGCAGCTCATCTCCTCGACCGATCATCCCTTGAAGCTGCACATAGGGCGCGACGCCCATGACGTTGGCTTCCCGACTGAGCTGCTCTGAGAGGCTTTGCCAATCGCGCATCACCTCAGGCGCCGCGGAGATCGTGGCGTGCGAAGCGGCGCTCAACAGGCGCGTGCGCAGCTCGCCTTCCAATCCATTCATCACGGAGATCACGACGATGAGTGCCGCAACGCCGACACAGATGCCGAGCATCGAGATCCAACTGATGAACGAGACGAAGAAGCCGCGACTGCGACTGCGTACGTAACGTAGGCCGATGTAGATCGGCAGAGGATGGAACACGGTGAGGTGACTAGTGAACGGCGAACGGCGACCGGTGGATAAGCAGCGATGGTCCGACACAAACCGATGAGGCGCGCGCCAGCGTCTTCGTTGGTACCGTAGTACGCCGATGCATCTGCATGCTCACCGTCCGCTGTCCGCCGTTCACTGTTCACCGATATGTCATAAGGCTACCAAAATGTGAACTGCGACAACAAATTGAGCCATGATGCTTGGTGCTTATGTAATCCCTGCTATACAGTCCAGCGAGTCATGATGGAGGTTCTCTCATGCGATGTTCTCGCTGGATTTTGTCGGCTTTGGCTGCGGTTGCACTTCACGGCCCCGTGCTCGCCGACGAGTTGACGATGACCCCCGCGCCGCAGGCCTCTCAAGATCGCCCGAGCCGCGGCATGTCGATGGAGAAAGTGGAAGCAACTTATGGCGCCCCGTCGCGCCGCGTGCCCGCCGTCGGCGAACCGCCGATCACGCGCTGGGAATATCCCGGCTTCGTAGTGTACTTCGAACACCACCTCGTCATTCATAGCGTCGCGGTGAGCTGACGCCCTGCTCGAAGCGCGCGAAGCGTGAGCT
>JAEZFW010000056.1 GCA_023417315.1 Pseudomonadota bacterium
GGCTACTGGCTACTGGCTACTGGCTACTGGCTACTGGCTACTGCGAGAGTACAGTCTGAGTGCAATGAGCTAGTTCCGCCATTTGCAAACGCCGCATGTCGTCTATTCTGGCCAGGTGCCAGTCGCCAGTGGCCCATCAAGCCCTTCTTCAAATGAGTCATTCCACCCGACATTGGCATCTTCTCGACGATGGTCGCGTTCAGTGCGACGTCTGCCCGCGTGCCTGCAAGATGCACGAAGGACAACGCGGTTTGTGCTTCGTCCGCGGCGTAGAGGCTGGAGAGGTCAAGCTCTATACGCACGGGCGCTCCAGTGGTTTCTGCGTCGATCCGATCGAGAAGAAACCGCTCAATCATTTCCTGCCGGGTACGTCGGTGCTTTCATTCGGCACGGCTGGATGCAATCTGGCCTGCAAATTCTGTCAGAACTGGGACATGAGCAAATCCAGGGAAATGGATACGCTCGCCGATCGCGCGAGCCCTGACACGCTTGCGCGCACAGCTCGCCAGTTGGGATGCGCGAGCATCGCGTTCACTTACAACGATCCCGTCGTGTTTATGGAGTACGCAATGGATGCTGCGGACGCGAGTCGCGAAGCGGGTGTGAAGAGCGTGGCGGTCACCGCTGGTTATATGTGTCCGGGTCCACGTGCCGAGTTTTACGCGCATATGGATGCGGCCAATGTCGATCTGAAGGCATTCACGGAACGCTTTTATCGAAAGATCTGCGGCGCGGAGCTCGCACCAGTGCTCGAGACGCTCGAGTACCTCAAGAAGGAGACGAACGTTTGGCTCGAGATCACGACGCTCTTGATCCCAGATGAGAACGACTCGGACGTCGAAATCGACTCAATGACGCGATGGATCGCCGAAAAGCTGGGCCCTGACGTGCCGCTGCACTTCACGGCGTTCCATCCCGACTGGAAGATGCAGGATAAATCGCGAACGCCTGCGAGCACACTTACCCGTGCGCGCGGCATCGCAGTTCGTAACGGTCTGCGCTATGTTTATACAGGCAACGTGCATGATCCGGCAGGGTCGAGCACCTATTGTCCGAGCTGCGCAAAGCGCGTCATCGAGCGCGACTGGTACGAGATCGGAGAATGGAATCTGGATGATCAAGGCCGCTGTTCAGCGTGCGGCACTCAGATTCCCGGCGTGTTCTCCGGTCGTCACGGAGAGTGGGGCGCGAAGCGAATGGGCGTGAGGATCGGCGATGTGCTCACGACGTGATGCGGCGAGTCGCCGCACCACGTCATGTGCCTCAAGCGCGGCCCTGGGTTGAAATCAGAAGCGCCATGCGCCCGTCAACCAGATCGAATCGAGATCATCGAGGGTGTCCGTATCGATCTTCTCGTACTCGAGCTTCGCATGCAGGCGCTCGAAGAATGTGACGCCGACGCCACCGCCGTATGACCACGCCTCATCGCTCGTATCGCTCGTAAAAACATCGTCCGTCAGGTCATCCAAGTCGACCGTCAGATCGACATCGTAGAAGTAGTAGCCGAGCTTCCCGAAGATCTCAACGGGGCCGAGCGGGTAACCCGCATATATCGCGGGCTGGAAGCCGCTGAGAGAAAGCTCGTAGTCGCCACTCGTTCCTTCGCCCTCGAATTGGTCCCCGGGCTCGCCGAAGTCGACGTATGCCAGCTCGAACGAGAAGTACGGATTCAAACGCCATCCCACGAATGCTCGCCAGGCATTGTCGTCATCGTCGATACGTTGAATGGCATCGTCAGTATCGTCGATATCGTCTACTTGCACGTTGTAAGAGCCCCACCCAGCACCGAGGTAGAGACCTTCGTCGTTGTCGGGCGATTGCGCATAAGCGCTGCTTGCGCCCAACGCGAGTAACACTGCTGCGGCGATTCCACTCTTCATAAACAACTCTCCTTCGACTCGAAATTACTTTGAGTGGTCGTCGATGTTGCGAATTCGACGCACGACTCCAATGCGATCAAAAACGCAATCGAGCAAGTGCAGGTTCCTGCTGTGCGCGAAGAGAATGTTGTTTACGTAAAAGATACAGCAAGTGCGTTGCAGGTTTGCGACGCCGCTCATTTTGAAAGAGTCGCACAGACATCCTGCGTGGACAGCTCAGTCTCTATGAACAATGCTTAGGTCGAGCGCGGCGCGATGGCAGTTCGAGCGAATGCCTACTGCTCATCTGTGAGACTCCTGACGCATCTCCCGTGAGAAACGTTCGCTTCCATCGCGATCGGCCGAAGGCATCTTTCTGTCAGTGAGTGGAGCGGGGCATACTGTCAGCCTTCTTCCTAGGTGAAGCGGTGATGCGAATGCGTCGATTGCGCAATACATTTCTGAAAGGCCTTGCAGCACTTCTGCCGGTCGCGCTCACCATCTTCTTTGTCTACTGGCTCGCAACGACTGCCGAAGCCATTGCCAGCGGGCCGTTGCGCGCGCTACTACCGGCCGATCATTACTGGCCAGGATTGGGCTTGCTCGTTGCGTGTTTGCTCGTGCTGCTAGTAGGTGTGCTCGTGGATGCCTACGTCGTGCAGCGATTTTGGCGCTACGGAGAGTCGCTCCTCGCGCGCATTCCAATCGTGAAGTCGATCTTCGGCGCAGTCAAAGATTTCACCCGCTTCTTGCCAGCAGGAGGAAAGACGCGCGACCTGAAGCGCGTTGTGTTGTGGCGCTTCAACAGCGCGCAGCTCATCGGCTTCGTGACCGAAGAAGAGATCAACCCCAGACTGTTTGGTGCAGCGAGCCCTGACTACGTGGCGGTCTACTTTCCGATGAGCTATCAGATCGGCGGATACACGCTTTATCTGCCGAAGTCCGAGTTGCACGAAACTGCGCTTTCCGTGGAAGAGGCAATGCGCTTAGTTTTGATTGGCGGCGTGACGAGCCATGACCCGCCGCTCAATGCCGAGAGTTGAGCGTGTTGAGCACGATACCGGTGCGCGCGCCGTTTCCATGGACGGAGCTGCTTGGTTACTTATCGGTTCGTTCGATACCAGTCATCGAGGCGATATCGCCCGACTGCTATCGTCGACGCTTGAATGACGGCATCGTTTCGGTGGCGTTCGATACACGTAAGGCGTGTCTGCGAATCGATGTCGAAGGCGTGCGCAATAAAGAGGGCATTCTCGATGCTGTGGCAAAGCTTTTCGATACCGATTTCGACTCCTCGCGAGTCGTCGAGGTGCTGGGTCGCACTCGTCTGATTGGTCCACGTATCCGGAAGGTTCCGGGGTTGCGCCCGCTCGGCGCATGGGATCCGTTCGAGCTGTGCGTGCGAACGATCTTGGGCCAACAAGTCACGGTTGCCGCAGCCGCGACACTGATGCAGCGGTGGGTGCAACGCTGCGGGGCCATCACGCCTGAATGTGTGCTCGCGGCCAATCTCGACAACATCGGTATGCCGTCCCGACGAGTCGATACCGTACGAACGCTTGCTCGCGCACTGCTCGAAAAGCAGGTGCTGTTCGATGCACCTTGGACGGAGATCGATGCGGCGCTGAAAGCACTTCCTGGATTCGGTCCCTGGACGCGCGACTATCTTGCGATTCGTCTCGGTCGCGACAGCGACGCATTTCCCGCGAGCGATCTCGGTTTGATCCGCGCAGCGAAGGTCGCCTCACCCGCGCAGCTACTGAAGATCGCTGAGCGCTGGCGGCCCTATCGGGCGTATGCGGCAACGTATTTGTGGGCCGTTGATGTGAAGTGACGAAGTGACGAGGTGACGCAGTGACGAAGTCAGAGCCCTGAACTTCGGCGGCGTGCCATTCGGAGTCCCCGCGGGATTTCCGACTTCGTCACTCTGTCACTCCGTCACTTCGTCACTCCTCCTGTGACCCACGTCTCCACCTGCCAATTCTTGTCACCCCGGAATTGTGGGCGGTTTAACAAATTCGTGCTCTGCTGCGCGCGTAGGGATTCGCTGTACTGCTAGCATTCGCCCAATCGAATCGAACGCATCTACTCGACATCGTGACCGAAGGAATTTCTCGCCAACTCCGCGTGTTGCATGTAGTGAGCTCCGGGGGCATCGCAGAATCGATGCAGCCGTTCTCATTCATGCCGCTCGCAACGCGGTTGCCGAAGCAACGCGTCAAGGTGCAGGTCGTCTCCTTATCGCCAGGATGCGTACGTGCGGCAGTGCTGCGTCAGCACGGCGTGCCGGTGCACGACGTTCCGTTCTCGCGCAGCCGTTTCGCGATGGGCGGATTCAAAGAGTTGATGGAGGCGGTGTATGCCTTCCGTCCGGACGTGGTGCAAGCGTGGGGTCACACGGCACAGCTCGTCTCGGGAACGATCCGTAAGCGCTGCGATTGGTCGCCAGCGATCATCTGGAGCGTGACGGATACGATTCCTCTCGCGAAGGACGCGGGCTTCGTCGATCGCCAAAAGCTCAAGTTGGTTGCGAAGGCGGCGGAAGGCGCGGACCGCATCGTGTACGCGTCGGAAGCCGCCGCAGCCCACCATCGACGTGTTGGGTATCCCGAAGGTGGTCATGTGTGCGTGCCGCCCGGCATTGACGCGGTGCGATTCAAGCCCGACCCCGCGGCACGCACCAAAGTGCGCGAGCGTCTACAAGTGCCGCACGACGCCTTCGTGATCGGCATGGTGGCGCCGTTCCAGCCCGAATACGATCATGCGAGCTTCCTCAAAGGCATCGGCGAGCTGATCAAGACGCACCCGAATATCTACGTTCTGCTCGCAGGGCATGGAGTGCAACGAGGCAATGCACCCTTGATCGCGATGATTGGCACCGGGACGTTGTCTCAGCGCATTCAGCTGCTCGGCGAATGGTCGGACCTCACTTCCTTGTTCAACGCGTGCGATCTCGTCTGCTCGAGCGCGTTGACGGACGCCGCTCGAATGACGTTGGCCATGGCGATGGCGTGCGGCATACCGTGTGTCGCGACCGGCATCGGGGCCCAAGGCGAGCTGATCGGTCAGCATGGCGTTGCGATCGAACCCGGCAGCCCAACCGCATTCGTGCGTGGGATTGGGAAGATTCTGACGATGCCGCATGAGAGACGTCTGCACCTGGCGCAGAGTGCTCGCAAGCATGCGCTGCAGAATTACGTGTACGTACGCTCGCTGCAGAAGTATCTGCAACTCTATGGGGAACTCGTTGGCAAGGAGATCATCGCGCAGACACCCATTGCCGCGCCCGAGGTAGACGCGAACGCGCCGCTCGCGGCCGCGAAACCGGAGCCGCCGCCAAAGAAGAAGGCCATCGTCATCGAGGATCTCGCGGATCCGGATTCGCTCGAAGCGAAGGTCGCGCCGGTGCGAGCCGAAGAGCTTCCGAAATGGCGCATTGAGCAAGAGCAAGCACGCGCCGAGCAGGATGCTCGCTGGTCCTCGCAGCAGTCGAGCGAGGGCGACGTACTGCAGATTTTCGAGATGGAGATTGCGAAGCCGACGGTTGCGTCCGTGACGCCGATGAGCGAGCGCGCACGCGGCGTTGCAGATGAGTTCGAAGAGTTGCTACCCGTTGAAGCGCTCACGGCGCCGGCAACTGTAAGCGACACAAAGCCTGCGGCACCGGCGGCAGAAGCCAAAGTGCCGACGAAGTCCGAAGCAACGGTCGAAGTGAAAGTCGACGGCAGCTCGCAACCCGACGCTGGAGTGACGCATGCGGTAGAGCAGAAGGTCGAGTCCGAGTCTGAAGCCGACGGCGGGGCGCTAGTGGAGAAGGTTGAGCACGAACCTAAGACTGAACTCGAAGGGAACGTAGAGCTCAAGGTTGAAGCTTCGCCGAAGGAGCAAGAGCAAGCCGAGCAGCAAGTTGCCGCGGACCTGAAGGTTGAGGCCGCACTGAAACTCGAGGCGTCACCGGAGGGGAATATCATCGCTTCGAACGACACGCTCCCGCCAATTCAGACGCTTGCAACGCTTGAAGCCAACTCGCCCGCGCCGTCTGGCCACGGTGCGGCGGGTGAACCGCCAGCAGATGAGTCCGGACCGGTTCAGGCCTCGCTCTTCGACTTCGAGCTCATCCCTGAGCCGGAGCGCAAAGCTGTTAGCGGCTAAGGCGATTGAAGATCGCGGCGCTGAGCCTTCCTCGGCTCACCGCTAAGCCCTCGCCCACATCAGAACAGTGCGATCGCGCCTGCCTCCGCATCGCCGGCACTGCGGCGCATGCTTGCAAATAACTCGCGCCCGATGCCGTATGAATTCTTCGTGAGATCCGGCCGCGTGACCGAACGATCCATGAGCGTGGCTTCTGGCACCAACGCTTCGAGCACCCCCGTATAGCTATCGAGCCGCAGCACATCCCCGTTCTGCACCTTCGCCAGCATGCCACCTGAGAGACACTCGGGTGTGACATGAATCGCGGCCGGTACGGCGCCCGATGCGCCAGACATGCGTCCATCCGTGACGAGCGCCACTTTGAAGCCCTTGCTTTGTAGCGAGCTGAGCGTTGGGGTGAGCTGGTGCAGCTCGGGCATGCCGTTCGCCTTCGGTCCCTGGTATCGAACGACGACGATGCAGTCGCGATCGAGTTGTCCGGCTTTGAATGCACGGATCACATCGCCCTGCTCATCGAACACCATAGCAGGCGCTTCGACCACGCGATGCTGCGGTTGAACTGCGGAGGTCTTGATGACAGCGCGGCCGAGATTGCCCTTGAGGACTTTCAATCCGCCATCGGCACCGAACGGATTGGTGATCGGTCGCAGAACATCCAGATCGCCGCTGTCCTCGGGAGCGGCTCGCCACGCGAGCCCGTTTTCGGACAGATGAGGCTCTCGCGTGTATGACTCGAGTCCGACGCCCATGATCGTGGTCGTGTCCGCATGCAAGAGGCCCGAGGACATCAGCTCGCGAATCAAGAACCCTGTGCCGCCCGCGGCATGGAAATGATTTACGTCCGCTGATCCATTTGGATAGATACGAGCAAGCAGCGGCACGATCTCGGACAACTCGCTGAAGTCATCCCAGTTCACGATCAATCCGGCAGTGCGGGCGATCGCGACGACATGAAGGGTGTGATTCGTGGATCCGCCAGTTGCTAGCAGCGCGACGATCGCATTTACGATCGCTCGCTCATCGACGACGCGCGCCAGCGGCAAATAGTCATCACCGAGCGCAGTGATGCTCGCGGCTCTGCGAGCCGCTGCGCTCGTCAGCGCATCGCGCAGCGATGTATTCGGTGGCACGAACGCTGCCCCGGGCAGATGCAGCCCCATCACTTCCATCAACATCTGATTGCTGTTGGCTGTGCCGTAGAACGTGCACGTGCCCTGAGAGTGATAACTCTGTGCTTCCGACTCGAGTAGCGCATCTCGCCCCACCTTGCCTTCAGCGTAGAGTTGTCGAATGCGCGCCTTCTCCTTGTTCGGGATTCCTGAAGGCATCGGGCCCGCCGGTACGAAGATGGTCGGTAAATGGCCGAACGCGAGCGCGCCCATCAATAGCCCCGGCACGATCTTGTCGCACACACCGAGACACAACGTCGCATCGAACATGTTGTGCGACAGTGCGATGCCCGTAGCCGCGGCAATCACGTCGCGACTGAACAAAGACAGCTCCATCCCCGGCTGGCCCTGCGTCACGCCATCGCACATCGCAGGTACGCCGCCGGCGAACTGCGCGACAGCGCCCGCTTCGCGTGCGCCTAGCTTCAGAAGCTCGGGATAGCGCTCGAGCGGCCGATGCGCAGAGAGCATGTCGTTGTAGGACGACACGATCGCGAGGTTCGGCCAGCGCGTGCCGCGAAGCTTTTCTTTATCTGGAGTCTCCATGGCCGCGAATCCATGCGCCAAGTTCGTGCACGACAGCCCCGCGCGGGTCGCTGTCGCCCCGCGCGCTGCGTTCATTCTTTCGAGATAATCACGGCGGGATTCCGCGCTGCGCTCGCGAATGCGTTCAGTGACAGTTTTGATGCGCTCGTGGAGAGGTGCGACTAACTTCAAGGCGGCCTCGTGGCAATGCGATGCGTCGGGAAACGGAAATTCTAGCAGGCCGCTTCGATCAGATCGGGTTCCGCTGCACACCCTGAGCACGTAGATTCATGCCAAAACGGCGCTCGGCGGACCTAAAGCGTTGTTTGCGCGATGACGCGGAGAACGCTAAGTTAGCGCAGCCGCTCGGTTCGCTTGCTCCAGGATCCCTGAAATTGCCAGCACCGACCGCGGCCGCGCTCGATGCGCAAGCTTCTATCTAAGGTCGATCATGCAGCTACTTCCCACGTTCGATTTGGTCTTGTTCGGTGGTACTGGCGATCTCGCCATGCGCAAGCTCCTGCCCGCGATGTATTGGCGCTTTGCCTGCGGACAGGTGTCACCCGAGTCGCGCATCATCGGGGCCGCCCGTGGCGAGCTGTCTCGCCAAGACTACTTGGCGCAAGTGCGCGCGACCTGCGAAACCCATCTTGGCGAAGAGTTCGAAGAGAAGACGTGGCAGGGTTTCGCCGAGCGTCTGAGCTACTCGAAGGTGGATGCAAAGCACGATGCTGATTTCGGGAATCTCGCTCAGACACTCGGCGGTCGCGAGAACCACATTCGTATCTTCTTCTTGTCGACCGCGCCCGATCTGTTCGCACCGATCTGCGAAGGACTCGCGCGTCATTCGATCGTTACGCCGCAATCGCGCGTCGTGTTGGAGAAGCCGCTCGGTCACGATCGCACATCATCGGCGCACATCAACGAGCGGGTGGGCTCGATTTTCCAAGAGCATCAGATCTTCCGCATCGATCATTACCTCGGTAAAGAGACCGTACAGAACTTGCTGGCGCTACGCTTCGGCAACACGTTGTTCGAGCCGCTCTGGCGTCGCGGCCGCGTACAGCACGTTCAGATCACGGTCGCAGAAGACCTGGGTGTCGAGCGCCGCGCGGACTTCTACGATCAAACCGGTGCGCTGCGCGATATGGTGCAGAATCATTTGCTGCAGCTATTGTGCATCATCGCGATGGAGCCGCCCGCGACCAGCGACCCGGATGCGATGCGCGATGAGAAGCTTAAAGTGCTGCGTGCGTTGCGCCCGCTCGTCGGCCGCGAGGTGCTCGCGAAGACCGTGCGCGGTCAATACAAAGCGGGCGCGGCGAAAGGACAGCCGGTGGTGGGATATCTTCAGGAGAAGAACGTTCCTGCTGACAGCACGACAGAAACCTTCGTTGCGCTCAAGGTGGAGATCGATTCGTGGCGTTGGGCGGGAGTCCCTTTCTACTTGCGCACCGGTAAACGCCTTCAGGAGCGTCAAACCGAAATCGTCGTCGTGTTCGAAGATGTGCCGCACTCCATTTACGAACGACCCGATGCGGCGCACGCGTTGAATCGCCTCGTCATCCAACTGCAACCGGATGAGAACATCACGCTCACCGTGCTCGCGAAGAGTCCTGGTGAGGGCATGCGCTTGAAGCCAGTCAATCTCAGTCTCGATTTTTCGCAGACGTTCAAGACCCGCAGCCTCGATGCGTACGAGCGCCTTCTGACGGACGTCGTCAAAGGCAACCTCACGCTCTTCATGCGTCGCGACGAGCTGGATGCCGCGTGGGCATGGGTCGATCCCATTCGCGACGCCTGGCAGCAATACGACGAGGTGCCCAAGGCCTACACAGCGGGGAGCTGGGGGCCTGCAGCGGCCAGTGCCTTGATCGGGCGTGATGGTTTCGCGTGGCGTAACGAGATCTGAGCGCCGTCAGGCGCGTTGTCCAGCGCACATTATGTAGCGCTGGCCACTGCGGGCTTCCTGGGCGCGATTCCGTTAAGCTCGGAAATCGCTTACAGCCTCACCTCGAGCCGTCTGCACCCATGCCTACCTCCTGGGTTCATGAGCATCGCTTCCCTGACTCCCTCGCGCTCGTGCACGCGCTCGCGGGGGAGATCAAGGTGGATCTCGAGGAAGCGATTGCGGCGCGCGGAGCGGCGAGTATGGTCGTCTCCGGAGGTCGGACCCCGATACGTTTATTCGAGCAACTGCGTGAGGAAAAGCTGGACTGGTCCAAGGTCTGGATCACGTTGGCAGACGAGCGCTGGGTGGATACGAGCTCGGACGCCAGCAATGAACGTCTAGTACGCGAGCATCTCCTGGAAGGCCCTGCGGCGGCAGCTCATTTCGTGGGCCTGAAAAATCCAGCACCAACGCCCGAGGCAGGGGCCGATTGGGCCACTCGCGCGCTCACGCGCGTGCCACATCCCTATGACCTGGTGTTGTTGGGCATGGGGGAGGATGGGCACACCGCATCGTTATTCCCGGGCTCGCTGGCGTTGTCTCGAGGGTTGGATATGAGTGCACCGGCCGGCTGTATCGCTGTGAATGCATTGACGGCGCCGCACGCTCGCATCAGCCTGAATCTGCGCGCGCTCCTCGACGCTCGACGAATCGTGCTGCACATCGAGACCGCGGCGAAATGGCAGGTCTACCATCGAGCACGGACACCGGGTAGCGCCGCCGAGTTACCGGTGCGCGCGGTGTTACATCAGAAAGAAGTGCCGGTGGACGTCTTCTGGGCGCCCTGACCTTTAGAAGCGGTTAGCTGTTAGGGGTTAGCAGTTAGCAAGTGGATGACGCCCGCCGCTTTTCACCACGCGGACAAGGCTGTGACGCACCCCTCATTTCTAACCGCTAACCGCTAACCGCTTCGATCCTAGTATGCTTCGCACCTTCTTGATGCTGGATGGGACCTAATGGCTTCCGTGCGACCTGCGCCCGCTCCTCGATTGATCGCCGACATCGGCGGTACCAACGCCCGTTTCGCGCTGCTGCAAGGCGAACAGCGGCATGACGAGATCGTGCTCGCATGTGCCGATTATCCAGACATCGTCACGGCGATCGAGCATTACCTCAAGCAGGTCGGGGCGAGCGAATCTCCTCAGCGTCCGCGAGAAGGATCGTTCGCGATTGCCGGTCCCGTGACGGGCGATGTGATTCGGATGACCAATCACGTCTGGCAGTTCTCGGCTGCGCAAACTCGTCAGAAGTTGCGCTTCGATCGATTGATCTTCATGAATGATTTCACGGCGCTCGCAATGGCGGTGCGCCACTTGCCCGCATCGCAGTTAGAGGCTGTCGGCGGTGGTCGCCCGATGCCGAAGGCGCCGATCGCGTTGCTCGGACCCGGAACGGGTCTGGGTGTCTCAGGTCTGATTCCGACCGGCGAACACTGGATCCCCCTGCAAGGCGAGGGCGGTCACGTGACGTTGTCGGTGATGAACGAGCGTGAGATCGAGGTGCTCAAGAAACTGCACCAGCGCTTCTCGCATGTGTCTGCTGAACGTGTGTTGTCCGGGTCAGGTCTTGTGAATCTGTACGATGCTCTGTGCGCGCTCGAAGGCGTGGTACCCGAGCCCTTGACTCCGCCCGATGTCACCCGCCGCGCGATGGAGGCCTCGTGCCGAATCTGCATGGAGGCGATCAGCATGTTCTGCGCGCTGCTCGGCACGCTCTCAGGCAATCTCGTGCTGACGCTGGGCGCATTCGGCGGGTTGTACATCGGCGGCGGCATCGTGCCGCAGCTGCGCCATTTGTTTATCAGCTCGCCATTCCGCGATCGCTTCGAAGACAAGGGTCGCTACACCGAGATCTTGGGAGCGGTACCGACCTACATCATTCATACGCCGCTGCCCGCGTTGATCGGCCTAGCGCACTCGTTCACCGAGCCAGGTCCGCGCTGGGAAGCGGAGTAGCGGCAGAAAGTGATCAGTGGTTAGTGGCTAGTGGCTAGTGGTTAGTCAGAGGACTGATGCCACATTCTTGCTAATCACTAATCACAGCAACTAGCCATTTCCTTCTGCCACCAGCCATCGCGCGACGATATAACCGATCGCTCCACCGAGCGCGCTCGTCAGTACGATGTGCAAGTACGTTGCGTTCGCGCCGCCGATTTCGCCCGCGCTCTGCGCGGTGAGCGATCGCATCCATTCCGCGGTTTCGAAGTATTCGGCGAGTCCGAACGCGAGTGCGATGCCTGCCAGAACACCCGGCACGATGATCGCGAGCGTCCGGCGCCATTCTTTCGCAAGCCGCGCGAGATCCGATTCGAGCTCGGCTTGAATGCGTTTGCGTTCGGTTGCAAGGCGAGCTTCATCGGCAGAATCGATTTGCGCGAGCAAGCGCTCATCGAATCGTGCATCCAGCGCGAGCCGCGGGGTGACTTCGCTCAGCTCAGCATCGATCGCGCGCAAGGTAGTGAGCTGCTCTCTACAGCTGCTGCAACTCTCGAGATGCGCCTGAACGATCGCGTGCTCCTCGGGTGCAAGCGCGCCATCCACCATGTCTTGCAGGCGGTCGCTCCACTCGAGTTCGTGATCGATTTTCATGATGCGATCGAATCCGGCTCCTGTTCGCGGGTGAGCTCGATCAGCCGCTTACGTGCTCGATGCAGTAGCGCCTTGACCGTGCCCAACGGTAAACCCAGGCTTTCCGCAGTTTGCTCATAGGACTTGTCTTCCATATAGAACAACGTCACGGCCTGGCGATAACGTTCCGGGAGTTTATCCAGAACTTGAGCGACGCTCACGGTTGCCGAGTCGTCCTGCTCCGGTGCCGCGAGCCCCGCGATCTCCGCGTTGTACTCGTCCGCGTCCTGGTCGATGGACACCTGCGGTCGTCTCTTGCGCAGCTCCGACAGACAGGCGTTCTTGGAGATCGCGTAGATCCAAGTCGAAAGCGAGGCTTGGGCGCCGTACCCGGGCAGCGCACGCCAGACCCGCAGGAAGATGTCCTGGGTCACGTCCTCGGCTTGGGCTCGATCTCGTAACATACTGAAACAGAGACGAAAAACCTTGTCCCGATACCTCGGCAGCAGCATCGCGAGCGCCTCGCGGTACTGCTTGGCCTGCAGGCGCTCATGAATGTCTGCGTCTGCTTGTAAGGCGGCTGGCGCTCGCGTCATCGTTGGGACGTATGGGGGCGGGAAAAGGTTGCGGCGTACTTTAGCAATCCAGGCGGCTGGCTAGTCGGAAGGCAGCCGCTGCTCGCCGGTAAATCGGTGCGATTGACCGAGTGCAACCTTATGGACACTGTCGGCGTATCAAGACGCAACTGAGTACAAGGCCGCAAGGCCCAGGTAGATGAACATGGGTGAGCTCATTCCTCTCTTCGGCATCGTATTTGCGATCGGATTGCCGTTGTCGATTCCGATCGTCTTCGCGGTTTTGAACTACCGCAAGCGTCGCCGGCTCATGGAGCTTCACCATGCGGAGCGCATGGCGGCCATCGAGCGTGGCATGGATGTACCGCCATTGCCCCTCGAATTGATCGACGGTCAAAGTGGACGGCGGCGCACATCGCTCTTGCCGGGTTTGGTGTGGCTCTTCGTCGGTCTCGCAGTTCTGATTAGCATGCAGTCCATCGGCGAGGAGGAGGCGATCTTCGGCTTGATTCCGACGGGTGTGGGTCTGGCTTACCTCATCTATTACTTCACCGAAGGGCGCAAGCTCGAGATGAAGCAAATGGAGGAGCAGTCGCGTTTGAGTGAAAAGCACGCGACCCGAGGCATTGATGCATAGCCGCGGAGCGGTCTGTCGCGCAGGCCCCGATCTTAGGGAGACGATCCCACAGAGCGGAACGTCCGCGCTAAACTTCGCGAATGGAATTCATCGCGCAGACGGCCGACGGACAACCGGTCAGATACAAAGACGGTAAGCGTTATCTCTGGCTCGCATCCCTCAGCGGGCCTACGATTCCGATCGTCACGATCGCAGCTTACTTTTGGCTCGACCGCGAGCCGTTGGTCCTGTGGTTCCCGCTCATCTATATATTCGTGATCATCCCGATCGCGGACGCGCTGTTCGGCGAAGACCGGCACAATCCTCCGGAAGCGGTCGTGCACTTGATGGCAGCAGATGCCTATTACCGAGTGCTGCTCTACATCGGGCTTGCACTCCTATACGCGCAGTTCTTCGTGAGCGCTTGGTTCATCGCTACCCAGGCTATTCCTTGGTGGGCTTATCTCGCACTCGCGCTCGGCACAGGGTTCACGAGCGCCGTTGCGATACTCGTCGGACACGAGCTCGGCCATAAGAACAACACCGTCGATCGGATCGCGGCACAAATCGCGACCGGACTCGTGGGCTACGGTCATTTTTGTATCGAGCACAATCGCGGGCATCACGTGAATGTCGCAACGCCTGAAGATCCGGTGAGCGCGCGCATGGGCGAAAGTATCTATCGCTTTGCGCTCAGAGAGATTCCCGGTGCACTCAGTCGCGGCTGGCGCTTGGAGAAGGCCCGACTGCAGGCCGCAGGCTATCCAGTGCTCTCACTTCATAACGATGTGCTGATGTCGTGGCTACTGACCTTCACGATCGCGGCGATCCTGATCGCAACGTTCGGAATCGTGGTCGTACCCTTTCTCGTCGTTCACCATCTTTACGCATGGTACGGTCTGACGCAGGCCAACTATGTGGAGCACTATGGTTTGCTGCGCGAAAAACTACCGAACGGCCGTTATGAACCGCCCGAGCCGAAGCATTCCTGGAACACCAACCATATCTATTCGAATCTGATCTCATTCCACCTGCAGCGGCATTCCGATCATCACGCGAACGCGTTGCGACCCTATCAAGCCTTGCGCGACTTCGAAGGATTGCCTCGACTGCCGAGCGGTTATCCTGGTTGCTTCGGCCTCGCAGCCATCCCGCCATTATGGTTCAAGGTGATGGACCCAAAGCTCCTCGAATGGGCTGACGGGGACATCACGAAAGTGAACGTCGATCCGACGCGCAGGCATGCGCTGTACGAAAAGTATGGACAACCGCCACCGAGCCGAGAAGCTGGCGTAGCGGTCGCGAACGACTCTTAAGACCCGCTCCACGGACGGCCGGACGCCTCGTGCTGCTTTGTCGCAGGAGGACGAACATACGAAGCGCTGCAGCGCACGGACGCACGCGCTACTCTCCAGGTTTCAAGCTCATGCCGTGAGGATCGCGAATGCCCGCAGCCATGCTCGTCAACATCGATGTCGATGACCTGAACAAAGGCATCAACTTCTACTGTGAAGGACTGGGCCTCACGATTGGGCGTCGCTTCGGGACGGATGCCGTCGAATTGTTGGGGGCGACCTCGCCGATTTATCTCGTCGTGAAGCCAAACGGCAGCGTTGCCTCGGCGACCAGCCGGCATCTGCGCTCTTATGCGCGCCACTGGACCCCAGTGCATCTCGATTTCATCGTCGACAATATCGAAGGTGCACTCGATCGCGCACGCAACGCGGGCGCGCGACTCGAAGGACCTGTGAAGGCGAATAGCTGGGGCAAGATCGCGATGCTCGCCGATCCGTTCGGTCACGGGATCTGTCTCATCGAGTTCGTGGGGCAAGGCTACGACGAGATCGCAACGTGAGCGATCGCTCCGTCTGCATGCTGGTTAACAGTTGACAGTTGACGGTTGACGGCCAGAGAGTGAGCCTCGCATATACGGCAGCGGAGCATCGAACGCATGGCCGGACAGGAGGAATACCTCTCTCGCACGCGGTTTCAAGCCGTCAACTGTCAACCGTCGACTCTCAACCAATCGTCAAATGCTCGTCTGTTGGAAATGTGGTGCGTCGCTCGAGGCGTTGAGCTTGCCTCTGCGGCGCCTCGATGAGTGCAAGCAATGCGGTGCGGAGTTGCATGTCTGCAAGCTGTGTGAGTGGTACAGCACTTCGGTCGCGAAGCACTGTCGCGAGCCGATCGCTGAAGAAGTGAAAGACAAGGAGCGGGCGAACTTCTGCGATTACTTCAAGCCACGGGCCGATGCTTACTCGAACGCTCACGAAACTGCGGCACAGAAAGCACAGAAGGAGCTCGAGGCGCTGTTCGGTGGTGGCCAGGCTGCAGGTGCCGCGTCGGCCCCGGAACCCTCCGCCGCTGAGCGGGCAAGAGCAGAGCTCGAAGCACTGTTCAAGAAGAAGTGACGGCCGCGCGCATGGGTCCGTGCGCTCGCGCCATTCGCGCATCCATGTGCCGCTAGGTGACAGAGTCAGAGTGAACCGCCCCTCAGAACCGTCACACTATCTACCTGCGTCCCCAGCGCCGACCTGCCGCAACTTCTGACTTCGTCACATTGTCACCTCGTCACTCTGTCACTGCGCGAAGCGCTTAAGGAGCCGGCGGAGGAAACGCATCTCCGGACAACTGTGCTTCTCGTGCCAACCACTCCATCGCACCCGCTACGACCGGATCATTCAACCGTCGCGGTAGGCATACGCCAAAGATTGCGAACGGGGATGCGACCTCGACGTCGAACACCTTTACCAATCTGCCCGCAGCGAGATCGTTCGCTGCGAACACTTGGGAGGCGAGCGCAATGCCTTGTCCCTCGAGTGCGGCTTGCAGCATCGCATTGCGGTCGCCGCAGATGACGCCGCGGCGAGGATTCACGTTCTTCGCGCCGACACTCTCTAGCCAACGCGTCCATGCGCGATGCGAGTCGTCGTGCAGCAGAGTGTAGTGCTTCAAGTCGGTATAGCCCTTCAGCGGCGGTCCGCGCTTCAACAGTGCTGGTGAACAAACGACGATCTCTTGCGGCTTGAATAGTGGGATGACGTGCAATCCCGGATAGCGACCGCCGCCGAAGCGAATGGCAATGTCGACATCCTCTCTCGCGAAATCGACGAGGCGCGTCGACGTGACGATCTGCAGATCGACGTCAGGGTAGAGCGCCGCGAATGCACCGACCCGCGGCATGAGCCAGCGCGCAGCAAGCGAAGCGAAGGTCGAGATCGTGAGCTTGCGGCGAACCGCAGGCATGGACACGTCCTCGATCGCGCTCGCCAAGCGATCGAACGCTTCCCGCGTACCTTCAGCAAGCAATGCGCCGTGCGCTGTGAGTTTGAGTCCGCGGGGCAATCGCTCGAACAGTGGCACTCCGAGTCGTTGCTCGAGTTGCTTCACCTGGCGGCTGACGGCCGCATGCGTGACGTTGAGCTCCTCGGCGGCTGCGCTGAGATTCAGATGTCGCGCGGCGACGTCGAAGGCGCGGAGCGGACCGACAGGAATGCGTTTCATGCTGGCGTGATAGAGGTGATGTAAGTGATGGAGGTGATGAAGGTCAGAAGTCTTGGTTTCCGAGATGCTCGGCGTCTCAGCGCGCCACTGATGCGTGCGGACGTCTGAAGCGAGCCGCCAGTCCAACCCTCCCTGACCTGTATCACTTCCATCGCCTACGTCACTTGCACGGCCGATCTATGACTAATAGTCATAGATCTCTTGCCTAAACTATCGCTTTTTCCCAGAACAAGCTAGGCCTACGCTACGCCTCCATAACGAATGCTCATATGAGCGAGGAGGCGATATGGACGAGTGGCTCTTTATCAGCTTGGCAAAAACCAAGGCGGATGCGCCCGGCGTCGCGAGAAAAGGTGAGTCACAGGCAGACGTGGAAAGGTTCGCGCTGACAAAGGCGCAGGCAGCTGCGGCGCTCGATTTCACTAACGTCGAGGACAAGCCGGCCTTCAGAGGAGCGACTGCACTCGTCGCTGCCGCGCTGGCGACTGCCGTGCTGCTCTCGGCCATCGACGGTGGAGCCTTGGATGCGCGGACACCCAAGGGTGAAGTCGTGGTCGCACAACTCGACGCGGCCGCTGAACCCGAGGCTGCAGTGCAGCTCAGTCAAGCACAGTGAGCTGCAGCAGATGAGGCCCTGCGAGCAACCGAGTTGTGCGACGGCGTTGCATCGTACAACTCGGCGCACGGGTGCATTATGTGTGCGAAAGTTCTTTGATGAGTCGACCGAGCTTCTCGAGCGCTTTTTCGAGCGTGCCCGTCCAAGGCAATCCGCAGCTGATTCGAACGAAGTTGCGATAGTCGGCTTTCGCGGAGAACACGATGCCCGGCGCGATGCCGATTCGACTCGCGAGTGCGGTGCGAAACAGCTGAGTGCCATCGACATTCTGCGGCAGCTCGACCCACAGCACGATACCGCCGGCGGCGCGAGACACGCGAGTGCCTTCCGGGAAGTATCGCGCGATACCTTCGATGAATTGCTGCGAGTTCGCGGCGAGCGTTGCGCGAACGCGCCGCAAGTAGCGATCGTAACCGCCGCTCGCGTAGTACCGTGCGAGCACGAGTTGCTGCAGGCTCGGACAGGCGACGGACGAATAAAACTTCGCGCGCGTGATCTCGGTGTGAAACTGCGGGCTCACTGCCCAACCGATGCGATATCCGAGCGCAATCGTCTTCGAAACCGATCCGCAGGAGATCACCAAGCCCGCATCGTCGAACGCGCGCATGGAAGTCGGGCGGGCACTCCCATAATGCAGATCGCCGTAGATGTCATCCTCGATGATCGGGACTTCTTGCTCGGACAGTACCTGGACGATCTCACGCTTCGAGGCATCGGGAGTCAGGCTTCCCGTGGGATTGTTGAAGTTCGGCATCAGCACGGCAGCAGAGAGCTTGTTCGTGCGTACGGCATTGCGCACCGCTTCGACATCGATTCCCACGCCCGGCACATTCGGCACTTCCACGACTCGCAAGCTCAAGTGCTCGATCGCTTGCAACAGTCCGAAGTACGTGGGCGACTCGACCAGGATCGTATCGCCGTGACGACACAGCACCTGCAGGCTGAGCGTAATCGCGTCCATCGTGCCACCCGTGATCACCACGTGCGCCGGATCGACAGGTGCGCCCGCAAGCGCCATACGTTTCGCAATTTGTCGCCGCAATTCCTCGAAACCCGGCGGCAGCAGGCATTCGCCTGCATTCATCGGGTGATCGCGCAGGACCTCGCGCACGAGATTGTTGAGGCGTTGATTGGGATAGAGCGTGGGGGAAGTGAAGGCGCCGTTCAACGGCACCACGTCCTTTCGCGTCAATGCTTCGCGACACGTGTCGAGCACCTCCGTGGCGACGGTGACTGGGCGACGCGAGCGGGAGATCTTCGGCCGCGGTTCCGGCAGTTTCAGCGCGCTGGGCGGGCGAACATAGAAGCCGGACTGCGGGCGCGCTTCGATGAGTCCGATGTTCTCGAGATGCACATACGCTTGCACGACCGTGCTGACACTCACCTTCGCTGCGCGGCTCATCGAGCGGACGGAAGGAATTCTGTCATGAGCGCGCAATGCACCAGTCGAGATTTGAGTCTCCACCATTCGCGCAACGCGTTCGTAAAGCAGCGGGGCTTGAGAGGACATGTTCGTCAATGAGATGACTGATGGAGGTGATGCAAGTCAGGTAAGCGTGCGGGTGAGGAGGATGCGATGCGGTCCTTTGACCTACATCTCTTAACATCACTTACAACACTTCATCACCTTCATCACTTTCCAGCCGGCGCTTCAAACTGTACCGCAGTGCTGTAAGTCTACCTGAATCTGTACTGCTTGCTAGCACAACAGGCATTTTGCGTACCATGGGCGATCAGTCTCCAGTATCTCCAACTACCCTTACACGGATCGTCGCGGCCTTCGCGGGGATCTATCTCATCTGGGGCACAACGTATCTCGCGATTGCGGTCGCGATCCAAACCATCCCGCCCTTCATTTCGGGCGCCGCGCGCTTCTTCGCGGCTGGTGGTCTCATGTATGCATGGCTGCGTTGGCGCAATCCGACGCCGCTTGCGGGCGTAAATCTCATAGCCGCCGCTTGGACAGGTGCGCTGCTGTCGGGCATTGGCAATGGGTTCGTCATCTGGTCTCAGCAAGGCATCCCATCTGGCATCGCCGCTCTCATTATCACAGCCGTGCCTGTGGTCGTGCTGGTGCTCGACTGGGCATTCTTCTCCAAGCGAGCACCGAGCCGTAGTGCTCTGTCCGGGACCGGGATCGCGATCGCAGGTGTGGTGGCCATCATCATGCACACCCGTTCTTTATCGGGCGATGTGCATGCGCTGCATCTATTGGCGCTCGTGTGTGCCATCGTCGGCTGGAGTCTCGGAACGCTGATCCAAAAACGGCATGCAACTGCGCAGAGCGTCTTGACCTTCACCTGTGCGCAGATGCTCTTCGGCGGGGCGTTCCAACTCTGCATGTCCGTGATCGACGCCGAATGGTCTCGGTTCGATTTCGCGGCGATCTCTTGGACGTCGTTCGTGGCTGTCGGCTACCTCATCGTGTTCGGGAGCATCATCGGCTTGAACTGCTATCTCTGGCTCCTGACGCGCGTGCCTGCATCGAAGGTGACCACATACGCACTGGTCAATCCCGTGGTCGCATTGATTCTAGGCGCCCTCGTGCTTGGCGAGCGCATCACTCCTTTGGCCGTGACCTCTGCCGTGCTCGTGCTGACTGGCGTGGCACTCGTCTTGTTTCAAGATTGGCATCCCTTCAGGCCCCGCCCCGTGAAGGTGCGAGGTGCGGAGCGCAGACTCGGTAGCGAGGCGAAGTAGCCCGGAGATGGAATATGAGCTTGGTTGCAGCAAATGCACGCGATTCGACGAGAGCTCGGCGCGACGGGAGTCCGAGACAGCTTCGCGCTTACGATGATGGCCTTCGCATCATCACGTTCGATGCGCATTATCGCGATGCTTTCAAGCGCCTGAACGTCGCATGGCTCACGAAGTACTTCCGAGTGGAGCCAATCGATGAACGCGTGCTCGGCAATCCAGAGGTGGAGTTGCTCGAGCCAGGGGGCGAAATCCTGTTTGCACTCCTCGATGGAGAAGTCATCGGCACCGTAGCTCTCAGGCCTGAAGAGAGTGGGGCCTTCGAGCTGACCAAGATGGCCGTAGATGAGCGTTGGCAGGGAAGGTATTTCGGAAAGCGGCTGCTCGAGGCAGCGTGCGAGTTCGCGCGAGAGCTCGGGGCGCCGAAGGTCGTGCTGTACTCGCAGCGCGCGCTACAGGCAGCCGTCACGATGTATGCGAAGTATGGCTTTACGGAGGTACCGCTCGTCGACAAGCGCTATGCTCGCTGCGACGTGAAGATGGAGCGCAGCCTCAGATAGCGTTTCGAGCGTACCTCGGCGGATGAACTTTTGCGGATCTTCAGGGCGCTCGCGCTTGAACTTCCTGTCGTGCTGCTTGTGCATGCGTGCTTGCGCGGTTCTCGCGTTGAAACACATATAAACCGCTCGCGACGATGATGGCAGCACCTACGAGCATCCGAGCGGCGGGCGTCGTGGCCCAAACCAAGTAGTCGAACAGCATCGCCCAGGCGAGCGCCGTGTACTCGAGCGGTGCAAGGACCGATGGCTCAGCGCGTCGAAATGCATAAGTCATCAGATGCTGCGCGATCGCACCGCTCACACCCATGGTCAGAATCCAACCCCAATGTTCCCACCGTAGCGGCACCCAGGACGGGAACGCGATCGCGCCGCTCACGAGCGCAAGAATGACGAGCGGCCACATGATCGTGGCGTCGGCAGTATCGGATCGAGACAGCACACGGATCGTCAATGCGTTGATTGCATAGCCGACTGCAGCTGCAAGAGCCGCGATGCCACCGAGGCTGATCCAACTTCTGCCAGAGGGTTTCAGGATGATCACGACCCCAAGCAGTCCGATGCACACCGCGATCCAGCGACGCCATCCAACGCGTTCCTTGAGAATGGGCACGGAGAGCGCAGTGATGAGCAGCGGTGCAGACATGAAGATGGAATAAGCATCGCCGAGCGATAAGAGGCTGACTGCGAACACGAAGGCCCAGAGAACCCCGACGCTTAGGACGCCTCGAATCAGATGTAACGTCCAGCGACTTGGAATGAGATCGGACCACTTCCCAAAAGCACCGATGGCAGCCAGGAGGAACGGCAAGGAAGCCACGCCACGCATGAATGTCACTTGGATCGCCGGATACGACTCGACCAGGCGTTTGATCGACAGATCCATGACCGCAAACGTTGCAACCGCAGCAAGCATTGCCACGATGCCGCGCACATTCATGGACGCTGTGTTGAACCAAACCATGGCCTTGCGAGTCGGCGCGTGGGAACCCGCTGCGCCGTCGCGGGTTTCATTGGGTGGCGAATTCGCAGTCAAGTCAGTTCGCCGAATGGTCTAGCTCGCTAAATGGGAGGTCCGCCGGATGGCACTCGATCAACAGCAAGCGGCTGATTTCAAGGCGCGCCTCGGAGAGCGTGCGAACCAGCTACGCGATGAAATCCGACAGACCTTGGAACGCTCCAACGACGAAACGCATGTGCGTATCGCCGAGACGGCGCGCGATGCGGGCGATGACTCCTTCTCGGACCTCATCGTGGATTTGAACCTTTCGGACATCGATCGGGATGCGCAGGAATTGCGCCGGATCGATGGCGCATTGTTACGCATCAAGGAAGGCAGCTTCGGCAACTGCATCGATTGCGGTCAGGACATTCCTTTCGCGCGCCTCGAGGCTGAGCCCACGGCCGCACGCTGTGTCAATTGCCAAGAGCTCTACGAGAAAACGCACGCCTCGCCGAGCACGCCGACGATGTGAACCATCGGGCGCCGTGCGCTTACGACTTGCACGCCATCTCGCATTCGCGCAGCTCCTGACGACAGATGTTCTGCGCCTGCCGCTCTTGATCGATGCAGTCGTGTCGCATCCGAGCCGGATTGTCCACCGCCTGCATGCACATGCTCAGGTGCCTAGCGAAGCGCGCTTCACACCCAGGTCCGCAGTTGCGCGGGCGACGAAAGTAGCTGCAAAAGAGCCCGTAGTCGTAGACAGATTCGAATGCTTCTCGCCCACCTGTCGCCGCGGTACGTGAGCACTCCTGGCGAGCGCGGCGCACCTCGCTGCCGCACCGCGAATGAGCGCTGCTGCACTGAGCACTGCAGGATGAGGCCTTCTTCGAGGTCTCACGTTGAGACTTCGACTCGGTCTCCATTCCGATGCCATCGATTTCCGCACTGATCGAAAGATCGTCTGCAGTCGTCGCTGCGGTCGTGATGCAGGCGATTGCACAGAGGGCCAGGAATCGCATCTTCATGATGAGACCTCAACGGAAAGGTGAAGCGTGCCCGGCCGCGGTTTGCGCGAACGGAAGATTGTTCAACTTTGCCAGTCATACAAAATCCGTCAAGCGCCGAAGCGCACGTCGGCATTCACGAGCCCGAAACTGAGCGTCGGTCTGCGTCCGTGAAGGATCTCGAACGGGCCCTTCGAAGGAAAATCCCATTCTGCTCTGCCGAATGTCGTTCGACCCGTGGCCACCACCGGTGTGTACTGCAGCGCTTCTCTCGTGACTTGCACTACTCGAACCTTGAAGCTTACCCGCAGAGGCCACCGCCAGCGTGGCCGGAAGCGAGCTTGTGCGAGAACGCCCTCGGCCGAGAGGACTTCGACACCATCCGCGTTCGTCTCGAACCTCGCGAGTTCCTTCGGGATTCCCCAGAGCTCCCGGCCTCCACGCAACGAAGCTTCGGAATCCACCCATATCGCGACAACCGTCAGGGTCAGGCGATGACCCGCTCGTACCGGCGTCGCGAGAAAGAGCTCGTGGTACGACAAGTCGCCACCCGGTCCATATGCGATATAACCCGTAGCAACCCAGGCACTGCGTGCAAAGATGAAGGGCTGGAGCCCAGCAGGGATTGCGAGTTGCGCGATATCGCGCGCCGGAAGACGCCAAATCGAGCAATGTCCCGCCGCCTCGAGGCGCCAAGGCGAGGACGGATACGAATCGGACGTGGACACGACTGCCTTTTCAATCATTTACATGCGTGGCTGGAACCCTGCTCGGCATCGTTGGTCTTCTGATCGTAAGGTGCATGACGCCGGGGTACACTCCCCTCATCCGATCGCCGGCTCGCGCCCGCGATCCTCAAGCGTGCGTAGGTTCAAACATGCTGAGCGCGCGCTGTTTGCGAGGCTCTTCCTTCCATGAGTCACTCTTCCGAAGATCGTCTGGGCGATTTGGGTCCAGAGTCGAAACAGACCAGCGCGCGTATTCTGCCGTTCCAGCGTCCGCCGACCGATCTACAGCGCGCTGTGCAGATGCGTGCACAAGAGGCACTGGAGATCGAGCGCGAGCGAGCGCGCACCAAGCCGGCGCCGCTGCGCTGGGCCATCATCTTCGTGCTGGCGCTGGTTCCGGTTCTCGCTGTGGTGGCCGGGCTGGATGCATTCGTGCGCGTGTTCCATCACATCAACGACACGTACAGCAAGATGCCGGTGCCCGCGGCGGAACCGCAAACGAGCACGGAAGAGCTCCCGGCGGCTCCGCAGCCAGGCGTCGTCATACTTCAGCCGCTGCCGGATGAGAGCGAAACGCCTCCTGCGCGCGAGTGATAGAACGCCGCGTTACAAGCTCGCCCGCATGAACAAGAGCGGACCGTCGATGCTCATATCGACGAAGCCCGGCGTATCTTCATTGCGCGAGTCGACTTCGATGGTGAAGGCGCGATAACCCAACCCGAAGACGAGATGAGGATTCTTGCGCCACGTCAAGGCGAAGCGCGCATCGGTGATCGAGCCATCTACGTCCTCGATATCTGCCGTTAGATATTGAACGCGAGCTTCCGCAGACCAGCGGCTGCTGAAATCGAAGCGACCTTCGAGACCCAGCAACGGTAGCGGCGCGACGCCACTCTCCGAGTCTCTCACTACACGATTGCGCACGACAGCGTTCGCTTCCACTTCCGCAATCTGAATGCCAAACGTGCCCGTGAGCTCGCCGCGATCCTTGACGAGGAATCGATAACCGTAGGTGAGTCCGATCATCGTCAAGTTGAGCTCACTGCTCACGAGCTCGCCGGCGAGGTAGAGCTCGTCGTCGAAAGCGATGTCCGACTCCAGCACCATTTCGGCGGAACGCCGCGTCGCGAAACCGCTCAATCGCACCAAGTGATGTTCGCCCGGCAGCAAGGTCAATTCACCTTGAACGAGGAGGTCTGTCTCGTCCAAGCCGAGATCGTCTTCTGCGGAAATCTCGGTCCCCAGCTCGGTCAAAGACTCATCGATGCGCAGTGTCGTGTCGAACCCAGCGTTGAGCATCACGACCTCTGCCCGCAAAGCATCCTCTGCCACGCGCGGCGGCGGCTTAGGAGCCCAATCCGGGAGCTGCGCACTCGCGAGTTCTGGGATGAGCAGCGCCAGCGCGGCGGTAGCGCTTGCGGTTCGACAGTGCCGGAGGAGCGGACGAATCAGCGTGTGCAGCGGCATGTACGGTTCCGTCGCGAATTGAATCGCGACCGATTATGCCTGCCGTCTTAAGCGACCGCGACCCAGTGATCGTCCCAGCGAATCGGTTTCGTAACGACGACTTTGATGAAATGTGATCGCAGTCCAGTTTTGCTTATCGAGAGCACCGAGCCGTCGCGTTGAGACGCATACATCGAGCCGTCTGCAGTCCGCGACACTCCGTATGCTTCGGTTGCGCTCACGAATCCCAAGAAGTCGCCTGATTGTTTTGACCAGCACGCAATGCCGCTGCCGTAAGGGCAGGATGCGGCGATGAGATCGGCCTCCTCGTTTACGCACACGCTTGCGACATAGCCATTGAGCTTAGGTCGTGCGGACGCGGGGCACTCGAGTAAGGTGATGCCGCGCATAGGTCGATAAAGCGCCACGACGTTCGAAGCCTCAGCGCGCGATCCTTCGAACTGCAAACCGAGGGCTGCGCTTCCATCGCTCGCGATCGAGACGTGGCGAATGCTCAACAAGTGCTCGGGAAGCCGCCATTGCTCTAGACACTCGCCGTTCTGCGCATCGATGACACTCAAGGATGGATCCATCGTGTCGATGTTCAGCTTGCGTCGAAAGGTGCGAGGATGGGTCATGATCCCGCCGTTCGCGACGAGCAAGCTGCGCTTCCCCGGAAGCCACGCGATCTCATGCGGGTCGAGCCCACGGGTGTCGATCTCATTGATGACTCGATAGGTGCGCGCGTCGCGGACGCTGATCACACCGCGCTTTCGTTCGTAGTCGTGCTCGGGCGTGAAGAGGACATCACCGTCGGCTGAGAACACGCCGTGGCCCGAAAGGTGTTGGCCCGCTCTTGTTTCGAACGCGGCCGTGACGTGCTTTGTCTTTAGGTCGAGCTCGAAGGCGACCGTGCCTGGTCGACGCGCAAAGAAAAGAATGCGAGTTCCGTCGCCCTGATGAATTGCGCATCCGTGAGCTCGCACAGGCACACGAGCGCCGAACACCTCGCCTTCGGCAAGCGCGATACCGCCAATGTATTGATGACCTGCTGCGTCCTCGAAGCCGGAGAGCAACATGCCCTCGCGCCGCGCCGTGCGGCACGCCGGGAGCAGCGTGGCAGCGCCCACGGTGGTCAGCGACTGGAGGAATGTGCGGCGAGAGATCACATCGTCACCCAGCTTCCTGCACTAAAGCGAGCTCAGAAACGCGAGCAACGCGTCGCGCTCCTTCTTCGACATCGCGCGGAATGCGTCTTGTGATTTCTGTGCTTCGCCTCCGTGCCAGAGAATCGCTTCCGTCACATTGCGTGCGCGTCCATCGTGGAGCAAGCGGGTGTGTCCATTGACGGCGGCTTGCAAGCCGAGGCCCCACAGTGGCGGCGTACGCCACTCGTTCGGAGCAGCCTGGAAATCCACACGATTGTCGGCAAGCGCCTCGCCCATATCGTGCAGCAGCAGATCGGTGAACGGATGGATCGTCTGGTTCGCGACTGCCGGCTCCTCGGCTGCTCGCGACGTCGTGAAGGATGCTCTGTGGCAACTCGAGCAACCGCTGTCTGCGAATAGCTGTGCGCCCGCCTCGACCTGGGGGTCATCGAGGTTGCGCCGTGCCGGTACACCGAGCGTGCGCTGGTACTGCACGATGCGCTCGAAGATCTCATCGCTGATCTCCGGCTCGCCGCCGTGAGGTGCCGTAAGGCAATCGGCTTGAACGTCCGTGCAGATCTGTCCCGGACGCAGTGAAGTCGACATACCGATTTCAGAGGAGAATGCCGCCGCCGTCTGATGCGCGATGTCGGGTTGATTGGCTTTCCAACCGAAGCGGCCGAGTACGACGCGTTGGCTTATATGATCCCAAACGCGATTGGGTCTGCCTGAGATTCCATCGTTATTCCCGTCGTGCGGGTCGGCGCGCTCCAAGATGTGCTCATCTGGAATGGCCTCCAAAAGACCTACACCGAATACCGACGGTGCTACGCGGGGCGAGAACCCTGTCCCTTCTCCGAGCGGGCCATAGGCAAGATCGTGAAACTCATACTCCGGCGCGAGCAGCGTGTACGGCTCTCCGTCGCCGAAAGTGCCCGTGATCTCGCGATGCTTGATTCGAATCGTGCCTTCCGCCGGGATGCCGCCGATGGCGAACGGGTTCAGGTTCACGCCGTAGTGTGGGTCGGCACCGGGTTCCGCGTTCGGTCCCGGAGTGGGTGTTGCGAACTGTATGACGAGTGAAACCGGCTTCTCATCGTTCTCGGGCGGACGGCCGCGTCCGTCATTGTTGTGGCACGCATCGCAGCTGCGTGCATTGAAGAGCGGCCCCAATCCATCGCGGGCGCCTGCCGTCGCGGGTGCGACGACCCACGGGCTATTGAAGAATGCGTTGCCGATTGAAAACGCGGCTCGCCGTTGCACATCGAGATTCGCTGCGGGGCGCGAAAAGGCGTGTCGATCGGTCACGTGCACAGTCGTCGCGCCGCCGGACTCGAGCGCGAGCAGCTGTTCGGATGGCGCCGATGCCTTCGAGTGACAGCCTGCAAGCGAGCTCACGAGCGCACCTGCCAGCGCGCCAACTAGCACACCTGCACTGAGGCGCTCGACCATACGCGAGCAATGCAACCGCTGCGTCTTCAATCGCCCAGGCCTTGTAGATCGGACAGGAAGACCTGAATCGAACGTGCGGCGCGCGTGAAGGAGAGCGCTTCTGCGCGCAATGCATCGATCGCCGCTTGCACGCGTGCCCGGCCTTCCTCGTTGTCCTCCTGAATCTCCCGATCGAACGGGGCTCTTATCGCATCCACGGCCTCGCGAGATCGCGTAAGCCGCGCATCGACTTCATCGGCGATGCGTCCGTCCGCAGCCCGGACGAGATCCGCGAGACTTGGGCCGCTCACCACCGTGCCATTCGGTCGCGTGTACTTGCCGTAGTAGACGTTCTCGATTCCAGCCGCATTCGCACGCAAGTCTGCGCTCGTCGTATCGCTGAAGCACGATTGTTCTTCTTCTTGATCGGACGAGAGCAGCGGTACATCCATGCGCTCCCCTGCCATCTCGACTTCAGCGAGCGCGGCGATCCCCGTGAACATGCGCTTGAGTGCAGTGGGCACATCGCCCGAGATCAGCTCGCTGCGGTAATTCGACCGACCCTCCTGCGGCTTGCGCCATTCGTGCGCAACGCTCTCGAGATCGCGGATCAACAGCGTCGTTGCCGCCTTCAGATATTGACCGCGACGTGCGTTGGACGAGGCGGCATCGCCGTTAGCGACGAAGTCTTCGAACGAGCGGTTGCCCGGGGCGTCAGCTGGATCATTGAAGTCCTGCCCCCAAAGCAAGAACTCGATCGCGTGATAACCGCTCGCGATGTTCTTCTCGCCACCCGCTTCGTTCTGTTCGGCGACGAGCTCAGGAGTGATGACGGGGTACTTCGTGACATTGCCGACGATGTCCTCGCCGGGTGCCGCGTTGTAGCGATCGGCGTTCACCGCATCGATGTGATTCTCATCGAGAGGCCACCCATTGAGGCGACCTTCAGGGCCATCTTCATCGTCGATCGGTCCGCCGTAGAAACGGAACGCTTCGGAGTAGCCATAGGGGATGCGAGCGGCTTTCCATCTTTCGCGCGCCGCATCGAGCGTCTTCGTACTTGGATTACCGATCAGCTCGTCGACGGCTCGATCGAGTGCGCGTGCCGCTTCGATCGAGTCTTCGTACGTTGCGAGCACGATCTCGGCATAGGTTTCAATGACCTGCCGACGAGAGGCATCCGGGTCTGCGCCGCCGCAGCTGGTCACGCATAGACAGGCGAGGGCGGCCGTAAGGAGGCCGGCGGATCGGATGAAACTGAGCATGTGAGAAAAGGCTTCGTATCGTGATTGGCGCGAAGCGGAGGGGTCCGCGCACAGAGGGACAGCGCGGATTCTATGCGCAATTGAGAATGACTCGCAATTGGCGAGTGCGAAGCGGTGAGCTCAGCCCAACGATCAGTGCCTGCGCAGCGACGATGTCTTATCGGGTGGGAAGTTGTCGTAAGGGCGGATCATCTGCCGGCGATGCAGGATGTCGCGCAGCAAGTCGCCTTCGATGCCAAGACGCTCGGCTGCCTTGTCGATTGGCAGTCCCTCGCACACGATCAAGCTCACGGCTGTCCAATAGATCGCGGCTTCGTTTCGATCGCCTTCGCGTGCATGCATGGCGTCCCCCAGCGAGCTTTCATCGAGGGTCGATTGTTGCGAGGTGCTGCAAGAAGACGTAAGCGACAGAAATACTTAGGTCGGGTTCGTTCAACGAATCGCTCAGGGTTATCGGGTGATCGGGTACTGGGTGCTGGCCAGAGAGCACCGATGCCTCTGCGGGCATCGATGTGGCACCTGACGCGTGTCCCTTCCCTGGCTCATGCAGAAGAAAAGAGGAGCTGATCGGGTGGGCACCAGCGCTTTAATCTCTGGCCAGTACCCGATCACCCGATAACCCGATCACCCAGTCGCCCGATTTTTACCTTTCCACTTGCGCGAGCTGCTTGCCTACGAACTGCCAGTTCGCGAGCTTCTCGATGACGGTCTTCACGAAGCGTGCGCGTTCGTGCTGGTAGTCGAGATAGTAGGCGTGCTCCCACACATCGCATGTCCACAGCGGGTGATCGCCGTGCGTGAGCGGGTTGTCCGCATCGTGCGTCGTTGTGATGTCCAACTTGCCGTTGCGCACGACGAGCCAGGCCCAGCCGCTGCCGAACTGATTGACCGCCGCTTCGACGAACTTGTCGCGGAAGTTGTCGAACGAGCCGAAGGTCGCTTCGAGCCGCTTCAGCATCGGCTCTGGCGGCGTGCCGCCGCCGTTCGGCGCCAGCGACTCCCAGTAGAAGTCGTGATTCCACACCTGCGCGGCGTTGTTGAAAATTTTCTTCTCGGTCCCAGTCGCACTCGCGGTCGCACGAATGATCGTCTCGAGATCGGAGCTCTCGAACTTCGTGCCCTTCACGAAGTCGTTCAACTTCGTCACATAGGTCGCGTGATGCTTATCGTGATGATGCTCGAGCGTACGAGCGGACATCATCGGGTCGAGAGAATCTTTCGGATACGGCAAAGGCTTGAGAGTGAAGGCCATCTCGGCTGCTCCATGACTTCTGCGGGAAAGAGAGGAAATCTAACACATCTATCCGCGAGAAGTTCCGAGAAGAAAAGCGCTCGGTCGTGCAAGCGCCTCGGCGCGGCTTCGCGACGGATGCGGGCTCCCCGTCTAGAGAATGACTATTCGTATACGTTGGAAGCGGGTGCCATGCGCCGCGTAATCCGGCTCACGACATAGTCGGGTGAGCCGAACGCGCCGCTGCTTCGCGCGGTCGCTCGGATCTCGAAAACGCGTACACCCCCGCCCTCATCCACCGAGTCGCATTGCACCGTCACTGAAAAGCCACGGAAACCGGTGTGGCCGCCTAAATAGATGGGGGTTGTCTGCACGTCCGCGCAACCGGCTGCAGCTCCGGCATTGGCCAGCCGAGCAGCGGCATATTCCGCTCCGGCATGTGCCGCCGCTTGCGCACGGTACTGCAGCAGTTGCAGCGTCCCAATCTGCTGATCGTCTGTGTGCAAACGTACAGCGAACGTTCCGAGGGCAGCCACGACGACGATCAAGAACAGTGCAGCGATGAGCGCTGCCCCTTGCTGTCGTCGGTGGCTGCGGCTGCGGTTCATGGCTTTATCGAAGCGCGATCTGCTCGAGGATCCGAAAGGCCTCGTTGTCGTTCGGAGCAGGTCGTCCGATCGTCGCTTCGAGCACGAATACGTGCTGGCAGCGATCTGGGTCCACGCCGCACTCGAACCGACACTCGCGCACATCCGAAGCGATGAGCTCGCTCGCCGCGCCGCTCAGCGCCGATGATGTCGACGAAGTCGGAATGGCGGCGTTGATCGAGTAACCGGAGTAGCGGCGCAGCGTTCTCACGTTGCTGGTCGCATCACATATATAAGTCACTGGACCTGATACCCAGAAGAGCCGATTCCTCGGATCGAGATCGTGAAACACGGACCCGTCTCGCAGGGCGATGCGCTCTTGGCCCTCGGTCAGCCCCGGTTCCACATCGAAGCTCGAGGCGATTCCCGCACCCGCATAGACGTTGACAAGCACTCCTGTGTCTAGATTGCCTACGACGAGATAGGACGCGGGCCTGATTCGAAATCTTCCGTAGGAATAGAAGGTGTCATTGGGCAAGCCCACGTCGAAGTCTCGATCGGGCTCAGGCGTGGATAGCGGGAGGGCGTAGAACGAGACGCCTTCGACCCTCAGCATCTCGACGATCCAGCGCGAACCTGCGTCGTGAATGCGAACGCTCTTGGGTAACGCGCTGTTCAGATCTTCGGAGAATCGTCGCGACAATGTCTCGCCGCCATCGGTGAGGCGCGCTCTTTCGGATTGATCGATGTAAGCATCGACGGGTGTGCTTACGAGCATTGCGATGAAGCCGACGAGGATCGCAGAAATGCTGAGCGCCACGACGAGCTCGAGCAGGGTGAAGCCGCGCGATCGCGGGCATGGAGCCATAGGGACGCTCATGGATGCCTCGCCCTGAATCCGCTCAAGACAACTGATTCGCCCAGCGGATCGGTGACAGTGACAGTCACGAGATGTGCATCGTTACTCGACAGGTTTGCAATTCCGGCAGAGCTCACGTCGATCGCGACAGTGTAGTTCTCGAGTCCTGCGATCGTATTGCCGAGCGCGTCGACGACGCCGTGATCGATGCGCCCATCGAAATCATCGACATCGTCGAAGCTTCTTCTGAGAATGTCTTGCAGGTAGGCATTCGCGACGGTGGTACTCTGCGCTCGCGTCATGCCTGCAGCGCTACTGCGCGATATGAACCCCAACAGCCCAATGATCGTGGCTGCTGCCATCGAGATTACGGCGATCGCGATGACGAGCTCGATAAGCGTCATGCCATGTTCGGAACGAGGCGTCATAGCGTGACCGAGACTGCGCCCGTCGCCCGATCGAGCGAGATCGTGAACGGACCGATCGTAAACGTGGGAGGCACCGAGTTCATGATCGAACCATCGCGCGCGAACACGACGGTGCCGCTCCCTGAAACACTCATGCCATGAGGCAGGGTACGAGAGAGTGGAGTGCGGTCGCCTCGCAGAACCGGCGTCGTGAAGGCGCCTGTTTCGCTCTCGCAGGCGTTCTCATCGGCTCGCAGTGATGCGGAGTAGCCTGTTGAGTCGACGGTGATCGCGACATGGCAGTCGCTTGCGATTGCCACGCGTTGCGTGTATCGAAGAGCCGAGGACAGCTCGTCGACGTAAGCTCTCTCAGTCCAGCTATCGTCATCGAGCATGCGCGGCAGCGTCGCTGCTCCGATGAGCCCCACGATGATCAGGACCGTGACCAGCTCCAACAACGTGAAGCCTCGCGTAGTTCGCGCCGCGGTTGCAAGTGACATGGAACCACCCGCTTTGTCTGCTCTGTGCTGGTCCGCGTAGCTCAAGTCCGCATGACTAACTGAAAAGGCGCCCTGCCGGACGCCTTTCAGAGTTCGCCTTGGACGTTAGTTACACGCGGTAGCCAGAGTGCGATTCCAAGCTTCCGTTCCGATGGTCTGCGCGTTGCCGCCATTGCTATAGGTATACGTCGGGCCGTTGGCGTTGTTGGGCTGGTTGTACTGAACCCAGCAGTTTCCTGTCGCGCCGATCTTTACGAAACGCATCGAGTTGCCGCTGTTCTCAGATTGCCGCTGGAAGCCGCTGACGTCCTGTAGCGTGCGCTCAACGGTCGCCGCAGTGGGGTAACCGAATACCATGTTTACTGTCTGTCCTTCGAACACGATCGATCCCGTCGCGCCGCAACCCTGCGCCTGACACTTCGCGTGTGCCATTGATGCGGCCGCACGCAGCGTACCTCCCATGCTCTTCACGGCGGCCGCGCGGGCTTCGCCCTGCATCCCCATGAATCGCGGCACCGCAAAGGCGGCAAGAATACCGAGGATGACGATCACGACGACTAGCTCGATGAGCGTGAAGCCGCGTTGATGTGCTTTCAACATATACTTTTCTCCGGAACTGACCATAACTCGAACCGTCGGCGAGAACCGCCTGACTAGCTCAGGTATCGGCCCGCGGAATGCGCCCCTGTAGGGCCGATGCTGAGTTCCGTGAGGGGGATCACGAGGAAAGTTGACTAGGCAACGAGACAGCCATCACGTTTAGCTGTTTGCGGATGTTCCCTGTTTCAAGGCGCTGAGCCGTCTCAGTGCCGGTCGAATGCGAAACGTGAACTGGCTCTCAGCCCCCGTTGACTCTCGAGATCATTTCCCACATCGGCAACATGACGCCCAGCGCGAGCACGCATACGATGGCGCCGACGGCGATCACGAGGGTCGGTTCGATGGCGGCGCTCAGGTTCTTGAGCTTGTAGTCGACTTCGCGCTCGTAGAAATCGGCGATCTCATCGAGCAGTGCGGGTAGATCGCCCGTCTCTTCGCCAATAGCCATCATCTGCACGACGAGCGGGGGGAACAGACCGATCGATGCGGCGCCACGGCTCAGCGGATCGCCGCGCTCCACTGCTTCACGCAGTCGAACGATGCGCTCCGCCATGCACACGTTACCCGCCGATGACGCTATGACTTTCAATGTCTGAATGACAGGCATGCCCGCGCCCAATGAGATCGCGAGAGAGCGCGTGACACGAGCCAGAATGCCTTCATGTGTGACTTGGCCGACGGCTGGAAGTCGCAAGCGTAGCTTGTCCCAGAGGAAGCGTCCCTTCTCGGTGTGGAGGTACTGCCGTGCTGCAACGATTCCGAGGAAGAGAGCTCCGAGGAGCACGTGCCAGTAACTCTGCGCAAACTCGGATACACCGATA
This sequence comes from Pseudomonadota bacterium, assembly GCA_023417315.1. Taxonomy (GTDB): domain Bacteria; phylum Pseudomonadota; class Gammaproteobacteria; order Steroidobacterales; family Steroidobacteraceae; genus Steroidobacter. The sequence goes on from JAEZFW010000056.1 coordinate 33,762, forward strand.
ATGATGCGTGTCGGCCATGGGATGTTGTCGCCCAGGGCCTTGAACAACGGAGCGAACTTCGGAATGACGAATGTCGTGAGCACACCGATCGCGATCGCGATCGTGCACATGACGATCAGCGGATAGCGCATTGCGGCTTTGATACGGTCCTTCATTTCTTGATCCTGCGCGAGATACTCCGCCAGCCGTTTGAAGGATGCTTCCAACGTACCGGTTTCCTCGCCTACCTTGACGATGCTGATGTAAAGCGTGGGGAAGATCTTGGGATGGCGAGCGAGACTTCCGGCCAAGTCTCGGCCGCCCTCGAGGTCCTTCAATACCTCTTCCAGTGTTTCTCTCAGCACCACATTGTGCGTCGATGCAGCCAGGCCTTTGATTCCGCGCAACAGCGGAATGCCCGACTTGGTGATCGTGTACATCTGCCGCGAGAACATCACGAGGTCTGCGATCTTCGGCGCGCCGACGCCGAACCGCCGCAACGCGCGCATCACGTCGTCGTCTTTCTTCGGGGTCGCAGCTTTGATCTGAATCGGCGTGATGCCATTGCCGATGAGTCGTGAAGCGACGCTGTCTGGACTATCGCCTTCCATGAGGCCGCTCGCGAGCTCGCCACGACGCGATCGACCGGTGTAGGTAAAGACGGGCATGAAGTTGGGCTGCTGAGTTACTGGGTACTGGGTACTGGCCAGAGCGCGGCTGTGCCGCGCAAGCCGAGCTGGCGCGTAACAGCTCTCTGCCCGGCATCTATCAACAGGCGACTGTCAACCAAGCTCATAGCGCTTTCACTCGCTTCGTCTCTGCGAGCACGTCTTCGAGCAAGGAATCCGTTTCAGCTTGGGATACCAGCTCAACTTCGGGGAGCTCGGGTTCGCTCTCATCCAGTCCCACGGTGATTGCCATGGCTTCCGCGACACTCGTCGTGCCGTTTGCAACCAGTTCGAGAGCCGCGTCGGCGAGTGTGGTGAAATCTTCGCGCTTTCGAACCAGCTCTGCGAACTCGATCGCATCCCCACGCCGAATGGCGTCAGCGAGGGGTCGGTCGAGCTCGAGCATTTCGTAGATCGCTGCGCGGCCGCGATAGCCTGTCAGGTTGCAGTACGTGCACCCGACGCCCATCTGGAAATTCATTTCCGAGATCTTCGTCATGTCTGCGTGCGCATAGAGCCACGCGCGCTCTTGCGGATTGGGCTCGGTCGGTTGCGCGCAGTTGTCGCAGACGCGGCGTACAAGGCGTTGCGCGACGATGCCGTGGACGGCGGCGGCGATCATGTAGCCGGCCGCGCCCATATCGAGCAGACGATGCACGGTTGCGACCGCATTCATCGTATGCAGCGTCGAGAACACGAGATGTCCGGTGATTGCCGCGCGCAAGCCGATATCCACGGTCTCTTGATCGCGCATTTCACCGACCAGAATCACGTCCGGATCTTGGCGCAGCGTCGTGCGCAGCACGCGGGCGAAATCCAAGCCGATCTTTTGATTGATTTGCACTTGATTGACGCGATCGAGACGGTACTCGACCGGGTCTTCCACGGTGATGATCTTCGTATCGGCTTGATTGAGGTGATTCAATGCCGAATACAGCGTCGTCGTCTTGCCGCTTCCTGTCGGTCCTGTCACGAGCACCATCCCGGCGCTGCGCGAGATCAGATCACGAAAGCGCTCGAGCATCTTCGGCGACATGCCGAGCTTGTCCATGGTCATGAGGCTGGCCGATTGATCGAGCAGGCGCATCACCACCGACTCTCCATACTGCGTCGGCATGGTCGACAGTCGCACGTCGATGGTCTTGTCCTTGACCTTGAGCGAGAAGCGACCGTCCTGCGGCAGTCTTTTTTCCGCGATGTCCAAGCCGCTCATCAGCTTCAGTCGTGTGATCAGGGCGCTCGCAACGCGACGACCGTCGATTTTCTGCTCCTGCAAGATGCCATCCACGCGCTGTCGCACGCGCAGCACGTTCTCACCGGGTTCGATGTGAAGGTCCGAGGCGCGCACCTGAACCGCGTCCTGGAACATCGTCTGAATCAGACGAATCACCGGCGCGTCCGGCGATCCTTCGTCCGCGCTCAACTGTTCGAGATCGATATCGCCCTCGCGCAGTTCTTCGCGCACTTCCTGCGCAATCGAGGCAATCTCATCCGTGCGGCGATATACGATGTCGACGGTCTTTAGAAGATCGGATTCTTTGACGAGCGCGATGCGCAGCGGTTGCTTGAGGCGATTCGCCAGCTCGTCGTACGCCATGAGATCGGTCGGGTCCGCCATGCCGACGAGCAGGCCACGCGCATCTGATTGCAGCACCAGCGCGCGGAAGCGGCGCGCGTGCGTTTCCGGCAGCATGCGTACGACGCTTTGATCGAGCGTCAATTGACGAACGTCGATGAAGGGAATCTGCAGGCTCTGTGCGAGAACCTCATTGATCTTCTCTTCGCGCACCAGCCCTAAGTCAGTGAGCACGCGCCCGAGCTTGCGACCCGTGCGCTTCTGTTCGGCGAGCGCTTGTTGCAATTGATCGTCAGAGATGACGTGCTGCTCGACGAGCAGCTCACCCAACCGAATTTTCTTGCGAGGTACCGTCATAGGTTACAGGCTACGGACGACAGGCTACGGCCAGAGACAATCCAGCGCGTGGGTCACTTCACCAGTTCTCCTTTTCTCGCGAGCGCCTCGATGCGATCGACTGGCTCTTGCACAAGGTGAGTCCAGTCGTCTTCGTCAGAAATCACGAGCGGCCGCAACAGAATCACGAGCTCCGTCGTGGTCATCTGATCTCGCTCGCTTCGAAACAATCGACCGAGTCCAGGGAGGCTGCCCAGCACCGGCATTTTGTAGTCCTGCCTGCGTCGCGATTCGCGCATCAATCCTCCGATCACGATGATTTGTCCGCTGCGCGCTTTGACGATGCTGTCCGACTCGCGCACTTGACTTAGTGCAAGCGGCAGAGAATCGACGCTGCCCCGCACCGACAAGGTCTTCTGTTGATCGTCGACTTCGCTGATCGTCGGGTGGATGTGCAGGATCACGCGTCCGTCTTCACCGATCTGAGGCGTCACATCCAACGCGACACCCGAGAAGAAGGGAGTAAGCTCATACTCGACGCTCGTAACGGTTCCAAAGCCGGCCGAGGTGGTGTCGCTTTCGACGCCGGTGACGAAGAACTCGTCGGTACCTGCCTTAATGATCGCCTTCTGGTTGTGCAGCGTCGAAACGCGAGGACTCGAGAGCACGCGTGTTCGGCCTTGCAGTCCAAGCAGCTCGATGTAGGCATTGAAGTCGGTGAAGTCGGCCGCGAGCGTAAACGCGCCGCCCAGCGTGTCGGTGATGAACCCGCTGATTGGATTGCCCGGCGCGACGACGACCGGGGTATCGCTCGGTGCCAGCGGATTGCCATCGAACCCACCCGGCGGAGTGTGCTGCCCGAGGGTGTACGTCTTGTTGCCGTCGGTGAGTACTGCTGTCCAGTTGATACCCGCCTGGTACGCGTCGCTGAGCTCGACTTCCACGACCTTCGCTTCGAGTACCACTTGACGCGTCACTGTGTTCTGCGTCTTTTTCAGGTAGTCGGCTACATCGCGCAGCTCCGTCGGTAACGCACGGACGACGATCATTCCAGACTGCGGATTGATGACAACGCTGCGGCCGTTTTGAGCTTCCCCTTCCGCTGCAGGGGTTGTTGCGCCAATGAGTGATCGCAGATCTACTTCAATGCGCTTCCAAAAGTCGGAGTCGTTTCGCGTCATGACGGACGTGCCCGTGACATCGACAGGGGCGTTGCCATCCGCAACCGGTGCGGCCCCAGAGCCGCTGCTATCTTCGCGCTGGCTGACTTGCCCCGAGCTGACGCGAGTGCGAGAGACGCCGAAACGTTGCAGGTCGAGATAGTTGAGCTGGAAGATGCGCGACTGGATCGTCGCAGGTAGCACCAAGAATCCTGTGCTCACTCGTCGATAGTCGTAGCCATAGAGGTCGCGCACGGCTTCGAGCGCTTCCTCGACCGTCACTTGCTTCAGCTTGAGCGAGATGCGGCCGGACACTTGCGGGTCCACGAGCATGTTGTACGGCGTACCGTCGACGAGCCCCATGAAGAACGCACGCGCGGGCGCATCTTCCACGTTGACGTCGAAGCGCATCGTGCGCACTGCAGAAGGTGGTGTCGCATCCGTCTGCGCACTGAGCGGAGTAGAAGGGCAGCCAGCCGCCACCGCGAGTGTGAGCAGCAGTGCACGAGCGCCGTATCCGGATCGAGCGATCATCATTGCTCCTCTCCCGCAGCGACATTCGAGCGTACGGCGACTCTTTCGTCCGCGAGGCGGGCCGTCTCGGTGCGTCCTGCACGCGTATATACAATGGAGTCAGCGTGGATCTCTTCGATGCGCGTATCGCCAATACGATCGCCAGCGCGCACCACTTTCCCGTTGACGATCGCAAGCAAGCGATCTTCTGCGCTCAGGATCGCTTCCAATCGGACGCCCTTGTAAGCTTCGCGTCGGATCTCCTTCGCGTGCGCCGGGCGGGTTGGATCCATCAGTCGATCCGCCATCGCGGCCTTGGCCGTGATGGTCAGCAGGAGCGTCGCGAGATAGGGATTGGTTAGGGGCTTCATAAGATACTCCGGCGTATCACACGCCGATCCATTCCTTTTCCATGCTCAGTGTGCTGAGCTCGATGCGCACTCGATTGAGCGGATAGTCGACGGATAGCAGCTCGAGTCGCTTCCAATAGAACTGCCACGACAGTCCTTCGAGCGCGCGTAGATAAGCGAGAATGTCGAGATAACTACCTTCGATCACAATCTCGACGGGGTGCATGTAGGGACCCGTTGTCTCCTCATGGATATCGCGTGTGCCGATCTCGCTCCCTTGTGTGCTCGTCGTCTTTTGATCGCGCTGGGCGAGACCGGTGACGCGTTTGTTGTGGAGGCTGATGAGCTTGACGCCCTTCTGCCGGCTTAGAACATCGTGGATCACTTCCACCATGCGCTCCGGCGGAATGAGACCTGCAGAGTGCGAGCCGAGCTCTGCGTTGATCCCTTCGAGCTGAGCCGTGAGCTCTTTCTCGCGTGTGCGTGCGAGTGCGAGCGGATCGGTCGAACTTGCGTTCTCGGACGATTGCGCGGCCATGAGCATCGCTTCTTGAATGCCGGAAATTTCGGCCGTCATCGCGCGGCTTCTACTCTCGATCCGGTCTTGGATCGCGATCATCCAGATCATCACGATGGCCGCCGCAACCGCAGCGGCCACGAGCACACGCTCGCGCAAGCTCATCGCGTTGAACTTGGCTGTACTCTGCTCGAGCGCCGGCGGAAGCTTCATGAGGAAGCCTCCTGGGGCGCGCTTGGAGGAAGCGAGGTACTGCCGGCTCGGAAGCGAACGAGGGTGGAGGTGCGTGGCTTCTTCTGCTCGCCGTCGTCCTGCTCGTAGACGGGTCGCGAGATGATGAAGTCGTCGAATCGCGTGCCGGAGAGCACGTCGTCCGCCGCGAGGCTGCGCAGATACTCCGGGACCAGATCCGGGTCGATCGTCGAGCCCGAGAGCATCATTGCGCCATTCGTGCCGGACAAGTGCATCGTGTCGATCCACAAGCCATCCACATGACGCCGTGCTAGCGCTTCGAGTCGCGGAGCGAATCCGACCGTGGTCCCGGCTGCGCCGCTTCGTAGCAGCTCCAGCGCGCGAGCACGTTCTTGCAGGCGGCGATCGAGCTGCTGCACCCGAGCTTCGATCGCCTCGACGGGCTCATGCTCGGCGCCTGCTGCGAGCAAGCTCTCTTGCTCCTGTTGCTGCGCGCGGAGCACGGCAACTTCCGCGTCGAGTTTCTCGAGGCGCAGGCTCGCACTGATCGAAACAGCGCCGAGCGCGAATACCAAGACGATCAGGCACATGAACGCGATCCCAGCCGAGAACGGCTTGCGTTCCTCGCTGAGAATCGGCTGGTAGAGGTTGATTTGCTGGCGCATAGTCAACCGCCCGAGACATCTGTGCGAAGCGCTGCGCCGAGTGCGAGTAGGCTGGACCAGTTCGTAGCGAACTCGCCTGCCTTGTAGACAGTCATGATCTCGCGCACATCCAGGACGTGAATGCGCAAGCTCGTCTCATTCTTGAGTGCATCAGCGAGCGATCGCGCTCGGTCATTAGCAGGTGCAATGACGAGATCACCGATAGGCGTCTGGTCGTACTGGCTCTCGTAGTAGTCGAGCGAACGTTGCAGCTCGAGGGCAAGCTGAGCCGGATCGATCTGCGTCTCTCGAGTCTGATCGTGAAAGGACGGGCGGCGGTTGGTGTCGATGCGGCGCGTGAGATACAGCACGCCTTGTCGGGTGATAACGAGCTGAGCGAAATTCTCGCTGAACGCGAGCACCGCGACGCCTTTAGCGTCCTGCGGCAACAGCGCGCTCACATTACGCAAGCACAGCTCTGGGATGTCGATCGCATCGAAGCTCTTAGTTGCAGGCTTCACGATGCTTGCGAGACGTTGCACCGCCGAATCGCGAGCCGCGACTGCAAACAGCATCTTCTGCTGCGTACGACGGGCAGGCTCCGGGATCTCGAACACATCGACGGCGGCTTCATCGACACTGAATGCGATCGCGTCACGCAGACGCCAGCGGATCGCAGCGCGCATTTCGGAGGGGAGCACCTCTGGAGCTTCGACTTGGACGACCTGGTAATCGTCGCCATCCACGACGGCGCACGCTTTGGCGCGCGCAGCGCCAAGCTTGTCCAAGCTTCCCTTGAGTATCGCGACCGCATCGCCCTCGTACACATGCGTCGCGCAGTGCTGCAGGAACGGTTTGCCTTCGGCTTCACGCGTTACTAACGCGAGCGAAAAGACACCTTCGCCGAATGCAATGCCGGCGCGACCGTGACCGTTCTTCGCTTTTCTGAACAAGGGCAACAAGGCCATCTCGCTTTGCTTGCGATGCTTGTTCCAGATAGCGGGACTGCGCGCGGAAACTTGACGAAACAACAGGAGAACTGCGGACTGGCGCACACGAACGCTCGGGTTTGTGCGTAGGGCCGCCTCGGGGCATGGATTGGCCGTCTTTGCGGCAAAATGCTGCCGCTGTCGCTGCCTGCGTTCAGCTGCGAGACACATGGGGCGGGATACATTCATTGCATCTGCCGACAGCGGGGTGACGCGGGCGCGCGAATGCGTCTATATTCAGGTTTTCCCGGATGAGAATAGGCGGGCTCGAACGCGTCCAGACAATGGCTATCTGGTCGACCATTGGGCTACAAACGCGTTTCGATGCCGGCGAGCGGTAACCGCATGTGCGGGGCCCAAAGGGGGGTGTGATCAGTGATCAAAGCTTTGGCGACAGCGGGGTTGATTCTCGTGCTCGGTGTCGGCGCCACTTCGCGCTTGTTGGCGGCGGAGGAGGCGGCTGCATCCACATTCGTGTCTTTCTATTTCGAGGGCAGCTGCGACGAGCGCAACAATCGGCTGTGGCTGAAGAATAGTCACACGTTCAAGACGATCGTCACTCGGCTTCGCTGGCGGGCGGCAGGCGGCAAGGACTTGAACGAAGAGTTCTATCCCGCTCCGAACTCGGTCCGAGAGATCGGTTGTGCTGCAGAAGCGGAGATTTTGAGCGCGGAGTACGCCGCCTTCTGAGGCTTGCATACCGCTCGCCGCCCGGTTTTCCGGATATTCACTTCAGCGCATTTCTTCGTATGCTGTCGGCTCTGAGGTCATGAGCTGCTGCTACCCGCGATCCCATGCCGACTCCCCATTCGTTGACTCTCGGAAGCGGCGCGACCATTGCCGTTCATAGTTACGAGCCTGCCTCGATGCCCCGCGCCGCTGTCATCGTGCCGTGCGCGATGGGTGTCGCGCAGCGCTTTTATTCGCGATTCGCAGAGTGGTTGGCAGCGCAGGGTTATCTAGTCGTAACGTTCGACTATCGCGGCATCGGATTGTCTGCGCCCGCATCGTTACGTGGGTTCGAAGTCGATATCCTCGGTTGGGCGACTCAGGATTGCGCAGCTGTCATCGAGCTCGCGAAAGCTCAGCTTCCCGATCGGCCTCTATACTGGGTGGGCCATTCGCTCGGCGGTCAACTGCTCGGCCTCATTCCAAATCGTCACAAGATCGATCGCGTAATGACTGTGGCGACGGGTTCTGGTTACTGGTTAGAGAACAGCTGGCCGACGAAGCGCGTCGTGTGGTGGTTATGGTTCGTCGTGGTTCCGATCGCGATCAAACTCGTCGGGTACTTCCCGGGCAAACGCATTCGCAAGGTGGGAGACCTGCCGAAAGGTGTGATGTCGCAATGGCGACGATGGTGTCTCGATCGCGAGTACGTCGTCGGCGCCGAGGGCGAGCACGTGCGCGCAGCTTATTCGTCCGTGACGACGCCGATCCTGTCGTTGTCGTTCAGTGACGATGAAATGATGTCGGCGCGCGGCGTGCGCTCACTGCATTCGCTTTATACGAGCGCACCGGTGGAGTATCGGCGCATCACTCCGCGCGAGATCGGCGTACGGCAGATCGGTCATTTCGGTTTCTTCCGGCCGCAGTTCGAGCAGACGCTCTGGCCGATCGTTAAGCAGTGGATCGAGAGTACTCGTTAGCTGTATCGAGCACGCAAAAAAAGAGCGTGCGCAACTATTCTCATAATCGCGCACGCCTGCATCCGATCGATGGCTCAGGGGGATGGTCCACCATCATCGTAAGCAAGTTGAAAACTTAACTACCGAAGAGACTCCGCATGACACGTCACAGTGACGTTCGAGTTTCTTATTGCACGAGCTATGCCAGCGCTGGAGCTGGCCTAATTGGCGGGTTTCAGCGTCGCAGGTCGAGCTCGTGTGCACTCAGTGCGTGCATCGAGGGCAAGCGCATGCGCCAACGATGATCAACGAGCGCATGCGTGTCGGAAAAGTGAACGCAGCAGGCGAGTGAAAGTGTGACGCTCGGCACATCGTCGTGGGACAGTGTCGCGCGTTCAGCGTGATGTCAGCGATGGGAGGTGGCGTCAGGTGGAGCGTGAGTCTGCTCGCGGGCCTACATCACGTTCATCACTTGCGACACTTTCATCACGCGCGTCGTCGGCGCGGACGCGAGTCACGCGCGCGACCAGCAGCGCGCCTGCGCAGAGCAGAGCGGCCGATAGGAGAAAGGCCGCGCCCGGCACATGCCACTCACGGTGCGCGATGAAGGTGGCGAACACTTGCGTGAAGATCATCGGGCCGATCATGTTCGAGACGCCCATCAGACTGCTGTTGGCGCCTTGTAATTGACCTTGCTCGGTCGAGCCGACGAGGCGAGTCATCGAGCCTTGCAAGGCAGGATTGAAGAAGCCCCAGATACACATCGTCACCACGCCTGCGATGTACATAGGCGGTGTGTTCGCGATCCCTTGAATCAGAAAGCCGAGCGCGCCTCCGCACAATCCAAGGATCATTGTTCGGCGCTCGCCGAGCGCGCGCACCACGCGCCCGACCAATCCTGCCTGCACGATGATCTGGCACACGCCTGCGAGCGCAAGCACCAGCCCCACCTGGCTCGTGTCCCATCCGTAGCGATAGCCCATGTACAGCACGGCAGTAGCGGGCAGCGCGACGTGCGCGAGATTGCTCAAGAAGCTCACGCTCGCGAGCCCCCATAACTGATGATGCGAACGTAGGAGTCGGAGTGCACCGATGGGGTTCGCTCTGCTCCAAGAGAACGGCCGGCGCTTCTCGGGTGGAAGCGATTCGGGCAGCACGAACAATCCATAAAGCGCGTTCGCAAGACTGAAGCTCGCCGCAACCCAGAACGGTAATCGAGGATCGATCTTGCCCAACATGCCGCCGAGTGCGGGACCCACCACGAATCCGAAACCGAACGCCGCGCCTAACAATCCGAATTTGGATGCGCGTTGCTCTGGCGGGGTCACATCAGCGATGTATGCGCCTGCGGTGCTCACACTCGCGGAAGTGATTCCCGAGAGCACGCGACCGACGAACAACCAGCCGATCGTCGGCGCGAGCGCCATCAGAACATAGTCGAGTCCGAGCCCAACATTCGATAGCAGGATCACCTTGCGTCGCCCAAAGCGGTCCGACAACGAGCCGAGCACGGGAGAGAAGATGAACTGCATGAGCGCCCATGCGGTGCCGAACACGCCGTAGATCGCGGCAGCATCCGCCGTATCGCCGCCCATGAAGTCTTCGATGAGGTTCGGCAACACGGGAATGATGATCCCGATCGCGAACATATCGAGCAGCACCGTGATGAACACGAATGCGAACGCGGCGCGCCGCTGGGGTAGGGGTGAAGTTCGAGCCATGGATACAATGCAATGCGTTCGTGTGGACGTGATACGTGTCGGCGTGCGGACGTCAGAGTGATGCGACTGGCGCGACACGCATCGAAGTCGACACTCTGCTCACCTAGAGGTCTGCAGGTCGGACCGAATAGATTGACGTCTACACGTCTACACGTCTACACGTTCGCACGCATTCAGCTGCCTCTGCCTTTCTCCCACTCTTCTACGGACTTTGGCCAGTCGTCCTTCAGCAGTCGCGACAGCGCTCGATCGGCCAACATCTTGCCGCCGGTTTGGCACCGTGGACAGTAGTTCGTTTCGTTCTCGGCGTAGCGAATTCGCTGTATCAACGTGCCGCACACCGGGCAGGGCTTACCGTAGCGTCCGTGCGCTGCCATTTCTTCGCGGAAGGCTGTGACCTTCTCTGGGAAACTGTCGTTCGTCTCCTCGCGCAGACGCTCAGTCCATTCGAGCAAAGTGACGCGCGTCGCCTCATGAAGCCGCACCCACTCGGCATCGCTCAACGATTTGGTTTGCGTCATCGGCGACAATTGCGCTCGATGCAAAATTTCGTCGGAGTACGCGTTTCCGATTCCGCTCAGGATCGTTGGATCCGTCAGCGCGCGTTTGAGCGTGTGATTGCGTTCCTGCATTCGATCCCGGAACTCGGCGAAACCATGCTCCAGAACTTCGAGACCGCCGCGATCGAACTCCGCTAACGCCGCCTCACCTTGTGTGAGATGAAGCGACGCTCGACGTTTCGTGCCCGCTTCTGTCAGCGTCAGCACGCCATTCTCGAACTCCAGATGCAGCAGCGCAGGCCGAACCTTGCGAGCACGATCGCGGTCGTACCAATGGAGCCGCCCAGCGATCATGAGGTGGAGGATCATCCAGACATCGTTTCCGAGGCCGATGCCAATCCTCTTCCCCAGGCGGCGCAGCGTCCGCACCTCTTGCCCCACGCACGCACTGATCGGCGGGTCCACAGATCGCAACAAGAACGGATTCTTGATGACCACATTCTCGAGACGCTGCCCGACGATGCGGCGCTCGAGCGCTTCTATATAGACGACGATGTCGGGAAGCTCGGGCATTCCGGCGCGCTACGCTGCGCGGGCCAACTGTTCAACTGGCCACTGGCCAGAAAAATGTTCAACCACATCGAAGCACTCGATCGCCGAGGCGACGGGAGGCCCATCTCTTCCTTTGGCCAGGTGCCAGTGGCCGCTAGCCAGCGGCATATCGGTCTCCTTCTGGCCAGTTCGCCAGTGGCCAGTTCGCCAGTTGGCCGTACAGCTATTTCACAGCTCCCTGAGTCCCGTCGTAATCGGCAGTCGTGCTGCGCGGAAGCTCGGCAATAAGCCGCCGATGAAGCCGAGTATGAGTGCGTAAATCAATCCCTGCATCAGCAGCTCTGGCGTGACGTTGAACGCGAAGCTGAGTTGACTGAAAGAACCGAAATTGAGGGTCGAGGCGCGGATGCCATTGAATGCGAAATAGGAGATCAGCATACCCAAGATGCTACCGATGAAGGCCAGCAACAATGCCTCGGCGATCACGGAGATCATGACTGGAAACGATCCGAAACCGAGCGCACGCAATGTCGCGATCTCGCGCGTCCGCGCCGAGACGGCGGAATACATCGTATTGAGCGCGGCGAAGACGGCGCCTAAGCCCATCAGCAGCGCGACGCTGAAGCCGAGCCCGGTGATCATCGTTCGCAATCCTTCGGATTGCTCTTCGTAAAATGCCTTCTCCGTATAGACCTTCGTGTTGACCCGAGGATCGTTCGAGAGCGAATCCTTGAGAGCTGTGAGCGCATCGACACTCGTCAGCTTTGCACGCACCGATTGATAGGAATTGCCGCGGTTGTAGGCACCTTGCAGCACGGTGGCATCGGTCCACACTTCCGATTCCGAGACGCTGCCTTGGTCTTCGAACTTACCGACGATGGTCCAATCGGTCGTGCCCCAGCGAACCGTGTTACCCACGACCATGCCCTGAAACTCCGCGGCTGCGCCCGCACCGACGATCACCTCGAACGTGCCGGGCACGAACATGCGTCCTTCGGTGATGCGGAAGTTGTCTCGAAGCTTCGGGGCATTCGGGCCGACGCCGCGAAACGGCACGTTCGCAGGCGTGCCGGTGCTTTGCAGCGGCACGTCGACGATGACGTAGAGCTCGGCGGATGCGATGGCACCATCCGCATCGCGAGCAATGTGCGGCGAGTCCATGATGATGCGCGCCTGATCCTGACCGAAGCCGCTGCTCAACTCGTCGCTCGATCCCCCGCGCAGAACGATCGCGATGTCCGGAGAGCCCGAGTAATCGAGCGCTGCGCGGAACCCTTCGCGAATCGACAGCACACCCACCAATACGGTCACCACGCCTGCGATGCCGATGAGCGCGACGATCGATGATGCGAATCGCTGCCGCATGTTGCGCACGTTCATCGCGGTAATCGCAACCGCCTGTGAAGCCGATCCGGACATAGATATTCCTCTCAGAGAAGCGAAGTGATGAGGTGACGAAGTCAGAAGCGCCCTCGAGCGCTGGAATGATTCTTTTCTGACTTCGTCACCCCGTCACCTCGTCACTTCGTCACCTAAAAGCTCAGGTTCTTCGTAGTGCATCCACGATCTTGAGCTGCCACGCTTGCACCGCGGGGAGCGCGCTTGCGAGCCCGCCGAGAACGATCGCCAGCGCGCCGCCGACGATGAACGTCGACGTCGGCATGCCGAGCGTTGGGAAATACTGTGCCAGCGCCTTGCCGATGCCGACTGCGGCGCCGCTTGCGAGAGTAAGTCCGATCGCCGCACCCAGCAGCGTGAGCAGCATCGCCTCTGCGAGGACGAGGCCGGTGACGGAGCCGCGCGCGAATCCAATCGTCTTCATGACCGCGAGCTCATTCGTACGCTCACGCACGGATTGTCCCATCGTGTTCGCGATGACGAGCAGCAGCGTGAAGAACACGGCGCTGGCAACGGCGGTCACGAGCGCACCGATGTTACCCATCTGATTGGCCCACGCCTGCATGAAGGCCTTCTCGTTGTCCGTCTTCGTCTCGCTCGAAGAATTCGCGAACAAGGCATCGATCCTGTCGGCGATCTCCACCGAGCGGTTCGGATCATCGACTCGCAGCACGATCATGCCGAGTGTGTCTTCGCCGAATGTGCGCGCCTCGTCGAGGTACTCGTGATGGAAGAACAAGCTCGCACTGTCGTTGCTCGCGGAGAAGATTGCGCGGATGTTCATCTGCCAGATCTGAGTGCCATCTTGATTGGAGTAGATGTTCGAGCGCACCGGGATCGAGTCGCCGACTTTCCAGCCGAACCGATCGGCCGTGGCCTTGCCGACGATCACACCGGCGCGATCGTTGATCCACGTCGTGCGCTCTTCGTCGGTGAGCTCGTACTCGGGATAGACCTGGAGAAATGTTTCAGGATCGACTGCGAACGTGAACACCTGATTGCGATCGTCCTGATAGACGCCACCGAACCACGAATACGGCGTTGCAACCTTTACGCCTTCGATGCCGCGTACCCGCGTGAGATAACTTTCCGGCAGGGGCTGGATGAAGGTCACTTTGTGCATCGTGATGAGGCGATCTGCGCCGGCGAGCTCGGCGCCGCCGGTCAAAGCGGCCTTCATGGTCTGCAAGATGCCGAACAGCAAGAACGCGACGACGATCGAGGCCAATGTCAGCCACGTGCGCAAACGCTTGCGCTGGAGATTCGACCAGAGAAGAGGGAGGTATTTCATGGGCTGTAGGCTCTAGGTTGTAGGCCGTAGTCAGATGAAGAGCGGCTGTAGGCCGTAGGCTGTAGCCAGAGGGAAGAAGGCCAGGATTTAGCTGGAAGCTTGAGGCAGGCATCGGAACACATCGTCTTCGCTCCTTCTTGCTACAGCCTACAGCCTTCCTTGCGCTCACGCCGCTTCTACGGCGCTTTCCAGTCTGCCCTTCTCGAGATGCAACGTATGTTTCGCACGCGCGGCCGCGTGCGGATCGTGCGTGACCATGACGATCGTCTTGCCTTGCTGCTCGTTCAGCGCCTGCAAGAGATCGAGGACCTCATCGCCTGACTTGCGATCGAGATCGCCCGTGGGCTCGTCGCAGAGCAAGAGCGTCGGATCCGAAACGATGGCGCGTGCGATGCCGACGCGCTGCTCCTGACCGCCGGAGAGCTCGCGCGGTTTGTGTTTCGCGCGATCGGCGAGGCCGACGAGGCTCAATGCCGCTTCCGCGCGCTTGCGACGCTCTGAGGCCGACAGCTTGGTCAGCAACAACGGCAGCTCGACGTTGCGCTGCGCGCTGAGCACCGGCAACAAGTTGTACATCTGGAATACGAAACCGACGTGATTGGCGCGCCAGCGGCCGAGCTGCGCATCGTTCATCGTATCGATACGTTGTCCGGCAACTTCGATCGAGCCCGCCGTCGGGCGATCGAGGCCGCCGATCAAGTTCAACAGCGTGGACTTACCCGAACCGGAGGGCCCCATCAACGCGAGGAAGTCGCCTTTCGGAATATCGAGGTCGAGTGCCTGCAGCACGTGAACGGTTTCGGCACCGCGCCTATAGTCCTTGGCGAGCCCGCGACATCGCACCAAAACGTCTGCACTCACGATCGTTCCCCTTTTTCGCTTAGTTAACGATTCCCGACCTTTACGGGTGCGCCTTCGGCGAGCCCTTCCACCTGCCGAGCCACGACGACATCGCCCGCGTTGAGCCCGGCGACGACTTCGATGCTCCCGCTTCTCTCTCCCGCGGTGCGCACTGCGACGCGCTCGACGGCTTCATCCTTCACACGCCATACATAAGTGTTCTCGCCGTCGCGGAACACAGCATCGGACGGTACGCGCATCGTGGGGCGTGTGCTCGCAGTGGCTTCAGCGGGTCGATCCTCCAAGAACGTCACCTTGACGCCCATCTGCGGAAGGATGCGCGGCTCGAGAACATCGAAGGCGATGCGCACGCGCACAGTGGCCTTTTGGCGATCGGCAGTTGGCACGACGTTGATCACGTGACTTGGAATGGTCCAGTCCGGATAAGCGTCGAGCACGGCTTCGGTTCGCTGGTTCGGGCGCACGCGGTTGATGAAGGCTTCGTTGACATCGACCTCGATCTCGCGCGAATCCATGTCAACGATTGTCGCGATACCGGTCCGCGTGAAGCCGCCGCCCGCGGACATCGGGGAGACGATCTCGCCCGGCTGTGCGTCTTTCGAGACGATGACCCCATCGAATGGTGCTCTTACGAGCAGATCATCGAGGTCTTGTTCGCGCACGCGCACCGTGCCCTCGGCGACCCGCACTTGGCTGCGGGTCGCTTCGAGCCGCGCGCGCAACGCTGCGACTTCCGATTCCGCTTGATCGAGCGCTGCTTCGCTCACGAGCTTGTCGGAGCGCAGTTGCGAGGTGCGGCGCAGGTTGCGCTCGGCTTCGGCGAGCCGCACTTCGATTTCTCGCAGCTCGGTGCGAGCTGCTTCCAATTGTCGCTTCGCAAGATCGTGGAGCGGGCGCATCGTGGTGTCGTCCAAGCGCGCGAGGAGTTGACCCTCTTTGACGCTCATACCTTCTTCGATGTGGAGCTCGGCGATCTTTCCCGTCACCTTCGATGACACCGTCGCTTGCCTGCGGGCAACGACATACCCAGATGCATTGAGAACGGCAGACCCAGATGAAGCCCCGCCAGAAGTGGCGACGACCGTTACAGTTTGTACTTCGATCGCACGGTCTCGCAAAAGCGCATACGCTGCCGCGGCGAGCGCGAGAAGCAACACGATAGCGATGAGCCATTTGTAGATCGGGCTCGAGTTGCCGTCCCTGTCGGGTTCGGGACCGCGCTCGATGCGGAGACTTTCCAGCGCTTTCTGATCGAATGACATTGCGACTTAAGCGATCCTTCCCACGTTGTTGTATATAAGCGCTGGTCGAGCTCTCGAATGTCCGGCTCGACCCAGGCTTGCTGCTTATTCCTGAAGATCCGCGTCGTGTGACGGACGGGTAGACTCGTAGTCCTCCCTTCGCCCGCGATTCTAATCTGGTCCCCAACCCTGCACTAACACCTTATCGGCCAACGGCGGCAGATCACCGGTGATGTGCAGATCTCGCGATTCACGCTCAAGGACGAGTATGACGTCCGGATTCCGACAGTGATCACGCGCTCGCGCGAGCTTGCTGGGCCAGCATCTCACCCGTGACAGGCATCGTCGGCAGCGTGAAGTAGAACACCGCGCCCTCGTTCGGCTTCGATTCGGCCCAGACGCGTCCGCCGTGTCGCTCGACGATTCGCGACACGGTGGCTAGGCCAATGCCGGAGCCTTCGAACTCCGTCGCGGTGTGCAGGCGATGAAATGGCCGAAACAGCTTCTGGGCGTGGGCCATATCGAATCCCGCGCCATTGTCGCGGACGTGCAGCGTCGCCATTGCCCCGGCTCCGGCGCCGCCAACATCGATACGGGCATTCGCCGTCTTTGCCGTGAACTTCCAGGCGTTGCCTATGACGTTGCGCAGGAGGTCGTGAATGAGGCGGCGATCGCCGTGCACGAAGAGGTCCGGCTGGATCGTCACCTGGACTTCGCGCGTGGGGTCGGCCTGCCGCAAGTCGTTCACGATGGCCTGCGCAAGCGCGCTCGCGTCGATCGTTTCGCGATGCAATGTATGCCGTGAGATGCGCGACAGGGCCAGCAACGCATCGATGAGATCCGACATCTGCTTGACGCTGGATTGGATTTTCGTGAGCCGGCGACGCTGCTCTTCGGTCGCATTAGACAGGGAAAGCTCCAGAAGCCCCGCTTGGCCTGCGATCGTCGTGAGTGGAGAGCGCAGGTCGTGCGAAACCGAGGCGGTGAACGCCTCGAGCTCACGATTCGCTCGTGCGAGCGATTCATTGGCTTCCTTGAGCTGACGGTGGCTCGGCATGCTCAGGACCTTCGGCAGCGAGCGCCACAGGAGAATGACGGTGCTAATCGCGAGGAGGGCGGTGATGCATTTGATGGTCGCCTCCAGCCAGAACGCCATGTGCCACACGTTCAACGTGCCTAGCAGATGAGTCAGGCCGCTTGCGATGACGAACGCGCCTAAGCACCTGACAAGGTTACGAAAAGTGCGCTCGCGGCGGCGATGCGCGATGCGAAAGAGAACGACCGGAATGATGAAGCAGGCGAGCGCAATCGCCAGATCCGACAGTGCCTGCATCCACACCAGCTCGGGACGCCATAAATAGGAATGTCCGTAGGGGAGGAAGCTTTCAGTGGTCTCGGCCAGGTGAATCAAAGGCATCCGCACAGGATAGAAGGGTAACCGTAGAAGAGGATAGGGGAAGTTCGAAACAGGACGCGGCCCGAAACGGCGTCGAGCGTCCAAACAGGTTGCAGGGAGCGCTCAAACGCGGCGTAGGTCTTGCAAGTACACTTGCCCGCCGCTAGTGTGCCGTCCGGCCGGTACAGTCGTCTTCCTGACCGCGCTTCTCCTCCGAGGTCTTACATCCGTGGCTGAAACTTCCGCAGCGATCGCTCCTGCGCGGGATCGTATTCTCGAGGCGGCCGAACGCGTCGTCGCGGACATCGGGGCAGCACGGCTGACCTTGGAGGTCGTCGCACAGTCGGCGGGAGTGAGCAAGGGCGGCCTGCTGTATCACTTTCCGTCGAAAGAATTGCTCTTGAGCGCGCTTGCGCAGAGATACGTCGACAACATGGAGCGTTGCATCGCTGCGGCGAAGACGGATCTCGGCGACGGCGTGCTCAGCCGCGACTTGAAGGCGTGCATCGTCGGCATGCTTGGAAGCGACCCTCGCTCGAAGGCGCTCGGAGCAGCCTTGCTCGCGACTGCGGCCAACGATCTCACGCTGCTCGAAGTGATTCGCGAGTGCATCGCGAAGTGCACGAAGGAGCTCGCCGAAGATCGGCAACTGCACTTCGCGCGAGCCGCAGTCGTCGCACTCGCCATCGATGGATTGATGATGCGCGAGTCTTTGCGAATCTCAGCGTTCAGTGTCGAGCAGCGCGAGCAGGTCGTCGAGGAGCTCATCCGGATTGCGGACGAGGCGCACAACGCCCGCTCGATCGGCGGTTGAGCTCGCCGCCAAGCACATCGACTCATCAGTTGACTCTCAAATTTCTGGATCAAGCGTATGCGTGAAGTCGTCAATCGTTCCAAGCGAGCAGCGTTGCTTCTCATTTCGACTGCCATCGTGAGCGCCTGCAGCAGCGGCGCCGCACCTGGCGGCGCGCCACCGCCGCCCGAAGTCGCTGTGCAGACAGTCGACACCTCGCCCGTTCCACTCGATCTCACTTATACGGCGCGCACGATCGGTTCGCGCGAAGTCGAAGTGCGCGCCCGTGTCGGCGGTATCTTGATCAAGCGGCGCTATGAAGAAGGACGAGCCGTGCAGCAAGGACAGCCGATGTTCTTGATCGATCCGGAACCGGTGCGCGCGCGGCTTGCCTCGGCGCAAGCAGAAGTGGCGGTCGCGAAGGCGCGTCTCGACGAAGCGCGTCGGGAGCGCGATCGCGTGCTGCCACTGTTCGAGCAGAACGCAGTGAGCCAGAGTCGGCGGGACGAAGTCGTCTCTTCATTCGAAGTCGCTCAGGCAACAATGACTGCGGCGGAATCGAATCTGCGCACGGCACAGCTCGATCTCGAATACACCGACGTGCGAGCGCCGATCTCGGGTCTTACCAGCCGTGAAGTGCTTTCCGAAGGCAGCCTCGTGTCCACGGATCAGACCTCGAGCTTGCTCACGCGGATCGTGCAAGTGGATCCCTTGTATGTGGAATTCGCTGTGCCGGAAGCGGAGGCAACGCTGATGCGCACCAGCCTCGCGAAAGACTCGAAGCAAGCGCTCAATGTGAAGCTCCTCTTGGAAGGAGGAGAGGAATATCCGGAAGTTGCGAAGCTGACCTTCGTCGACAACGCCGTCGAGATCGACTCGGGCACGGTGCGCGTGCGTGCGGTGTTGCCGAATCCGCAAGCCCGCTTGATTCCGGGGCAGTTCATTCGCGCGAAAGTCGAAGGCGTCACGCTAGCGAACGTCGTGGCGATCCCACGCAAAGCCGTGATGTCAGGACCTCAGGGTCGATTCGTCTGGCTCGTGGGACAAGACGAGAAGGTCGAGATCCGACCCGTACAGGTCGGTCGCAGCATGGGTAACAACATCATGGTGACCGAGGGCTTGTCCGGCGGCGAGCGCTTCATCGTCGAGGGCGTACTGAAGGTTCAACCCGGAATCGTCGTGAGCCCGGTGTCGGTCGATGCTGCGGCTCAACAAGCCGGCGCGAGCACGCGAGGCGCACAGGAGCCTGCATGATCTCGAATTTCTTCATCAAGCGGCCGATCTTCGCCTGCGTCATCTCGGCGTTCATCGTGCTTGCTGGGCTTGGCGGCATTCGCGCACTGCCGGTCGCCGCCTACCCCAACATCATTCCGCCTCAGGTGACGGTTACGGCCGTCTATCCTGGCGCGACTGCAGAGACGATCGCGGAGACCGTGGCGGCTCCTCTCGAGGAGCAGATCAACGGCGTCGAAGGCATGCTGTACATGCAGTCGATCAACGCGGGCGACGGTACGCTTACGATCAACGTGACGTTCCAAGTCGGCGCGGATCCGGATCTCGCAACGATCAACGTGAACAATCGAGTTCAGGCGGCGGTGCCCCGATTGCCTGAAGAGGCGCGCCGTCAAGGCGTAGTCGTGCGAAAGGCGTCAGCGTCGATCCTGCAGATCATCAGCCTCAGCTCGCCGGACGGGAGCATGGATGCGCTGACCATGAGCAACTATGCGTTGCTCAACATCCTCGATGAGATTCGGCGCGTACCGGGCGTCGGCGATGTGCAGATGTTCGGCCAGAACTATTCGATTCGCATCTGGATGCAGCCGGACAAGCTCGCGCAGCTCGGGCTCACGCCCTCGGATGTGACCGCCGCGGTGAGGCAGCAGAACTCGCAGTTCGCAGCGGGTCGCGTGGGTGTCGAGCCGATGGAGAATTCCGTCGACTTCACCTTTGCAGTGACCGCGCAGGGCCGCTTGTCGACGCCTGAGGAGTTCGGTCAGATCATCGTGCACACGTCGGACTCCGGTTCGATCGTGCGCTTGAAGGACATCGCGCGCGTAGAGCTCGGCGCGAACAATTACAACTTCGAGTCGTACACGGATGGTCGGCCGGCAGTGTTCATGCTGACGTTCCTGCAACCGGGAGCCAACGCGATCGAAACCGGCGATGCGATTCACGCGCGCTTGGAGGAGCTCAGCGCAGACTTCCCGAAGGGCCTGCAGTACGAGCTGCCTTACGACACGATCCGCTTCGTGAAGATTTCGATCAAGGAAGTGGTCAAGACGCTGATCGAAGCGATGATCCTCGTGTTCTTCGTCGTGCTGCTGTTCCTGCAGAAATGGCGCGCGACGCTGATTCCGATGTTGGCCGTACCGGTGTCGCTCATCGGTACGTTCGGCGCGATGTACCTGCTCGGCTTTTCGATCAACATGCTCACGCTGTTCGGCATGGTGCTCGCGATCGGCATCGTCGTCGACGATGCGATCGTCGTGCTCGAAAACGTCGAGCGCTTGATGCGTACGGAGAACCTCTCCGCCGAAGCCGCGACCGAAGAGGCGATGCGAGAGGTGACGCGTCCAGTGATCGCGATCGTGCTCGTGCTGTGTGCGGTCTTCTTGCCGGTGGCCTTCCTCGGTGGACTCGTCGGTGAGATGTATCGGCAGTTCGCGATGACGATCTCCGTCTCGGTCGCGATCTCGGGCTTCGTTGCATTGACGTTGACGCCCGCGCTGTGTGCGGCATTGCTGCGTCACGAAGACACGGGCTTAAGCAAAGGCATCCTCGGTCGCTTCAACGATTGGTTTGCTCGAGTGACTGGGCGTTACGAGCAAGGCGTTCGGTGGGTCATGAAGCGCAGCGCGATCGCGATCGGTGTGTTCGCGGCAATGATCATCGCGACCTTCGGCTTGTTCCGCGCGGTGCCGGACTCGCTCGCACCCACGGAAGATCAAGGCTACATCTTCATGGTCGCGATTCTCCAGGATGCCGCCTCGCTCGATCGCACGCGCAATGCGGTGTCCGCGATGTCGCAGGAGATGGCCAAACACCCGGCGGTGCAGACTGTCGCGGGTGTCGCGGGCATCGATCCACTGACGTTTGCATCGCGTACGAATGCTGGCGCAGTGTGGTTACCGCTGAAGCCATGGGATGAGCGCGGGGATGAAGAACTGAGCCCCGGCGCAGTGGTGAACGCGGTGTATGGGGCGAGCGGTGCCGTGAAGGACGCGTTTTTCATTGCATTCGAGCCGCCGCCGATCGAAGGCCTCGGCACGACAGGTGGATTCGAGGCCTATATCCAATCGCGTGGGCAAGGCGACGCGAAGGATCTCGAGCGCGTGACGCAGGAGTTTGTCGCTGCCGCATCGAAGCGCGAGGAGCTTGCAGGCATCACGACGACCTACAGCGCAAGCGTGCCGCAGATTCGCATCGATCTCGACCGCGAGAAGGCGATGACGCTCGGTGTTCCCGTGAACGACGTCTTCGAAACGCTGCAGAGTACGTTCGGTGCGCTTTACGTGAACGACTTCAATCTCGCAGGACGCGTCTTCCAAGTTCAATTGCAATCGGAACCGCGCTTCCGTGCCTATCCGGAAGACATTCGCGACGTCTACGTGCGTTCGCGCTCTGGTGAGCAAGTGCCTTTGACGGCGCTTGCAAGCGTGCGCGAGGTGTCCGGTCCCGAAGTCGTGGAGCGCTTCAATGTCTTCCCGGCTGCGAAGATCATGGGTAGCGCCGCTCCGGGGTACAGCTCGGGCGACGCACTGAACTTGGTGGAGCAACTCGCAGAAGAGCACCTGCCGACGGGTTACTCGCTCGCGTGGACCGGTACGGCCTTTCAGGAGAAGGCGAGTGGCGGTGCGTCGCAAGGTGTGTATCTACTCGGCGTATTGATGGTCTTCCTGATTCTCGCCGCACAGTACGAACGATGGACTCTACCCTTCGCAGTCATCCTCGCGGTGCCGTTCGCGGCCTTCGGCGCGTTGCTTGCAGTATTCCTGCGCGGGCTGGAGAACGATATCTACTTCCAGATCGGCATGCTGACGCTCGTGGGTCTTGCAGCCAAGAACGCGATCCTCATCGTCGAGTTCGCGATGATGAAGTATCAGGAAGGCATGTCAGTCATGGATGCGGCGATCGAAGGCGCGCGGTTGCGTTTCCGGCCGATCATCATGACCTCGCTTGCACTCATCTTCGGTGTCTTGCCGTTGGCTGTGAGCAGCGGTGCGGGAGCTGCGAGTCGGCACTCGCTCGGCACGAGCGTCATCGGGGGCATGCTGGCGGCGACATTCATCGCCACGCTGTTCGTGCCGTTGTTCTTTAAATTCATTGCAGGATGGCGAGCCGAGCGTGCGAAACCCGCGGCACCGGTCGAGCACAAACCTGCTGCGACTTGAAGAAGTACAACTATGGTGAAGCGAAGCATTCTTCTCGCGCTGCTCAGCGTGGCCCTCGGGGGTTGCGTCGTGTCGCGCGTCGACCCCGGAGCTCCAGAGTTGCCGCTCCCCGACGCGCTTCCGCCGCCGTCGATGACGACGACGGCCCTGCCCGACCCGTGGTGGACGCTCTTCAATGATTCGACGCTCGATGGCTTGATGAAGGAGGCGCTCGAGCACAACCCCGACGTGGCGATCGCAGCCGCGCGCGTGGAGGAAGCGCGCGCGATTCTGCGCATTGCCAATGCCGATCGCCTGCCGTTTTTGAACGTGGAAGGTAGTGCCACGCGCACGAAAGATCCGGCGTTTCTGACCGAGGCCGTGGGTCAGGATCGCCACCGCACGACATACACGGTGCAGGGTGTCGTCGGGTATGAGCTCGATCTTTGGGGACGCTATCAACGAGCGTCTCAATCGGCGCGAGCCCAACTCTTGAGCACGGAGTTCGGGCGTGAAGCGACGAAGCTCAGCCTCACGGGAGAGGTCGCGCGCAGCTACTTCGGTCTGATTGCGGCGGCAGAGCAGCTCGCCCGCGCACGCGATACCTTGGCGAGCCGGGAGGAATCTTTGCGGCTCGAGCGCTTGCGGCTCGATGCCGGCGAGAGCGACGAGTTCACGTTCAAAAGGGCCGAAGCCGAAGCAGCGGCGACGCGAGTGGCTACCCGGCAACTCGAGTTCGAGCTCGTTCAGCGAACGAATGCGCTCGGAGTGTTGCTAGGTCGCTCCCCGCAAGATCTAGTCGACAACGCCATCAGCATTCAAGGAAGCGCTCTCCCGCAAGGTGTTGCGCTCCCGGGCACTCTGCCGTCGGCTGTCTTGGAGCGCAGGCCCGATATCGGCGCCGCTGAGGCGGCCCTCCTCGCATCGGCCGCAGATGTCGGTTCGGCGCGCGCTCAACTCTTCCCCAGCATCACATTGACGGGTGCGTTCGGATCCTTAAGCCCAGAGCTCGATGACCTTTTCACCGAACCCTTCGAGGCGTGGTCCGCAGTTGGAGGATTATTGCAGCCGATCTTCCAAGGCGGCCGGCTGCGCGCCAATGTTGCGAGGACGCAGGCCGTGCAGGAACAGCGCCGCGCGGAATACGCGCGCACGGTGCAAAGCGCTTTCCGGGAAGTGCTCGATGCGCTTCGAGGCCAAGATCTGATTGCAAGCGTCAGAGAGGCGAATGCCGAGCAAGTCGCCTCGCTGAGCCGAGCGACCCAGCTTGCGGAATTACGGTATGGGCAGGGCGATATCGCATACCTCGAGCTGCTCGATGTTCGGCGTAGTCTCTATCAGGCGCAGATCGATCTCGTTGCCGCCGAACGTGACGAGTTGCTCAATACCGTTGATTTAGCATTGGCGGTCGGGGGCGGGCTCGGCGCAAAAGCCGAAATTCCTAGAGCCGCGCGTCGCTGATCTATTGCAAAGCTCCTCAGCGAGTCGTATAGTTGCTGCCGAACATGTTAACGGTAACATGCGGCGCACAAAAACACGGAGCCCGCATGCAGCCGGATGGTTTTCGCGGGCTTCGCCTCACACGTCGTCCCCCCCTGCTTCTTTGACGTGTGGGGCAAGTCCGCGGCTCTCTCTGCCTACCATTCCGCTATTCCGGCGCTGTCATTCTCACTTCAGCGTTCGGCTCTACATAAGATTCGTCAACGCGCTGCCTGCGGCACGCTTTTGGGCTCGGCCTGCAGGGTCAATCCGTGGCCCTCGGTCAGACAAATCCTGAATTGCTAGCGCTGTCCTACAGAAAACCGCTGTGCAGTCCGTCCTCTTTCTACGGGAAGGAGAAACTTACGGTCTAAGGGAGAAGAACCCATGTCAACGAAGTTGATCCAAGCGGTGACGGCTGCTCATCACACCCAGGATGTGGCGGAAGAGCGCCGCGTGAGTCCTCGCAAGGTCGTCTCCTTGGCTGCGCGCGTCGAGTTGCCCGACGGTACCGTGCTGGAGGGGCAGACCGTTGACTTGTCACAGACCGGCATCGGGTTGGTCTCGCCTCGGCTCCTACATGCAGAGCAGGATTGCAAGCTGACGATCATTCTGTCCGTTTGCGGTGAGAACTTGGAGCTGCGGCTGCTCGGGCGAGTGTGCTATTGCCGCGAGCAGGAGAGAAGTCGCTATCGCACCGGCATGCGATTCATCCGAATCGAGCCGCGGTCAGCGGACCTGTTGAACAAGCTCTTGAGCTGAGCGGTTGCTGTTTTGGGAGGCTCTAGCGCGACACCGGATAGTGTAGCCTCCATCTTTTTCGATTCTCGGGGCGCTACTCGCATGTGGGTCGATGACGTTCTTCATTTCTGGTTTCAAGAGCTGCAACCCGCGGCGTGGTTTTCGAAGGACGATGAGCTCGATGCGCAGATTCGCGCCCGCTTCGGTGATCTCCACCAGGCATTGATGCTCGAGCGGATCGACATCCCGACGACGCCGCATGGATTGCTGGCTGCGATCATCGTGCTCGATCAGTTCTCGCGGAATCTGTACCGCGGCTCGGCACGAGCCTTTGCTGCCGACGCGCGTGCGCTGGGCCTCGCGCGACGCTCGATCGAGCTCGGCTTCGATCGAGAGCTTCAGCCGCTCGAGCGCAAGTTTGTCTACATGCCGTACATGCACAGCGAAGATCCGCAGGCGCAGGCCGAGTGCGTGCGACTATTCACCGAGCTCAATGACGCGGAGTCCTTGAAATACGCAATCGAGCATCGCGAGATTATCGATCGATTCGGGCGCTTTCCTCATCGCAATCGCACCTTGGGGCGCACGGCATCGGCGGAAGAAGAAACGTTCCTGAAGCATCACGCAGGGTTCTAGCGCGCGCGTTGCAAAAAATTCAACGCGAAATTGCCGGCGAAATTTTCGCGTCTGTAAATGCAGCGTAGGGATCCTTTGGAGCCTTCGCGCGTTGTTTCCTGCGCGCGCCATATCGGCGCCAATCAGAGGGTGAACAAAGATGCGCGTTCAGTGGCGAGAGGCGCCGAACTCTCGTATGGGGTTCTTTCGGCATACATTTAGGATGTGGCTCGCGTTCAGCGCGTTGACGGCGCTGGCCGCATGCGGCGGCGGTGGTGGTGGCGGAGGAGGTAACCCCGCTCCGGCGAATCCACCAGCGAATCCGCCCGCGAATGCGGCTCCGCAAGTGAACGCGGGTGCTGATCAAACGATTCAGCTC
Organism: Pseudomonadota bacterium; assembly: GCA_023417315.1. GTDB lineage: Bacteria > Pseudomonadota > Gammaproteobacteria > Steroidobacterales > Steroidobacteraceae > Steroidobacter. The sequence goes on from JAEZFW010000056.1 coordinate 59,651, forward strand.
CCTACTAATAGTGTGACGCTCAGCGGTAGCGCGACTGATGCTCCCGGTTCGACGTTGACGTATGCGTGGACCTCGAGCCCAGCCGATGGCGTCACGTTTTCGAACGCCGCTGCGGCAGAAACCACAGCGACTTTCGCGGCTGCGGGTACGTACACGGTTACGTTGAGCGTGAGTGACGGCTCGCTGTCCGGAACGGATACCGCCCAGATCGTCGTTCAACCGGCGGCCAGCAACGCGGCGCCGGTCGTTGACGCTGGAGCCGATCAATCGGTCGAACTGCCGGTGAATAGTGTGACGCTTACTGGAACGGCAACCGATGCGGATTCGACTTCCCTGACGTATGCGTGGACTGCTGAGCCCGCCGCGGGCGTGACCTTCGCAGATGCGACCGCCGTCGCGACAACCGCTACGTTCACGGATGCAGGCACATACGTGCTGACACTTGCCGCAAGCGACGGCGCGCAAAGTACATCGGATACGCTGCAAGTGGTCGTGAGTCCAGCCGTGTATCCGGCAGCCGATACGAATGAGACCGACCCCGCGCGCGGTTGGGCCGTTGCAACTCCGGCGGATGTCGGCATGGATGAAGCACTGCTCGCGCAGGCACGCACGCGTGCTTTGGAAGGCGGTGGTGCCGGCGCAATCGTGCGTCGAGGAAGGCTCGTTTACTCGTGGGGCGACATAGACGTTCGCTACGACGTGAAATCCACGACCAAGTCGATCGGAGGTATCGCGCTCGGTCTTGCGATCGACGATGGCGAAGTTGCGCTGACGGATCTGGCCCAAACGCATCTACCCACGTTCATTACCACTCCCCCGCAGCGTGCTGAGAACGTCGCGACTGGCTGGCTGGATGACATCACGCTTCTGCAACTCGCAACGCACACAGCAGGCTTCGAGAAGCCCGGCGGATATGGCTTGCTCGTGCGTGAGCCCGGCACGACCTGGCTGTATTCCGACGGCGCGCTCAACTGGTTGGCCGATGCGCTTACGCAAGCGTTCGCCGAGGATTTGAGCTCCGTGCTCACGCGGCGCGTGTGGTCGGTGCTTGGCATCAACACGGATGATGTTCAGTGGCGCGCAAACGCATTGCGTCCCGCTGATGCGACTGTCTACCCGGACGGCATCCCGCGTCGCGAGCTCGCCTCCGGTATCGTCGTGAACACCAATGCGATGGCACGCGTCGGATTGCTATTCCTACGCAACGGTGTTTGGGATGGTCAGCCTGTGCTTTCGCAATCGTTCATCGATACGGTGCGCGCGCCGCGACCTGAGCTCGCTAATGTCACCATCGACGATGCGACGAACTTTCCGAATGCGACGACGAACTACGGCGTGCTCTGGTGGACGAATGCAACGGGCATGCTGCCGAACGTGCCTAGGGATGCATATTGGGCCTGGGGCCTTGGCGATAGCCTCATCGTCGTTATCCCGAGTCTGGATTTAGTGATCGCCCGTACTGGCAATAGTCCGGATGTGGCTGGTCTACCGCGCTGGCGCAATAACTGGAACGGCGACTACAGCGTTCTCGCACCGTTCCTGGATCCAATCGTTCAGTCGGTTCAGCAGTAGGGCTCGTTCTTCGCAAGAATAAGGCCCGCGGGCGCAAATCCCGCGGGCCTTTCCTTTTCCGGTAGCTAACTACTTACATCCTCGTTTCGTTCTTTCCGTGCTGCCGCTTGGTTCGGCGCTCTTGCATCCGAGTCTTTACCTCTTCGATGAGGGCTGGGACCCGTGCCTTCTGCTCCGGCGTGAGCAGCGCGTAGATTTGAACATTCAAGTCGCTACGCTGCTGAATCGATTCGGATGCGAGCTGCTTGCGCTTCTCGATCATCGCGGGATAGGACGGATCGTCCGGCAGAACGGTGAGCGATGCTTCGAAGTTCGCACGTTGCTCTTCGTGCAAGTTCTTGCGTTCGGCTTTGGTCGACTCGAGAAGCGAGCGCAAGCTTTGACGCTGCTCCTGCGTGAGATCGAGCTTCTGCACCAAGCGTGCAAGCGGCGGCTCGCCACCGAAGCCCATCATGTGCATGCGCGCTGGATGCCGTCCCTCATATCGATGCGCCGTTTCATTCGCGTATGCGGCGCTGATGCCGGTGGATGCGATGAGCGTTGCGAGCAAAGCGATTCTGGACATCTTCATAACTGAACCCTCGGTGAACCATGCCGTCACACTCGCGGCATGTTGATGACGTACAGATGCATCAACGCGGCGGCGCGTCTGCGGTTGACCGGCGAAGCCGGTCCGTCTCTTGAGCTGCACTGACCCTGTCGCCCAGAAAACGAGTGAGGCGTGGGCGATGATGGCGAGCGGAGGGATCCGACTCACCACTAACCGCTGGTCACTAACCACTTCTTGCTTCGCGCTATCGATCGAGCGCGAGCAACTCCGTGTCGATGCAGCGGAACGCATTGATCGCCGCATCGAAGTCCCAGCGCTCGGCGCGGCAGATGGAGTCGCCGCGCCCATGGCGAAGCACATTCACCGAGTTGGGAACCTCGCCGCGAATCCGCCACGAAACAGCCGTGCCCGCTTGTACCGCCCACACTCGGCGCGGCAAGTCGCCGAATCGATCGCGGATCGATCGAATGTAGGGCAGATGAATGTGACCTCCCATCACGATATCTGCGCCCGCTTCTGACCACGCGCGGACCGCCGCCTCGTGTCCATGCAGCAGGTTCTCCTCGTCGGTCGGTCGAATCGCGAGCACTGGTTGATGGGTCACTACGATGCGCACTTTATCTCGCGATGTTTGTCGCAGCCGATTGCACACACGCGCGATCTGAGCCTCGGAGATTTCTCCATCTTTATGCCGCCGCGGCCGAGTCGTGTTCGTGCACAACACAAGGTAGGCATCTGTCTCGATCTCGGGTTCGAGATTCGAGCCGAACGCGCGGATGTAGTTGCCATATGGAGAGAAGATGCGCGCAAAGATGTTGTACAGCGGGATGTCGTGATTGCCCGGAACTGCCACATGAGGGGAGGGCAGAGAATCAACGAACCGTCGAGCCGCTTCGAACTGAGCACGGCGTGCCCGCTGCGTGATGTCCCCAGAGATCACGACGAGCTCGGGCTCGAGCTGCCTGGCCAACTCGAGTAGCGCAGCGACGACAGGTTCTTGGTCCGTCCCGAAGTGAGGATCGGACACTTGAAGCAAGGTGCTCATGCGCCGGAAGTTTCGGCTGCAACCATCAGCATCAGACGCTTAGGCGCGATGGAAAAATTAAGAGGCGATTGCATCCAAAGCAGCTCTCCATCCGTCGCGATTTTGACTTTGCCTTCGCCTTTGACTCGGACACACAGGCGCCTGAACGAAAAGTTGCGCACGTTGCTATCGTCTCCAAGTTGTCCGAGCGCACCTCGCAGCGCGAGCCACAAGAGAGTGCGGGTGCCGACTGGCCGCACGACGACCGCAGCCAAGCGACTTTGTTGCACTTCATCCGCTTCTGGAAGTCCTATTCTTTCTAACTGCAGCGGATTATTTCCCACGAACAAGCTGGGCGTGCGGATGAGCTCTTGTCCCTCGTCATGTTCGATCTCGAGAAGGAGCTGTCGATACCCTTTCATCAATGTCGCGAGGCCCGCCCACAATGCCACCGACCGGTTGCGTCCGAACTGTCGTGTGTACTGCTCGCGTTCCTGGAGCAGATGCGGATGCAATCCCAGACTGGCATTCACGAGGAAGATTCGATCGTTGAGTGCGCCCACCTGGATCGGACGGATGCGCGCCGCAAGGAGCATCTGTGTCGCCTCTTGTGAGTCTAGAGGGATCGAGTAGGTGCGGCTTAGATAGTTGAACGTTCCTTGCGGGATGACGCCAAATGGTCGTTCCGTTTCCAGAACCGCATGCGCCACGGCGTTGATCGTGCCATCACCCCCTCCGACGATGACCGCTCCTTGGTTGCGGACCGCGGCTTCGACGGCACCTGCAACGATCGAGGGGATCTGCTCGGCGGCTTCGATCAGAAAAAATTGGTGTGGTTTTCCGGCGCGTTCGAGGATGGCCTGCATCTGGTCGCGGCACTCAAGCGCCTTTCCGGAGCCCGATCGAGTATTGAGCACGATGTAGAACGGGGTGTCGGGCGTGACCGTTGGAATTGGCATGTGGTGTCGTTAGTGCGTGAGACGCTGGTGGAATGCGCGGCCCCCATGTAGGGTTTCAACTTGCTGCACGGGGACTGCGCAGGAACTACGCAGCAGTTACGATGATCTGCTGATGCTCGGTCTAGGTTCGAGTGATAGCCTTCGTGAGTCCGCTACGCCGCACCCATGCGCGCGGTTACAATCGATACCAGTGTTCGAGGAGCGCTCTTCTATGCATGCCTTGTCCAGGGCTGTTCTGATCGTCGGCTTAGGAACCTTCTCTTTATGCGCGTCGGCTGCGGAGCCTGCCGTCAAAGCCGCTGCGAGCGCGGCGAGAACGACTGCAACTTCGCCGAAGGTCGAAGTCCACAAAAGTCCGAGTTGCGGCTGTTGCGGCGCTTGGGTCGAGCACATGCGTGAGCACGGCTTCGAGACAGCCACGCACAACGTCGATAATCTCGATGGCATCAAGAAGCGTGTCGGTGTGCCTTATGGGCTGGGCTCGTGCCACACGGCCGAGGTCGGCGGCTATTTCATCGAAGGTCACGTTCCTGCCGCAGAAGTGAAACGCCTGCTCACCGAAAAGCCGAAAGCGAAGGGCCTCACAGTTCCGCGGATGCCGATCGGATCGCCGGGCATGGAAAGCGGCGATCGCGTCGACCCGTATGAAGTGCTTCTCGTACACGAGGATGGCACGACGAGCGTGTACGCGAAGTATCCGAAGAACTAGAGGGCGATAGGTGATAGCGGATCGCGGATAAGGTGGAATCTTCCTTAACCATCCTCTATCGCCCATCCGTATCCGCTTCTATCTGCCTCCCGACACATCGATGAACGAGCCGGTGGTGTAGGACGCGTCGTCGGATAGCAGCCACAAGATGGCTCGCGCGACTTCCTCTGAGGTGCCGCCGCGCTGAAGCGGAACGGAGCTCTTCAACCGATCGATTCGACCGGGCTCGCCGCCGCTCGCGTGCATCTCCGTGTCGATCAGGCCAGGTCGCACCGCGTTGACGCGTATACCTTCGTTGGCGACCTCGCGTGCAAGACCGATCGTCATCGTGTCGATCGCCCCTTTTGACGCTGCGTAGTCAATGTATTCGTTCGGTGCGCCCAGGCGCGCAGCCATCGACGACACGTTCACGATTGCGCCTCCCGCTCCGCCTCGCGAGCGCGCCATGCGGCGGATCGCTTCGCGCGCACACATGAAGGATCCCACGACATTGGTTGCGAAGATGCGCTCGAGGCGAGCGGCATCCATCGATTCCAGGCGCATTTGACGTTCGAGAATGCCTGCGTTGTTCACGAGCGCCGTCAGCGGGCCAAGCTGTTCATCGACCGTTTCGAACAATCGCTGCACCTCGGCCGGCTTCGAGACGTCGGCAGCAACGCAGATCGCAGCCGCGCCGGTGCTCGTCAACTCCTCCACGAGCTGCTTTGCGTCCTGCTCACGCGCAAGATAGTTCACGCACACGGCATACCCCGCAGCCGCGCCTAAGCGCACCGTCGCAGCGCCGATCCCACGGCTTGCGCCTGTAACAAGCATGACTTTCTTCATGGGGTCGAATGGTCTCGCACTCACATGGATGCTTTCAAATCGATAGGTACGATCTCTGCGTGCACGGATGTCTTCGTCACATGGAGACGGGCTGCGCTCAGCGGCAGACTGAAACGCCGTGGACCGGCGCTGCCGGGGTTGAGGTAGAGCACACCCTGCTTCTCGACGAGCGCAGGTTTGTGAGAATGACCGGAGATGACGACGCACACGCCAGATGCGATTGGATCGATCTCGAGCGTCTTGAGATCGTGGAGGACATAGATGGCGCGACCATGGAGTTGCATGCGTGCGGTTTCGGGAATCCGTTTCGCCCACGGCTGGATGTCGTTGTTGCCGCGAATGGCTGTAAGTGGCGCGATTCGACGCAGCTCGGTCAGCACGTGTTCGGATCCGATATCGCCGGCATGGATGATGTGACTGCAGCCCTGCATGATCTCCAGCGCTTCCGACCTCATCAAACCGTGCGTATCGGAGATCACACCGATGAGCGTTTCGCTGTGGCGTTTCGACGTGCGCCCCGGTGCGCTCACTCGCGCGGATCCTCGCGTCGCAGGGGAACGAACCGAACTGGCGCGATGTTCTTCTCGCGCAACGTGCCGGAGGCGTCCTTCTCGATCAGACGCAGCTCTTGAACCGCGTAAACCGCGCCGACCGGCACGATCATCCGTCCACCAGGTTTGAGTTGATCGATGAGTGCTTGCGGTACGTGATCGGGAGCGGCGGTGACGACGATGATGTCGAACGGCGCATGCTCTTTCCAACCGTTGTAACCATCGCCGGCACGCACGGTGATATTGTCGTAACCAAGCTCATCGAGCACGGCGGCTGCGGTGCGCGCGAGCTCGGATTCGATTTCGATCGTGTAGACGTGCTCGACGATTTCCGCGAGCACCGCGGCTTGATAGCCTGATCCGGTGCCGACCTCGAGCACGCGCGCATCTGCATGCGGTCGCACGAGCTCGGTCATGAGCGCGACGATGTAAGGTTGAGAGATCGTTTGACCGTGCCCGATCGGCAATGGCGTGTCGCGATACGCATACCGCTGCTCACCGGACGGCACGAACCGGTGCCTCGGCACGCTTCGCATCGCCTGCAGCACCGCAGGATCTTTGACGCCACGGGCAGCAATCTGCTCGCTCACCATCGCGCCACGCGCCGGTGCGAAGTCCCCGTCTTCGTTCGTCATCGCTACCCCTCCTGTGGCGACACACAAGAAGATGAAACCCAGGAGCTCGGCGCGCACCATTTCGTTTCTCCAAGCGTGGCGGCCATCACATCGATACGGAACCTGATCGGCAATCGTGTGTTATCGCTAAGGCGCTCTGCATCATCGGCTCGCGACCGGCAAAGGTCGATGGCAGCCAATTCATTACGTGTCATACGCACGAGCTCGCTTGGAGGATTCCATGGAACTGCCCACTCGACGGCTTTCTCTGTCGCAACGCCCCGGCAACTTGGGTTCCGCAGAGCGTTGGCTCTCTGCGGCAATCGGCGTTGCGCTGTTGTTGTCCTCGAGACGCGGTGGAACCCTTGCGCGTATCGCTCGCGGAGGAGCCGCGGCATCGCTGCTTGCGCGCGCGTCGACGGGCTACTGTGCAGTCAAAGGAGCGCTGCAAGGTGAAACGACGCTGCAAGACGGGCTGAAGCAGCAGTGGCAACGGCTCGCGGAGTCCACCTCGAGATCGAGCTCCGCTGCGGCGCAGATCGACAGCATGGAGACCTTGTACTCGATGGAGCTGCAAGAACTGCATAGCGCCGAAACGCAGCTGTGCGCCCTCGCGAACAAGCTCGTGCCTTTGGTAAACAACGGTCCGCTCGCGTTTCGGCTGCAGGAGTATGCGACCGAGCTGCAGTCGCGCAGAGTGGATCTCGAGAGCTTACTCGCACGCACCGGCATCGATGCGCGTCCGCACCCCGACGATGCGATGCAGGCGCTCGTGGCCGAGACCAACAAGATGATTCAGGTGTGCTCGGATGCGGTCCGTGATGCGGCGGTGACAGCGTCCCTGCAGCGGATCATCCATTACAAGATCGCCGGCTATGGCACGATCGCCTCATATGCGAAAGCCCTGGGGCGCCACGAGCAAGCGGGTCATTTCGCGCAGCTCGCCGATCGCGACAAAGCGATCGACATGGAGCTGACGGATCTCGCCAAGGCCACGCTCAATCCGGAAGCTTCGCAAGCTCCGCGAGTCGAATCCACGCCCATGACCACGCACTAACGATCGGCGCGGTTCGTAGGGGTTCCCTCATCCTAACCTTCTCCCTCGACGGAGAAGGACGTTGCGCCTCTCCCGTGGGAGAGGCCGCTAGCGCAGCGGCGGGTGAGGGTTGTTCCCTGATCCTAGCCTTCTCCCTCGAGGCAGAAGGGACGTTGCGCCTCTCCCTTGGGAGAGGCCGCTAGCGCAGCGGCGGGTGAGGTCTCAAACCAACGGGGTTCCCTTCGGCACTCTGACGACGAGCGTTCCCGCGATCTTGTCGTGCCATGCTTGGCGCTCTGGATTCAGAGCGATCCAGATGAATCCCAAACCGACTGCGGCAAGCGAGAGGAAGCAGCCGAGGGCGCGCACGATGCAAGTTGCCCAATCAACCTCGCGTCCATCGACTCTCACGATGCGCAAGTTGCAGATGATGCCGCCCACGGTCGTGCCTTTCAGCTTCCACATCACGGCGCCGTAGATCGCAAGCGCGAGCAGCCACATATCGCCGCTGCCGTCGATGAAGCTCGAGATCACAGCGATGAGCACGGCGTCGATCGCAAGCGCACCCATGCGCACCCAGAAGTCTGCCCGCGGCATGGAGGTGAGCGGTACGGGCGGCACCGTTGAATCGCTGCTCCCGCCCGCCGGCACGCCGCTGGTTGGAGTCGGACCCATATCGACGGTGCTGTCGGCGCTCGCGGTGCCACCAGCATCGTGCATCGGCGAAGCTGCATCCATGCTCATGAAAGCAGGCGCGGAGCTCGGTGCCACACCAACCGCTACCGGTGCAGCTTGCGGCGCACGGGCACGCAAGATGAGAAGCAACGTGTAGGCCACGACACCGAGGCCAAGGATGCCGACCACCTTGTAGACGATGAATCCTAAGAACGGCACGAGATACAACGCGGTGACGATCAGCCCGCCGATCACGACGGCGACTGCGACGTGCGCGAATGGGCCGCCATCGAACACGCGAGTGACGCGTCGGCCTAAGACCGCGAGCACGACCGCTTTGCCGAATAATCCAGCGATGAAGAGCGCCAGCACGAAGAAGGGTACGAACACGATACCTATGACGGTAATCGACAGGAGCAGGATGAAAATCGGCGAAAGAAAAACCATCGCGAGCGAAGCGAGCGTGGTCTCACCCGGGTGCGTTTCGAGCGTTTCTGCACACTTCTGCACAGCACCGCCGAACAAGAGCGCGATCAGCACGTAGAAAGCCAGGAAGCCGAACGTCAACCACCAGGCCCATTCGAGGCCAGGCTCCAGCGCGAGCGGACGGCCGAGCAGCAAGCAGTGCTCGACCCATGGTCGCAGCCACCTGAACTGAGCGAACTCGCCGGCGAACGAAACCTGTTGGATGCCGCCGCGAACCTCGGCATCTGGGTGTCTCTTGATCGAGCCGCCAACTGCGACCGCTTCGCCGCGTACGTCAGCCTCGGGCCCGAGCTCCAGATTGCCGAAGACGGCTGCCACATCGCCCCCGACCCTGCTGTTCACATAGGTATCGCCGAACACCGCGACGACTGCATCACCGACACGTCCCGTTACGCGCGTGTCGCCGAAGATCGAAACGACACCATCACGAGCCTCTCCTGCGCTCGTGGAGGAGCCGAAGATCGAGACGACCGTGTCTGCGGTTTCGTCAGCTGGCAAGTAGGCGTCGGATCCGAAGCGCACGATCGCAGAGCCATGGATGCCGTGCTCGTGATATTCATGATCGTGGTCAGGCTCCTCAGGCGCTTCAGGCTCCTCGGGCGCTTGAGGCGCCTCAGGTGGCTCGCCAGGTGCCGGGCTTTCCCGCTCGACTTGAGGTTCTGGCGCTTGCTCGGGCGACTCTACCGCCGGCGGTTGTTCCGGCTGCGCGGCCGGAGGAGTGTCTTGCGCGTGCGCGGCACTCGCTGCCGCGAGCGCGAGCACTACGGCTTGTGCGAATGTCTTGAGTGAGATCGATTTAATTGTTGTACGCATGATGACTCAGCGATTCTGATAGAGCGTTCTGTAAGCGGCGGCACCGACGCCGAAAAAAGCGGCATAGAGCGCGGCGATCGCCGCAACGATGCCGTACACCCATTCCATCGGTATGCTGCTGGCGATTGAAGATGAGACCGAGCGCGCGACTTGCCACAAAGCGATCCCGCGGCTGAAGCTCAGCGGGAATCTCGTATCCACTGCCTCCAGCAACCACGCCGGGATTTCGAGCGCCACCGCGACGACCGCGATCGACACGATGATGAACAGCACACGCGCAAGGGCAGGCCATTCGTTGAAGCCCATCTGCCACCAGGCCCGCGATGCTCGCTGCTCGAGAATCGTCAGCACGCGGTTCGACAGGTCGGCAGGCGCACGTCGCAGCGGTTGCTCTCGCAGCACGCGGTCGACGAACTTCTGCAAAGCTTCTTCTGAGTCTCGGTGCGTCATGGCTGATTCGTTACCGTTGGATCGTCTCGGCTAATTCGCCACTTCATCTGGTGTGATCCCGACGCTCGCGAGCGAGCGCGCCAGCGCAGCACGTGCGCGGTGAATGTCTACTTTCACCTTCGCGAGCGAAACGTTCAGGTGCTGTGCGATCTCCTCGTAAGACATGTCTTCGAAGTGAAATAGCACGAGCGGCAAGCGTTGCTTCTCAGGCAACGCTCGCAAAGCCTCCTCGATCACGCGGCTACGTTGGACGTCCGAGACGTCGTTCGAAGGAGATTCGGTGCCCGGCAGCAGCTCCTGAAAATCGGAATCATCGTCCTCGTGCGCGCTTCCCATTTCGGAGAAGAAGCGCCAGCGACGGCGATATCGCATCGCATGATTGAGGCTCAAGTTCCGCGCGACCGTGCGCAGCCACGCACCTGGCGTTTCGCTCGCCCGCAAGGTGTCGAAGTGCTGGTACGCCTTGATGAACACCTCCTGCGCAATGTCTTCGGCCTGCGCATCGTTCGAAACGATGCGGGATGCGGTCGAGAACACGAGGTCTTGGTGGGCGCGCATGAAGGTTGCGAAGTCGTCGAGGCGGTTGCGGTCCGTTGATCTAGTCACTGGATTACGATCGTTTAAGGGCAAAACACCGCCGAACGCCCAAAGTTACAGATACCCGCTGCCACTGCCGGACTTGTCTTATTTATGGCAGTCTACGCGCCCCCGTCGGGTCCGAAAAAAGTGTCCGCGGGCACGGGCCGGACACTTTTCGGCCTGGTCCGATGATCTACCAACGGCCATGAGCGCCGTCGTGGGAGGGCATTCATGGAATGCCGCACTGCCTTGCGAGTGGGGCGGACGTAAAATTCTTGGGAGTGCCCCGTAACCTTTCTCCCCGAAGCGGTGTCCAAAGGCCATCAGGCGCGCAGCTAAAGGCGGGCCGCATTCTTCGATCTCCAATCTAGCGAGTGCTACGCTTACGGGCGAGGGCGCAATGGAGCTGGTGTGAGTACTCAAGCAAGGCAGCAAGTGATCACGGAAACCACAAACCCAGGGACTGGTGTAGATGCGGCCGCGCAGGACGAGCGCGCGTCTGGCGCTCGCGTTGCCACGTTTCCGGCCCGCAATGCGACAGCCGAATCCGTCTCCTATACGCAATCGAGCGGAACGACGAAGCGCACGATGAAGCTCGGCATCTTCGCGCTGCTTGCGTTGATCGCTGCGGGTGTCGTTTGGGCAGTGATGCGCGATTCGGCGCCTGCCCCCGGCAATGGTGCCGCGAATGCACCGCCTCCTGTGCTCGAGCTCGCGGCTGTCGATGTCGCGCTCGTCGAGCCTCGCGTGTTGAGTCGCCTCATTCCGCTCTCCGGCTCGATCTCACCGGTCGTCCAAGCGACGGTGAAAGCGAAAGTGGCTGGCGAAGTAGAAGCCGTCACGGTTCGCGAAGGACAAGACGTCAGCGCGGGCGATGTGATCGCACGCATCGACACGCGCAACCTGCAAGCGCAATACGAGCGCGAGCTTGCTGCTGTCGACAAGGCGCGGGCCGATCTCCAGCTGGCTACGTTGAATCGCGACAAGAACCGCGCACTGCTCGAGCAGCGCTATATCTCTCAGAACACGTACGAGTCGACCGAGAGCGCGTACGCGGGAAGCGTTGCGAACTTGAAGCTCGCCGAGGCCCAGGCACGGCTCGCGAAGATCAGCCTCGAAGATGCCACCGTGCGCGCGCCGTTCGATGGGACGATCGCACGCCGCTTAGTCGAGCCCGGCGAGAAGGTCTCACCCGATTCCTCGATCGTGACGCTCGTCGATCTGCGCCAGATGCTGCTGAGCGCGGCGGTGCCAGCCGTGGAGATTCCGTCGGTCGACGTCGGTCAGGCCGCGCGCTTCAAGGTCGGCGGTTTCGGCGAACGCGTGTTCGAAGGCACGGTGCAGCGGATCAGTCCGGTGACGGAAGAAGGCTCGCGTGCGATCAGCATCTACGTCGCCGTTGCGAACGAAGATCGTGCACTCAAGGGCGGCATGTTCGCCCAAGGTACGTTGCAGTTGTCCTCCACCGAGCCGGTGCTTGCCGTTCCGCAACGCGCGCTGCGCTACGAGGCGAGCGCACCGTATGTCTACACGCTCGAAGACGGCAAGATCGGTCGCAAGCTCGTGACGATCGGCACGCAGGTCGAAGGCGAAGGTTACGCAGAAATCAAAAGTGGCCTCAGCGCAGGGGAGCAGGTGATCGTCGCCGATATCGGTGACCGCAAACCGGGCGCACAGGCGAAGTTGGTTAATGCGGACGGCTAAGGCCATCCGTTAGGGCTCTGAGTTATCGGGTACTGGGTACTGGCCAGACGGTGTCCAGAGTCTGATGTAGCTGCTGGCATTCGCTGGCCGCGCCGCTCTTCTTCGGTCTTTCTCTGGCCAGTACCCGATAGCCCAGCAACCCAGTAGCCCAGTTCGAGCCCCGCGAGAACGTTCGTATGTGGATCACCCGCACCAGCATCAATCAACCGGTCTTCGCGAGCATGGTCATGTTCGCGTTGGTCGTGCTCGGGTTGTTCTCTTATCGACTGCTCCCAGTCGAGCAGATGCCGGAGGTGAACGCGCCCGAGGTTTATATCTATGTGCCGTATCCGGGCGCCTCCCCGGAAGCGATCGAAAGCGACGTCATCAAGCCGATCGAGAACGTCATCAACTCGGTCGAAGGCGTAAAGGACATCTTCGCGACCGCACGCGAGGGTTCCGCAAACATCCAAGTTCAATTCGAGCTCGACGTCGACATCGCAACCGCGACGCAAGAAGTGCGCGACAAGGTTGCGCAGGTCAAGCCATGGATGCCGCGCGAAGTTCGCGATCCGCAAATCACGCGTGCGAGCACCGATGGCAGCCAACAACCGGTTGTCAGCCTGACCGTCTACTCGAGCAGCCGGAGCCTTCGCGAAGTCTCGACGCTCGTCGATCAGCAGATCGTCAAGCGGCTCGAGAATGCCTATGGTGTCGGGCACATCTGGACCGGCGGCTCGGTCGAGCGGCAGGTGCAGATCTTCTTGCGCCCCGAAGCGCTGCAAAGCTATCGCGTCGGCGTCGATCAGGTCATCGCCGCCGTACAAGCCGCAAACCAAGACCTGCCTGCAGGCATCATCACGCATGGCGCAAGCGATCGGCTCGTGCGAGTCGAAGGCAAGATCAAGGATCCGCGCGGCTTCGAGCGCATCATCGTCGCGAATCAAGGCGGCGCGCCGGTCTATCTGCATCAGGTCGCGGAGATCGTAGACGGCGAGGCGGAAGAAACCTCGATTGCTCGCACCGATGGCCGGCCTTCCGTATCCGTGTACGTCTATCGGATGCAGCAGGCCAACATCGTCGAGACCGGTGAGGCCATCGAAGAGGCCGTCAAGGAGCTCAAGGAGCGACTGCCGGAGGACATTCAGATCGCGACGGTGTGGTCCGATGCGAAATGGATCGAGGCCTCGCTCGACCGCGTCAAGAGCACGATCATGGAGGGCGCACTGCTCACGGTGCTGATCGTGTTCTTGTTCCTGCATTCGTGGCGCTCGACCGTCATCACGGCGCTCACGCTGCCCATCTCCGTGATTGCGACCTTCATCGCGCTGCACTTCTTCGGCTTCACGCTCAACTTCATGACGTTGATGGCGCTGTCGCTGTGCATCGGCTTGTTGATCGACGATGCGATCGTCGTGCGCGAGAACATCGTGCGCCACTCGGACATGGGTAAGGACCATCACACGGCAGCGCTCGAAGGCACGCAAGAGATTGGCCTCGCGGTGATGGCGACGACGTTCGCGATTCTCGCGGTGTTCGTGCCGGTTGCGTTCATGAGCGGTGCGATCGGCCGGTTCTTCTTGCAGTTCGGCATCACGGTGGCGGTGGCCGTGGCGGTGTCGCTGTTCGTGAGCTTTACGCTCGACCCGATGCTGTCGTCGCTGTGGCCTGATCCCAAGGAGGGCCGTTTCCGTCGTGCACCGTGGCTCGGGCGCATCATGGAGAAGGTCGAGTCGGGCATCGAAGCTGCGCATCGACTTTACGACCGCCTATTGCGCTGGGCTTTGAGCGGTCGGCGCTATGGTATTCCAGGGCTTGCGAATCTTGCGCGAAGCAAGACGCGCGACGAGCGTGCGGTCTTACCGCGCTGGGCGAGCTTGAGCCCGCGCTCGCTGCTGCTTCTCATCGCGGCCTTCTCGTTCTTCGGGAGCTTCCTGCTCGTGCCGAAGATCGGTGTCGAGTTCGTGCCGCAAGGCGACGACGGCGTGATCTTCTTGCGTCTCAACACGCCGATCGGCTCGAGTCTGCAGTACACGGACGCAAAAGTGCGGGACGTGGAAGCGGCGCTGCGCCAAGTCGATGGCGTGCAGACGGTCGTGACCACGGTCGGGACGGATGAAGGTCGCAACTACGCGCAGTTGCTCGTGCGTCTGACGGACATCGCAGAGAGCGCGCGTCGTCCGCAGAAGGAAATCGAGCAGGAAATTCGCGAGCGCGTGAAGCGCATGGCGGGCTTGACCGCAAAAATCGGTTGGCAGCCCGTTTTCATCTCGGTGCTCGGTCCCGACAACGCAAAACTCACGGAGCTCTCGCAAGAACTGATGCGTCGTCTCGCCGAAGTGCCTGGCATCGTCGATCTCGAGAGCAGCGAAAAAGGTGCGACACCCACGATTGCGGTGCGCATCAACAACGAGATGGCCAGCGACTTGGGACTGACCACCGCGCGCATCGGTAATGCGTTGCGTCCGTTGATCGCGGGCGATCAGATCACGACATGGCTCGGGCCGGACGGTCAGGACTATGACGTCATCGTGCGCTTGCCGAAGCAGCAGCGCGAGATCACCGCCGATCTCGGCGATCTGTACATCAGCAGCACGCGTGTCGATGCGAACGGCAACTCGGTGCTCGTGCCGTTGCGCCAGGTTGCGGATCTCGTGCACACGACCACGCCGGAGCAGATCAAGCGCTTGAACATGCAGCGGCGCATTTCGGTGTACGCCAATGCCGAAGGCAGACCCACGGGCGACGTCGGCGCCGATGCGGAGAAGATCGCGAAAGCGATGGAGCTGCCGCTGGGCTACCGCATCGAAGTCGGTGGCGAGCAGCAAGACATGAGCGAGCTGTCGAGTGCCGCACTCGCGGCCTTGAGCTTGGCGGTGATGTTCATCTACTTCGTGCTCGCATCTCAGTTCGGCAGCTTCCTGCAGCCGATTGCGATCATGGCGTCGTTGCCATTGTCGTTGATCGGTGTGCTGCTCGCGCTGCTCGTCACGGGCACGACGCTGAACATCTTCTCGATCATCGGCTTCATCATGCTGATGGGTTTGGTGACGAAGAACGCCATCTTGCTCGTGGACTTCACGAACCATGGTTTGCGCGAAGGAAAGCCATTGCACGAGGCGATCTTGGAAGCGGGCCAAGTGCGCTTGCGCCCGATCTTGATGACCACCATGGCGATGATCTTCGGCATGTTGCCGATGTCGATCGGGGCAGGCACCGGCGGCGAGCTGCTCGCGCCGATGGGTCGCGCGGTGATCGGCGGTGTCATCACATCGACGCTCCTCACGTTGCTCGTGGTGCCGGTGCTCTACACGTATATCTATGGTTTCACTCGAAGGTTGAAGGCGCGCTGGCGCAGGAGCGCTGCGGTCGAGGCGGAGTCGCCGATTGTGTATACGGATGTTCGCCCCACCACTCGCAATCCGGATAGCGTGATGACGCGAGTGCCCGGACCGACGGAGCGCGATTAAGCATCCAGCGGTCGGTTCGCGCACGGTCGGTGTAGGTCGGAATTCATTCCGACACCTGCGCGCTTCCCCGATCGAGTCGGAATGAGTTCCGACCTACAAAAGAGAAGGGCCGACTTGCGTCGGCCCTTCGGTACGTCAACTCACCATTGTTGGTGTCGCTCTGCCATCAAGGTGCCTTGCAGCTACCGAGCGTTGCGCCCAGAGCAATGAAAACCGGTGTCGTCTTCTTCGGGACAGTGACATCGAGGCCGTAGAGGCAGGTTTGCACTCGAGACGGAATTTCGACCGTCACCGTTGCCACTTCGCTCGTGAAGGCTGTGTCAGTCGTCTTCACTTGCAGCGTATAGCTGCTCTTGTTCCAGTCGATCAGAAGCGGACGCGAGATGCTCAGCACGCCGTTTCTGCCACCGATCGCGAACACCTTGTTGTTGTTACCTGCGACGATCTGCCAGCCTTCCCATCTCGTGAAGTCCGGATCGTTCGTGTTGTCCGCATCGGTTGCCTCGATCCTCCCGACGACGTTACGCGAGCCACCATCGATCGCGAATTTCTGACCGGCAGTGATCTGCGGCACGTTGTCGTTTAGGTTCTTCACGAAGATCGCATGGATCTGCGTCTTGCTGCGCGTGAAGCCGTCCGACACAGAGATCTGAAGCGTGTAGTGATCCGTCACTTCATGGTCCAGGGCCGCGGAGTCGACGACTCTGATTACGCCGGTGTCGCTGTCGATCTCGAACACAGGCACGCCGGTGCCGCCTTCGATCTGCCAGCCAGACAAGGTCTGCCCGGCATCCGGATCATTGGCAGTCATCGTGGCAACGACCGTTCCGTCAGGCGCGTTCTCCTCGACTTTGTAGTCCTGCAACGGGATCTCCGGCGGCGTGTTGCTCACATACGAGACGAGCCACGTGAGTGCCGGGCGCTGCGCACCTTCCGATTGGTTACCCCACATCAGCCAGTCGCCAGACGTGCGGCGCCAATGCGTATCCTGGTGATAGCCCCACAGCGTGATGCCTTGGACGGCTGGATGCTCCCAGAACACTGGGAAGATGCGCTTGTAGTTCGCGAGCTGCACTTCATCATCCAAACCCGGGATGTCGAGCTCGGTGATGTGAATCGGCAGACCGGTCGCGGCAAGTCGATCCAGATTCGCACGATGGTTCGGCATCGGCGCGGGTTCCGTCGTCGAGAATCCATGAGCCTGATCGCCGATGATGTCGATCAGCTTCATGGACTGGAGCAGGGTGATGATCTCGAGATAACGGGTCGTCGCGTTGCCGTCGTTCGTGATGCTGTAGTCATTGAGCATCAGCCTGGCCTTCGGGAAGTATTGCCGAGCCAACTTGAACGCGTTGACGATCCAGGTCCATTGGCCGTACTCGCTATCGGCTGCTCGGCCGCCGAGCGCATCACCGTAGTTGCCGTTCGTGGCGCCGAAGGGCGGATCGTGCAGGGGCTCGTTCACCACCTCCATGTAATCGATATCCGGAAATTTCTCTGCAATCAGCGCCCAGAGCTCTTTGATCTCTTCGAGCTGTTCCTCAGGAGGAAGCGACTCGAGCCATGCCGGCTGCTGGTTACCCCAGACGAGCACATGCCAATGGAATGGCCAGCCGTTCTGCTTCGCGAGCGCGTAAGCCTCTTCCGCTTGGGCCCAGTTGTAATTGTCGCGCGTCGGCTCGATCGAGCCCCACTTGCCTGCATTCTCCAGTGTGAGCTTGTTGAAATAACGATCGAACTGCACGCTCGCTTCGCCCGGGCTCCACGCGCTACCGAGGAACTTGTCCTTCCCCGTTGCCATCGGCGGACCGGAATGTTCATACGGCGGCGGAGGCGGCGGTGGCGGCGGAGGGCACGTGCCGGTTGCCGCGGTGCCCGCATCGAGGTCGGCCACCGTGTAGCAGTTGCCCGCGCGGCCGAACGCGAACTTGTCCATGAACATGCCGTCTTCACGCGTCGACCAGTAGAACGTCTGCGTGAGCGCCCCTTCCGGGACGGTCCACGCAGTGGGGCCAAGTCCGCCGAGTCCGTACAGGCCGGTCAGTCTCACCCACTTGAACACTTGGCTGCCGGCCGGGCCGTCTGGAAGAACCGTCGCGGTCGGTGCGGTGAAGCCACCCGTCGCAGTGTTGTAGAAGGCCCAGCTATTGGTCACGCCGAAGCCATTGCCGAAGTACCAGCTGTCATCGTTAGCGGCGTTCGGGCCGACGCGCATGCGCGCGTACAACTCGTAGTTGCCCGCAGCCGGGAACGTGATCTGGTACGACGAAACGCGCAGGTCACTCGCGCCTGAAGGTGGTGCAGTGTTGTCCAGCGTCGTCGTCACATAGGTCACCCCATTCAGCTCACCCGTGGTGACATTCGCGCCGAGCGTGCCGCTTTCGGCCTCGACGATGACAGGCGCGGTCTGCGCCATGCTCGTCAATGGCGCTGACGCGAGTAGACATGCGCTCCAGAGCGCACTCGCAGATAGTTTCATGATTGATCCCCTTGCTGGGCAGTTGCAGACACCGCCCGTTGATCCATTCGTGTGTTCGTGAGAACACGCTTGCCATGCTCGTGGCATGGTTATGTAGTTGACGATTGTTTAGGCTTCTTCGCGAATCTCCCGAGCGGCAGCGCTCCATGTGAAAGTGGATCCCCCTGCTATAGATTCGACGCGGCGGAGCTCCGGACGTATGAAGCGTCTACATCCTTCCGTTCGAGCAAACGAATTCAGCTGCCATGAGCGCAAGACATGAGCAGTGAAAGTGGGTGGAGATTCGACGAGCCGATGCCGCGTCGAACGTCCCGGTTGCGTAGCGAACGGCAGCGAGCGCCGTAGCGTGTGCTTGCTATCGAAATTAATGCGTGACGAATGACTAGTCAACGCATACGCGAGAGAGTTGGGGGTGGCATGTGCAAACAAAAATCGAGCGTTGCGAAAACTTCGATGCTCGAGCGCCTGTTCTTCGGTTGAAGGTCAAATATCTTGACACTCGGTAGTGCGCGAGCGATTTTCGCTGCAGTGACTCTCGGGCTTAGCTCACGGACAACGAAACAACAACAGGGGCGAGGACATTGGACTCAATCCATCTTGGGCGCGACCGGGCACAGCGCCGCTCGATCATCAACAGCGCGGCGTTCGCGATCGTGGCGCTCGCGTTGTCGCTCGGGGCAAGTGCCGCTCCGCGCGATCACTTCGCAAGCTGGCCGGCCGGCACATCGCCTGATGAAGTCGGTCGGCGTGTCGCGGAACGCTTTCTTGATTCACAGGATCACATGCTCTGGGCAGAGTTCGGAACGTTGCACTATGCCGAGGTCGCAGCGTGGTACGGCGCGCTGACCTTTGCGAAGTTGAGCGAGGATGCGGCTCTACGCGATCGGCTCGTTGCACGATTCGAACCGTTCTTCAGCGAGAAGGTCAGGCTGGTCCCCCCAATCAATCACGTGGACCACACTGTATTCGGCGCCGTGCCTCTCGAGATCTATCTGCAAACAGCCCACGCGCGTCATCGGACGCTCGGGCTGGCCTTCGCGGATGGCCAATGGGACCGACCCACACCTGAGGGGCTTACGAACCAAACGCGCTACTGGATCGATGACATGTACATGATCACGCTCGTGCAGGCGCAAGCGGCGCGCGCCACCGGCGATGCCAAGTACATGGATCGTACCGCTCGCGAGATGGTCGCGTATCTCGAGCGGCTGCAGCAGCCGAACGGTTTGTTCTTCCACGCACCTGATGCGCCGTTCTACTGGGGTCGAGGCAATGGATGGATGGCCGCCGGGATGACCGAGTTGCTGCGATCGTTGCCGGAAGCGCATCCAGATCGCCCTCGTATCCTGGCCGCGTATCGCAAGATGATGAAGACGTTGCTCGACCATCAAACGCGCGAGGGAATGTGGCGGCAGCTCATCGATCATGACAGCGCCTGGCTCGAAAGCTCATCGACCGGCATGTTCACCTTTGCGTTCGTCACCGGCGTTAAGGAGGGCTGGCTCGACGCTGCGATCTATGGGGCCGCGGCGCGCAAAGCTTGGCTCGCGCTCACTCGTTATTTGGACGCCAACGGCGACATACGCGATGTGTGCGTTGGGACGGGTACGAAGAACGATCTTCAGTACTACCTCGATCGACCGCGAGCAGTGGGCGATTATCACGGGCAGGCGCCTTTATTGTGGACGGCATCTGCGCTGCTGCGATGAGCGCACGTGCCGATGTGTAGCCGTGCGCAGATGCGAACGCACGCACGTTGTTTGGCCTGCTGACACGTCTTGACGAGCACAAGCGGGCGTACATCCATTATCCTCACGCCTGTTGCGGGGCTGTGACCTCCGCTCGTCCACATGTCCGCAGGTTCGATGTCGCACACCCACATACCCTAGATGTCACGCTAGAAACCAATGCACGACCATCCTCGACGAGACTTTCTAATGAAAACAGCCATGATCGCCGCGGCTGCGCCGTTCGCGGGCGCGAGCGCGCTCGCTCAATCCACGGATAGGAAGCTGGGAGTCGCCTTGTGCGGTCTCGGTAGCCTTTCGACGAATCAGATCGCGCCCGCACTTCAGAAAACAAAGAACTGCAGGCTCGCCGGAGTGATCACCGGCGATCGACAGAAGGCCAAGCAATGGCAGAAGCAGTACGACCTTCCTGAGCGCAGCGTGTACACGTATGACACGATGGATAAGCTTGCCGAGAACCCCGATATCGACATCGTTTACGTCGTCACGCCCAACTCACTGCATCTCGACCATGCGACGAAAGCTGCGCAAGCCGGTAAGCACGTGTTTTGCGAGAAACCGATGGAGATCTCCGTCGAGCGCTCCCAGCAGATGATCGATGTGTGCAAGAAGGCGGGGCGGATGTTGGGGGTGGCATATCGGTGTCAGTTTGAACCGCATCATCTGGAAGCCATACGTATCGCCCGCACGAAAGAGCTCGGTACGATCAAGCTCATCGAAGGGGCATTCGGGTTCAATATCGGGAACCCGGATCAGTGGCGTCTCAAGAAGGAGCTCTCCGGCGGCGGCGCGCTGATGGACGTCGGAATCTACGTCCTACAAGCCACGCGATACCTCACCGGCGAGGAACCCGTATCCGTGTCGGCCGTGGAAACGAAAACCGATCGCGTCAAGTTCAAGGAAGTGGATGAGACGATGGCGTGGACGGCGACTTTTCCGAGCGGCATCGTCGCTTCTTGTTCGACCACATTCGCCGCTGGCCCGGTCGGCTACTTCCGAGCGGTGACCGAGCGCGGTTGGTTCGGCCTCGAACCCGCATTCAACTACGGCGGTATCAGAGGGTCTCGCAGCGACCGCAAACCGTTCGAGTTCCCTCAGGTCGATCAGTTCGCAACCGAGCTCGACGCATTCGCTCGCAGCATTCTCGACAATATGCCGACGAAGGTTTCGGGCGAGGAAGGGCTGCAGGACGTCAAGGTTCTCATGGCGATCTACGAATCAGCGAAGACAGGCAAACCGGTGAAGATCGCGTGAGGTGGCGAGGATGGGTTGCTGCAAGCGTCCTCGTGATCTGCATCACCTCAGCCGCTCAGGCTGGTGGGCAAGTCGCGTTGACCTTCGATGACTTACCGGTTCACGGCCCAGTTCCGGCAGGTGTCTCGCGCACGGAATTGTTCGAGCAGATCGTCACCACCTTGCGCAATGCCGGTGCGCCGCCGACGTACGGCTTCATCAACGCGAAAGGCCTCGAGGACGGCGAGGACAACCGAGCCGCTCTTCGCCTCTGGCGAGCGGCTGGCCATCCGCTCGCGAACCACACCTACTCGCACATGGATCTGCATCAGCACGATGCAGGACGTTACAAGGAAGAGGTGATCGCGAACGAGCCGATCCTCCAGGAGCTCATGGGCGAGGAGGATTGGCGTTGGTTCCGTTATCCGTACTTGCGCGAAGGCGAGACGCTCGACAAGCGCAACGCAATTCGCACGTTCCTCGATGAGCGCGGTTATCGAATCGCCCAGGTCACGATCGACTTTCAGGACTACGCGTACAACGCGCCGTATGTACGTTGCCTGGAGAGGCGCGACTTGCGTGCAATCGAGCAGCTCAAAGCGAACTATCTCGCGCGGGCTGACGAGCGCCTTTCCGCGAGCGAGGAAGCCTCGCGCCGACTCTATGGTCGCAATATCAAGCACGTGATGCTTCTGCATGTCGGTGCGTTTCAGCCGCTGGTACTGCCGCATTTGTTCGAGCTGCTCGAGCGCAGAGGCTACACGATGGTGACGCTGCAGGATGCGCAGAGCGATCGCGCGTACGAACAGATGAACATCCGCAAAGAGCTGCCCTCGATGGGCTACGACGCCGAAGGATTGCGTCGCCTCGAGGATGTGTGCTCGAACCCCCAACAGTAAATAGTGATATGAAGAGATTAGGTCTTGCCGTCTTCGGCGTAACGGCGCTTGCCGCGTGCACCCGACCCGAGAGCCCTGCACCTGCTGCAGCAACGGGTGCTCGGGAAGAATGGGTCGAGCTTCTCGATCGTGATTTCAGCCAGTGGGATGTGTATTTGAGTTATCCGGGCGTTGTCATCGCGAGCGTCGTGGCCGCTACTGCACCCGCGGATCTGCAACCGATTGGAATGAACAAGGATGACAAGCAGGTGTTCTCGATGATCGAGGAGGCCGGTGAGCCCGTCCTCAAGATCACTGGTGAGATCTACGGAGCAGCTGCGACGAAGCAGGAGTTCGATAACTTCCACTTCAAGGCGAAGTTCAAGTGGGGCGAGAAGAAGTGGGAGCCGCGGCTCAATGAGCTAAAGGACTCGGGCATCCTGTACTTCAGCGTCGGTGACTTCGGCGTCGACTATTGGCATTCCTGGATGGAGTCGCAGGAATTCCAGATCATCGAAGGCGGAATCGGCGATTACTGGACGATTGCCAATGCTCAAATCGACATTCCCGCTCACAAGCCGGAAGGGTCGGACCTCTTCCACTACTCCGCGGATGCGCCCCTTCTGCACTTCGCAGCAGGTGAGTCCAGCACCGCAGTCGCAAATCACTGCCGACGCGGTCAAGACCGCGAGATTCCGAACGCCTGGAACGAGATCGAGATCATCTGCTACGACGGCAATTGCGTGCACGTCGCAAACGGCGGCGTGGTGATGACGCTTTCGAACTCACGACACATCGTAAATGGCGAGACGACACCGCTCCGCCGCGGCAAGATCCAAATTCAAAGCGAAGCCGCGGAAGTCTTCTACAAGGACGTGGTGATCAAGCCGATCAGCGCCATGCCCGAGCAGTATCGAGAGCACTTCGCGCGCGAGTGACGGAAATGAGACTCTCGCCAAGCACGCGAAGCTCGCCACGGGAGATTCGGGGAGAGTCGAGAGGAGTCCGGGTCTGATCAAGAGTGCCTAGGCCTTGTCTTGTCTATCTTGGTGTGCTTCGCGTGCTTGGCGAGAGTCTCTTCCTCTTCGGCTTGGAGCGGAGAGCCCCGGTTGATGACCGTGCACGCGAGGACTAGAGGTCGTACCTTGTCCTCAGTGTCACGTCTATCTAAATCTCCAGAACACGCTCCCAATCACCTCATAGGTATTCAGCGACTTCGTCGAAGGCGTACAGACATTGTTCGCGCAATCCGCGTACTCGAACTCGACTTCCGAGTTGTCGAATGCGATCTCGATCGTGAATCGTCGGAAGTCCAGGCCTGCAGCGACGATGAGCCCGGGATTCGAACCTGTCTCGTAATCGCCGCTCGCGAAATGATGAATCACTCCCGCCCGAACGTACGGCGATGCGTCACCGCCGAGGTCAAAGTTGTAGCCGATCGTCGCGCCGAGCGGCAGCTCGAAATGGCTCACGTCTCCGCCGATGAAGAATGTGGGTCCGAGTGTGAGATCGGCGCGCATGCCTGAAGGCCAGTCGTAGGAAACGCCCGCCGCGATTCCAAGCGGGACTTTCAAGTCGACGTCCGCATCGAGTCCCTCTGCGCGCAGATTCTCTTCGTGTAGATCGGTGACGTCCCCAAGTCCGCTCGCATACGCGACGCCGACTCTCCACTCGAACGCCCGCCACTCGAGCGCGTGCACCTGCGTCGTGAGAAGCGTCAGCGCGAGGCCAAGGACCGCCGATTTCATGTAAGAGCTCCAAGCAGCGCGGAGGCAGTAAACGAATACCGACGAGACACAGTAGAAGTTCCACGGTGTGTCGGCATTTTATGGTCCGGAACTTACCTGATGGGCCTGTGGTTCTAAGACCACCCTACGCAGGATCAAGCCCAGGCCAGGTTTCTTATGCGACGCCAGCTGTTTGGATTACTCGCATTGTCCGTTCTGTGCGCTTGTTCGAACGGACGCGGCAGCGTTGGTCAACCAGCGAGTGGTGAGACACCTCCGCCTGCCGCGCCTTTACCGTCTCCAAGTCAGCCGCAGCCCGAACCGCCTGCGTCGCCCACCAATCCCGGCCCATCGCCGAGCCCGCCCGCACCGACTCCAACCCCCACTCCAGCTCCAATGCCGCCCCAACCAGAACCTGTGCGCTCGGGCTTCACGGGTTATTGGAGTGGGAGGGTCACCGCTGAAGGATCGAATCGCGAGCGCAGTGGACTCGCATTTATCGATTCTTCCGGCGATGCGCAGATACTCGTTCTACGCGACGATGAAGAACCCGAGTTCGTGTTGCATGGAAACCTTTGCTGCGAGCCGCGCGCAGAGCAGAAGCTTGCGGCGCATCGCTATCTCGAGACCCGCGAGCACGACGCGCAGATTCGAGCCGAGCGAAGTGCGAACGAGTTGACGGGCGCGCTCGAGCTGCGCCGAGACGAATACCGATTCGCTTTGCGCCCGCACGCCGCTTACGACGACACGCTCACGCTGCCCATGCTCGCGGGCGTGTACACGCGCAACGTGACCCGTGGGCCCGGTGCTCCCTGGACCATGACGCTCACGATTGACGCTCGCGGGGCGATCAACGGTTCGCACTCGAACGGGTGTGTGTTCAACGGCGCAGCGGCGCTCGCAAATGACGGCCGCAATCTCGTCCGGCTCAACCTTTCGCTGAGCAACTGCGGCGGCAGGGATAGCTCGCGACGATGGAATGGAAACTATGGAGGCTTAGGCGTGTTGCTCCAGAATTCGCGCTCGCCGTCGGACGACGCCACGCTTGAAGACACGCTCTTTTTCAGCCTCGTCGGCCCGACGTGGTTCGGGCCGATGAGCGTCGGACGCTGATACGTGAGAAGTGATCAGTGGTTAGTGGCTAGTGATTAGTTCTGATACTAGGCTGCGTGCGCAGCATGCCATCTCGTCCGGTCTTCTCTGACTAACCACTAACCACTTCTCTCTTCTCAATGTGTCATCGCATACAAGATGTAGTTGATCGCGTACTGATACGCGCGCGTCGTGTACTGGAGCGCATATTCGGGAACATCGGCGTGTTCCCATGCATCGCCGAGATCCATATTGTGATTAATGATCACCATGAGGCGTCCATGATCGTCATAGATGCCTCGCCAGTGCGGCTCGAAACCGTCCTGCTCGTAGGGCACCCCCGTGTAAACGAATTGGATGCCCGGAATCTGCGATGCATCGTCTAGATCGTACGCGACGTGAAAGATAGGATCGTTGCGCGGCACATCCACGATCGTGCGGTCGGGAAATACGCGTCGCATCACCTCGACGAAGCCGGCCCACTCGCGACTACCGTGGAAGTCATCGACCATGAGGAATCCGCCGCGCAGCAGATAATCGCGCAGCCGTGCCGCTTCCATCTCGTTCAGTTCCCAGCCGCCCACTTCGACGGCATAGAGCCATGGATAATCGAACAAGCGTTCATCCATGACAGACATGAAGATGCCTTCCTCTGCCGCATCGATGCGAGTGAGGCGCCGCACTCCACCGAGCAGGTAGCGCTCCGCGTCGGGCCAATCGGTGAGCCAGCGCTCGCGGCGCTGGAAATTGAAACCGCTAGCGGTGTACGCCAGTCGCACGAAATTGAATTCAGCCGGCTCGATCGGTGCGCTCGTCTCCGGTTGCGAGCTGCTGCTCGCGGTCAGCGCTGCGGCAAGAAGTGTGAACGCTGCGACGAGGCGCGCGCGCGTGGTTGAGAATGAGGCAATCATGCTCGCGAACGGTTTGGCAACACCGAGATGAGCTCGCGTGGCTTCTGGCCAGCTGCCAGTGGCCAGTAAGCCAAAGTCGAGCTTACCAGTGGCCCGGTGGCTGAACATCCGGCATATTCACGACGCATGTATAAAAAAGCCAAGACATCTCTCATCTGGTTCGCGGCTTACGTCGTGCTTGCGTTGGGGTATCTCGCGTTCTCGGAGCAGCTTTCCGCGCGAGATTGGCGCACCGCGTCGCGTGAGCCTGCGGGCCTCGCGCCCGATCCAGCCACGACGCCGGAGGCGGTCGTGCAGGTGTATGCGGCGCGAGCGGTGGGTTGGCGCGGTTATTTCGGCGTTCACACGTGGATCGCGGCGAAACGCTCGGGTGCGGATGTGTTCACGGTCTACGAGGTGATCGGCTATCGACTCCGTCGCACGGGGAGCTCGGTCGTCGTACATCAACGCGCACCCGACGGACATTGGTTCGGCAATCGTCCTGAATTGTTGAGCGACGTTCGCGGTGCGGCGGTGGACGAGATCATCGATCGGATCGAGCGCGCGGTCGATCATTACCCGTACGCCGATCGCTACCGCGTGTGGCCCGGGCCGAATTCGAACACGTTCACGGCCTTCGTGCTCAAACACACGCCAGAGCTGCGAGTCGACCTGCCGCCCACGGCGATCGGCAAGGACTACTTGGGTTGGAACCCGGTTGGCACGACTCCGAGCGGCACGGGTGTGCAGGTGAGCATGCTTGGCGCCGCTGGCGTTCTCGCTGGCCTCGAGGAGGGTGTCGAGATCAACGTTCTCGGTCTCACGCTTGGTGTGGATCCTCGCAATGCGGCGATCAAGCTCCCGCTGATCGGACGGATAGGCCTCGGTAGCCCAACCAAAGCCGTGGCGCTCGCGGAAGATTAACGAGATCGATCCCGATCGCGGGAGCTGATCCATTGGCTTTCATTTGCCTCTTCTCTGGCCAGCACCCAGTGCCAGTTTGCCAGCCGCTCGATTTTGCTACTCTTGCGCTCCGCACAAACGCGCTCGGGCTTCTGTCCGACCATAACAACGAGGGACATGCGTGGAAATCTTCTGGGTGCTCACGTCGATCGTCTTGCTGGTATTGCTGATCAGCTGGGCCAAGATTCATCCCTTTCTCGCCTTTCTGCTTACTTCGATCTTCGCTGGCTATGTCTTGGGCCTGCCCCTCGATCGAGTGCCCGGGTCCATCCAAAAGGGGCTCGGCGACATGCTGGGCGGGCTCGTTGCGATCATCTGTCTCGGCGCGATGTTCGGAAAGCTCATCGCCCAAAGCGGCGCGGCGCAGAAGATTGCGGCTGTCTTGATGGGGTGGTTCGGCGAAAAGCGCATCACGTGGGCGCTAATGCTGACGGGTTTCATCGTCGGCATCCCGCTCTTCTATAACGTGGGTTTCGTGCTGCTCGTGCCGCTCGTCTTCTCGGTGGTCTATTACTCGAAGCTGCCGGCGGTGTACCTGGGCGTCCCATTGCTTGCATCGCTTTCGGTCACGCACGGTTTCTTGCCGCCGCATCCGGCCCCGACGGCGATGGTGCCGATGTTCAACGCGAGCCTGAGCACGACACTCATCTACGGCATGTTCGTCGCGGTTCCTGCGATGATCATCGCGGGCCCCGTGTTCGCACGCTTCTTTCGCAACTCGCAGTCGAAGCTGCCTGAGCTGTTCGTGCCTCAGGACATGCCGACCGATCAACTGCCCGGAACGTTCAACTGCTTTGCAACCGCGCTCTTGCCCGTCGTAATGATCGCAGGCTCAGCAGCCTTGCCTGGCCTCGCCGAGGAAGGTACCGCGCTGCGCAGCTTCCTCGAGTTCATCGCGGATCCATTCGTCGTGATGCTGGTCGCGCTACTCGTCGCGACCATCACCCTCGGTCTCGGTCGAGGCATGCGCATCGAAGCGCTGATGGAACACTACAGCGGCTCCGTGAAAGACATCGCGGTGATTCTGCTCATCATCGCCGGTGCTGGCGCGCTCAAGCAGATCTTCGTCGATACGGGCGTGAGTGAAGCTATTTCCGCCGCCTTGACGGGATTTGCCATCAATCCCTTGCTCCTCGGCTGGATTATCGCAACCGTGATTCGCGTCTGCCTTGGCTCGGCCACCGTTGCGGGACTCACAGCGGCGGGCATCATGGCACCCGTCGTGGCCTCCACGGGCGCAGATCCGAATCTCATGGTGCTCGCGATCGGTGCCGGCAGCCTCATGCTCTCGCACGTCAACGACTCCGGCTTCTGGATGTTCAAGGAGTACTTCAATCTCAGCTTGAAGGAGACCTTGATGTCGTGGACGCTGATGGAGGGAATCGTGGGAGTCGTGGGGATTATCGGCGTGCTGATCATGGATGCGATTATTTAGCGCCTTCGGCGCGAAAGCCTCCGGTTCGCGAGTCGCGAGCCTGCGCTCTCTTGCCGTCGCTAGTGCGGCTCTCTGTCTACTCTAGCTTGCCGTGAGGCTTTCGTGCCGGAGGTTCGCTCGTGTGAACCGAAGGCTCTCCTGCCGATAGGCCCACTCGCCGTCGATAGTGCGGCTCTCTCGCGTCTGTCCTTGCCGTCGCACGTACGGCTTCCGCGCGCGGCGCGCGCTCACGCCCCGCGCTGGTTCTTCCTCACGATGGCCGCAACGATGAGCAAGAACGCAACGAGCCTTACGATGTAGATCGTGGGGCCTGCCTCATTCGGAGACTCGACGAACAGAAAGCCGATGCGGTTCACGCCTTCTATGAAGAAGGCGATCGCGAAAGCGAGGAAGAGCGTGTCGCGCGTTTGTCTCCAGAACTTCAAGAAGAACGCCGCCGCAGTGATCGAAGCGGTGACGATGATTCCGAGCAGAAATCCTTCGATCATGTCTTACTCGCTTTCGAAAACGAGTCCGTAGACGAGCAACACCATGGCTCCCGCCGCGGTGCCGAGTCGTGCCATGTAGAGGTTTACCGTGTTCGGAAGCAGCAGCAGGTCGATGCACAGCAATGCGTTCGAGATCGTGAGGCCTACGAAGCACAGCCCGCTCCACAGCAGCAGCTTCATACGGACCTTGCCGTAGCCGCGCAGAAGCAGGATCGCACACACCAAGCTGACCGCCGTACCCAACAAGTACACGAGAGAGGCCATAGTTAAGGTTCCTTCTTGAGCTGGAACGCGCGCGCAAACTCGCGCACCGACGCCGAGCCTTTCGAATGAATCATGCGAGTGATGCCGATGAGATCGCGGCTATAGGTTTTTGCAAGCCGCGGCATGAGCTGTCGTTCGCGATCCCATTCGGTCGCGAAACGATAAGAGCCAGTAGTGCTTTCCTGCGTAGCCAAGCCTCGACTGTGAAGGTCTGCGAGGATCGCGGCTGCTTGAGCGGGACTCACATAGATGCGCGCGGCTAAGCGATCTGCACTCCACGACTCCGAGCCGTTCTGCCAGATCAGTAGTAGCGCCTCCAGGTGCGGCACTGTATCGATGTTCTCGAAGACGAAGCTCAACACTTCGTCTTCTTGGCCGTTCTGCATCTGGTCCTGTTCAGTCTTGGGTGTGCGTGGCGACGGGCCCTGCCAATCTGGCTCCGCGCTTCACAAAACCCGTGTAAACGCTGCAAAAGTGCGATTGTTCCTTACGGCGAGGAATATTTCTTAGTACTCGCCGAACACCCTCTGAGTGGCTTGCTCCCCGACGGGCATCTGCTATTTTCCATGTAAAGAAGTATCACTCAACCTGTTTAGGTCCTCAGTGCGCATCTGGTGCGCCCCCAAGGTACTGTGCAGTTGATCCGTCATCTGCGCTCAGCGGGCCGATGCCGCGATCGCGCGCACCGCCTGGGGTCGAGCACAAATTTATATTACGACCTGCTCAAGTCGAATCGGAGAACTAGATGGAAGCTCAAGAACGCGTCGCTCGTAAGACTGCGCGTGCTCTAAAGCAGAATGGCGATGATTCGGATCTCGACCTACGCAAGCTGTTACGCGCCCTACAGGCCGTGCGCGACGGCGACTTCTCCGTGCGATTGCCGAGCGACAAGACGGGTATCGCAGGCAAAGTTGCGGACACGTTCAATGAGATCGTCGCTTCCTCTCAACGCATGGCGCGCGAGATCGAGCGTGCGGGCCAGGTCGTAGGTAAAGAAGGCAAGACTCGTCATCGCGTATCGCTCGATCGACGCTCCGGATCATGGGGCGCAATGGAAGGCTCGATCAACACGCTCATCGACGATCTGTTGTGGCCGACGACCGAAGTGACGCGCACGATCAGCGCGGTCGCGAAAGGCGATCTGTCGCAGCGCATGGAAATGGAAGTAGAAGGTCGTCCGCTCAAGGGCGAGTTCCAGCGTTCTGCGACGATCGTGAACTCGATGATCGATCAGATGAGCTTGTTCACGTCCGAAGTGACCCGCGTTGCACGCGAAGTCGGTACGGAAGGCAAGCTCGGCGGTCAGGCCGTCGTGCCTGGCGCCGCAGGTACATGGAAGGATCTCACCGATAACGTGAACTCGATGGCCGGCAATCTGACCGGCCAGGTCCGCAACATCGCGGACGTCGCTACCGCCATCGCCAACGGCGATCTGTCTCGCAAAATCACGGTCAACGTGCGCGGGGAGATTCAGCAGCTCAAGGAAGCCATCAACACGATGGTGGACCAACTGCGCTCGTTCGCATCGGAAGTGACGCGCGTCGCGCGCGAAGTCGGCTCCGAAGGCAAGCTCGGCGGTCAGGCCGTCGTGCCGGGCGTCGCAGGCACGTGGAAGGACCTGACCGACAACGTGAACGCGATGGCAACGAACCTGACCAGTCAGGTGCGCAACATCGCCGAAGTGACGACGGCTGTCGCGCGCGGCGACTTGTCGCGCAAGATCACGGTCGACGTCAAAGGCGAAATCCTCGAGCTCAAGCAAACCATCAACACGATGGTGGACCAGTTGAACGGCTTTGCAGCGGAAGTGACGCGCGTCGCGCGCGAAGTCGGTACCGAAGGCAAGCTCGGCGGCCAGGCCGAAGTGAAAGACGTGAGCGGTGTGTGGAAAGACCTCACCGACAACGTCAACTCCATGGCGAGCAATCTCACCGGCCAAGTCCGCAACATTTCGGAAGTCACCATTGCAGTCGCGAACGGCGACTTGTCGCGCAAGATCACGGTGGACGTGCGCGGCGAAATTCTGCAGCTCAAAGAAGCGATCAACACGATGGTCGATCAGCTGCGCTCGTTCGCCTCCGAAGTCACACGCGTGGCGCGCGAGGTCGGCACCGAGGGCAAGCTCGGCGGTCAGGCAATCGTGCCGGGCGTTGCAGGCACCTGGAAGGACTTGACTGACTCCGTCAACGCGATGGCGACGAACTTGACTGGCCAGGTCCGCAATATCGCCGAAGTGACGACCGCCGTTGCGCGCGGCGACTTGTCGCGCAAGATCACCGTCGACGTCAAAGGCGAAATTCTCGAGCTCAAGGAAACCATCAACACGATGGTCGACCAGCTCAACGGCTTCGCGGCCGAAGTGACGCGCGTGGCGCGCGAGGTCGGATCGGAAGGCAAGCTGGGCGGCCAAGCTGTCGTGCCGGGTGCTGCAGGTACCTGGAAAGACCTCACGGACAACGTCAACTCGATGGCGACGAATCTCACTGACCAGGTGCGCAACATCGCCGAAGTGTCGACCGCCATCGCGCGCGGCGATTTGTCGCGGAAGATCACCGTGGACGTGAAGGGAGAGATCTTGCAGCTGAAGGAAGCTATCAACACGATGGTGGATCAGCTCAACGCGTTCGCCGCCGAAGTGACGCGCGTCGCGCGCGAAGTCGGTACCGAGGGGAAGCTCGGCGGTCAGGCGAACGTCCCAGGCGCGGCGGGTACCTGGAAGGACCTGACCGACAACGTCAACTCCATGGCGAACAACCTCACCGCACAGGTGCGCAACATCGCCGAAGTGTCTACCGCGATCGCGCGCGGCGACTTGTCGCGCAAGATTACGGTGGATGTGAAGGGCGAGATTCTGCAGCTGAAGGAAGCCATCAACACGATGGTCGACCAGCTCAACGCGTTCGCCGCCGAGGTGACGCGCGTGGCGCGCGAAGTCGGCACCGAAGGCAAGCTCGGCGGCCAGGCAGAAGTGAAGGGCGTCAGCGGTGTATGGAAAGACCTCACCGACAACGTCAACTCGATGGCGAATAACCTCACCGCGCAGGTGCGCAACATCGCCGAGGTGGCAACGGCCATCGCGCGCGGCGACTTGTCGCGCAAGATCACTGTCGATGTGCGCGGCGAGATTCTGCAGCTCAAGGAAACCATCAACACGATGGTCGACCAGCTGAATGCGTTCGCGGCCGAGGTCACGCGCGTTGCACGCGAGGTCGGCACCGAGGGCAAGCTCGGCGGTCAAGCCGACGTGCGCGACATGAGCGGTGTGTGGCGCCACCTGACCGACAACGTGAACTCGATGGCGAGCAACTTGACGGGTCAGGTGAGAAACATCGCCGAGGTGGCGACCGCGATCGCCCGAGGCGACTTGTCGCGCAAGATCACGGTGGACGTGCGCGGCGAGATTCTGCAGCTGAAAGAAACGATCAACACCATGGTCGACCAGCTCAACAGCTTCGCAGCCGAAGTGACGCGTGTGGCGCGCGAGGTCGGCACCGAAGGCAAGCTCGGCGGTCAGGCGATCGTGCCCGGTGTCGCGGGTACCTGGAAGGACCTGACCGACAACGTGAACTCCATGGCGAGCAATTTGACGGGTCAGGTGCGCAACATCGCCGAAGTCTCTACAGCGATCGCGCGCGGCGACTTGTCGCGCAAGATCACCGTGGATGTGAAAGGCGAGATCCTGCAGCTCAAAGAAACCATCAACACGATGGTGGACCAGCTCAACGGCTTCGCGGCCGAAGTGACGCGCGTGGCGCGCGAGGTCGGCACCGAAGGCAAGCTCGGCGGCCAGGCACAAGTACCGGGTGTCGCCGGTACCTGGAAGGACCTCACCGATAACGTGAACACGATGGCGAACAACCTGACGAATCAGGTGCGCGGCATCGTGAAGGTCGTGACCGCCGTCGCAGACGGCGACTTGCGTCAGCGTCTCACGGTGGAATCGAAGGGTGAGGTCGCGGCCCTCGCGGATACGATCAACAGTATGACGGACACCCTAGCCACCTTCGCGGAACAGGTGACGAGCGTGGCACGCGAAGTCGGCGTCGAAGGGCGTCTCGGCGGTCAAGCGAACGTGCCGGGCGCCGCAGGTACGTGGAAGGACCTCACTGCAAACGTGAACCTGCTCGCGGCGAATCTGACGACCCAGGTGCGCGCGATCGCGGAAGTCGCGACCGCGGTGACGAAGGGCGATCTCACGCGATCCATTCAAGTCGACGCGCGCGGCGAGGTGTCGGAGCTCAAGGACAACATCAACGCGATGATCGGCAACCTGCGTGCGACGACCGATCGCAACACCGAGCAGGACTGGCTGAAGACGAACCTCGCGAAGTTCAGCCGCATGATGCAAGGTCAGCGCGACCTCGTGACGGTCGGTCACATGCTGCTCACCGAGCTCGCACCGCTCGTGAATGCGCAGCAAGGGATCATGTACGTCATGGATGTCGACGACGATGGGCTCTATCTCAAGCAGCTTGCGAGTTATGCCGATGCGCACGAACGCGACGAGCCTCGTCGTTATGCACTGCGAGAGGGGATCGCAGGGCAGTGTGCAGCGGATGGGCGGCGCATCC
Organism: Pseudomonadota bacterium; assembly: GCA_023417315.1. Lineage (GTDB taxonomy): Bacteria > Pseudomonadota > Gammaproteobacteria > Steroidobacterales > Steroidobacteraceae > Steroidobacter. The sequence goes on from JAEZFW010000056.1 coordinate 93,415, forward strand.
TGTTGAGCGAGATTCCGGCGGATGCAATCCATGTGCGGGGCGGTCTCATCGCCGCACGCGCCCGCAACGTGATCGCGTTGCCTGTGCTGTACGAGGGCCAAGTGAAAGCGGTCATCGAGCTCGCCTCGATGCACGAGTTCACGAACTCCCATCTGGCGTTCCTCGAGCAGCTCACAGGCAGCATCGGTGTCGTGCTCAACACGATCGAGGCGACGATGCGCACCGAGCGATTGCTCAGGCAGTCGCAAGAGCTTGCGGGCGAGCTTCAGACGCAACAAAAGGAACTGCAGCAGACGAACGAGGAGCTCGCGAACAAAGCCCAGCTACTCGCCGAACAGAACGTGGAAGTCGAACGCAAGAACCAGGAAATCGAGCTCGCTCGGCGCGCGCTCGAAGACAAGGCAGCGGAGCTCGCGCTCACCTCGCGCTACAAGTCGGAATTCCTCGCGAACATGTCCCACGAGCTGCGCACGCCGCTCAACAGCATTCTGATCCTTGGCCAACAGCTCGCCGAGAACGCGGATCAAAACTTGTCCCCGCGCCAAGTGGAGTTCGCCAAGACGATCCACGGCGCGGGTACCGATCTGCTCAATCTGATCAGCGACATTCTCGACTTGTCCAAGATTGAGTCGGGCACCGTCACGGTCGAGTCAGAGGATCTGCTGTTCACGCACTTGCGCGAATCGATCGAGCGCAACTTCCGTCACGAGGCGGAAGCGCGCAGTCTTGCGTTCACGACCGAGCTCGACCCACAGCTGGGCCGCTACATGTCGACCGATTCGAAACGTCTCATGCAGGTGTTGAAGAACCTGCTCTCGAACGCATTCAAGTTCACGGGCCAGGGAGGCGTACGTTTGGAGGTGAAGCTCGCGAAGGGCGGTTGGACCCAGGGTCATCCGATCTTGAGTCAAGCACCGACCGTCGTAGAGTTTGCGGTAACGGATACTGGCATCGGTATCGCACCCGAAAAACAAAAAATCATCTTCGAAGCGTTCCAGCAAGCCGACGCCGGTACCGCCCGCAAGTACGGGGGTACCGGTCTAGGCCTTGCGATCAGTCGCGAGCTTGCGCACCTCCTCGGCGGCGAGCTGCGGCTGACGAGCGCTCCTGGCGTAGGCAGCACGTTCACGTTGTATCTGCCGCTCACCTATGTGGGCTCGGCATATCGTCGCGCGAATGCCCCGGCCGAGCACGCGGAAGCTCAGCCCATTCCATATCAGCCGATCGCGCTCGCGGCACCTCGCGTCGAGGATCTTCCCGACGATCGCGAGAGCGTGCAGCCAGATGATCGTGTGCTGTTGATCGTCGATGACGATCCGCACTACGGGCGCGTGCTGCTCAATCTGGCGCGCGACAGCGGCTTCAAGGGCATCGTGGCCAAGACAGGTGCCGAGGGATTGTCGCTTGCACGCAAGTATCGCCCGACGGCTGTCTCGCTCGATGTCTTCTTGCCGGACATGCTCGGTTGGACCGTGCTCAATCAGCTCAAGCAGGATCCCACCACGCGCCATATTCCCGTGCAGATCCTCACGGTGGAAGAGGAGCGTCAGTACGGCCTCGAGCGCGGTGCGTTCGCGTTCATGAACAAGCCCGCGACGACGGAAGGTCTGCAAGCGGCCCTCGAGCGCATCAAGGTGTTCGCATCGACGAAGATTCGCGAGCTCTTGGTCGTAGAAGACGACCCATCCGAGCAGATGAGCATCGCCGAGCTCATCGCCTTCGACGATGTGAAGATCACCGCTGCTGGAAGCGGCGCGGAGGCGCTGCGCGCGATGCGACAGAAGACGTTCGATTGCGTCGTCCTGGATCTGCGTCTGCCCGATATTTCAGGTTTCGAGTTGCTGAGCGAGATCCAGAAAGACGTCAACCTCTGCGACACGCCGATCGTGGTCTTCACCGGTCGCGAGTTGAGCGAAGCGGAGGAAGCGGAGCTGCGCCGCAAAGCCAAGAGTATCGTGCTGAAAGGCGTGCGCTCGCCGGAGCGGCTGCTCGATGAAACGGCGCTGTTCCTACATCGGGTGGTTACGGACTTGCCGCTGTCCAAACAGCGTATGATCGAGACCCTCCATCGCAGCGATGAGCCCCTGCAAAGTCGCAAAGTACTCGTGGTGGATGACGACATACGAAACATCTTCGCCCTGAACAGCGTTCTCGAGCGACACAAGATGGACGTCATCACAGCCACGAACGGTCATGACGCCATCAAGATCCTGGAAGAAACGGACGATCTTTCGCTCATCCTCATGGATGTCATGATGCCCGAGATGGACGGTTACGAGACGATGCGACAAATTCGCGCCAATCCGCGCTTCCGCATGCTGCCGATCATCGCGCTCACCGCGAAAGCGATGAAGGGCGACCGGGAGAAGTGCCTCGAGGCGGGTGCCTCGGACTACGTCGCGAAGCCCGTCAACACCGAGCAGCTACTTTCGCTCGTGCGAATGTGGCTGCATCGCTGAGTGGTGCAATGGTCGAATCGTTGAAGGACACCAAGGTCAATATCCTGCTGGTCGATGATCAGCCGGCACGACTGCTGTCGTACGAGACGATCCTGGGCGAGCTCGGCCAGAACTTGATCTCCGCGCGCTCCGGGCTCGAAGCGCTCGAGAAACTGATGAAGGACGAGTTCGCGCTCGTGCTGCTCGATGTGAGCATGCCGGGCATGGACGGATTCGAAACTGCGGCTTTGATCCACGATCACCCTCGCTTCGAGAAGACGCCGATCATCTTCATCACTGGCGTGCACGACACCGAGTTCGATCGGCTGAAGGGCTACAAGCTCGGCGCGGTCGACTACGTGTCGATTCCGGTCGTCCCGGAGATCCTGCGCAGTAAGGTCTCCGTGCTCGTAGAGCTGCACTGTCAGCGACGCGAGCTGCAGGAGCTCAACCGCAGTCTCGCTGAGGCGAACGCGCGGCTCGAGGCGGCGCACACCACTTTGCAAGCGGAGCGCACGCGCGAGTTGCAGGCGCTCAACCGCGATCTGCAGCGCGCGAACGTCGAGCTCGCGGAATCGAACTTGGCTCTGCAAGCGGAAATCGCCGAGCGGACGCGCGCCGAGGCGGCATTGAAGGAGGCGGATCGGCAGAAGGATGAGTTCTTGGCGATCCTCGCGCACGAGCTTCGCAATCCGCTCGCGCCGATTCGCAATGCCGTGCAAATCATGTCGCGTGTCGAGATCGACAATCCGCACATTCGCTGGTCGCGCGATGTGATCGATCGACAGCTCGCACATCTCACGCGCCTGGTCGACGATTTGCTCGACATCTCGCGCATCACCCGCGGCACGATCACGCTCACGACGGGGCCCGTGCAGGTCGGCGCGATCCTGGCGCGCGCAATCGAAGCCTCCCAGCCGACGGTTGCCGAGTACAAGCACGTCCTCGAGGTGAATTGTCCGGACGAAACGTTGCAGATCGAAGGCGATATGACGCGCCTCGTGCAAGTGCTCGGCAATCTCATCAGCAACGCGGCAAAGTACACGAATCCGGGCGGGAAGATCGAAGTCGCGGTGCTGACGAACGAAGCGCACGTCGAGTTTCGCGTCAAGGACAACGGCATCGGCATCGCGCAGGAATCGCTTCCGAAATTGTTCAATTTATTCTCGCGCGTGCACAGTGGCGACCGTGCCCCGGGTGGATTGGGTATCGGACTCGCCCTATCGCGCAAGCTCGTGCAGATGCATTTGGGCGATGTCATCGTTGAAAGCGACGGCATCGGGCAAGGTAGCCAGTTCATCGTGCGTCTGCCGCTCTTGACGCCGGACATCGGAGCTCCTGCGCTCCAGGAGCAACAAGCAAAAGGCAACGGTCACGGCTCGCCAAAGCGGCGAGTGCTCATTGCAGATGACAATCCGGATGCACTCGAGAGTCTTGCGCTATTGCTCGAGTGCGAGGGGCATCAAGTCTTCAAGGCGGCGGACGGGCAGCAAGCGTACGATCTCGCGCGCAGCGCGAAGCCCGAGGTCGCATTCTTGGATATCGGCATGCCGGTGATGACTGGCTACGAGGCGGCGACACGCATTCGCGCGGAATCGTGGGGCAAACACCTGGTACTGGTCGCATTGAGCGGATGGGGGCAGCGTGACGATGTGCAGCGATCGAAGGCTGCGGGGTTCGATTCGCACCTCGTGAAACCTGGGAGTTTCGATGCGCTCAACGATGTCTTGAGTCGCCTGGATAGATCTTCTAGTGAGCACGAGCGTTCCACGTATTCTGCACACGATGTGGACGGCGACAGCGCGGCTGCGCGATGAAGGCTACCGAAGAGGCGCCTGAGACCGCAGACACGCTCGCCAGTCTGCGCGCGGAAATCGCGCGCCTGCAGAGCGAGATCACGGCGCGCGACAACTTGCTGGCCGTCGCCGCACATGAGTTGCGCAATCCAATGCACGCGATGCTGCTGCAGGTCACCGCGGCACTTGCGCTTGCGAAGAAGGAGAACGCAGCCGCGGATCTGATCCGCCGACTCGAGCGGATTCGTCACATCGTAGAGACTTACGTGAAACGAGCGACGTTGCTCCTCGATGCGGTCCGCCTCGACGCGCGCGGATGGCAGGTCGAGCGCACGCTCTGTGATTTCTCCGCGATCGTTCGCGAGATCTGCCGATCGTTCGAGCCCGAAGCGCAGTTCGCAAGCTCCGAGCTCCATACAGATGCGCCGCCGAGCCTCGAGGGTTACTGGGACCGATTAGCGGCCGAGCAGATCGTATCGAACCTGGTCTCCAATGCCATTAAATATGGCGCTGGCACGCAGGTAGACATCGTCCTTCGGGAGGATCCGCCCGGTCACGCATGCGTGCAAGTGCGCGATCGCGGTCCAGGGATTCCGTTGGCGCAGCAGCAGCGCATCTTCGAGCGCTTTCAGCAAGCGGTGGGGCCAGCTGAGCGACGCAGCGGATTCGGGATCGGGTTGTGGCTGGTGCGCTCGCTCGCCGAAGCGCATGGAGGTAGCATCAGCGTGGAGAGTCACATCGGACAGGGTTCGACATTCATCGTTCGTCTTCCGAGCATCACTTCATAGAGTTTGCGCTCGCGCGGCTCTGACGATGCGCGACAACAATAGACAAATGCACGCACCATGAACACGAGTCATTCAGCGACCATGCCCCGATTCCCCACCGGGATCGAAGGTTTGGATTCGATTCTTCGCGGCGGGCTACTCGTCGGCGGTGTTTATATCGTACAAGGCATACCCGGCGCGGGTAAGACGATCCTCGCGAACGAGATCTGCTACCGCCACGTCGGCTCCGGCGGTCGCGCGATCTACGTGACTCTGCTCGCCGAATCTCACAGCCGCATGCTGCAACACTTGAGCTCGTTGTCGTTCTTCGACGAGAGCGTCGTCCCTGAGAGACTCTACTACGTCAGCGCATTCCGAATGCTCGAAGACGAGGGCTTGAAAGGGCTGCTCGGCTTGCTGCGTCGAGAGATTCGTGCCCAGAGGAGCAGCTTGCTCATCCTCGATGGGCTCGTCGCGGCAGAGGAATCCGCGCCGTCGAGCCGTGAGTTCAAGAAGTTCATCCACGAGCTGCAAAGTCATGCAGTCGCGAACGAATGCACGATCCTGCTGCTGACGAGCGGCGATGACGACATGGTGCGTGCCGAGCACACCATGGTGGACGGCTTGATCGAGCTTGGAGATCAAGAGTTCGATCTACGCACGCACCGAACGCTCACGGTGCGGAAGTTTCGCGGGAGTGGATTCCTGCGCGGTAAGCACTCGTTCCGAATCACGTCCGATGGAATCAAGCTGTTCCCGCGCCTGGAGGCCGCCCTCGAGCAGCCGAGCCGTGAGGATAAAGGGCAGGGGCCGAAAATTCCGATCGGCTCGCCCTCACTGGACCGCATGCTGTATGGCGGACTGTGCGGTGGGTCGGTCACTGGGTTGGTCGGTCCGACAGGCGCGGGGAAAACGATGTTGAGCCTACAGTTCCTCGCGCAATCGAGCGCGAAGGAGCCGGGGCTGATGGTGGGCTTCTACGAGTCGCCATCACGATTGCGACTCAAGGCGAACAGCATCGGTCATTCGCTCGATCGGCACCTGGACAAGGGTCACGTGGACATCATCTGGTTGCCGCAAGGTGAGATTCTCTTGGACGAGATCGGTCATCGGATCTTGCAGGCCGTGAGGAAACGCAACGTAAAGCGCCTCGCCATCGATGGTCTGGGCGGCATCATCGCATCGATTACGTATCAAGAGCGGATCGGCCGGTACATGGCCTGCCTCATGAACGAGCTCCGCGTCATGGGCGTGACTGCGCTTCTTACAATCGAGAGCAGCGATATCGTGGGTCCTGCCTTGAAGGTCCCCGTCGTCGGGATCTCTGCCCTCGTCGAGAACCTGATTTTTCTCCGATTCGTGGAACGCGATGCCACTCTGAGTCGATTAATCTCAGTCACGAAGATGCGCAACGGAGATTACGACCAATACGTCCGAGAGCTCATCATCGGTAACAACGGCATTGAAGTCGGTGAACCGTTGTTCGGTCTCGAAGGATCGATGACGGGCATAGGCCGTCGCCCCGCGGTAGTCGTCTCCAAGAAGAGCTCTGCGCGGCGCGCGAAGAAGAAGTAGAGCTCCGCACGCCAGGTGCGACGAGGTTATACGTGCGAACGGTGTTGGTCGTCGAAGACGAGTTCGGAGTTGCGGACGTCATGGTCTCCGCTCTCGAAGACGAGGGCTATCGAGTCGTCGTCGCGGCCAACGGGCGCCAGGGCATGGAAAGATTGAGCGAGTGTGCGGCCGCGCTCATCATCATGGACTACATGATGCCGATCATGGATGGCGCGGCGATGGGCGAGGCAGTCCGAAACGATCCTGCGTACAAGGACGTGCCGATCATCATGACGAGCGCGATCTCGGAAGCGGCCGTTCGGCAGCGCTTCACCCGCTATGATGCGTTCCTGCGTAAGCCGTTCCGCATCCAGGAGCTGCTCGACCGCGTGACGGAGCTGATCGGAGCCGCAAGCGCGCCTCCTTGATTTGACATCTCGCCCGAAAGATAGACACTCCGTCCCGTCGCTCCACCTGATTCGTGCCCTGCGTCACGTACCTTGGGGCATTCGACCGGCGACACTCGAAGACAACTACAAAGATAAGACGAACTACATAGATCCGGGGGCCGTCCAGATGGTTCGCGCACGCACCAGTCGTTCGATCGAGATACTCGCTGTCTGTCTGAGCTTGGCTGCATGTGGAGGAGGCGGAGGAGGCGGCTCGTCCTCACCACCGCCGCCGACTCCGCCGCCGACACAGAATCCGCCCCCGAGCACGCCACAGCTGCCGGATCCAGCGACCGCGCCGGCCTTGAAGGATGAGTTCGCAGGGTTCTTCCGCATCGGGGCTGCGATCGAGCCGGAACAACTCGATGTGGCGAGCGATCGCGCATTGCTGTTGAAGCACTACAGCAACCTCACGCCCGAGAATGCGATGAAGGCGGATACGATCGCACCTTTGGCTCCGAGCGCGGGCAACCCTTATCGCTTCGAGCGCGCGGAGCGCATCGTTGAATTCGCCACGACCAACTCGATGCAGGTGCATGGCCATGCGCTCGTGTGGCATCAAACAACGCCGGACTGGTTTCTCGATAGACCCGCGGGGATAAGCGATGCCGACTATCGATTGATCATCGAGCAACGCTTGCGTGCGTACATCACTGCGGTCGTCGGTCACTTCGAAGGCCGTGTTGCGGCGTGGGATGTCGTGAATGAAGTCGCGAGCGACAATGCACAAGAGGTCTATCGCAACAGCCAGTGGTATCAGGCTTTCAGTGTGGGTGGCGGAGATGGGCAGGAATACATCCGGATCGCTTTCGAGGCGGCGCGCGATGCTGATCCGAATGCACGACTTTTCATCAATGACTACAGTACGGAGAATCCGGAGAAGCTCGATAAGATCTTACAGATCGTCGATTACATCGAGCTCGGCGGCGTGTCCGTCGATGGCGTCGGGCATCAATTTCACTTGCAGCGAACGTCCTCAGCAGAGGATGTGGATGCTGCGCTTACGACCGTCGCGAACCGAGGTAAAGCGAATCGAGTCACTGAGCTCGACATCTCGATTTACGCCGACCCAGGTGAATGCTTCTCGAATGGAGTCGGGTGCCAGGCAGACTACGGCACTGACTTCGCAAACATCCCGCAATCTGCTGTCTCGCAACAGGCTCGCTTGTATCGGGCGTTATTCGATGTGTTTGAGGATCACCTGGGATCGCTCGATGCTGTCACCACCTGGGGTGTGCACGATGCGCACACATGGCTCAACTCGTGGCCGGTGAATCGCACGAATCGGCCACTGCTATTCGACAGAGATCGCAATCCCAAGCTCGCCTTCTGGGCCGTCGTCGATCCGGCGTTCACCATCCCGTAGCTTGCCCTTCGCACAGGCTCGTATTCCGCTCAGTAGCTCGGCCCTCATCCTAACCTTCTCCCTAGAGGGAGAAGGGACACGAGCAGAGGGAGAAGGAGCAAGAGCGGCAAGAGCGGAGGGAGAAGGAACAAGAGCGGCGGATTTTCCGCTCTTGCAGCATTCGACTCCGACGAGCGCCTCTCCCTTTGGGAGAGGCCGCCAGCGAAGCGGCGGGTGAGGGCCTCGCCTCGTTCGACTCGCACCGATGACGTGGGTTGATACCGATGATCCCATCGCACACGGTGAGAACTCATATCGCGCGTTCTTCCTTTGTGTTCCATGTGCTCTTTGTGGTCACTCTTTTCTTTCATCTCTCAGGGTATGCCTCCAGTTTTGTGAACTTATCGAGCTGCGGCTACTCTCATCGCTCCCGAGCAGGTATCTTCGCCCGCTCGCGATAACGCCAAGGTTCTTGGGGTCAGCATTTCATGATTTCGTCTGTACGGTTTTCTTCTCGACGGCTCGCGCAGATCGCTCGGTTGGCTTCAACCGCGCTCGTGCTCGCGTTCGCGTGCTCGAATGTCTCGGCGCAAAGCCTCGAGCTCAACGATCGCGAGTACTTCACGAAGCGCGGTCTCGACGTGCTCGTCTTCAGCAACTGGTACGACGGTAATTTCAGCGACTCCAAGATCGCTGGCATTGAGCTCATTCATCATGGCGTTCGCACCGCCACGAACGGCGATGTACGGCTGAGCCCGACACCCGAGCAATGGGATCCGGTTCCCGAGCTCAAGAATCGCACCGTGCTGCGCGATCAGAACGCGATCGAAGCGCGCCTCGGTTATTCCAAGTACAACTTCGAGTACACGATCCGAGGTGAAGCCACTGCAAATGGAATGATCCTCAGAGTGGTGCTCGATGAACCTCTCCCGAAAGAGCTCGAAGGCAAGGCGGGTTTCAATCTCGAGTTCCTGCCTGCGGCGTATTTTTCGAAGAATTACCTGATGGATCAGAAGAGCGGCACATTGCCTCTCTATCCCACGGGGCCCACGGGTCGCGATGCGTCTGGAGAAATCCAACGTCTGCCAATGGCAACTGGACGCAAGCTCGTGCTTGCGCCTGAAGATGCGGCGCGTCGCGTGACCATCGAGACTCGCAAGGGCGAGCTCGCGCTGCTCGACGGCCGCAATCAAGCGCAGAACGGTTGGCTCGTCGTGCGCACAATGATTCCTGCCGGTGTGAAAGGAACTGCGGTGGAGTGGGAGCTTTCGGCCAGCACGCTCCCGAACTGGACGCGTCCGGCGATGATCGCGCACTCGCAAGTCGGCTATCACCCCGGTCAGACGAAGACCGCGATCATCGAAATGGATCGCAACGCGGGAGCACCAGGTACGGTGCGCCTGCTCAACGTGGCGGCGGATGGGTCGACGAAGGAGGTCGCCAAGGCCGATGCGAAGCGTTGGGGCGAGTACCTGCGGTATGACTACTACACGTTCGACTTCACGGATGTGCGCGAGCCAGGGTTGTACGTCATCGAAGCTGCCGGTCAGCGCACGAACGCATTTCGCATCTCACCCGACGTGTTCGATGACGCTTGGCACGCGACACTCGACGTGTTCTTCCCTGTGCAGATGGATCACATGTTCGTAAACGAAGCGTATCGCGTATGGCACGGTGCCTCGCACATGGACGATGCGCGACAAGCGCCGCCAAATCACGAGCATTTCGATCTCTATGCGATGGGCCCGGAGACGGACTCGCCGTTCAAGCCGGGCGAGCACATCCCGGGTCTCGACATCGGTGGTTGGTACGACGCAGGCGACTTCGATCTGCGCACGCAGACGCAATATGCCGTGGTAGGCGGCCTCGTGCAGATCTGGGAAACGTTTCGTCCCGAACGCGATGAGACGAGCGTCGATCAGAAGAAGCGTCACGTCGAGCTGCACCGACCGGATGGCGTGCCGGATATTCTTCAGCAGATCGAGCATGGCACGCTGTTTCTCATTGCGCAGCATCGCGTGTTCGGCCATGCAATCCCTGGCATCGTCGAGCCGGATCTTGGGCAATACACGCACTTGGGCGATGCTGTAACGAAGACGGATAACAAGCCCCATGATCCATCCGATCCGAATTCGCCTGCAGACGATCGTTGGGCGTTCACCACCGCGACGACCGCTCTGAACTACGGTTCCGCTGCTTCGCTCGCTGCGGCAAGTCGCGCGCTACGCGGCTACAACGAGGAGCTTGCGGAAGAATGCTTGACGACCGCGAAACGAGTGTGGGACTTCGAGAGTAAGCGTGAGCCCAATCTCTACCGCTATGGGAACACGACGGGCGGCAACCCGAAGAGCGAGGAGCTTGGCGCGGCGCTCGAGCTGCTCATCACGACCGGGGACGCGCAGTACGCGAAGCGTATCGCCTCGCTCTGGCAGACGATCGATCAGGGGTTCATGTGGAATGCGGTGCCAGCGCTGCGCGCGATTCCGCACATGGACAAAGCGTATGCGGCGAAGCTCAAGAAGCGCGCTGCACGCTTCCTCGAGGAATCGAAGAAGAACCTCGGTGAGAATCCATTCGGCGTGCCGATCACGCGCGGCGGCTGGGCCGGCAACGGTGCCGTCATCGGTTTCGCGACGACGAACTACTATCTACACAAGGCATTCCCCGACCTATTCTCGAAGGATGCGACGATTCGAGGGCTGGATTACTTGTACGGCACGCACCCGGATTCGAACATCTCATTCGTCTCGGGTGTGGGTGCACGATCGAAGGCTGTCGCATATGGCAGCAATCGCGCGGACTTTTCCTTCATCGCAGGCGGTATCGTTCCGGGCGTGTTGATCTTGAAACCCGACTTCCCGGAAAACAAAGAAGATTGGCCGTTCTTGTGGGGCCAGAACGAGTACGTCGTGAACCTGGGCTCGGTCTACATCTTCCTGGTGCACGCTGCGAACGAATTGCTGAAGGGAACGGAGTAGCTTCGCGATGGCTACCACTGTCGCGAGATGGCTATCGCTAGAGGGCTACCGCTAGAAAGCTGTCGCTAGACAGAATCGAGGCTGAGACTCGCGCTATAGCGGCGCGCGGCCTGATTCACCACTCTGTCTAGCGGCAGCTTTCCAGCGCAGCGTAAGCGAAGCTTTCCCGCGGTAGCTTTCTAGCGGAACGCTAGTGGAGCTGTCTTCCTAGTGGAGCCGTCCTCACCCGTTGAGGTATCCGTCGGCAGAGAGTTTCCCGGGCCCGTAGATCGCCAGCATCAGCAACATGAACCCCCAAAGATAATGCTGCGCGACTGCGGCCTCGAACCCGGGCTGCAGCAGCACGTGCGCATACGAGAGGACGGCCAGCACATTCACCGCGAAAAGTCCCAGCGCGCTCAGTCTTCCGAAGAACCCAACAATGAGCAGCAGCGGAAATACGATCTCGCCCAGCGTGCCCAGGACAGCTGCGACGATGGGCGGCAGCGCCGGCACGCGATACTCATACTCGAACAGCGCAATCGTGCTCTCCCAACTCGTCACCTTCAGCCAACCGGATTTCAGAAAAACCCAGCTGACATACACGCGCGTCGCTAGCGCGAAGAACGACGCGAGATGCCGGAGCGATGAGGGTAGATCCGTGTGCGTGAACGAGGCGAACCACTGGCGCGGTTGCGTGCGATCGAGTGAGTGTTCATGGGGCTGTTGCATTCGTGCGCTCCGAATCCTTGCTCACTCAAGAGACCGGCGTGCGCGAATGTCTATTACGCCTGCACTGCAGCGCTCGACCGCGAGGGAGGGGCGCTTCGAGGCGACGAGCGCACAGGCGGGGAAGAGGGTGCGTGCTTCAAGCTCGGGGACTCATAGAATCCCTTCCTTTGGGAGAGGTTAGGTGAAGACCTCTTCTTGGCAGCCTGCGCTCCCTAGCGATTTGCCAATGGGCGTAATCAACTCCATGATTGCCCGGTCTGCTCACGAGACGATCGAACCACGATCGCCGTACAACAAACATCAGGAGCAATTTATGAAACAGGGCAATAAGATTTCCGGTGCGGCGATCGCCACGGCCGCCGCGTTGTTGTTAGGCTCGATGTCGACGACCGTTTCCGCAGCGGAAGAAGCCAAGGTGAAGTGTGAAGGCGTGAATGCTTGTAAGGGCAAGTCGGCCTGCGCCACGGCGACGAATTCTTGTGCAGGTCAGAACTCCTGCAAAGGCCACGGCTATCTGATGATGTCAAAGGCCGACTGCGACGCCGCGAAAGCGAAGATGCAGGAAGGCAAGCAAGAGAAGATGTGATGAGCTGCGTGATCGGCAGCGCGCGCTGCCGATTGCGCGTGTTGGTCGGGCTTGGCCCGACCAATGCTTCGAATTGTGTTCGTCACCTGGCGAGCGCAGGAGCCTATCGGGTCGGAGCCTGTCGACAAGAGGTCGATCCTCGCCTCCGTGCCCCTCCGTGAGGACGACGAGGTCGCGGGGACGCTCGACTGTGGGTTGACATTGTCGTCACCCTCGCGGAGGCGAGGGCCTATCAAAGCCTGTTCGAGGAGCCGGATCCCCGCGTCCGCGAGGCAGACTCAGTTGTGTGCCGGCGTCATCACCAATAATCGATCGCCCAAGACAACTTATCCACTACTTGCTCGACCGGGGCATCCTTGCCGAGAACTGCGAGCACACCGCGCTGAGCGGGTACGATGACTCCTTCATAGCCGCCTTCTTCGAAGCGTTGCACAGTGGTGGTTTCCGATTCTTCCGAGAGTACGAGCACGGTCACCGGACCTTGATCGGTTTGCACGACGAGGTGCGGAACTTCATGTCCGCGCACTGGGCAACTTGCAGCGTAAGAAACATCGACCGCGTTCGCCCGTAGACCGATCCCGGCTTTCGCGAGCACGTCTGCGAGCACCTTCGGATCCACGCGCTCGTCGGTACGAACCATCGCGAACGATTCATGCGCCGTATGACTCACGATCTGCTCGGCCAGAGACTCGCGCGTCGATCCCACCCAAATCGATGCCGCGATCATGACCGATGCGAACAAGCTTGCAGCGAGTTGCCAGCGCGAGATCGCGCGACGCTTTTGCGCGAAACGCGTAGTGCCGATGTCGGCGGTGACTCTGTCATCGACCGGTACGACCAATGCCTTGTAGATGAGCCGATCCATCTCCTGCATCTGCTTGCGGTACGCAGCACATGATGGGCATGACTGCTCGTGAGCAACCAGGTCGGGATTCGTCGAGGTCGGCTCCGCGCCGACGGCCGTTTGAAACTCGTGACACTTCATTCGCTCGCACCTTCCGCGGCGTTGCCGAGCATGTGCTTGCGCAAAGCGTGGCGGGCCCGGTGCAAGCGGGTCAGCACCGCAGGCAGACTGATCTCCAGGTGCTTTGCGATTTCGTCGGTGGAGTAGCCGAGCATGACTTGCAGGATCAAAGGTTCCCGATGGATGACGTCGAGCTGCATGATCGCGCGGCGCATCTCGCGCACTTCGTGATCGTCCTCGATGGCAAAAGAATCCCGGTCCGCCTCGAGGGCGGCATCGATGTCCACGGTCGGCAGGCGCTTGCGTTCGAACGTACGCGCGAGCTCGCGGCGCGCGATCGTCATCAGCCAAGGCCGCACGGCTTTATCGTCCGAGAGTGCATCGAGCGATTTCCAGGCGCGCAACAACGTTTCCTGCATGACATCCTCCGCCAGGTTGCGATCACGGCAGAGCCAGTACAGGAACCGAAACAGATCGGCCTTCAAAGGCGCGCACAATGCCTCGAAGCGTTGCCGCTCCGTCTGCGTGCGATTGCCGGTCACATCAATAGACCGGTCGGCCGAGGAATTCATTGCAGCAAAGAGGGTTGAGGGTTGGCGGTTGACAGTTGACGGCCCGAGGACTTCGGCTGACGCTTCTGAATGTAGTCGAATGCGTTCGGCGCGATCAGCTCCTTCCCTTCTTGTGCCCTCCCCTGCAGCAGCGGGGGAGGGTTAGGGTGGGGGCGATGCCCGCGCGGCGCACCTACGCAGCTACGGAAGTATTGCACATGACTCCTCCCTCTCAACACGGTCAGATGTCGTCCTCCAATTGGCAGCCCATTGCAGGTCTCACCGGCGTGTGGGAGCTTCGACGCAGGCACGGCGCGCTACCGTTGCGGGCGACCGCGGTCCAGCTTGGGGACAATCGCGTTTGCGTGTACAGCCCAGTGCCGCACGCCGGATCGGTCGCAATGGGTCAGTTTCGAGCGATGGGCGATCCCATCCTGCTCGCGCCCAACGCATACCACACGCTCGGTTTGCCTTCACACGCGCAGGCGGTCGAGCGCGCGGCAGTCGTGGCGTCGGAGAGAGCGTTCGGCCGCATCAAGCAGAAGACCAAGCTCCCGGTGCAGGACCTGCGGCTCTTGGAAGCGAATCTGCCTGCGCACGTGTCATTGCTGCAGCCGCCCGATCTTCGTAACGGTGAAGTGTGGCTGTCGATTCGCGAGGCAAACGTAATCGCGTGGATCGTCTGCGATGCATTCCTCAACTTCGCGCGCCTACCTTCGAACGCATTTGGTCTGGGCATGAAGCTCTTGCGCATGGGGCCAAACCTCGCGATCAGCACGACCTTCAAGCTGCTCACGAAGGATCGGCGCGCGTACCGCGAGTGGCTACTCGCGAAAGTCGCAGAAGACAGACCGACGATTCTGATTCCGTGTCATGGCGAAGTACTGATCGATGACGCATTGCCGACTCGTATCGAACGTCTGGTGCGACAGCGGCTATGACTCGCTTGCTGATGAAGACTTGATGACTGGCTGGATTCGGGGTCTTGTTGAATCGGCTGTAAGCACGTTAGTCTCGCCGGCCACCCGAGGCTCTACAGCGCCAGGACCCATGCTCAAGCCATTTGCTCGCACTGTCTTCATTGCCGCCGTCTCACTGGCCATCACTGCCTGCGCGGCCGTACCGAGCCGCGAATCGCGCTCCTCCGCCGACGCGCCGCGCGTCACGATCGCGAACGGCACGCTCGTCGGTTTCTACGACAAGGACAAGGACCTGCGCGTCTTCAAAGGCATTCCGTTCGCACAACCGCCCGTTGGCGAGTTGCGATGGCGCGAGCCGCAGCCGGTGAAGAGTTGGAAAGGCGAGCGCAAGGCGACCGAGTTTGCCGCGCAGTGCATGCAGCGTCGCATCTTCGACGATATGGTGTTCCGCGCGAATGGTGTGAGCGAGGACTGCCTCTACCTCAACGTATGGACGCCTGCACAGATCCGTCCTGGCCAGAGCCTAGCGCCCAGTGCCCAGCAGTCCGAGAAGCTTCCCGTACTCGTCTATATCTATGGCGGCGGTTTTGTCGCGGGTGATGGTTCGGAGCCGCGCTATGACGGCGCGAGCATGGCGCAGAAGGGCATCGTCACGGTCACCCTGAACTATCGGCTTGGCATATTCGGGGTCTTCGCGCATCCCGAGTTGACGCAAGAAAGTCCGCACGAAGCGTCTGGTAACTACTCGTTGCTCGATCAATACGCCGCGCTCAAATGGGTCCAAGAAAACATCGCGGCGTTCGGCGGAGACCCAACCAGAGTGACGATCGCAGGTGAGTCTGCGGGCTCGATGTCGGTCAGTGCTCTCATGGTGTCGCCTCTCACTCGCGGACTGATCGCGGGCGCCATCGGCGAAAGCGGCGCACTAGTCGGTCATCTCATTCCGCTCGTCGTGGCCGAAGAAAGCGGCGTACGTTTCGCCACCGCTGTAGAGGCCAGCTCGCTGAGCGACTTGCGCGCTGTGCCTGCGGAGCGACTTCTCGAAGTGGCACAGAACTTCCCGCAGATGCCACCCGTGATTGCGGATGGCTACTTCTTCGTCAATACGCCCGCTGAGGTCTATGCGGCCCGCGAGCAGGCGACGGTGCCGTTGCTTGCGGGCACGAACTCCCAAGAGAGTTGGTACGGCGCACTTCTCGGTGAGCGGGAGCCCACAGTTGAGAACTATCGCAAGGCGATCGAGCAGCTCTACGGCGATCAGGCCGAGCTCGTTGTGCAGATGTATCCGGCGGCCTCCGAGGAGCAAGTGAAACAGTCGGGCACCGAGCTCGCGAGCGATCGTTTCCTCGGCTACAGCACTTGGAAATGGGTGGACCTGCACAGCCTCACGAGCAACCAGCCCGCGTTCTACTACTTCTACGCGCAGCCTCGTCCGGCACAGCGCGAGAATCCGAATGCACCCGTCCCGTCAGGTGCCGTCCACTCTGCAGAGATCGAATACGCGATGGGCAATCTCGACTCGAACGAGGTCTACGCGTGGACTGAGGACGATTACAAGGTTTCACGGCTGCTGCAGGAATACTTTGCGAACTTCATCAAGACAGGCGATCCCAACGGTGAGGGCTTGCCAAGATGGCCTGCGTATCACAGCGAAGCCACGTTCCCTCGCTTGATCATCGATGCGAACACGCGCCTTGCACCCGATACGCGCCGCGCGCGGTATCAGCTGCTCGATGCGATCGAGGGTTCGCGTGCTGCACAGGAGTGATGGCAGCGACGTACTGATGGCAGCAGCGTACTGATGGCAGCGACGTACTGAGGAAGCGACGTACTGATGTAGGTGCTTCGATCCCCTCTCCCTCTAGGGAGAGGGTTAGGGTGAGGGCATAGAGTGAGGCGCACACCCACGCGCCGATGAAAACGGCTTTTGCTAGAATCCCGCGCCCGAGAGTGGGCCTGTAGCACAGCGGTTAGTGCAGGGACTCATCAAAGGGTGCGTTCACGGCTAAAGTCGTGAAATGAACGGGAAGTTTGAATTCCTTTTCAATCGTGGGCCTGTAGCACAACGGTTAGTGCAGGGGACTCATAATCCCTTGGTTGCAGGTTCGAATCCTGCCAGGCCCACCATCCCCACAGATCAATAGCTCCCGTGTTTGCAATCGCCGCATGAGACTTCTGCTCGCTCTGATTGGATTGTGGGGCTTCGACCTCAATGCATTGGCGCAAGCGCCTTATACCGTGGCGCCGAACCTATTCGATCAGACTCAACCCGACCTCGGCCTACGGGCAGCTTCCGGCGCACAGACCATATCGATATTCAAACCTGATGCGGATTCGGACAAGTTCAACAATGGTGCGGTGCTGATTGCCTTCAAAGGCAAGTTGTACGCGCAGTGGCAAAGCTCTCCGAAGGACGAGGACTCGCCGGATACCTGGGTCGCGTACAGTGTGAGCGACGATGGCTTTCACTGGGAGTCTCCCGCCGTTCTCTCCGAAGCGGGCGAGGGTGGCCGCATGCACTCAAACGGCGGCTGGTGGACGGATGGCAAGACGCTCGCTGCCTACGTCAACGTGTGGCCTACCGGATTCCAATCGCGCGCGGGCGGATTCACCTACTACCGTACGAGTACCGATGGCCGCACGTGGTCTGGTCTCGCGCCGGTGGTCGATCGGAGCGGGAAGCCGGTACCTGGCGTGATCGAGCAGGATCCGCATGCCTTGAAGAATGGCCGCGTGATCACGGCGTTTCATGTGCAGCCCGGAATTCGGGTAGCGCCGTTCTATACCGACGACCCACTCGGAGTTAGAGGATGGCAGCGGTCCCAGTTCGAGAGCACTGAGCACGAAAACCGCATGAGTCGCGAGCTCGAACCGAGCTCGTTCTTGCAGGGTGAATGTATCGTGATGGTGTTTCGAGATGAGGCGTCCAGCTACCGGCAGCTCGCCTCGAAGAGCTGCGATGCAGGAGAGAGATGGATGCCCGCAGTCATGACGGACATGCCCGACTCACGTGCGAAGCAAAGCGCGGGTAATCTTCCTGATGGCACCGCGTTCCTCGTCAACGCACCGAACGCTGACAGAGCGCGAGTCCCTCTCGCGGTGACGCTGAGCACGGATGGGCGTCATTTCGATCGCTCGTTCTTGTTGCGTGGCGCGGCAGATCTGCAGCCGTTGCGGTATGAAGGCCAGTACAAGCGACCTGGCTATCACTATCCGAAGAGCATCGTGTGGAATGGGTTCTTGTACGTTGCGTATGCGACGAACAAGGAGGACGTCGAGCTCACGCGCGTGCCGCTGCCGAGCTTATCGCGTGATCGAGCACAGTCCTCATTGGAGCGTGTTCATTGAACGATATCTTCCCGGCAAGTCTGCCTGAAGCCCTGCGAGCTATCCGTTCCGTGCTGGCACAACGCTTCGCACGATCGACGCGTCCAACGCTTCGTAACCACTGTAATCGATCGTGTCGTACAGCTCTTGCCGCGTCTGCATGTTGCCCAGCAGAGTGCGAGCAATGCCTTCGCTCTTCAACGTTCCATAGAGCTGTTCGTGTGCTTTAGCTGAGACGCGCAGCGCGCTCACGGGCCAGATCACCATGCGGTAACCCATCTCTTCGAACTCTTTCGCGGTGAACCATGGTGTGCGCCCGAACTCGGTCATGTTGGCGAGGAGCGGTGCCTGCACTCGTTGCGCGAATTCTCGAAACATGTCCGCGCTAGTCAAGGCTTCTGGAAAGATCGCATCCGCTCCGGCCTCTAGATACAGCTTTGCACGCGCGACCGCGCCGTCGATACCCTCGCTCGCGGCTGCATCGGTTCGCGCGATGATCCGCATGTTGCGGCGGGCGCGGACGGCCGCGGCGATCTTCGTGGCCATCTCGCGTGCATCGATGAGTCGTTTGTCATTGAGGTGACCGCACTTCTTCGGTAGCACCTGATCCTCGATGTGTACGGCCGCTGCGCCGGCATCTTCGAACGCACGCACCATGTGCATGACGTTCAACGCTTCCCCATAGCCAGTGTCGCCATCGACGAGCACGGGCAACCCGCTGGCGCGAGCGATTTGTCGAACGAAGAAGCACACGTCATCCACAGTGATGATGCCCAGGTCGGGCAGGCCCATAGACGCGCTCATCGCCGCGCCGGACAAATACAGCGCTTCGAAACCGGCGCGTTTGGCTTGAAGCGCGGAAAGGCCGTTATACGCCCCCGGCATCTGCAGGATCGACGGGCGCCCGAGCAGTTGTGCGAAGCGCTCGCCTGCTGGCGTGCGCGGCAGATCGTCTGCGATGAGATAGCTCATGGTTCTTAAGGAGTGTACAGATCGACGTACTCGTTCACCGAAAGCTGCTCGAGCGCGGCCCGATCGCGCGAAGCGGACAAGATCGCATTGCGCTGCTTATCGGCAAAGCGACGCGCGAGATTGCGCTCGAACTTCTCCTGCAGCAACGGAACACCTTCAGACCGGCGCCGCTTGTGTCCGATTGGGTACTCGATCACGATTTCTTCCATCGTGCGTCCATCTTTCAGATGCACAGTGAGTCCATTCGCGATCGAGCGTTTCTCTGGATTGTGATAGTCCGCAGTGAACTGAGGATCTTCGAAGCACTCGATTTTCTCGCGCAGCTCATCGATGCGAGGGTCGCGAGCGACATCGTCTTCGTAATCCGCTGCAGTCAGGCGTCCGAAGAGCAGCGGAACCGCCATCATGTACTGCACGCAATGATCGCGATCTGCAGGGTTCGCAAGCGGACCCTTCTTGTCGATGATGCGGATGCACGCCTCGTGAGTTCGCAGCGTGATCCGTTCGATATCCTCGGGCGTGTAGTGCGAAGCGATGAGGCGCTTTCTGGCTTCCAACGAGGCTTCAACCGCCGTCTGCGAGTGAAACTCAGCGGGGAAGGAGATCTTGAACAAGACGTTCTCCATGACGTACGAGCCGTATGACCGCTGAAACTTGAAGGGCTTGCCCTTGAACAGCACGTCGTAGAAGCCCCAAGTCTTTGCCGTGAGAACGGAGGGGTATCCCATCTCGCCGCTCGCAGCGATGAGCGCAAGGCGCACCGCGCGGCTCGTTGCATCCCCCGCGGCCCAACTTTTGCGCGATCCAGTGTTAGGCGCATGTCGATACGTCCGCAAGCTCTGTCCATCGACCCACGCAAGCGAGAGTGCGTTGATGATCTCATCGCGAGAGAGCCCAAGGATCTGCGATACGACGGCGGTCGAGGCGACCTTCACCAGCACGACATGATCGAGCCCCACCTTGTTGAACGAGTTCTCGAGCGCAAGACAACCTTGAATCTCATGCGCCTTGATCATCGCAGTGAGAACATCGCGCATCGTGAGCGGCGCGCGTCCGATGGCGACATTGCGACGGGAAACCCAATCCGCAGTTGCAAGAATGCCGCCGAGGTTGTCCGACGGATGCCCCCATTCCGCGGCCAACCATGTGTCATTGAAATCGAGCCAGCGAATCATCGCGCCGATGTTGAAGGCCGCCTGCACGGGATCGAGTTGATATGGCGTGCCTGGGACTTTCGCACCCAGCGGGACGATCGTGCCGGGAACGATAGGCCCGAGCAGCTTCGTGCACGCTGGGTACTCGAGCGCTTCGAGACCGCACCCGAGCGTGTCGAGTAAGCACCAATGCGCCGTTTCATACGCAAGTGTGCTCTCGACCTTGTAGTTGAGAACGTAGTCGGCGATATCGACCAGCACTTGATCGGGGGCCGGACGTTGCGCGTTAGCGCTATGAGACATGTGAAGTCACTCCGTTGCGAATGGCACCGCGCGCGCATCGAGCGGCTCGAAGGCTGCTTGTTCGGGCCCGGTGTAGTTGGCGGAAGGGCGAATGATCTTGCCGTCGGCGCGCTGCTCGATGACGTGAGCGGCCCAGCCCGTCGTACGCGATACGACGAACAGCGGCGTGAACATTGCGGTGGGCACGCCCATCAAGTGGTACGACACGGCGCTAAACCAATCGAGATTGGGAAACATGCGCTTCGCGTCTGCCATCACGCTTTCGATGCGCTCTGCGATCGCGAATAGCTTCATGTTGCCGCTGTCCTTCGACAGTCTGCGCGCGACAGCTTTAATGATCTGGTTACGAGGATCGGCGATCGTGTAAACAGGATGGCCGAAACCTATGATGACTTCTTTGCGCTCGATGCGCGCGCGGATATCCGCTTCGGCTTCCTCCGGCGATTCGTAGCGGCTCTGGATATCGAAAGCGACCTCGTTCGCGCCACCGTGCTTAGGCCCACGCAAGGCTCCGATCGCGCCGACGATGCTCGAGTACATATCCGAGCCGGTGCCGGCGATGACACGCGCCGTAAAGGTCGACGCGTTGAACTCGTGCTCGGCGTACAGGATCAGCGAGGTATGCATCGCGCGTACCCACGCCGCGGACGGCTCGCGCTGATGCAGGAGATGCAGGAAGTGGCCGCCGATCGAATCGTCAGCGGTCTGCGTCTCGATACGAAGTCCGTTGTGGCTGTAGTGATACCAGTACGCGAGCATCGACCCGAGAGAGGCGATGAGCTTGTCGGCGATGCCGCGCGCGGCCGCGGTCTCGTGCGTCTCTCGCTCAGGCGAGGTGGAGCCGAGCACTGAGACGCCGGTCCGCAGGACGTCCATGGGGTGAGTGGCTGCGGGCAAAAGCTCGAGCGCTGCTCGAACGATCGCTGGCAAGCCACGCAGGCTCTGCAACCGCTCCTTGTAAGCAGAAAGCTCGGAGCGGTTCGGCAGTTTGCCGTAAATCAACAGATGCGCGATCTCCTCGAATTCGCACGCATCGGCGATTTCGAGGATGTCATAGCCGCGGTAGCGCAGGTCGTTACCAGTGCGGCCCACGGTGCAAAGAGCAGTATTGCCGGCGACAACCCCGGACAGTGCGACGGACTTTTTCGAAGGGCGGTTGGTTTGCGCTTGCTCGCTCATTCATTCATCTCGTGGAATCGTGCGCGGTCGGCCCGCGCGACGCGGAAAGTTCGCTCAGGCGCACGACGCGTGGCACGCAGGCTAAATAATATACGTATACCACGTAGTTAGCGAAGTGTCCATTTGAGACTATAGAATGGCGCGCGTCGACGTTGACTTAGCATTCGACACTCACGACGAAGTGCATCTGCGTGTTCGATGCGGTTAACGATACGTTCAACAACCATCGCAGGGGGAAGAGATGTCGAAGCTCGATCGTCGTTCATTCATGGGAGCTGCGCTCGCCGGCACCCTTGCAGGACCACTCGCGATGGCCGACTCGAGTAAGCAAGTGCGCAATCCGACGCAGCGCGCGACCCCGGTGACCGGCACGCGCTCCCGCAACACGGTGGGCAAGATCCTCTACATCAGCGACGACGGTACGGAACGCGGCCGGGAATGGTTTGGACTGACATATCGGCCCGATGGCCAAGTCACGTTACGAGCCTACTGCGAGATCGACGACACGCGCGTGGAGCGCGACGTCGTGCAAAGCATGAACTCGCAGTTCCACCCGCTCGATTGCTTCGTGCGGCTGCATGTCGACGGAAAATTCCTGGGAACTGGCTGGATTCGTGTCATGGAGAATGAGGCCGAGTGCGAGGTGTCGAGCATCCAACTTGGCCGTGTGCATCAGCGAATGCCGCTCGATTCTCCGGTACGCAGCCTCGTTTCACACCCGATCTCCTCCGACGGCTTGCTGATGGCGGAGTTCGATCACTCGAATCCGCAGCGCATTCAGACGTGGCCGGCTGGACTTTCGACCTCGCCTCTGCTGGACGGGGGCAGCGGACCGTTCCTGAGCAAGGGCCGAGAACGACGCGTGGAATACGTCGGACCGCAAAGAGTGACGACTCGCGCCGGCACGTTCGACACGCACCATTACAAACTGCTGATGGGTCAACAGCGAGCCGATGGAAAGAAACCCGAGTACGAGCTGTGGTGCACGCATCCCGACTTCATCGTGGTGCGCGCCGAAGTGCGAGGCTACCTGAGCAACGCGACTGGCGCAGGACACTACGAGCTCGTGGAGCTGACCACCTGAAGCTTGTCATTAGTTGTTACAAGTGCTTCTTGACAGCTCGCGCCATCGGAGCAATCCTCGGACGAAGGCAACCTAAATAACTATGTGCGTCTTTAGCAACCTAAGCAGGGGAACGAACAGATGACATCGAGATTTCTTACGTTGACGGGCGCGCGGGGTGCAGTCGCCGCAGCAGGAGCGATCTTCGCGCTGGCTGCGTGTGCGGCTGAGACGCCGAAGCACGAGCAGCGCTCGAGCGCTTCCGCGCCGTTCAAATCGGTGCGCGTGCTCGATGTGGAGCGCATGCCAATTGAGCGCGGCCAGTACGGTAGCTCAGGCTGGGGAACGCGTACGCTGTGGCGCGGGCCGAACGATGACGGCACGCTGCGCATTCTGTACGTCCCGCCCGGTGCTCAAGGTGCGTACAACCATTACCACACGTTCCATGAGTGGGCGTACAACATCCAAGGCGACTTCACGAACAACGAGTCGACCACGCCGCACAACGTTTCCGGCCCGTTGCAGCGATTCCGAGAGGGCAACTTCCTCTCGCGGCCGCCATACAGTTTGCATGGCGGTGAGAAAGGCCGCATGAAGCACATGATGTCGCAGATCGGTGCGGTGATCATGATCATGGAAGAAAGCACCGTGTGGGGCGGCACGTTCACTGTGGATCCAGCGGTGCAGAAGGATCCCTCGCTCGCCAAGAACTACAATCCCGACTTCAAGGACATCAAGTACTGGTCGACGCCGCGCATCATCGACACACTCGATAAAATGCCGTGGCAACCGGTCGAGGACGTGCCGGGCCTCAATGCGAAGTATCTGATCGATGACCCGTCTCATGGTTTTCGCGCCACGATGTGGTTCCTCGAGGCCGGCGCGCAGACGCCCGAGCAGTTGCGACCCCACTATTACAAGCAGGCGCATCAGTTCAACTTCGTCATCAACGGCGATCTGAAGCTTCAGGCGTACTCGAATGAGAGCAAGAAGGCGGAGACGTTCCAGCTCGACAAGCACTTCTTCTTCGAGCGTCCGCCCATGAGTATCGTGGGCGTCGCGCCAGGCGTTGCGAGCAACGGTGGGGTCGTATGGCTCGAAGTCACTTACGCCAAGGGCACGGCGTGGACGACGGAGCCGACGGACATCGAAGCTCCGATCTACGTCAAGTAAACCGACCGAGCGTGAGCGTGCCGCGGTTCTCGCGGCACGCTCGCTTGAATCCCAAGATCATCGCTTTCGCTGAGCTCATCGAGCTCCGGAGCGATTGAATTCCCTTTTCCAGCGAAGCGTTCTCATGAGCCTATTGAGCCTCATTCTTATAGTGACCGTCGGCACGCCCGATGTCGAAGCAACCGAACGTGCCTACTCGCAGTGGCTCGACTACACGGTCGAGAGTCGCGGTGAGGTGTCCAGGGATCTCGCGGCTGTTTGGAATGCGCCGAAGATGGCTGGGCGCGATTTCGTGCTGATGCAGCCGAGAAGCAAGGAGGAGATCTATCTTCGCTTCGTGCAGGTCGATGCGCTCGAGGGATATGTGCCGATGAAGACCTTCGGCTGGAACGCCATCGAGCTCTTGGTGCAGGACCCCGATGCACTCGCTGCCAAGTTCGCGAAACCGGAGTCACCCTTCGAGATCGTGGGTCCGCCTCGGCCGCTCGGTCCGAACTCGCCGATTCGCGCAATGCAAGTCATCGGCCCCGGTAACGAGACTCTCTATCTCTCCCGCGTGCCGCCGGACTTCCGAGGCGGCCCTGCGAAGACGCCGGTCGATCGTCCCTTCATCTTGATCGTGGGCGGCCCAAAGCAAGAGGCCATTCGCGATTTCTACAAGAAGGTGCTCGGTATCGATTCCAGCGAGCCCGTCATGGCGCGCATGACGGTCCTCAACAAGGCGCATGGATTGGATGTCGAGACGACGCATCCCCTGTCAATCGCTCGCTTATCGGAAAAGTACGCGATCGAGATCGATGGCTACCCTCGCACTGCGATCGAGCGTGAGGTGCGTCCTGGAGAGATTCCGGCGGCCATCTCGATCACATCGATGATCATCGAGTCACTCGATGATCTGAAGACACCGCTAGTGGCGCCGGCGAGAAGAATCGCCGATAAGCCTTATAGCGGCCGGCGCGCTGCAGTCGTTCGCGGCGGAGCTGGCGAGCTCATCGAGTTCATCGAAGAGAGGTGATCGCATCGCTCACGCGAGCGATGCGGTCACATCGTGCGGGTGCATTTGGGCACGAGGAGTCGAAGCTTCGATCCCCGTACCCGTGGAAGTGCTAGATGTCTCTAGCTTCAAATCCTTTCGTCCTGAAAGCGCCGCATTGCATCTCCGATCGGTCCGGGATTGTTGTGCAGATCTCTGAGCACGAAGTCCTCCGGCATCACCTTCGCCTGCTTCGATGACTTGAGCATCCCGACAACCTTCTCGCTCATCTCGCGCGCCGAGTACTTGAACAGGCCCGACTCCTTCGAGCCATCTTCGATCACGATCAGCCACACGGGCTGCGTGAGTTGCGCAAGCCGCGCATCGAAGCGTTGGCTGTACTCGAACGCTGCGGCGTGACCGTATTCGTAGCGAGTCAGGTGGCGCAACTGTTCGACTGCCATCTTGCCCCAGATGTCGTCGCCTAGGTTCCACTTATCGCGTGCTTTAATGCGATTGGGCAATTGTTTGCAGAAGAGCTGGAAGGCGTCCTCGGAGGACGTCGGGTGGTAGACGCTCTTGAGTAGCTTCTCCATCTCCTCGGGCGGGGCGACCGATACGCCCGATAGACCCATCATCACGCGCCGGACCATCTTGGGTTCGGTCGCGGCGACTTCGGCGAGGATGCGCGAGCCGGTGTGGAAACCGAAAGCGTCGAAGGGTTTCTTCGGGCCGTAGCCGAGATTCTTGAGGGCCACGAGCATCGCTGCAGCATAATCCTCGATGCGCGGGATCTGCGTTGGACCATCGGAGCCGCCGTGGCCAGGTGTGTCGAGTGCCAGTACCACTCGATCCTTTCCAAGCTCCTCTACGAGCTCGGTGTATTCCACGGACGAGTTGGGCGATTGGTGGAACAGCACTAGGTGCGGTGTTTGCTTGTTGCCTCCGCCTGCAGGAGTGGCTTTCACGTAGTGCAGCTGGCCGTAGGGACTATCGACGTAACCGCGGCGCACTGTGGATTTATCCGCAGCGGAGGCGGGCGCATGCGCCAAGACGATGCCGATCAATGTCAACGCGAACGCGAAGCGAAACATGACTTCTCCTCTTAGGTCGTTAGGGATCGGGGAGTGCCTTCGCGTCTTCTCGCTAATAGTGATTGCGAACGCGAGCGGCAAACTTCGGTGATCGCATGTCGCGTCACTACGGGTGCGACAAGTGCCTCATCGGCGGCGCCTCGAGGCATACGGGCGGGATTTGAATAGCGCTCCATCGATCCACAGCACTCGCAGTCGCAGCGGGCGGTCAGCAAGTGCTGTGGCGATGGCGATGCTTCAGACGCGCATCAGAATTTCACACCGACTCGGAACATCACCGTCCGCGGCTCATTCGGATAGCCGGTGATTTGTGGCGCCGTTGGGCTCGCGAGCTGTACACCGTTCATGATGTAGTGGGCATCGGTGATGTTGCGGCCTTCGAGCGCCACCCTGTACGTGTCGGACAGATCGACCCACGAGATCGATGCATTGAAGATATCCGCCTGCTCCGGCTGGAATACGGCGAGCTCGTTCGAGAGGTTCGTATAGAAGCTGCTGTTGTAGTTCCACGAGCCGTTGAACGTGAATTGTCCCGGCAAGAACGCGAACTCGGGCGTGTACCTGAATCCCAACGTCATCTTGCGAGGCACGACTGCCTTCAGATCATTGCCCGAGCAGTCCACGATCACCGTGTTCGAAAGCGAACAGTTGAATGGCGCGGTGTACTTGCCGCTCATCAGAGAGCCGGTCGCGTAGATCTGCAGATCGTCGAGCGCTTGCCAGCTCGGCTCGAACTCGATGCCTTCGATGATCGCGCCCGTGGCATTGGTGGTATAGCTCGTCGTCGTTCCCGGGAAGAACTGCGGCAGCTGCATGCCTGAGTATTCCGCGCGGAACAGCGCCAGGTTGAGGCGAAGTCCGTAATCGCGCAGGGTGAGCTTGCCACCAACTTCGTAGCTCTCCACGTACTCCGGCTCGTATGGCACGGGACGCCCCATCTCGCCGCCGCCGATACTGTTGGCCGGTGGCACGGGGTTGAAACCGCCAGCCTTGAAACCTTCTGTATAGGATGCATAGGTCAAGAAGTCATCCGTGATCTGCCAGTTGATACCGAGCTTCACCGAATCGTCTCTGAAGGTCTTCTCTTCGAACTGCGGCTCTGCGACCTGTAGGCGGTAGTACTGTGTGAGATCGGCCTTCTCCTCGGTGTGGCGAAAGCCCAGGGTGAATCCGAGCCCATTGTCTAGCGTGTATGTACCCTGCGCATAGGCTGCCCACGCATCCACACCACGATCCATGTCGATCGTCGGGCTATCGAGTGCGAAAGACCGGCTCATGCCTTCTTCGGTGTAGTAGTAGACACCGACGACGCCCTTGATGCGCTCCGTCGTATATGTCGTGTTGAGCTCGTGGCTGAACCACTCGACCCGCTGGCGGCCTTCGTTTGCGCCCGCCGGCGCCTCTGTTCCGTTCTCGTATGCGACTTGTGCTGCGCGGGTCAGCACGAGCGAGACTGTCCCATCGCTGAACGTGCGCAGGTTGCCGACGCCGCCGATGTAGTTCACCTCGAGCGGACCATCATCGCTCCATCTCGCATGAAGCGAACCGCCATCGTTGTACAGGAACGGATTACCGGAATCGCCCAGGTTCTCTGTGATCGTCAGACTGCGATTGCGGGTGCCGTTGGCTTGCGTGCCGACGACGTTCGGAGCGACGAGCAGCGGCACGCCGTACGTCGATTCCGAGTAGTCCTGTATGAAGTGGTACTCGAGCTCGAACTCGAGATTATCCGTGGGTGTGTAGAGGAGCTTCACGCGTTGCGCGCTGTTCTCTGTGTCACCAACGCGCTTGTTGTAGTAGGGCGAATACAAGTAGCCATCGTGCTGGTTCGCGGACGCGCTCAAGGAGAACGCCAGCACATTGTCGATGATCGGGCCGCTGAGGTACGCCTTACCAGTCAGCGCATTCCAATTGCCTGCCCCCGCCTCGATTGCGCCTGTCCAAACGTGCGATGGGCGGCGGGTGATGATCTTGATGGCTCCACCCGATGAGTTGCGTCCATAGAGAGTGCCTTGAGGACCGCGCAGCACCTCGATGGAGCTCACATCGAAGAAGTCGAAGAACGCGCCGTTGACGCGTGGCTGAATCACATCGTCGATATAGACGCCGACCGCCTGATCGAAGTGGATGCCGCTGTTCTCCTGGCCAGCGCCGCGCATCACGATGCGCGCGTTATTGCTGCTGTTGATGTTCGGCATGATGACGGTGCCCGGAATTTCCGCCGCCGCTTGCAGCACGTTGCCGATCTGACGATTCGTTAGTGTTTCCGCCGACACCGCCGTGATGGCAACCGGCGTCGTCTGCACGGTGGCACGGAATCGCTCCGCCGTGACGCTGATTTCCTCCAATGTCGATTCATCCCTTGGTGTGTCCGCCGCCTGCGCGCCAGCGACGGCCGGGACGAGCGCAGCAAGTACAGGGATCGTTGCAGGCAATGCCTTCGATTGCAGATAGCGTTTCATTGGAGCCCCAATATTTCGGAAGTGGTCGTGTAACGGGCACGACGCAAGCAACTGCGCCTTGTTTCTCCCTGAATCAGGCTAACGCTGCACATGTTGCAGAGTCAAGACTTAGTAATCTATGTGCACTACGTTAATCTACATATCGTCTTTGCATACAGGCGTTGGGCAGAATCGCGCCTCCTGAAGGAGCGGTGGCCAGCTCCTGGGAGTCGAGTTCCATATGCCCTGCGCTGTCATCAGCGTTTGCGATGCGCTCGGCGGGTACTCACAACACACAGGGGGATGAGATGTCGAAGCAGGGTTTTCGCTCCTACTCGAGTTTGGCGCTATCGATCACATTGGCACTCGCGGTCCAAAAGACTGCAGCGCAAACCACACCGGAGCCGACTGATTCGCCTCGCGGACCGGGTGGAGCAGCTCTCCAAGAGATCACAGTCACCGCCGAGCGCTTCTCATCGTCGGTGCAAACCACGCCGGTCGCGGTCACGGCGCTCAACGAGTCGCTCCTCGAGGAGCGCGCCGTCACGAACGTCCTCGAGGTCATGAGCGAGGTTCCCGGCATCACCATTACGCCCGTCCAATCGAGCAACGGCACGGCACGCGTCTACCTGCGCGGCGCAGGCCAGAACAGCGGCGGCATCAACTACGATCCTGCAGTCGGCATCTACATCGACAACGTCTATCAGCCGCGTGCGAACGGCGCATTCTTCGATTTCTTCGACCTCGAGCAGTTGGAAGTGCTGCGCGGGCCGCAGGGTACGCTCTACGGCCGCAACACCTCGGGCGGTGCGCTCAAGATTCAGACGAAGCGCCCTGAGTTCTTCTGGACCGGTGGAGCGCAGGCCACGCTCGGTAACTTCGACTCTCGGGGAGCGAAGGGTTATCTGAGCGGCCCGCTCGTCGACGGAAAGCTCGCCTTCTCGGTGAGCGGTATGTACCGCGAACGCGACGGTTATCTGTACGGAACCGAGTATGGACGGCGAGTCGGCAACATCGAGACGAGCGCAGAGCGTCTGAAGCTG
Organism: Pseudomonadota bacterium; assembly: GCA_023417315.1. Taxonomy (GTDB): domain Bacteria; phylum Pseudomonadota; class Gammaproteobacteria; order Steroidobacterales; family Steroidobacteraceae; genus Steroidobacter. The sequence continues at coordinate 123,196 of JAEZFW010000056.1, forward strand.
CTGTATACGCCGACCGACAATCTCGAAATCCAGTTGGCAGTCCACGCCATTCAAGACTACTCGGAAGCCACATTTGGCGTGCCCTTGCAGGTCCATCCGGACGTGCGCATCCCAGAGGCGAACGGCACGTTCGATCGCGATCTCACACGCACGGAGGTCTTCGGCCCGCTCGGACAAGGGAACTTGAACAACAACGGCGGCGCGTTGAACATCATCTTCGATGCAACCGATTCGCTCTCGCTGAACTCGATCACGGGCTACGGCCTGCTCAGAAACTTCAGCCTGGGCAACACGATCTGGGTGACGCCGGCGTTGCAGGCGGCGAAGGACGCGGGCGGGGACGTCAACTTGCCGAGCACCAACGAAGGCCACATGCGCGATGAGTTCTTCTCGCAGGAGTTCAACGCTACGTACAGCGGTGAGCGTTTGAAAGGCGTCATCGGCGTCTTTTACTTCGATGAAGAAGGCTCCAACCGAGCTTCGAATGCGGCGAGCCCGACGATCGACACGGATCGCAAGACGACGGCAAGCGCGATCTTCGCGCAAGCAACGTACGACATCGGCTTTGGTGTCGGTCTTACGGCAGGGGTTCGCTACACCGACGAGGATGCTGAGTACACGCAGTACTATCGACAACAGAGTGCCGAGCCGCAGACGAGAAAAGCCAACTTCACGGCGACCACGCCGAAGCTCGGCATCAACTGGCAAGCGACTCCGGATTTCATGATGTACGCGTCCTACACGGAGGGATTCAAGAGCGGCGGCTTCAGCGCCGTGCCGCCGAATACGAACGTAGGGACGGGAAGACCCGGTGAGCCGACGCCGTATGATCCAGAAGATGTGGTCAGCTACGAAGTCGGCTTCAAGTACACAACTCCAGATGATCGGTTCCGCATCAATCTGGCGGCCTACCGCGCGGAGTATGACGGGATGCAGTTCCCGACGTTCTTCGTCGGTACCAGCACGAACTACATGACGAACGCGACGAGCGGGCAAGTCGAAGGCATCGAGGTGGAGCCGATCTGGCAAGCCACCGATACGCTGCAGATCTACGGCAACGGATCCTTCACGACGGGCAAGTACACGAGCCCTTGGGAGTGTTCGGGCCAGTACGGGTTCATGATGGATTGCAGCGACAACGAGATCCCCGGACAGATTCCGACGAAGACGACGCTCGGATTTCGCTATGCCCCAGAGTGGTCCGTGTTAGGTTCGCTAACCTTCAATGGCTCGTGGGTTTACACGAGCGCGTATTTCAACAACATCGCGAATGAAGGTCCGTTGGTGCAAGCGCAAGAATCGGACATCTTCAACTTTACCGCGTCTTGGGTGAGCGAAGATGATCGTTGGAACGCGGCGCTCGACATGCGCAACCTCACCGACGAGCACTACATCTGGTCGGGACTCCAGTTGGCTCATCCGCAGTATCCGTCAGTCACCGGATACGTCAACGCTCCGCGCGAGGTGTTCTTCCGCGTTGGATTCAATTTCTAAGTGACGATTTGACGCTCGTCCGGTCGCGTCGCTGCGTTCGGTGTCGTTGAACGATTCCGAACGTGCGGCTCGCTCCGGGCGGGAACCTCATTCACGTTCTCTCGCCCATATCCGCCTTCTAAGCTCTACATGAACAACGTTACGCGACGAGATGCGCTGCGCGCTGTGTCCGCCGGCTTAGCGACTCTGCCGATGGTCAGTATGGCTGCAGCGACCGAACTTCCTCGCGGGGCGCTCGGAGCGATCCGCGCTTACCAAGTCGGCGAGCAGAAGGGTCTTGGCTCACTCATGCTGACTCGACGCCCTGACCCAACGCCTGGACCTGGTCAGGTGATCGTGAAAGTTCGTGCTGCGGCGCTCAATCATCGCGACCTCGCCATACTCCACGGTCGTTATCTTGGGCCCAAGCCGCCCGAGCGAATTCCGCTCGCCGACGGCGCGGGCGATGTGATCGCTGTGGGCGAGGGCGTGTCGCGCGTAAAAGTAGGCGATCGTGTGACGGCTGTGCCGTTCACGTCGTGGGTGGATGGCGAATTCGATCCCAGCGCGTTCGCATCGGATCTGGGTAGTGGACACGACGGGTGGCTAACCGAAAAGGCCTTGCTGCCTGCAAGCGCCCTCGTGAAGTTGTCCGATCGCATCAGCTACGACGATGCTGCGGCGCTCACGGCAGTTGGAGTGACCGCTTGGTCGATCATCCATGTGCTCGGCGCAGTGAAGCCGGGCGATGTCGTGTTGACGCTCGGCACTGGAGGACTGTCGATGATGGCGGTGCAGCTCGCCAAGATGGCAGGCGCGCGCGCCGCGATCACGTCCTCCAGCGACGAGAAGCTGGCGGCCGCGAAAGCGCTCGGAGCAGACATCACCGTCAATTACCGAACCCATCCGGAGTGGGGACGCAAGATCCTCGAGGCGACCGGCGGGCGCGGCGCGGATATCGTCGTCGAGACCGTCGGTGCGAGTACCTTGAGTCAATCGCTCGCAGCGTGTGCGCCGAATGCACGAATCGGTTTCGTCGGATCGCTCGGGGGAGCAGCCACGGCGGCGCCGAATTTCGGCCCCCTCATCGCCAAGAACATATTGATCAAAGGTTTGACGAGCGGCACGCGGCGGACGCTCGAGCGTCTGCATCGCGCGGTCGAATCGAGCGGATTGCGGCCCGTGATCGATAAGGTGTTCAACTTCGAAGATGCGCCCGCCGCGTACGCGCATCTCGAAAAAGGCGCTCACATGGGAAAGGTCGTGATCCGAATGGATTGATCTTCGTGACAGCCGCAGACCAGGACGCGGCGTTCATGTGGGACGTGTCGACAGACGCTGTTGACAGCCGTATAACGTAGATAATCTAGTTAGTTTTAAGTCGACCCTGAGGGCGAGCTCGATGCCGAAACACGACAACCACTCCGACACGCAGGTCCTGTCCAGACGCTCTTTGCTGAAAGGTGCTGCGGCGGTGAGCGCACTCGCGACGCTTCCCTGGTCCGTGCGCAAAGCCTACGCGCAACAAGCGACTCCGCTCGTGATCATCGGCGGCGGCACTGCCGGCATGGTGGCGGCGATTTTCGCGGCCAAGCGCGGCGCGAACGTGATCGTGGTCGAGAAGGCAGCAAGCGTTGGCGGCACGCTGGTGATCTCTGGCGGCATGATGGGTGCGGCCGGAACCGTGTTCCAGAAGGCAAAAGGGATCAAGGACTCGCCGCAACAGCATTACGACGACATCATGAAGATCAGCAGCGGCACTGCCGTCCCCGAGATGGCGCGGCTTTGGGCGGACCATGCCGGCGGCATGCTGAACTGGCTGGCCGAGCTCGGTCTCAAGATTCCGGAGGACCAGCCTTCTGTCGGTACGCTGTACGACTACTACTCAGTGCCGCGTTACCACTGGGGTGCGCAGAACGGCCGTTCGGTCCTTGCAGTGATGAAGCCAGAGTTCGACAAGTACGTGCAGTCGGGGCACATCACGTTCATGACCGGCGCTGGCGCGGTCGATTTGATCCAAGACGCGAAAGGCGCAGTGAATGGCGTGGTCGTCGAAGACAGCAACGGTAAGCGCTCTGACGTACGTGGGCTGAACACGATCATCGCGACCGGTGGCTGCGCCGGCAATCCGAGCATGTTCGAGGCGCTGCACGGCGTTCCGTTGTATCGACGCGTGGCAATGCCCGCGAGCCAGGGCGTGGGGCTCACGCTAGGGCTGGCCGCCGGCGGCTACCTACGCTGCGCAGAAAACTACGTCGGCTACTACGGTTCCATTCCGCAAAGCGATCAGTGGCCTTCGGCCCCGGCGGGCGACATGATGATCGACCACCGCGTGCGTAAGCCCTGGGAGATTTACGTGAACACGCATGGCGAGCGTTTCGTGCGTGAGGATCACCCGAGTATGAGCGAGCGCGATCGCATCATGGATCGCCAGCCCGGCCATCGCTTCTGGGCGGTGTTCGATCAGCGCGTGCTCGACGAGGCCCCCATGCTCATGCCTCGCTGGAAACGCGAGCAGATGATCGACTCCTTCAACAAGCATCCGATGTTTCACCGCGGCGCAACGTGGGCGGAGCTCGGCGTACGCGCGGGCATCAATCCCGCGACGCTGCAGAAGACCGTGGCGGCATACAACGAGGCAATCGAGAAGCGAAAGCGCGATCCGCTCGAGCGCGAGCACCGCCCCATATCGCTCACACGTGGGCCGTTCTACGCAATCCGCTCGCAGACTTGGACGCTCAAGTCGTATGCCGGCCTCGGCGTGAACAAGGATCTGCAGCTCACCACGAAGGAAGGCAAGGTCATTCCCAATCTCTACGCGGCGGGAGAGGTCCTAGGTGCCGCGACGGGCGGCAAGGCGCACACGAATGGCGCGAGCGTGACTCCGGCGCTCACCTTCGGAAAGCTGTTGGGAGAGAAGATCATCAAAGTTTGAAGATGATGCGGTCGGGTCTTCGATGACCCGACCGCGCACACACTACCTTCGTACGCAGGGCTGCGTACGTAGCGCGCCTGAAAGACACGCCTCACTGCATCGTGCGCAGATACGCGGCCAAGCTGCGAATTTCCTCCGGCGTAAGCTTCGCCGCGACTTCATGCATGATCTCGAGATTGGCGTTTCCTCGGTCAGCTGCAGACGCGTAGCGCGTGCGCTTCGCATACGCCTCGAGCTGCGCGGTGGAGTACCCGGGCTGTTGTCCTCGAACGGCTGGATCGCCCGTCGTTGCATTGCCTTCCCCGGTCGGACCATGACACGAGCTGCACGCAGCGATACCACGCGCGGAATCACCGTCGCGATACAGCGCTTCGCCTACCTTCGCTTCGTCGCTCGCTGCGGCACCGGTGGCCGCGGTCTGCGCTGCGTAGTGCGCCGCAAGATCGGCGATGTCCGCATCGCTCAATGTACTGGCGATGGGCTGCATCTCTAAACTCGGGCGCTCGCCTGAACGCAGCAGCTCCATCTGCTTCACGAGATACGACGCACTCTGGCCTGCGAGTGACGGCCATTCGGAGGTCTCGCTGTTACCGTTCGCGCCGTGACAGGCATCGCAGTAGAGCGCCTCACTTCGCGACTTGCCGCGAACAGCATCGCCCGCGACCGCAGCGGAAGGCGCCGATGCGGCTTTCGCCGGTGCATGAGCATCGTTATCGGCCGCCGCCGAGTAATTGATCGGCGCTGTTCCCTCGCAGCCCGCGATGGATGCGACGACAGCGGCTATCGTCAATCTGAAACGCATTGAATCCTCTTGACTTGCCAATGAGCTTGCAGAGATCCTACTACGAGTATCCAACTAATGTAACTTAGTGATCGTACTCGCTGGCGATTAGAGGTTGGGTGTCACTGGCGCCCGACACACTCGGCATCTGTCCATCTCACGGCGATGATCGCATGCATGTGGGAGAGTTGAGCTCATGAAGAAGCGAAGCGTTAGTTTCCTTGTGACAGCGTTGTTGGCGTTGCCTCTACTCATTGCGGCGGCAGCGCCGAATCATGGCTCGCCTCGCAATGCACTCATCGGGACGTGGAAGTGCGATCCCTCGAAGTCAACTTTCAACGGCGCGATGCCTTACCGAAGTGCCACATCGAAGTTCGCCAGCCTCGAGCAAGGGACACATGTGACAGTGGACATCATCGAGGCGAACGGTGTAGCGCTACACTTTGAGTACCGCGATGCGCACGACGGAGTTTTCGTGCCGGTTCACGGCAATCCGTTCTATGACAATCAGTCCACCACGTGGCTCGACAAGCTCACTGCGCAACGCACAGAGCGGCGGGGTGACAAAGTTACAGGCACGACGATCATGACAGTCTCGGCGGACGGCGAATCATATGTGGCACGAGCCAGTCGGACTCGACCGGACGGCAAGCTGTACACTTCGGTCATCCATTGGGACCGTGTCGATCCTTGAATGGCCGCGGTCGTCGTCGCCATTCACACGCTGATCACGACCTTCCCGAAGTTGGAGCCGATTCGAAAGTACTTGTACGCTGCCGGAGTCTCGGAGAAATCGAAAACGCGGTCGATGAGCGGACGCAGCTTCGACGCCGCGATCGCCCGGTTCATCGAGGCAACCGTTGCGTGGCTGCCAACGTTGATTCCGATGAGTCGGATAGCTCGGCGCATCACGGGCAGCGGATCGATCTCGCCAGTACCGGCGAGACGGCCAATGAGTACGATCGTGCCGCCTTTGCGCACGCTACGCAGTGAACGCTCCAACGTGCCCGCGCCTCCGACCTCGATGACCACATCCACGCCGCGCCCCCGCGTCAGCTTCAGTACCTCAGCGTCCCAATCCGCAGTCGTGCGGTAGTTCAAGAGATGATCGGCGCCCAGTTCAGCGGCGCGCTCCAGCTTGGCGTCGTGTCCCGATGTGAGGATGACAGTGGCGCCATGAAGCTTTGCGAACTGCAGAGCAAACAACGACACGCCACCTGTACCGAGGATCAGTACGAGATCTCCTGCTCGCACGTGGGCGGTCTCGAATAGAGCTTGCCACGCCGTCACGGCCGCGGAGGGAAGAGTCGCAGCCTCTTCGTACGACAGATGCCCGGGAATCGGTATCGCCGCTCCTTCTGGCAAGGCCACAAGCTGCGTGAGGACGCCATCGAGCGAGCCGCCAAGCGCAAGCTCAGTTGCCTCATCCGAGATGGGGCCCGCAGACCAATACGGATAGAACGCGCTCATGACTCGATCGCCGAGCTTCGCGTGGCGTACGTCTGCACCGATTCCAACGATCTCCCCCGCGCCATCCGACAAAGGGATCACGGATCGCTTCAGCACCCCCGGATACTGCGCATAACTGACGCTGATATCGCGGTAGTTCAACGACGTGGCTCGAATCCGAACCAGCACGTCGCCGGCTTTGGGCTGCGGCTCTGCGCGCGCGTCATTGAGCACTAAACCATCGAGCCCTGTGAATTCCCGCAGTTCATACGCCTTCATGTCAGATTCTCACCCCACGATCCTCCGAGCTGCGCCCCGCGGTTGCGCTGCAATATAACGTAGTGAACCATCGCCTAAAGAAATGGTCTTTCTACCTGAGTTAGCGCAACGGCACTTCACTTTTCTTGGCGTATTCTCGCCACAAGATCCGCGGCTCGGAGCGCGCGTGTACGCTTGACAAGCTTTTCACCGTTGGGCATTGTCGAAACATAGGATACTAAGTTAGATACGATGAAGGCGCGCCGCAAGGAGGCAAATCGCGCCCTTCGAGTGATCAGTTGACGACTCAAACGGTGAAGCTGTGACAAAGTGCAATAGTTTGATGCTCGGTAATCTCTCCTTGTTGACGGCGCTGGCGCTCGCTTCCGCATCGGCTAATGCGCAGCAGAACGTAGCCCAGGGCGTATCCGACGCCTCGGACGGCGATGACGGACTTGCCGAGATCATGGTCACGGCCGAGCGTTTTGAATCATCGGTGCAGAAATCACCGGTTGCCGTCACCGCGATCGATGCGGCCGCGCTCGAAGATCGCATGGTCACCAACGTGTTGACCGCTGCCCAAGAAATACCGGGCATCAAGATCACCGCTGCACAAGGCAGCAACACCAACGCGTCCATCGCGTTGCGCGGCGTCGGCCAAAGCACCGCGGGCATCAACTTCGATCCGGCCGTCGGTATCTATATCGACGGGGTCTATCAGCCGCGTATCAACGGTGCGTTCTTCGACTTCTTCGATATCGCCAGCATGGAAGTGCTGCGTGGACCGCAGGGTACTCTGTACGGGCGCAACAGCTCAGGCGGTGCGTTGAAGATTCAAACTCGTCGTCCCGAGCACACTTGGCAAGGCAAGGCGGAAGTCAGCGCCGGCAACTTCGACTATCTCGGCGGCAAGGCGTACTTGACCGGTCCGATCAATGATGTGCTCGCGTTCTCCATCAGTGGCGTCATGCGCCAGCGCGATGGCTACCTCTATGGCGTCGAGCATGGCCGCCGCATCGGTGACATCGATTCGCGTGCGCAGCGCGCGAAGCTTCTGTTCACGCCAAACGACAAGTTCGAAGCAGAGCTTTCGGTCTTTGCGATACAGGACTACTCGGAAGCCGGCGTGCCGGTGCCGCTGCAGACTTTTCCCGGGGTCAATATTCCCGAAGCCAATGGCACGTTCAATCGTGACCTCACCCGGACGGAAATTTACGGCCCTCTCGGGCAGGGTGAGATCAAGAACCTCGGCGGCGCATTGAACATGCGCTATTTCTTCTCCGACACGATCGAGTTTTCCTCCATCACCGGCTTCGGCGATATGGAGACGAGCAGCACCGGCAATACGCTGTTCGTCACATTGGCGATGCAGCAAGCGAAGGAGCGCGGTGAGAACGTTACGCAAGCGAGCAACAATGAAGGCCGCACGAATAACGAGTTCTGGACGCAAGAGCTCAACATGACGTACACCGGCGAGCGCTTAAGGGGTGTTGTCGGTCTGTACTACATCAACGAGGAAGGTCAAAGCCGCGCGCGAGCCGCGGGTAGCGCAACGATCGACCAGGATCGTATTACCAAGGCGAGCGCCGCGTTCGCGCAGGGTACGTACATGATCGGTGGCGGTGTGGGTCTCACGGCCGGCATTCGGTACACGCGCGAGGAAGCGGACTTCACGCAGTTCTATCGCCAGTTGCTCGGTGCGTCACAGAACGCGACGAAGACATTCACTTCCACGACGCCGAAGTTGGGTGTCAATTGGGAAGTGACCGACAGGTTCATGACGTATGTGTCGTACACGCAGGGCTTCAAGAGCGGCGGCTTCAACCCGATTCCACCAAATGCGAATACCGGTGTGCCGGATCAGATCGGCGCACCTACGCCCTACAACCCGGAAGACGTCACGAGCTACGAAGCTGGCTTCAAATGGCAGACGCAGGACAACAAGTTCCGTCTGAACGGTGCGGTCTTCCGTGCGGAGTATGACGGTATGCAGTTGCCGGTGTTCTTCCCGGGCACGTCCACGATCTACACCTCGAACGCCACCTCGGGCGTCGTGCAGGGCATCGAGCTCGAGCCGACCTGGCAGGTCACGCGTGATCTTCTGATCTACGGGAACCTCTCGCTCAACGACGGTGAATACACCGGCGCGTTTCCGTGCAACGACCAATATGGTGTGCGCACGGACTGTCGTGACAACGAGTTAGTGGGTCTGATCCCGGTGAAAGGCATGATCGGCTTCGGCTACACGCCGTATCTGCCGCTGCCCGGCGAGTTCCGCATCAATGGGTCCTGGGCCTATCACGACGAGTATCACAATAATGTCGCGAACAGCCCGCTCGTGTACACGGTAGCGGCCGGTATCTTCAATACCAGCATCGCTTGGACGAGCCCGGACGAAACGTGGAATGCGGCGCTTGAAGTTCGCAACGTGGCCGATAAGCACTACTCTCTGGCCGGCCTGCAGCAGTCGCATCCGGTGCAGCCCGCGGTCAGTGCGTTCCCGAATGCGCCGCGCGAAGTGATGTTCCGCTTTGGTGTGAACTTCTAGTTGCGCAGACAACAGCATCGGTGATGCGAGCTCGGCGGTGACATGCCGCCGAGCTCATAGAAGCTCATAGCATCGGCCGATCGATCGCGTCAGCGAGATGAAGGTACGATCCCTCGCAAGAGTTGCGGTAAGCGTCCTGAGTTGGCGGCTTGTCTTAGGCCAGATTGCCGCTCAACACATGTGACTCGATGATCCCGCGACGAGCACATCCTGATGTGCTTGGATTTGGGCGCGGCTGCGGCCGCGCCCCTTCTTTTCAATCGCGCACGCGCTTCCACACGATCGACGTCACATAGTTCACGCCATCCGGCGTCAACCGTTGGCCCTTTGCAGTAAAGGACTTGTGGTCGGGTGCGACCTCCATGAGCGTCGTGCCCGTGATCTCGCCCGCGCGTCGCTCGGTTCTCTTCAACGTGCGTTCATTCATCCAGGCGTTGGATGCGCTGTCGTAGTAGGGGTTGCCCTTCACTGGCACGATTGTGTCATCTTCCGGACCCTCGTACTCGAAGTGAAACGGCACTCCGCTCGCCGTGACGACATCGACGATGACGCGCACCTCCCGCTCACCGACCGCCTCGAATGTCATCTTGCCGGTGCGGTACGGAGCGCGGCCCTGAAAGCTCGAGTGATCGAGGTCCGCTTCCCACGTGCCAAGCAACGGCGACGGGGTGGGCGGTGCAGCAGAGGCCATCGTCATGAGCATCGCCGCAAGCGCGCCTAGTGCCGTCAGGCGAGCTGTCGAAAACATCGTGCGCATCGTCCCTCCCTCTATCAATACCTGGTTATGTGACAACGAAGTAAGCGAAGTTCTCGACGATTACTTGCCTGAGCGAAGATGCATTGTCAATTAAGCTATTCCCGGCTGGCGCAAAACGTTGACACGATGCCGCGGCCCGCGTCACCATGGCCGATGAGTACGACATAGTTAACGTAGTCAAATAGGCCCGTCGGTGCCCGAATCTGGTCAATCGCCGCGGCAGCTCTCTGTGCTTCATCCCGATCGGAGATTAAGACGATGACGTGGAAATCGTGTTGGAAAGGTACCCTCACCGGCTTGGCGATCGCAGCGGCGCTCGGCACCTCGAGCTTGGCTGCTGCGCTCGATACGCCAGAACCTCCTGCAAGGACTAAACCGATCATCGGAACGATCACGCCGAAGCCAAATGCATGGGGAGAGATCGGCTTCGTGTACGTGCGCAACTATCCATTCGACGGAAAGCCGGGTTCAGCACTCAAGAAACCGCCGCTCGGTCCGACCTCGAAGACGATCTTCCAGAGCCCTGAAGCAGGTCCGGACAGCGAGCTCCCCGTGGGTCAGCTGATTCATTTGGAGTACATGCCGACCTTCAACTCGAACATGCCGAAGCCGGGAGGCGTATCGCACTATCACGAGTTCTGGGAGTGGGGCTACACACTGAAGGGCGACTCGATCATGCCCGAGCCGGTGCATCCGCTCCAAAAGAACGGAATGTATTACCGCAAGAAGGAGGGTGGTTGGCTCACGCGTCCTCCGTACTCGCTGCACGGCGGTTCGTGGGTGACGGGCGCGATGCGAAATCAGTTGCCGTACAACCTGATTATTTTTGAGGAAGGCGATGGTCACGTGATCAACGTCGGCGAGAAGGAAGGCGCGGAAGGCAGCTACCGCGCGCGCGACGGCAAGGGCCCACCGACGGGCACCGTCGGGGACTGGCGCAAGGTTGAGAGCTTCAGCCGTCCGTGGCTGTTGGATTCAACGCGCGACGTTGATTGGGAAGACGATCTGGAAGTCCCCGGCCGCTTCGTGAAGTGGCTCGACGACAATAAGGCGGAAGGTTTCCGTGCGCAGCTCGTCAAGATTCCGCCAAATTGGACACCGCCGGCGGAATGGAAGAAGACGTACTTCGAGAACGCCAACCGTCTGCGTTACATGGTGTGGGGCGAGATGAACGTGTGGCAGTTCAAGAACCCATCGGATGCCGGTAAGCCGTTCCAGGTGAAGGAGGACTACTTCATTTATCAGCCGCCACGCGCCATCTGGGGCTATGGCGATGGTCCGGTGACCGACCGCGGGGCGATCTTCCTCGAGGTCACGTATGCCAAAGGCCTGAAACACGGCGGTGGACCGATCGAGAAGGCCAAGCGTCTCTAAATCTCTCGCCGATGGGAAGTGGGTGCGCGGCTTCTGCAGTTGAAGCCGCGCACCGTCAGTCTCTACTTCGAGGCCGGAACCGCCTCAACCGTCCAAGACTGCGATTCGATATACGCTGCCCTGTACTGACGCAGGTTATACGCGAGGAAAGCGATCGCGAGCGTCCCTGCCAGCGCAGCGACGCATGCCACCGAGTAGCGCAGCGCATTCAGGTCTTCGAAGACATAGTCGGTGAACATCGCGACGCCCGTGGGTCCGAACGTCAGGCCCACCAAGTTCACCACTAGGTAATACAACGCCGAGCATTGCGCACGCATCTGATTCGGCGTGACCGTCATGAGTGCGGACAGACCGGATGCGGTCGCCGCAGTCGTGCCGATGGACGCGGGTACCAAGAACGCGACTGACATCCACGGCGATGGCGCGAGTGCGGCGCCCACGCCGCTTGCTGCGGCAAGGACCATGCTGATCAAAGCAGCTCGCATCTGCGCATCCTCGTAACCCTTGGCGCTCAAGCGCTCCCCCAGCACCGATGCCCAGACAGCAGCCAATGGACCCGCCGCGAGCGTCACGATCCCGTATGCCATGCCGATATCGGCGATCGACCAGCCCCACGTGCGAATGAACATTGTCGGAATCCATGCGTACATCGCGTACGCGAGCAGCGCGACCATGGCCATACCGATGAAATGACTGCCGTACATGCGGATGCGCTGGCCGACGAACGACACCGCAGCCTTCAGCGGAAGGTGCGAGCTGCCATCTGCGCTTTGCATCCGTTCGCGTCGCGCTGGCTCGCGCACGGTCGTCATGAGCAGCGCCATCAAGAGTCCGGGCAAACCGACGACGATGAAAACCGTTTGCCACGCAAAGAGCTCGCCGACGATCGGAAGCACGACAGGCGGGGCCGAGGCGATGTGATTCACGAGCTGACCTCCGAGAATCATCGCAAGACCTGTTCCCAGCGTGATGCCCGTGTTGTACACGGCGACCGCGCGGCCACGAGTGCGTTTCGGAAAGTAGTCGCTCATCATCGACAACGCGCTCGGGCTCAAGGCGGCCTCGCCGACGCCGACCCCCACGCGCGCTAGGAAGAGCTGCCCATAATTGCGCGCCGTTCCGCACAGTGCGGTCATGAGGCACCAGATCGTGATGCCGGCGCCGATGATGAATCGCCGGCTGTGGCGATCCGCCAAACGTGCAATCGGCACTCCAAGTAGCGTATAGAAGACAGCGAAAGCGAGGCCGATCAGCAAGCTTACTTGGGTATCCGATATCTGCAGATCGCGGCGGATGGGCTCGATCATCAATGCCATGATCTGGCGGTCGATGAAGGAAACGGTGTAGGTCAGCGTCAGTATGGCAACGACATACCAGGCATATGCTGGCGATGGGTAGCCGGCGTTATCGTCATCTCTCATCGATCTCCCCCAGAACAGGCGTGGACCCGAGCTTCAAGAATTACGTGGTAGTCCGTATAAAGTACGTGATCTTTACAAAGTTAACTAGGTTGCAGATGTTTTAATTCGGGCCATAGAATACGCCGTCGTAGTTAACAGGGTGCACGATATGAAACCGCAACGCGAGTTTGTAGTTGAAAACAACGAGCCGGCCGCGCTGCGGCAGGAGCAAGTCTTCTTCGACGACCCGGCCGTCGATCGCGTGATGGCGGTTGTTTTCTCGCTGGCCGTCGAGCATTACGTACTGCACGACCGCGTAAGGGCACTCGAAGCGCTGCTCGTTCAGAAAGGCGCGATTACTGCCGATTCGCTCAATGCTCCTCCCACCGATGAGGCCGCCGCGCACCGCGATGCAGCCGAATTCGCCGAGGCGCTGTTGCGCCCCCTGATTGGGGTGCAGACCGCCAAGGGCGCCGCCGGCCGGTTCAGTCTGGCCCGCAGTAAGAAGCAATAAATGAGAGAGGTGAACGTTATGAACGATCGTTCATTCCACGCAGCACAGCGCTTCCTTCTTGCCGCCAAAGGGCAGTGGACCACGAACATGTACTCCCAGTTGCGCAAGGAGTACGAAGCCAAGTGTCAGCAGTCGGGCGTTCAGCCGAAGACGGTGCCCGAGGTTGCGGAGGTCGCCGAAGGCTTGACGCTTTATCAATTCTTCGCCTGGTTCGAGCGTCATCTGCAAATCGGCAAATACGCTGGCCGCTACGGCTTGGTTCCCTACTACGCAGAGCGCCGCGACGAGGCGTTGAGAGCCATCGACACGGTGCCGGCGGAAGATCCGATCGTCGAGCTGCATCCTGAGCTGAAGATGCCGTTGTACTACGAGGCGACGGATATTCACCAACATCCGGGCGGCGTGTGGTCCGACGATACGGCTGGCCTCGTCTACGAACATGGCGCGCGTTCGACCACCCCACTGCTGGGAGCGTCGCACGAAGATCTTCACTTTCGCTTTGCCGACGAGATTGGTTCGACAGGTCAGCCTACTCGGGTGCTGGATATGGCGTGCGGCTTCGGCAAGAGCACACTGCCGTTCGCGAGTCGCTTCCGCGACGCCCAAGTCGTGGGCGTTGACCTTGCAGCACCCTGCCTGCGAGTGGCCGCTCACAATGCGCGAGCGAAGGGACTTACGAACGTGCGCTTCATTCAGGCGAACGCTGTTGAGACGAACCTCGAGCCCTCGAGCTTCGACTTGGTCACCTCGACCATGTTTCTGCACGAGATCCCGCCGAAGATCATCGAGAAGGTCATCGAAGAAGCATTTCGCGTGCTGCAACCGGGAGGCCGCATGATCCACCTGGACTTCTGGTACTTCCCGGACGCATTCGCCCGCTTCATGCACTACGGACACGGTCGTCGCAATAACGAGCCCTACATGCAGCCGCTCGCCGAGCTCGACTTGCCGGGATTGATGAAGCAGAAAGGATTCACTGACATCGAGATCAGATCTTTCAAGGAGTCGCCGACGGCAGATGCGAACAGCACGGCAGCGTGGCGTTTTCCCTGGACCTACATCAGCGCGCGCAAGCCCGCGTAAGCGTGCGAGCCGCAACATACAAAAGGCCGGGCACCGCGAGGTGTCCGGCCTTTTCTTATGGCCGCACGCAACGTTGGAACGCGCTAGTCGAACGAACGCGGGATGTCGACAGGCAGATTCGCAAGGCCGTTCTTGACTAAAAAATCCGCAGTGTCCTGCATGTACTTGCGCCAGAACGTTTCCGCCTGCACGGCCTTGCCGGCGGTAATGAGCTTGAGAAACTGCGCTTGGGCTTCGATCGATTCCTCGGTGCGCTCCCAAATCGCCTTCTGGTTCGGGCGACTCAAGAGCAGCCGCGGATAGGCCGCGGCTGAAATGTCGTTGAGCATGCCGGCGAGCAGCTTGAGTGCGGCATTATCGGAATGTGTGCCCATGCACTGGTGAAACTGGTTGACGGCCGCGATCGCGCCCGCGTAGTCCTTCCGGTTCATCGCCTCGCGTTGAACCTTGGACCAATCCTCCAGTTCCTTGACGAAATCCTTCTTGCCACGCGAGGCCAGCGATGCTGCCAACGGCGGCTCGAGCAATGTGCGCACCTGGTGGATGTCGCCGAGTGTCGTACCCTGCGTCGCCAAGTACAGTCCGCCGTACTTGGCGGCCGTCAGAATCGAGGGCGTGAGCAGAGTTGCGCCCGCGCGCGCACCGCGGCCCAGCCGAATCAGGCTTTCGGCCTCGAGCACCCGCAGTGCCTCGCGCATGATCGGACGCGACACATTGAACTGACGCAGCAACTCGGCTTCGGAAGGCAGTGTGTCGCCGGGACGCAACTCCCCGGCGGCGATCATCGCGCGTAACCGCTCGGCAACCAGGTGCGACAGCTTCGGTGCGCGAATGCCGACGCGCGAGAACGATGCATTCATACGGGGAGCCAGGGCGCCATTACCGCTGTCCGCGGCCAGAGCCAATCGCTTCTTCTTCGCGTTCATATGAGCATAGTGTGCCACGGCGAATGCGGTTCAGCTATTCCGGCAGCCCACCTCGAGGATCTGCACCCAGGGGCGCACCGGTCGTGCGCCCCGCGTTTGACATCTCTACGGCTTCCATATGAAGTACAACTAAGTTACCTTAGTCATCGTGGTCAGCTGCCATGACGACGTACCAAAAACCCCGCGCCGGAGCCATCGCAGCTTCAAATAAGATTAGATGGAGGCTTTCAAGGTGGATGTGAACACTAAATACGATCTGCTGATCAAGAACGTGCGGATCGTGCGGCCGCGGGCGGCGCTCGTCGAAAGTGGGGATATCGCCGTCAGCAATGGCAAGATCGTGAGTGCAGGCCCGCTTGTCCGAGCGGACGCGGCTAAGCGCGTCGTCGACGGCAAGGGGCGTCTCGCATTCCCGGGCCTGGTGGATGCGCACATGCACACCGGCATCTATTCCCCTCTGGCGGAAGATGCGCTGACCGAGAGCCGTGCTGCTGCTCAAGGCGGCGTCACTTCGAGCCTCAACTATATGCGCACGGGCCAGTACTACCTCAACAAGGGCGGTCCGTACGAACAGTTCTATCCGGAAGTGCTGGAAACGAGCGAAGGTCGCTTCTACGTCGACTACGCATACCACCTCGCGCCAGTCGATCGGACCCAGATCAAAGAGATCCCGATGTTGATCGAGAAGTTCGGGGTGACCTCGTTCAAGATCTTCATGTTCTACGGCGGATACGGGCTGCATGGCGCATCCAGTCATCAGCACCAGTTCCTCATGATCCGCCCCGACGAGAAATACGATGTCGCGCATTTCGAGTTCGTGATGCGCGGAGTCACAGAAGCGCTGCGAGCCTATCCCAAAATGCGCGATTCGATCTCGCTCAGCCTCCACTGCGAGACGCCGGAGATCATGGCTGCTTACACGAAGATCGTGCGGGAGGAGGGCAAGCTCACCGGCCTTCGCGCCTACAGCGCCGCCAGACCGCCGCACTCGGAGGGTCTCGCCGTCTGTATCGCCTCGTATCTGGCGCACGAGACGGAATGCACCAACATCAACCTACTGCATCTATCATCGCGCAAGGCACTCGATGCAGCGCTCTCGATGGCGAACGCGTTCCCGCACGTCGATTTCAAGCGTGAAGTCACGATTGCACATCTCGTTCTCGACTACGACGCTCCGACGGGTGCCTACGCAAAAGTCAATCCGCCGATTCGCTCGCGTGAGGACGTGGAGTACTTGTGGGAGAAGTTGCTCGAAGGGGAGATCGACTGGGTGTGCTCCGACCACGCGTGCTGTCGTCACGAGATGAAGCTCGATCGCAATCAGCCGAAAGAAGTCTTTCTTGCGAAGTCCGGTTTCGGCGGTGCCGAGTATCTGCTGTCCGCGCTCTTGACGGAGGGCAAGCGGCGTGGCTTGTCGCTCAATCGAGTGGCCGAGTTGACCTCCTTCAATCCGGCGCGCCGGTTCGGGTTGCGCAGCAAAGGAGATCTTGCACCCGGCTTCGATGCGGACGTCGTGCTCGTGGATCCGGATCAATCGTTCACGGTACGTGCATCCGATTCGCCGTCCGCGCAGGGGTATACGCCGTTCGAAGGGCTGGATCTTCAGGGAAGGATCATGAGCACCTATCTGCGCGGCGACTTGATTTACGATAACGGTGCGATCGTGGGTGAGCCGCGCGGCCGTTATCTGAAGCGTCCATACTGACGTCAAGCGATGACTGAGCGCATGCAAAGCGCGGACGGGAGCTCACAAGCCGCACAGCCGCGCACGCTGTTCGACAAGATCTGGAGCGATCACATCGTCGCCGAGCTCGGCGGCGATACGAGCCTCATCGCAATTGACCGCGTGCTGCTTCACGAGCGCACCGGCGCGATCGCACTACGCGAGCTCGAGCGCGCCGAGCGGCCGATCGCGGATCCGTCGCGGGCATTCTGCACCATGGATCACATCGTCGATACGTATCCCGGGCGCAGCGACACAACGCGCGTTCCAGGCGGGCAAGCGCTGATTCAGGAGACGCGCGCACGTGCGACGAAAGCCGCGATTCGCCTGTTCGACGTCACCGCTCCCGAGCAGGGCATCGTGCACGTCATTTCGCCCGAGCTCGGTATCGTGCTGCCGGGCGCAACGCTCGTATGTCCGGACAGCCATACATGCACGCAAGGCGCGCTCGGCGCATTTGCATGGGGTATCGGTACAACGGAAGCGGAGCACGCGCTTGCGACCGGCACATTGCGAGTCCGCAAGCCCAAGAGCATGCGCGTGACATTCGAGGGTGAGCTTGGGCGCGGCGTGAGCGCGAAAGATCTGAGTCTTACGCTGATCAGCGCGTACGGCTCTGCGGGCGGCAATGGCTACGTCGTCGAATTCGCAGGGAGCGCAGTTCGCGAGCTCGACATCGAGGGGCGTCTCACGCTATGCAACATGGCCACGGAGTTCTCGGCTGTGACTGCAATGGTCGCTCCCGATGAAAAGATCTTCGAGTACCTGGCCGGAAGAACCTTCGCGCCGCGAGACGAGCTGTGGGATCGTGCGCTTGGTTACTGGCGGACACTGCATTCAGACGCCGCGGCGATCTTCGATCGCGAAATCACCCTGCGAACGGATCGTTTCGCACCGATGATCACGTGGGGCACGAGCCCGCAGCACGCGGTCCCGGTCACTGGGCATGTCCCGTATCGCGAGGACTCTGGCGCGACGCGCGAAGCGTACGAGCGAGCCGTCGAGTACATGGGAATCGAGCCCGGCGCTGCGATGACGGACATGAAGATCGATGCTGCGTTCATCGGCTCCTGCACGAATAGCCGTATCAGCGATTTGCGCCGTGCTGCCGCGATTCTGCGCGGCCGTCGAATCGCGAAGGGTGTGAAGGCCATCTGCGTACCTGGCTCGACTGCCGTCAAGCGGCAAGCCGAAGCCGAAGGGCTCGATCAAGTTTTCCGGGATTCAGGATTCGAATGGCGCGAGTCCGGCTGCTCGATGTGCTTCTTCGCTGGCGGTGAAAGCTTCGGTGAGCGACAACGAGTGGTCTCTTCGACTAATCGCAACTTCGAAAGCCGCCAAGGTCCGAATACTCGAACGCACATCGCAAGCCCCGAGACCGTCGCCGCGAGTGCGATCGCCGGTCGCATTGCGGATGTGCGAAGCATGGTGGCCTGAAGACATGGACAAGCTCGATCGCATCACCGCTGTTGCCGCGCCATTGCTCTACGCGAACATCGACACCGACGCGATCATTCCTTCGCGCGAGATGAAATCGGGCGCGAAGACCGGCCTTGCTGACGGATTGTTCGCGGGTTGGCGATATACCCAGATTGGCGGGCGCGAGCCGAATCCGCAGTTCATCTTGAACCAGCCGAAGTATCAAGGTGCGCGTATCTTGCTCGCTGGAGAGAACTTCGGGTGTGGCTCGAGCCGCGAGCACGCCGTGTGGGCATTGCGCGAGTATGGATTTCGCGCAGTGATTGCACCGAGCTTCTCGCCGATCTTCTACAACAACTGCGTGCGCAACGGCATCGCGCCGATCCGATTGACTGAGTCGGTCGTGCTCGCGTTTGCAAGCAAGGTTGCAGCGAATCCTCAGCAACACAGAGTGACGATCGATCTCGAGGCGCAGGAGGTCATTGCGCATGATGGCGAGCGTCATCGCTTCGAGATCGATGCGCATCTGAAGGAGATGCTGCTCTCCGGTTTGGATGAGATCGATCTGACGCTCACGAGGAGCGCAGAGATCGACGCCTTCCTTGCAGCGGATCGAGCACGCAGGCCGTGGATCTATCTGGAACCTTGAGGACTCGCGCCAATCATGCCAAGTCGAATTCTCGTCAGTGAGGTTGGGCCGCGCGATGGATTGCAGAGCATTCGCAGCATCATGTCGCTCGAGGCCAAGTGCGCGTGGATCTCAGCGGAAGCCGCGGCGGGTGTGCGGGAGATCGAGGTCGGCAGCTTCGTGCGTCCCGATCTGCTGCCACAGCTTGCAGATACGGCCGACGTCGTGCGCCACGCGCGAACCATTCCGGGCCTCACGGTTGCGGTCCTGGTGCCGAACTTGAAAGGAGCGCAGCAAGCCATCGAAGCCGGAGCACATAAGATCACGCTGCCGCTGTCCGCGTCCGAGACGCATAGCATGAAGAACCTGCGCCGCACGCACGCACAGGTGCTGGACGAAGTGCGTGCGATCTCCGCGAGACTGCGTGAGCTTCCAGCCGATGCGCGACCTCATTTCGAGGGTGGCCTCTCGACTGCATTCGGATGCACGATCGAAGGCGCGGTGCCCGAGCGCAAGGTCGTTGAGCTCGCCGAGAAACTCATGCAAGCGGGCTGCGACGAAGTGGGGCTCGCAGATACCAGCGGCTATGCGAATCCGGTTCAGGTGAAGCGATTGGTGAACGCGGTGCGCTCTGCCGTCGGTGTAGCGGCGCTCACGGGACTGCATCTGCACAACACTCGCGGGCTCGGTCTCGCGAATGTGCTCGCGGGATTAGAGGTCGGCATCACGACGTTCGATTCTTCGCTCGGCGGCTTAGGCGGCTGCCCATTCGCCCCGGGCGCTTCAGGCAATGTGGTCACCGAAGACTTGGTCTTCATGCTCGAAGCCATGGGACTCGATACGGGCATCGACCTCGATCGACTCCTGCAAGTCCGAAGCATCCTGCTCAATGCGCTGCCGGAAGAATCGATGTATGGATTCGTGCCGGAGGCTGGCTTGCCGATCGGCTTCACACCGGCTGCGAGTGATAGTGAACATGTCCGTCGTTGAGAATACGAACATGGGCGATCTTCCGCTCTCGGGGCTGCGCGTCATCGAGTTCACTCACATGGTGATGGGTCCGGCGGTGGGCGCGATCCTCGTGGACCTTGGCGCGGAAGTGATCCGCGTCGAGCCCATCGGGGGCGATGCGACGCGCGAGCTCGTCGGTTCCGGCGCTGGCTACTTCCCGATGTACAACCGCGGCAAGCGCAGCATCTGTCTCAACCTCAAGGATCCGCGCGGCGTGGCGATCGCGCGTAGGTTGACTGCCCGAGCCGATGTGGTGGTGGAGAACTTCCGATCGGGGACCATGGAGAAACTCGGTCTCGGCTATGAGGCGCTCGCACAAGAAAACCCGCGACTGATCTACTGCTCGGAGAAGGGCTTTCTGTCAGGCCCCTACGAGCATCGCACTGCGCTCGACGAAGTGGCGCAGATGATGGGCGGTCTCGCCTACATGACAGGCCCTCCGGGCCGACCGTTGCGCGCGGGCGCATCGGTGATCGACGTAACAGGTGGCATGTTCGGCGTGATCGGCATTCTTGCTGCGATCGAGCAGCGCCATCGGACCGGTCGCGGGCAGAAGGTGAGCAGCGCGCTGTTCGAGACGACGGTTTACTTGATCGGTCAGCACATGGCGCAGAAAGCCGTGACAGGTCAGGCCGCACGTCCGATGCCGGTGCGCGTCTCCGCGTGGGCGATCTATGACGTGTTCGATACGCGCGATGAGCAGCAGGTTTTCGTAGGTGTGGTTTCCGACGCGCTCTGGGTCACGTTCTGCGAGGCTTTTGGCCTTACGGAGCTCGGTGCGAATCCAGAGTACAAGACGAACACGCAGCGGGTCCGCGCGCGCGATGCATTGTTGCCGAAGGTGCGTGAGCTGTTCCGCGGCTTCGATCGTAACGAGCTCGTTGCCATCTTGGAGCGCGCGGGTATTCCGTTCGCTCCGATCAATCGGCCCGAGGATATGTTCGACGATCCTCATCTGCTCGCGAGCTCTGGCCTCGCTGATGTGACCTTGCCGAATGGTGTGCGCACGAAGCTGCCGAGCCTTCCTCTGGAGCTCGATGGCCATCGCCCCGCGCTGGAAGGAAAACTCGCTCGAGCCGGGGAAGACACCGCTGCGGCGCTGGCTGAGCTGGGTTTGAGTCGATACGAGATCGAAGCGCTCGCGGCAGCGAAGGTGATCGGTGCGCCGCCACTCTACGCAGAAGCGGGCGACGCACGAACGGGCGACACACCTGCGGACAACACCACGGGTTGATGAGCTGCACAACGCAAGCTTCTTGACGGCGCGTCCCGCGCATCGCGGCTGCCGAAATTTCTCAAACGCGAAGGAGACTAGATGTCCGAACGAACGGAAAAAGCCCTCTTGGCGGGGATGGTGACCTCACTCGGTTGTCGAGGACGATCCACTGGACGAGTTTCTCGAACCTGGTCGCGGGACGAGATCCGACAATTGCGAGAGCTGGCGGATGCAGGTGTTCCCACGCACATCATCGCCACGAGATTGCGCAGGACGGTTTCTGCGATCAAGAACAAAGCAGGCATCCACGGAATCTCCGTCCGAAACGTCGAACCGTCGTACGAATGAGTCTTCGAGGGGAACGTGACTAGAATGACCACGTCCGCTGCGTCGCTAAGAGCGTGGGTAGACTCCGTCGCCACGCTTACGAAGCCCGACCAGATTCGGTGGTGCACAGGGAGCGATGCCGAGCTCAAGGAGCTTGCACGCGGCATGGTGCAAAACGGTGAGCTCATCGAGCTGAATCCGGCGACTCACCCCAACTGCTTTCTTTACCGATCAGATCCGTCCGACGTGGCGCGTGTGGAGCACCTAACGTTCGTATGCACAGCGCAACGCGCCGATGCTGGCCCCAACAACAATTGGATGGATCCGCAAGCGGCTCACCGTCAGATCGATTTGCTATTTCACAACTCGATGCGTGGCCGAACGTTGTACGTCGTGCCGTATTGCATGGGGCCGATCGATTCGCCGCACGCGCGCTGTGGCGTTCAGTTGACCGATAGTGCGTATGTCGTGATGAACATGCAGATCATGACTCGCATGGGCGAGCGCGCGCTGCGCCGTATCGACAGCGGCGAGACGTTCGTCAAAGGATTGCACTCGACGGGCGATCTCAATCCCGAGCGGCGCTTCATCATGCATTTTCCCGAAGAGCTCTCGATCAAGAGCTTCGGTTCCGGATATGGCGGGAATGCACTGCTCGGAAAGAAGTGCCACGCCCTGCGCATCGCGAGCTGGCAGGCGCGCCAGGAAGGCTGGTTGGCCGAGCACATGCTCATCATGGGCGTGCAGAGCCCGCAGGGTCAGACACATTACATCGCTGCTGCGTTCCCTTCCGCGTGCGGGAAAACGAACTTAGCTATGTTGGTTCCGCCAGCATCGATGCCTGGTTGGAAAGTGTGGACGGTCGGGGACGACATCTGCTGGATGCATCTCGGGCCGGACGGCTCGCTGCGGGCGATCAATCCGGAAGCGGGATACTTCGGTGTCGTTCCGGGCACGAATGCGCAGACGAATCCGAATGCATTCGCAATGATCCAACGTGACACGATCTTCACGAACGTCGCGTTGACCGCAGACAAGCAACCCTGGTGGGAAGGACTCGACGCCGGCGTGCCCGCAGTCGATTGGCAGGGCCGGCCCTACTCGAAAGCACACGGTCCGGCGGCCCACCCTAATGCCCGCTTCACCGTCGCAGCAACGAACAACCCTGTTTACTCGGATATCGCGGAAGCACCGGAGGGAGTACCTATCTCGGCGATTCTTTTCGGAGGCCGCCGGCGCGAAGTGGCTCCTTTGGTTTACGAGGCACGCAACTGGGCGCACGGCGTGCTGCTCGGCGCAGGCATGGCATCGGAAACGACAGCGGCGGCGACTGGCGCGGTGGGTGTCGTGCGCCGCGATTCGATGGCAATGAAGCCGTTCTGCGGCTACAACTTCGGCGATTATTGGCAGCACTGGTTGTCGTTTCAGCCCCGCAGCCAGCGTTTGCCGCGCATCTTCCATGTCAATTGGTTCCGGCAGGGGCTCGATGGCCGCTATCTATGGCCGGGTTTCGGAGAAAACCTGCGCGTGCTGCGATGGATCGTCGAGCGCTGCGAGGATCGAGCGGGTGCGCAGGAAACGCCGATCGGATTCATCCCGCGGAGCGAGGACCTCGATCTTCAGGGGCTCGACATGGATCGCGCGAGGTTGGAGTCGCTTCTATCGATCGATCCGAGCGCATGGCGCAAAGAGTTGGAAGCGATCGGCCGTTACCTGCACGAATTCGAAGACCGCGTTCCCGCGCAATTGCGAGACGAGCAGCGTGCGGTACTGGCGGGCCTAGCGTAGCAATGGACGATCGCAGCCGGGTCGGCGCACGGACCTTCCTCGCCCACGCAAAACTTTGCACTCGGACGCACGGCTGATCGCAAAGACAGCATAGTCAAGATAGATGACTAAGGTAACTAAGTATTGACAAGCGAAAGGCGGACGATAAGCTCCCCTGGCATACAAGCACGTAAATCGCGTGCGGGGAGTGAGGTCGGATGTCATTGACTCGAAGAGATTTGCTTCAGGGCGCGGCTGCGGGTTTGCTCCTTCCGATGGGCGCGCGCTGGTCTGATGCAATCGCGCAGGCGGCTCAGCCGACGCTCGGCGCCATCCGCGCAGTCACGATCACCGCGACGAACCTGCCTGCCGTCGAAGCGGCGTGGACGAAGTTCATGGGCTATCGTCTCGTTCGGCGAGGCAAGCTATCTGCTGCCACTGTTAAAGGCTGGGGTGCGCCGGCGCTGCAGGGTAAGTCGTACGTCATTCTCGGTCCGGCGAGCGAGGAGGAGTGCTTTCTGCGCTTCGTTGAGCAAGCCACGCCTGCCGACTACGATCCGTCGCAGTCGTGGGGTTGGAATGGCACGGAGATCACCGTGCAAAACACCCCGGAGCTGTACGAGCGCTTGAAGGACTCTCCGTTCAAGGTCACTCGACCTCCCACGGCTGTTCCGACCTATCCGTACCTGCTTGCGATGGGCGCGATCGGTCCTGCGGGCGAGAAACTGAATCTAACGTGGATCAAGGAACCTCGGCCTGATCTCGCAGTCGCGAAGTCGTTCGTGGGGCGCGTCTTCATGACGGTCCAGACTGCGCCCGATCTGCCCAAAGGACTGGATTACTACCGCACTACTTTCGGCAGCAATCCCAGCCCGATTCGCAAGCTTCCATCGCTCGAGCTCGCGGTGGTGCCGCTCACGGACGGCTGCAAGATCGAGGTGGATCAGTACAAAGGCGAGAACGGCAAACCTCGGGCTCGCGTCGGCGAGGGTTTACCTCCGGGGCTTGCGATGGTCACGTTCGAGTGCTCGGCGTTCGACAAGATGAAGGACAAGTTCATCAGCGCGCCCGCGAAGAACGCCATCGAACCGTTCGTGGGTCGACGCGCTGCAGTGATGCATGGCGCGGGCGAGGCCTTGATGGAGCTCGTGGAAGCCTGAGCCGAACTTCATTCTCGGGTGTACAGCGTGCGACCCGCTGTACGACCAGCCAACAATGCACGCGATGAATCGAGGAGACTTCGTATGAGGGGAACTTCTGTGCTGCGCACGCTCAGCGTGTTGATGCTCTATGTCAGCGTGAGCCTCGGCGTCGCTGCGTACGCGCAAACGCCGCCGCCCGGACAAGGGCCCTACACGGTCACCGAGCAATCGCTCGCCGAAGCACAGGAGCGCGCCAAGGCGTTGCGCGCAGGTCCTGCTGCTTGGGTCGAAGAATACTGGGATGTCATGCCGGGCAAGGTGGACGAGTTCGTCAAGACCTATCGAGATGAAGTTTACTCGCTTGCACGCAAAGTACCCGGTTATCGCGGTTACACCGTACTCACGAACATCCCCGATGCAGAGCACCCAAAGCGCCCGAACTTATTCGGCGAGAGAATGTTCGTTCCGCACTACGGCGTGCATCTCGACGCCAAGACTTTCACGGGACGCGTCGTCAACGTCGGCAACCTCATTCGCCGCACTCACAACATCGTGATCGTCCACAGCCTGCAGACCTGGGAAGATGCGGACAAGTTTCGTCCGAATATGGAGAAGGTCCTTGCGAGCAAGAACCCCGGGAAGAAGCTCGCGGAACATCTGTCTCAAACCGTCTATCCGCTGGCGGCGAATTTCTGGGAAGAAAGTTTTCATCTCATTACGACCGGTTTACCGGTCAAGGCCGGAACTGCATCCGGCGGTCAGGATGCCGACGGTCTGAACCTCGACCCGTATCCGTCAGATACGGCATGGTTCAAGGAATACTTCCAGGTCGATGCCGACAAGCTCGATGACTTCTTGAACGCGTACAACGAGACCTACGCGGTGATGCGCGACATTCCGGGCTATCGCGGCGTGACGATCGTATCGACGTTGCCGCCTAAGGGTGCCGATGCGCGGCGAACGAAGTACAAGAATCAGCCGCTAGGGGCCTCGAAGGAATTGTATGTTCCGAAGCCCGGCGTCGTGATTGACGGCGCGGTCAAGACCGACACGTCGATCAACTTCGGCTCGTTCTTCCGCGATACATACACGATCATTACGTACTACGAAGTCCCGTGGGACGCCAAGCTGCTCGAAGTGATGCAGAAGAATTGGGAGTCGATGGGCAACAGCGGCGATCGCCTCGGGCGAGTGACGAAGGCGTTGTTCCCGCACGCTCGCAATCACTGGGACATGCAGTACCGAGCGATCGAGACCAGCCTCGTTCCGTTGCCTGACAAAGCGGCGCGCACTCGCTGAGCTCATCCGGTTTGGGTCGCTGAAACCGCCTCGGATAATCGACCAGCTCACAGGCTGGTCCATCGTCAGGATTCTCTGGCTCTGAAGCGCGCTTGCCCTGCGGCTCCATCCAACGCGAGCAACACCCGTAATCGATGCATCCGAGGAGACTTCGAATGAGGAGGCCTTCCGCGCTACGCACGCTCAGCCTGCTGATGTGCTTCTACGTCGGTCTGAGCTTGGGGCTCGCTGCGGACGCTCAAACGCCGCCGCCGGGACAGGCCAAGTACACAGTGACTGAGGAGTCGCTCGCCGAAGCGCGAGAGCGCGCTAAGGCATTTCATAGCGGCCCTGCTGCATGGGTCGAAGAATACTGGGACGTGCTGCCTGACAACCTCGACGAGTTCGTCGAAACCTATCGCGAAGAAGTCTACTCGCTCGCGCGCAAAGTGCCTGGCTATCGCGGTTACGCGGTGTTGACGAACATTCCGGATGCGCAGCACCCCGAGCGCCCGAACATGTTCGGCGAAAGAATGTTCGTGCCGCACTACGGCGTTCACCTGGACGGCAAGATTGTCACTGAGCGCGTCGTCAACGTCGGCAACCTCATTCGTCGCACGCACACCATACTGATTGCCCACAGCCTGCAAACTTGGGAAGACGCGGATGAGTTTCGCTTGAATATGGAGAAGGTGTTCGCGCAGAAGAATTCGGGGATGAAGCTCGCCGATCATCTCTCGCAGACCGTCTATCCGCTCGCCGCCAACTTTTGGCAAGAAGATTTCCATTTGCTGGCGACGGCGCTGCCGGTCAGGCCAGGAACCGAGTCCGGCGGTGCGGATGCCGACGGTCTGCAACTGAATCCTCATCCGTCAGAAGTGTCCTGGTACAAGGAATATTTCCAGGTCGATGCGGACAAGCTCGATGACTTCCTGAAGGCGTACAGCGAGACGTATGCAGTGATGCGCGACATTCCCGGTTATCGTGGTGTGACGTTCGTGACCACGTTACCACCGACGGGTGCCGAAGCGCGGCGAGTGAAGTACAAGAATCAGCCGCTCGGGCCTTCAACAGACTTGTACGTTCCGACACCGGGTGTGGTGATCGATGGCGGGGTCAGAACCGACATTTCGATCAACTTCGGCTCGTTTTTTCGAGACACGTACACGGTCATCACGCATTACGAGCTACCTTGGGATGTCAAGCTGCGCGAAGCGATGCAGAAGAACTGGGAGTCGATGGGTAACCGTGGCGAGCGTCGAGCGCGCGTGTCGAAGACATTGTTCCCGCTCGCGCGCAACCACTGGGACATGCAGTATCGAGTCATCGAGACTAGTCTCGTGCCCTTGCCTGGCAAAGCGTTGCACGCTCGCTGAGAGATGGCCAATTCGAGCCTCGGTTCGAACACCTGCTCGATTCATATCAAGCCATGTCCGACATCGACGGCAGTCGTGTTCGATCAGAGAGCCTTTGGCGGTGCGAAAACGAGGAAGTATTGGTAGGGCAGGAATGCCTTCTCGTCGACCTGTCGCCACCCCTGCTTCTCGATCTCCGCGATCACCTCATCTCGATCGAGTCGCACGTGTTGTTTCGCATCGATCCTAAATCGATCGAATAGTGGATTCTGCTTTCGATAGAAGTCGATGATGACGAGCCGGCCATCGGGCTTCAGATCCTTTGCCATGGCATCGAGCATTGGAGTGGGCCACTCGAAATGATGATAGGCGTCGAGCACGACTACGGCGTCACAGGATCGGTCCGGGAGTTTCGTATCCACGTACGTGCCGACGACGGGGATCACATTGTCCAAGCCGCCCGCTTCGATCTTATCTTCGATGCTCTGCACGAATTCTTTCTGAGGATCCTCCGCGTAGACCTTTCCATTCGGGCCGACCGCTCGAGCAAGGTAGGACGTGAAGTACCCCGTACCAGCGCCGATCTCGCAGGCAACATCGCCGTGCTGCAGTCGAAGATGTTGAACGATCTGCTCGGGCTTCTGATATGTGTCGCGATCCTCGGCCTCGAAGATCTCCGTCGCCGCCTTGCGTCCTTCCTCGGTCGAGTACCGCTCGTTGATCCCCGGTGCGGCGCTCTCAGCCGCGATGACGCACGTGCACAGGAGCATTGCTGCGCCCGTTGATGTGCTGAGCGCAGCGAGCGCGGACAGTGACGCTTTCATGGCACGCCTCCGGTTTCACTGGTCGTAACGAAGAAGACCGGCGCTTCTGTCCTTACCGTGCTCAGGAATACCCGGATGCGCTGCCTTGATCGACGCTTGTCGGAGCGGATGCTTCCGATCGCAAGCGAGAAGACGCGTAAGCCGTTCGGCCGCACGGATGCGGTCTCGTGAGCTCGCGGATTAGATGTGGGGATTTGGCGGATAGGAAACGGAACGTCCCTCGCCATGCTGAGAATATACCGCATCTGGGGGGTTGCCGTAAGGCCCGGGCGTTGACGCAGCATCGCCGCTCCTTTTTCACGGGAGCTTTCGGATGCGTGTGCTGCTTACCACCTTCGGATCGCGTGGCGATGTTCAGCCTGTGCTTGGCCTTGCCATTGCGTTGCGAGAACTCGGCGCTGATGCGCGCGTGTGTGCACCTTCGGATCAGGAGTTCATCGAGTTGTTCGCCGCTGCCGGCGTGCCGCTCTTGCCCGCCTTCACGCAGGTGCGCAAGTGGCTCGCGGAGATCATGCCCAAGCGGGCGACGATTGATCTGC
The DNA here is from genome assembly GCA_023417315.1 of Pseudomonadota bacterium. Classification (GTDB taxonomy): domain Bacteria; phylum Pseudomonadota; class Gammaproteobacteria; order Steroidobacterales; family Steroidobacteraceae; genus Steroidobacter. The sequence goes on from JAEZFW010000056.1 coordinate 151,923, forward strand.
CGAAGCTTGCAGCGCAGGTGATGGCTGCACAGTACGAGGCGATCTCTGCGGCTGCCGAGAGTTTCGGTGCGGCAGGATGCGATGCGATGGTGACGACAGGCCTCTTTTCTTCTGCGGCCGCTGCACGATGCGTCGCCGAGAAACGCGGCATGCGCTACCTGTACGCTGCCTACTGCCCGATCTATCTCCCGTCGCCTCATCAGCGGCCGTTCGAATATCGAAGTCACCCGCTGCCGCAAGATGTCACCGACAACGAGATACTCTGGGGGCGAGACGTTCAGATCATGAACGAGATCTTCGGCGTCGGACTCAATCCGTTACGTGCATCGATCGGACTGCCGAAGCTCGATAATGTGCGCGATCACGTTTACACCGATCGGCCGTGGCTCGCCGCGGATCCCTCTCTCGCGCCGTGGCAGCGCCCAGCCACGCTCGATGTCGTGCAGACTGGCGCGTGGATCCTGCAAGATGAGCGCCCGCTGCCAGATGCGTTGCTGGCTTTTCTCGACGCTGGCACACCTCCGGTCTATGTCGGTTTAGGAAGTCTTCCTGCGCCGAAAGACTTCGCGCGAATGACGATCGCAGTCGTGCGAGCGCAAGGTCGTCGAGTCCTACTCTCGCGTGGATGGGCGGATCTTGCTCTGGTGGACGATCGCGAAGATTGCTTTCTAATCGGCGAGATCAATCAACAAGCGTTGTTCCCTCGAGTCGCTGCAGTGGTTCACCACGGTGGTGCCGGCACGACGCTGGCCGCCGCGCGCGCGGGCCGCCCGCAGGTAGTCGTGCCTCAATTCGGCGATCAGCCGTATTGGGCCAGCAGAGTCTGGGATTTGAGTATCGGTGCGGCGCACGATGGTTCGACGCCAACACATGATTCGTTAGCGGCTGCGCTCGAGACTGCTCTGAGTCGTGGTACCCGTGCGCGAGCGCGCGAAGTAGCAGGCACGATACTCGGCGACGGAGCGATGCGCGCAGCAAAACTGCTGCTCGGAGCAGCGTAACGGGCCAGAGCGTCGACGCCGAACAGATGAACGGTCGCTCACCCCGTTTGCGTCGGCGCAGCTGACTCCGATAGGGATTCCGTCGTCGGTTGCGATTCGCGCGGCGTGACTCTCCAGATCGTATTCGACAAGTCATCGGCAACAATTAACGCGCCGCGCGGATCGACGGTCACACCGACCGGTCGACCGCGCGCTTTGCCGCCCTCGCCGAGGAAGCCGGTCACGACATCGACGGGCTCGCCCGCAGGTTTACCGCCGCGGAAGGGTACGAACACGACCTTGAATCCGACTGGATCGCTGCGATTCCAACTTCCATGTTGGCCTACGAACGCACCTTCGGCGAAGCGCTCTCCCATCACGGCGCTCGAGAATGCGAGGCCGAGTGCCGCGACGTGCGAGCCCAGTGCGTAATCGGGTGCAATTGCAGCGGCGACTTTCTCGGGCTTCTGCGGCTGCGCGCGCGGATCGACGGTCTGACCCCAATAGCTGTAGGGCCAGCCGTAGAAAGCACCTTCACGCACCGACGTGAGATAGTCCGGCACTAGACCGGGCCCAATTTCGTCGCGCTCGTTCACGACAGCCCACAACTGATCCGTCCCCGGCTGAATGGCGAGAGCCGTCGGGTTGCGAAGGCCGGTGGCATACTGCTTGTGCATGCCTGTCTGCGGATCGATCTGCCATATCATCGCGCGATCGACCTCGGCATCCATACCACGCTCTGTGATGTTGCTGTTCGATCCGATGCCTACATATAAGAAGCGACCGTCCGCGCTCGCCGTCATCGCCTTCGTCCAGTGATGATTGATCGCGGAAGGCAGCTCCGTCACAGATATCGGTGGGCCGCTTGCTCGCGTCTGCCCTTCTTCATAGTCGAAGCGCACCAGCTCGTCTTGATTCGCGACATAAAGTGCATTGCCTATCAGCGCCAGACCGTACGGCGCATTCAGGTTTTCGGCGAATACCTCGCGTGTTTCGTACGTCCCGTCGCCATCCGCATCGCGCAGTAGCGTCAAGCGATTGCCACCTTTTACATCGCTCTTACCCAGACTCTTGATGTAGCCGGCGATGATATCTTTCGGTCGCAGTGCCGGTGCGTTGCCGCCCGAGCCTTCTGCAATCAAGATGTCGCCGTTGGGAAGAACCAATGTTTGACGCGGAATCATCAGATCGGTGGCGATCGCCTGGATCTCGTATCCTTCCGGAACCAACGGACGAGCATCGCCCCACGACGCCGGCCTCGAGATCTTCATACTGGGAAGTAGTCCGCGTTGTGGTTCGGGGAGCTCCGGATTCGCGCCATACTGCTCGGGCGTAGGCTCGGCGCCACATCCGCATAACACCAACGCGATCGTACTCGTGATCAGAATCGCTGCACGCATCATGGCACCTCGTTGGTCCGAACCCCGGAGTAACCGATCCAAGCCGCTACAAGCGCGAGGATCGTGACGATCACAGATAGATAAAGACCGGCAGGCATCGTGGCCCAAGCATCCTTTCCATGAACCAACGCATTGATCAACCCGAGGACCCACATGACGAGCAGCGCGAGGAAGTACATGACTGCGCGTCCTCGGCGTGCTCCTCGACTGCGAACGACATCGACGATCGCCCAAATCAGAGCGAACGCTCCCATCAGCAATCCTCCGGCGATGAGCCACGCAGCGAAGTTGATCCATTGCACGTGGTAGCCGGACCCGTACGCGAGATCACTCAGCAGCGCGCCCAGGAACAGCGGAAGCGGGAACGCGAGAAAGATCGCGTGCAGTGGATGGAGCGGTCGCAAGAGAACCGGGGCAGGCGAGGTAGCCACGTCGTCTCCTTTCGATTGTGAACAGGCAGCCGCATTGGGCACGCGTCGCGGCGGTATTCGATTACGTGAGCCTCCGGGCCGAGGTCATTGCAGAAACGTTCAAGACGGCGAGTGGTTCGATTCTGAGTGCGATACCGCACGCTTCATCGGGCATGATCCGTGTAATGCCCACAAAGAAGCGGTGCTGAGTCTCTCGCTCCCAGCTCGGCGAATTTGCCGCGTGGAGGGAACACCCACGCGCCGGCATCAGTAGTCATTGCAGGCAAACAGAGCCGCTCGGAAGCACAGGTCGTTCGTTCAGAAGCAACGGGCAACATTTTCGCGGTGGCGCTCGGCGGAATGAGGAGGTCAGAAGAATGCGTGCGCGATTTGCGATCGTCGATCGGCTCGGGACGCTAATCCTCGCTCTTGGCCTCGTCGTGCTCACCACTGGGGTCAGTGCGGAGGAGCTCGAGGTCTATGGCAGGGTCAATGTCACCGTGCAGAGTTCCGACGAAGCGGTAGAGGACCAGACTGAATTCAAGAACAACGCCTCTCGCGTCGGCGTCAAAGGCGAGCTGCCGTTGGATGGCGGACTCAAGGCGATTTATCAGTTGGAGTTCGGCGTCGACATCGATGGCGACTCCGAAGACGATGATCACATCACGCCTCGCAACCAATTCGTCGGGCTCACTGGCGGCTTCGGCACGATTAAACTGGGTCGCCACGACACTGCTCTGAAAGAAGCGCAGGGGGATTTCGACCTGTTCAACGATCTCGAGGGCGATATCACGAGCACGTTCAACGGCGAGAACCGACTGACCGATTACATCGCATACATCACGCCCACCTTTGCGGAGGCATTCAGCGCAACGGTGAACTTCTTCCCCGGCGAGGATGCTGCTGCTGGGGAAGATGGCGTAGGCGATCGGACCTCTGTGTCGCTCGTTTATGAGACGGATGTCATCTATGCCGCGGTCGCTCAAGATTTCGATGTGGATGGCGAGGGCGTCGACACGACGCGCCTCGTCGGCGGCTATACGTTCGGTCCCGCACAGCTGATGCTGCTGTACCAGATGACGGATGCAGGCTCGATCGACGAAGACGGGTTCGGTGTATCGCTGGCCTACACGTTCGGTAAGAACGTCGCGAAGCTGCAGTACCTGACTGCAGACATCTGGCGAATAGATTCGCAGACGGATCCTATCGACAATCTGCTGGAGTCCCAGCTATCGGTCGGGCTCGATCACAAGCTCGGAGAGTCCACCCAAGTCTTCGCGTTCTACACGACCGGCGATATCGGCGGCACCAGCGAAAGCAACAACTACGCCGCGCTCGGCATCGAGCATAGATTCTGATGCTTCAGATGAACGAGGTGCCTTCATTGCCGTCTGCTCGGCCTGGGGCCGCAACGACAAAGTGCCGTTCTATACATCCTTCCTCGCTGACGGCACCGCGCAAGCTCGTTGAGCAGCCTGCCGATGTGAGCTACGCCTGCTTCGTCAGCACCACGTGCATCGCATGCTCGGAGGCAACGTGCTGGGTGCAAGTGAAGCCCGCGGCATCGAGATCGATCCCAGCAAGGAGCGCTTCGCCGTGGCCGAGCAGTGTCGGCGAGATGACCAGATGCATCTCATCGATCAGCCTCGCTTCGAGGTATTGCCGTACTGTTGAAACGCCACCGCCGATACGGATGTCCTTTCCGCGTGCAGCGTCCTTCGCTCGAGCGAGTGCCTCATGGATGCCGCCCGTAACGAAATGGAAGGTCGTATCGCCTGCCATTGCGACCGGCGCTCGCGCGTGATGCGTGAGCACGAACACTGGAACGTGATAAGGCGGATTGTCACCCCACCAGCCTTTCCATGACTCGTCCACCCATGCGCCACGGGTCGGAGCGAACATATTGCGGCCCATGATCCAGGCCCCGATGTTGTCGAAACTTCGCCTTGCGAAATCCTCGTCGATGCCCTCGTCCCCTCCGGGATTGTTGAGCATCTGCTGAAACGTCCGCGTGTGGAACATCCAATGATGAAGCCGTTCTCCGCCGACTCCGAGAGGCGCTTGCAAGCTTTGGTTCGGTCCAGCGCCGAACCCATCGATCGAGATAGCGAACGCAAGTACTTTGATCTTGGACACGTGAGAACCCCGCTGTTTGCTTGGCGCATTGTAAAGACGAGCCGCGCGCTTCCGAACCGACATCACCGTGCGTTCCTTAGACTTGACGCGGTGGGGAAGGGTCGCTCTGAAAAAGATGCGCACTCGTCTCGAGTGGGCATCGCGTTTCGTGTATCGCGGTGCAATGATGGAAACCTGCCGGGTCCGCGTGAGTCCAACTGTGCTCCAACACATGGGTCGAGTCGGTGATCTCCGGATCGTACCGAGCCTGCACCGGATCAGGAGGTCCGACTTGCGACATATATATGAGTGCTGCGGAACGGTCGTTTTCGTGACGGTGCTGCTGTTATGCAGCCCGACCGCTCGAGCCGAAAGCGCGGCAGCACCCGTTGCGGTCATCGTGCCCAAGCAGATCGTCATCACCGAGGAGCTCACCCTGACAGGTACGATCACTGCTGAGCGTCGCGCGCGGTTGTCGCCGCGCGTCGATGGTCTCGTCAAACGTTTGCGGGTGGACGCGGGTGATCGGGTCAAGGCCGGACAAGCGCTCATCGAGCTGGACGCGGATCTGGCGAGGCACGCGTTGCAGGCGGCGGAGGCGGAGCTCGCGCAGGCACAGGCAAGACTTGCGGAGGCAGAACGTCTCGTCACGGAAGCGCGACGGCTCGTCGGTGAGCGTCATCTGCCGCAAACCGAGCTCGAGCGGCGCGAATCCGAGTTGCAGCTCGCGCGCGCTGCGCGACAGGCCGCGCAAGCTGCGCGCGAGCAGCAAGCGGAGCTCGTGAGTCGCCACGTGCTGCCGGCGCCGTTCGCTGGTGTCGTCGCAAATCGCTACACCGACGTGGGTGAATGGGTCACGCGCGGCACTGAAGTCATCGATTTGGTGGCCACGGATCGCCTTCGTTTGGATGTGCAGGCACCTCAGGAATATTTCGCGCAGATCGCCGAGGATTCCCCGGTGAAAATACGTGCGCATGCGCGCACCGATCGCACGCTCACCGGCCGCATCAGCGCGCTCGTGCCTATCGGCAGCCAGGACGCGCGTACCTTCCTCGTTCGCATCTTGATCGAGGATCCGAAGCACAGACTGCTGCCCGGCGCCTCCGCCACTGCGGAAATCGATCTGCACGGGTCGACACCCGCGTTTGCCGTTCCTCGCGACGCACTGTTGCGTTATCCCGATGGCACGCACAGCTTGTATGTAGTCGTGGAGGAGGGCGGACAACTCGTCGTACGGGAGCGCCGCGTGCGTATCGGTCGTGGAGCACAACAGGTCGAAGTACTCGAAGGGCTCAATGCCGGTGAGCGCGTCGTGATCCGCGGCAACGAGACGTTGCGTGACGGACAGCCGGTCGAGATCACGGGCCCGCGCAGCCGGGCGACGAGCTAATCGTGTTCGATGTGAGCGCCTGATCGTGTTCGAGAACATCATTCGCCGCGGTACGCTGCTCACGGTCGGCATTCTCGTCTTCTGCGTGCTCGGGATCGTCGCCGCGCTGCGTGCTCCCGTTCAGATGATTCCCGATCTCGAGGTGCGCACGATCTCCGTGCATACCAGTTGGCCTGGCGCGACCCCGCAGGATGTCGAGCAGGAGATCTTGATCGAGCAGGAACGCTACTTGCGCGCGCTACCGAACCTCGAGCGCATGGTGTCCATCGCGCAGACTGGTACCGGACGCATCGAGCTCGAGTTTCCGTTCGGTGTCGACATCAATGAAGCATTGATTCGCGTCAACAACGCATTGAGCCAAGTGCCGTTCTATCCCGAGAACGTCGATGAGCCGCGCTTATATACGAGCTCGTTTTCGGAGAACGCGTTCATGTACTTCCGGCTGACGGGGCGCGGCGGCAATCCGTTGCAGCTCGATCTCAACGTGATGCGCGACTTCGTCGAAGATCATGTGCGGCCTCGCCTCGAGCGCGTACCTGGCGTGTCCGAAGTCGGGCTCGGGGGTGGCGTTTCGCGGCAGGTGAGGATTCATGTCAATCCAGCGCTGCTCGCAGAGCGGGGTATCACGCTCGCGCAAGTGCGCAATGCAATCCGCGAGCGCAATCGCGACAGCTCGGGCGGCGACATCGAGGGTGGCAAGCGCCGCTACCTCGTCCGAACGATCGGGCGCTTCGATGATGCCGCCGATGTCGAAGAGCTGATCTTGAGCCGTGAGGGCGATGCGATCGTGCGATTGCGCGATGTGGCGAGCGTGGAGATCAGCCACGCGGAGCTGCGCGGTCAGGCGTACTCGGCCGGTCAGCCGACGCTCAGCTTGTCGATCCGTCGCGAACCTGGTTCGAACGTGATCGCAATCAAAGAGGCCATCTTACCCGTCGTCGATGAGCTGAATCGCAATCTGCTGGTTCGCAACGGGCTCGAGATGCAATTGATCAGCGACGACGTGCGCTACGTGCAAGCTTCCGTGCGTAATGTGCTGCAGAACTTGGCGCTCGGAGCGCTGCTCGCGACCCTCGTCATCTACCTGTTCCTGCGCTCAGGCGGCGCGACCTTGACTGCGGTGCTCGGCATTCCGGTGTGTACGCTTGCGGCGTTCCTGGGGCTGCTCATGATGGGCCGCACGATCAACGTCATCTCACTGGCCGGTGTGGCGTTTGCGATCGGCATGACGGTCGACAATACGATCGTCGTGCTCGAAAGCATCGAGCAGGCGCGACGTCGCGGACTGTCGCGGTTCGAGGCAGCGGTGCAAGGCGTGCGCGAGGTATGGCCTGCCGTGCTCGCCTCGACATTGACGACCATCCTCGTGTTCGCGCCGATCATGTTCATCCAGGAGGAAGCAGGGCAGCTCTACTCCGATGTTGCGATCGCGATATCGGCATCGATTCTCGCGTCGATGCTGGTGGCGATCACGCTCGTGCCGTCTGCGAGCTCACGACTCGGATTCGGCGGCAAGACGCATGAGGTGCCGAGCGATGAACGGATGCGCTCGCGCATCCTAGATTGGGTCGATCGATTGACCGCAACGAAGCAGCGCCGCTACGCGTGCATGGGAGCGACGATCGCCGCAACCGCCGCCATCGTGCTGTTGCTGACCCCGCCAGCGGAATATCTCCCCGAAGGCGAAGAGCCGAAGATCTTCGCGAACATGATCGCGCCGCCCGGCTACAACCTCACGGAGATGATGAAGATTGCCGCAGAACTGAATCAGGAGCTCACGCCCTTGCTGGAGGATGATCCCGAGCGCTTCCATCGCGGTGAGTCGCGGTTTCCTGCTCTGACGACGTTGAGTCTGCAGGTCTCTCCTCAGCGCATCAACATCATGGCCGAGCCGAAGCGTGCAAGTGACATTCAGGCGCTGATCGATGCTGTGAACGCGCGGTTTCGCGAAGTGCCCGGAATGCGTGCATTCACCTCGCGCGGCTCGATCATCTCGAGCAACGACGGAGGTACGCGCAGCGTCAATCTAGACATCTCAGGTGTCGATCTCGGAACGCTCTACAGTGTCGCGGATGCGGCGTATCGGCGCGCCCAGCAACTGTTCGACGATCCGCAGATCAATTCGGATCCTTCGTCGCTGTCCTTGGATCAGCCGCTCATCGAGATCCGACCGCGCTGGAATCGTCTTGCAGAGCTCGGGTTCACCGGTGCGGATTTCGGTTTTGCCGTTGCCGCGCTCAGCGATGGCGCATTCGTCGACGAGTTCTTCCTCGGCGATGACAAGATCGATATCTACTTGTACAGCGCTGCTGGCTCGGACCAACAGCTGGACACTCTGCGTCGGCTACCGATCGCGACTCCGAGTGGTGCCGTTGCGCCGCTCGAATCGCTCGCGGACGTGGTGGAGACCGTCGACAGCGACATCGTGCGGCGCGTCGACGGCCGGCGCACCGTGACGCTCAATATCATTCCCCCGCGATCGATTGCGCTCGAGACCGCCGTCAACACTGTGAACGAGGCGCTGATTCCGGCGCTGCGCGCCGACGGCTCGGCACCCGCGGACGTCAATCTCGATGTGTCGGGCGCCGCGGATCAGCTCGATGCGACGCGAGCTTCGCTCGCAGGTAATTTCGCAATCGCCGTGGTGCTCAGCTATCTGCTGCTCGTCGCGATCTTCACGCATTGGGGCTATCCTCTCTTGATCATGGCGACGATTCCGATGGGACTTGCCGGAGGGATCCTCGGCCTCGCCATGATCAACGGGCTCGGCTCGCTTTTCTCGCTGGTCGGGCTTGGCTCGCTGCATCTCGCGTTCGACATGATCACGATGCTCGGCTTCCTGATCTTGCTCGGCATCGTCGTCAACAATCCCATCCTGATCGTCGAGCGTGCGCGCTACAACCTGGCGCAGCCGGGCATCGGGCCTGTGGAAGCTGTACGTGAGGCGGTCGCATCCCGCTTGCGCCCGATTCTCATGACGACGTTGACGACGACGTTCGGATTGCTGCCGCTCGTCGTGATTCCAGGAGCAGGAGCGGAGCTCTATCGCGGCGTCGGCGTCGTCGTGCTGAGCGGACTTCTCTGCTCGACGTTCGTCACGCTCACATTCCTTCCGTGCCTGCTCATCGCGGTGCTCGCACGCTCGCGAGAGGCTGCCTCAACGGAGCTCGGGCCCGAATCGCTGCGCACGTCCTGAGTTCGCCGGGACTGGAGAGGACCGCGAGTACGCCACGTTGGATATCCGATCGTGGAAGGTCTTCTCGCGGAGAGGAACCTTCCTCGAGTGGCTCTGTTGAGAGATTAGAGAAGCCGGGCGTAAGACGCAGCCAGTCTCCATCACCCCATCGTGAATGCCTCGCCCGAGTGCCTTCCATCAGAGCGTTAGGAGAGAAGCATGGCCATGACCGTCGGTGACTACCTTTGGGCGCGATTGAAAGAATGGAACGTGCGACGCGTGTACGGTTATCCCGGCGATGGTATTAACGGCTTGATGGGCGCATTGAACCGCGCAGAAGCGGAGTTCGATTACGTGCGCGTGCGCCATGAAGAGATGTCAGCGTTCATGGCGAGCGGTCATGCGAAGTTCACCGGCGAGGTGGGCGTGTGTATTGCGACGTCGGGTCCAGGCGCGATTCATCTGCTCAATGGCCTATACGACGCGAAGATGGACCACGTCCCGGTGCTCGCGATCGTCGGGCAACAGTCGCGTCCAGCGCTCGGCAGTGCCTATCAACAAGAAGTGGATCTCGCGAATCTGTTCAAGGATGTCGCGAGCTATGTGGTGACCGTCGTGCATCCCGGGCAACTCCGTCATTGTATCGATCGTGCGATGCGGATCGCCGCTGCGGAGCGGACCGTCACGTGCCTGATCATTCCGAATGACCTGCAACAGATGGATGCCATCGAATCTCCACCTCGACAGCACGGCTACGTACTCTCGGGAACCGGGCATTCGAATGCCGCGCCTGTTCCAAGCGATGAGGAGCTGCGACACGCCGCTCGCATCATGAACGAAGGTCACAAGGTCGCGATGCTCGTCGGAGCGGGTGCGCTGCACGCGACGGACGAAGTCGTCGGGACGGCCGAGTTGCTCGGCGCTGGAATTGCGAAGGCGCTCCTGGGAAAGGCGGCGGTTCCGGACGACTTGCCGTATGTGACTGGCGCGATCGGTCTGCTCGGCACGAAACCGAGTTGGGAGATGATGCAAGAGTGCGACACGCTGCTGATGATCGGCACGTGCTTTCCCTATTCTGAGTTCTTGCCTGAAGAGAATCAGGCGCGGGCCGTGCAGATCGACATCGAGCCTCGCAACTTGAGCATGCGGTATCCCGCCGAGGTCAATCTCGTCGGCGATGCGGCGGAAACGTTGAGGAAGCTGCTGCCGCTGTTGCGCATGAAGGAAGACAGGCGCTGGCAAACGAGAATCGAGAAGAACGTTGCCGACTGGTGGAAGGAGCTCGAGAAGAAGGCAATGGCGAGCGCCGACCCGATCAACCCACAGCGCATCTTCTGGGAGCTTTCGCCGCGTCTGCCGGATCGCACGATCATCTGCGGCGACAGCGGTTCCCATACGAATTGGTACGCGCGCGACGTGAAGATTCGTCGCGGCATGATGGCCTCGCTCTCCGGGACGTTAGCGACGATGGGCAGCGGTGTGCCGTACGCGATTGCAGCGAAGTTTGCGCACCCCGATCGTCCCGTGCTCGCGATCGTGGGCGACGGTGCGATGCAGATGAATGGTAACGGCGAGCTCCTCACCGTTCAGCAATACTGGAAGCAGTGGAAGGATCCTCGCTTCGTCGTGATGGTGCTCGTCAATCATGACCTCAACCAAGTGACCTGGGAACAGCGCGTGCTCGCCGGCGATCCGAAATATCGCGAAGCGCAGAACGTGATCGATTTTCCGTATGCGCGATACGCGGAGTTGCTCGGCTTCGAGGCAATGCGCGTCGACAAGCCCGAGCAGATCGCACCTGCGTGGGATCGTGCATTTCAGAGCAAACGGCCGGTGTTGCTCGAGATGATTGCGGATCCGGAAGTGCCGCCTCTGCCGCCGCACATCACGTTCGAGCAGGCGAAAGCCTATACAGCGTCTCTCATGAAGGGCGATCCGCGCGGCTGGCGCATGGTGAAGAACAGCTTGAAGCAGATCCTGCGAACGTGAGCGAGAGTGCGACCACTCTCGCGAATGCCGTCAGTCCCGATTCGCGGCGAAACGTGGTTAATCGAACCTCAGCAATATGCAGCAGCATTCGGAACACATAGCCGATCGAATCGTTGATTAACAGACGGCGGTTTGCGACGTGGCGCGAATGTCTACTACGAGAGGGGGATCGATGCTCAAGTTTCTTGGAAGCACGGTGGGAATCATTTTCCTGATTGGCCTATTGGTCGTCATCGGCCTGCTTGCGCTGATCTTCTAGTCGCGACCGCAGCGGTTGGCGAGCTTCAGACCAGCTCTATCCGCTGGTATCCATATAACGTTCGGTATCCGCAAGAACGGAATGGCCGTGCGGGCTCGCGTTACTCGCTCATACAGACGAGGAGAGGAGGAGAGAGATCATGAGTAAGTCGCATGTTCTACGCACAGTCATTGCGAGTGTTCTCACGGGCTCGATGTACGTGAGCCTGGTTCACGCGCAAGACACAACACAGCAGGAATATCCAGCTCAGCAGCAAGACACAGCTCAGCAGCAGTACCCAGCTCAGCAGCAGTACCCAGCTCAGCAGCAAGGCACAGCTCAGCAGCACACGCAGTCGCCTCAAACCGATGAGTCGACTACGACGACACCTGGAACGGCGAACCCAATGCCATCGACACAGAGAACAGAGGGCACTGCTGCGGATACCACCGCCCCGGGTGCAACGCAGACGCGTTCGCCCGCAACCACGACTCCCGGCACCGCAAACCCAATGCCCGCAACGCGTCCCGGTGAGGGCACGGCAGCCGATCGATCGCCGCCGGGTGAGACGCCGGTTCGCGGAACTGCCGCGTCACAGGCGCCCGAGCAGGCAACAACGCGAATGGCGATGGCGCAAGGACAGGCGAGCAGTCATCGCGGTTCGTCCTTGATCGGCATGCAAGTGCGGGACAACCAGGGGCAGCAGGTGGGCTCCGTCAAGGACATCGTCATCAATCCAGCGTCAGGTCAAATCACGCACGCGATCGTGAGTCATAGCGGCCAGGGAGGAGCTCAGACGATGACCGCCGTTCCCTGGCAGACGGCGCAGCGGATGATGAGCGGGAACGGGATCGTCATCGATCAGGCAAAGTTGAGCTCGGCTCCGCACTTCCAGAGCAATGAGTGGCCGGACATGTCGCAGCGGGCGTGGAGTGATGCTGCGGATCGCTATTGGAGAGGGAAAGAGCAATCTGGGAACTAACGCGCGCATTGGACAGCGCCAATCAACCGGGCGGAGCACGACTCCGCCTGGTTAACTTTGACGTCGTTGCAAGGGGTCCGGTCCAGGTGCAGGCTGGCGCGTCGTCCTCTGATCGCACGCTGGTTGCAGTTCGGTAAGCTCGTGATGAGTCTCGTAGGTAAGCTGCGGCAGCTCTGGGATGCACGTCGGCGTAGGCGAGTTCGCGACCGCAGGGCTGCCGCTGGCATCGATAGCCGCCGAGCAGTGCAGAGCGGAGCTCGAAGACAGAGTGCGTGGCATGTATCGGTTGGCGAGCTACCGAACGATCCATCAGGACGCAGCGTTCGGCGTGCGCCAGCTAGTGGACATCGCCACGCGGGCGTTATCGCCGAGCACGAACGACAGCACGACGGCGATCACTTGTGTCCAATACTTGTCTGTCGTTCTCGTGAAGATGGCGCGAAGAAAGGTGCCGAGCCCCGCACGACGTGTCGAAGGGAAAGTACGACTCATCGCGCGGGGAGCGACGCTCGAAAAGCTGCTGGCTCTCGCGTTCGATGAGATACGGCGCGCTGCACGAAATAACCTTCGAGTCCTCGAGAGTCTTGCTTGCAGTCTCGAGCAAGTTTCGAGCGCCGTGCCGAATGGCCCTAGGCGCGCTCATGTGCGTGCGCAGGTCATCCGTGTCCGCGATGCGCTCAGAGCCGATGCGGCATTCGATGGAGAGGGAACGGAGGGGCTGACGACGTGTGCACGGGTGCTCGCGGGCATGCCTGATGCCCCCAAATTGAGGATCGATACTCGCGCGCCGAAAAACTTCGCCTCAGCGATGCGTTATCAAGCAGCAACTGTTGCTTGTCTCGCTTCGGAGGTTGGAATGCGCTCTCAACAAACCGCGCCGAGCTCGCGGATGCGCCGGTGGCGCGCGCTGCTTCGTTTGGAGAAGTGGCTCGAGCCTGCGATGGTCGGCCTAGGCCTCACATGGCTCGTGTTGCTCATCATAGAGTTCATCTGGGGGCTTGCGCCCTGGCTCGCGCACCTCAGTACGGTCATCTGGATCGTGTTCTTGATCGATTTCACCATCCGATTCGCGCTCGCGCCCAAGAAGCGCATCTTCTTGGCTCGCAATTGGATGACGATCATTTCTCTCGCACTGCCGGCTTTCCGCGTGCTGAGGTTCGCCCGCGCGCTGCGACTCGCGCGCGCCACGCGCGGTCTCAAGCTCGTCCGCCTGCTCACCTCCGCCAATCGAGGCATCCGATCCTTGGGCGCTGCACTCGGTGCTCGTGGTGCCGGCTACGTTGCTGCACTTACGGCCGTCGTCATACTGGCCGGCGCCGCGGGCATGTTGGTTTTCGAGGGAACGGCATCTCCGCGCGCCTTTACCGGCTACACGGAAGCACTTTGGTGGACAGCGATGCTCGTGACGACGATCGGGCCGGAGTTTTGGCCGAAGACGGCCGAGGGTCGGGTGCTCATGCTGCTGCTCTCGATTTACGCAGTCGGCGTGTTCGGTTACTTGGCGGCTGCATTGGCGTCGGTTCTCATCGGCGGTGCAGCAGCTCGACAGAAGCCGGGTCAGCAAGACGAAACGATCGCAGCGCTTGGGATCGAAGTGCGCAAGCTACGCGCGGAAATAGCCGCGTTATCCGCCGCGCGGGAACCCTGATGTCGAGGATACGTTGACGAATGGCGGCCGCACCGAGTCAGAGCAGCGCGTGCCGTGCAACGAGCAGAGATGCTCGGTGCCCATGGCCCGATCTCAAGAAGTGCACCGTTCCTGAAAATACTGCGTATGCGCTCGGGTTCTAGGTTCAGTGTCGCGCTCGGGAGATTCGCCGCGGCGCTCATGTGCTTGGTCTGGCTCCACGGGCATTTGCATGAGGCGCAAGCCACGGAGAAACCGCTGCAGGTCGCGCAGCCCACGGCGGGAGACTTGTCGAACGGTGCACGGCCCAAGCTACGCGTGTGCGCCGATCCGAACAACTTGCCGTTTTCGAACAGGGCTGAAGAAGGATTCGAGAATCGGCTCGCGGAGCTGGTTGCGGCAGAGCTCGGCCGCACCGTTGCATACACATGGTGGCCGCAGCGCCGCGGATTCGTGCGCAACACGCTGGGGGCCGGTACTTGCGATCTGGTGCTCGGCGTACCCGCCGGGTTCGAGCTGCTCGAGACCACGCGCCCATACTACCGATCGAGTTACGTCTTCGTGACCCGCGCCGCCGACGAGCTCGCGCTCGCATCGCTCGATGACCCAGCGCTCCGCCGGCTGCGCATCGGGCTGCATGTCATTGGCGATGACGGCGGCAATGTGCCTCCCGCACAAGCGTTAGCGAGACGAGGCATCGTCGAGAACGTGCGCGGCTATTCCATTTACGGCGACTACTCCAAGCCCAATCCTCCTCTCGAGCTGCTCGATGCCTTGGCGACGGGCGAGATCGATATCGCGATCGCGTGGGGCCCCCGCGCCGGCTATTTCGCTCGCGGCGCGCGTGTACCGCTAAGCGTTACGGTCATCTCCGGTTCTAACGACGAATCGTTGCCTACGCAGTTCGAGATCTCGATGGGGGTGCGCCGCGGTGATGAGGAGCTCAAAGCGCAGCTCGAGCGCATCCTCGACACTCGCGCGAGCGCGATCGAGCAGGTCCTAGCGGACCACGGCGTGCCGCTGCTGCCGCTCGAGCAACGCGAGCAGCGCGCACACGGCTCGAATTGATCTGTAGACGCGATCCAGGAAGGCTACCGCAGCTCGTCGCTAACAGGGCTCACGTGCGCACGGTTGTACGTGCAGGGTTGAATCGTGAATGCGATGATACCAGTATGGTCTAGTGCAATTGGATGCAAAGCTCAGATCTTCAATCATTTCGATCGCAAAGGAGAGGTTCGGGGCAGAGCTGCAGGGGATCGAGCTAGGAGTTAGCGAAGCTCGCGGCGGACTCGAGTCGCGCGCGGTGCATCGATTTCGCGTGCGCGCTCATGACCTCTGCGGTAGGAAGTGCTCGCTCACGCTGATCGCGAAGCACCTCGACGGTGCTGGTGTACGTGAGGCCCATGTCTACGGCGATGTCCTATCGCACTTGGGTATTCGAATTGCGCCGAGCGTACTCAAGGTGGTGCCGTGTTCGGATCGCGGCGTGATCCTGTTCTTAGAGGATGTGAGCACCCGCGTACGATGGCCCTGGCACGATTCTGCGGTCTCGGCGGCCGTGTTGCACCAGCTGGCATCCTTCCATGAAATCAGCCGTGGCCATGCGGCCGTGCTCCCCGAGTGGGATTACGAGCACGTGCTCGAAGTGTCCGCGATCGCGACGCTGGAATACGCACAACGTTTACGCCGCAAGCAGGAGTTCGCATGGCTGCGGCGCTCAGTGCACTCGCTCGACCGAGTGGTATCCGAGCTTCCGGCACGACGCAGAGAGCTTCTCGAGCTCGCACCCTTGGGCGCGGGACCGATTCACGGCGACGTTCATCCTGGCAACGTGATCGTGCGCAGCCGCGCTCGTGGGCACGAGCCCGTGCTCATCGACTGGGCACGAGCGCGCGTGGGGTCAGTGCTGGAGGACGTGAGCTCTTGGCTGCAATCGCTCGCCTATTGGGAGCCGGAAGCGCGCCGTCGCCACGATACGTTGCTGATGAGCTATCTGCGCGCGCGCAACCAGGAGCCGCGGCTCTCGAGCGAGCTGCGTGAAGCATACTGGATGGCGGCAGCAAGCAACGCACTGGCAGGAGCACTGCGCTACTACCTCGTCATAGCCGATGGCTCAAGCAATCAAGCGAAGCGAGCGCGTGCAGCACACGCCGCGCGAGATTGGATTCGCATGATCGAGCGCGCTCATGCGCTATCCAGGCGATGATCTTCGCTCTCGATACCTTGCAGATGAACGCGATCGTCGAAAGTGAGCAGCCGACCGGAGCGACCGGCCCATTCGACCTCGGTCACCGAGCAGTGACCGGGCCGAAAGCATTCCCAGCGTGCAGGCGTCAGCCCATTCATATGCCCGATGACTTGGCTGATGACGCCCGCATGCGTCACGAGCGCAATGCGATGTCCTGCATGCCGTGCCGCAAGCGTGCACAGCGATCGCAGGCATCGCTCGCGCAACTCACGATAGCTTTCGCCGCCTGGCCAGCGAAAATCTTCATCGTTCTGCAGCAGATTCGCATGCCAGCAATCCGCGTAGTCGCGCTGCACCTCAGGGATGGGCATACCGTCGACGCATCCACATCCGATCTCCCGCAGATCGTCGACGAGCTCGATGTTCGCATCGCATCGGCCTGCAATCGCTCGCGCCGTATCGGCCGCACGCTGCAGCGGGCTCGCGTAGAGTGCGGTGAAACGCGCCCGTTCCGCCTCGAGTCTTCGCGCGAGTGAAGCGGCCTGCCGACGGCCTTCGTCGCTCAGTGGGAAATCAGTCCAACCGCTCATGCGCTCCGGCTCGCCTTCGCAATGATTGAGCGGCTGGCCATGACGAATGAGCACCACTCGTGTGCTCATGGCCATCGTGCCTGTCGTCATCTGTGGGTGGTCATCTCTGGATCGTCACTCTGGGTCGTCACTTTGGGTCGTCACTCTGGGTCTTCACTTGGGGTCGTCATCTCGGGCCATCATCTCGACAGCCGGCTGCTGTTGCATCATCCGGTGGATCGCACCCAGGCCAAGCATCCCAGTGCGGCCGGGGAGCGCGTCACGAATAAAGCGCCGTGGTCGTACAGGTGTTGCGCACGCTCGGGCTCGCCGACGGAGAGCACCCAGAGTGCGGCGCTTCGATCCGCCCACATGATGCTGCCGGCGACATCGGACAGGCCATCCAATAAGCGATTTGCTTCTGAGGGGCGCACGATCACGAGGACCTGATTGTCGCCGTCGGGCGGCACGGCTGCGAGCGGTCCGCCCACGATCACGGCGAGCGCGAGCGTCGCGCGAGCAGCGCGCCCCGAATGCGCTTCTTGCCTATTGTGCGCTCGGCCTAGCAGCAAGCCGACCGCGATCGGTACGATCCCGAAGACTACGAACCAGAGCAGGTCCCAGAACAGCAGATTCGGCGAATCCATCTTGATTCGATGGATGCCCAACCACCAGTGCGAAACAACGGCATCGAGCACGTGCCATACGCCGAAACCGATCAGCGCATGACTCAGCAGTTTCTTCCCGGCGATCAAGTCGAGGTTCTCCCGTCCGCGCCAGAGCGACCAGAGTCCTGCGATCGCGATCGCGTACATCAGCACGTGAAACAGACCGTCGGCGAGAATCTGAACACGCATGTCCTGAACGGCGGGCGACTGTACGCCCAAGAGCAGGTGATGCCACTGCAAGACTTGATGCAGCAGGATGCCGTCGAAGAATCCACTCAGCGCAAATCCAAGCAGGTAGCCGGACCAGGCGCCCTTGCGTGCGAGCTTTTGGCGCTGCCCGCTCCACTTTCGTTCAAGCCATAACATCATCGTGCCTATCAGTTTCGGTTTGCGAGGAAAGGGACGTCCTGCGCATTCGGACATGAACAGATCGCGCGCGTCTCACCGGTGACTCTTAGCGCGTGATCGCGTCTTCTTCGCGCTCTTCTTCTTAGCGGCCGTGCTTTTCTTGCGTGACTTCTTCTTCGGCCATCCACGCTGCATCTGATCGTAGGATTGCTTGCTGACGGTCGAACGCGACTTCGAGCGGCTCGTTCCGGAGCGCTTGCGCCGATTGATGTTCTCCACGAGGGAGTTTCGTTTCTTCTTGGTTGCCATGAATGTGCGATAGCGCGCAGTGCGTCGTGGCGGAGTGCCTACATTGAATGAGTCGCGTCCTCCGAAGTTCCGTGACGCGCAAGTGTCGGCAGTGGTTCGCTGCACGTAGTGAACAGGAGTCTTGAAAGGCAGCGCACGTGCGCGGCGTATGCTTGATTCTCCGAGAGTGCGGCAGCGGCCGCCGACACGGAGGCGGCTCCGGAAGATGCTCGGAACACTCTCGCCGCTATTCCATTACTCGGAGGCTGCTGAGGTAAGCGAGAGTGCTCGCACGCTTCAGTTGCAGGTTCAACTACTACATAGAGGAGCACTGCAATGGCAATGCGAGATTTCTTCAGGGGCGATCGCGATCGAGACCGCGATCGGAATCGATGGCGTGACGAGAATCGCTATGGTGGGCAAGAGGATCAACGGTACTCACAGCATTCTCAGGGACGTGATTGGGGTGAGGGTCGCGATTGGAATAGGAGTCGCGACGGAGACCAGTACGAGAGTTACGCTGGCGGTGAAGACAGTCCGCAAATCTACGGGCAGTCCGGAAGATCCGACTGGCGGGAAAGCGACTACGGTCGCGGACGCGAGTATCAAGGTCAAAGCGGCCACCGCGGTTGGGATGAGCAGCGTGATTGGGGCGAACGCGATTTCGGCGATCGCTTCCGCGGCGGAGAGCAGCGCGGCGGTCGCGGTTACGGCGGCGGCTTCTACACCGGTGAGAGCGAAGGTGCCGGTCACTTCAGCGGTGCGGGATTCGGCCGCGGCCAGCAGGGTAGCTCTGGCCGCAGCGATTGGGGCCGTGGAGGTCAATACGGTGGCGAGCGCGGCGGCTATGGCGGAAGCCAATGGGGTCGCGGCGGTCAGTACGGCAGTGAAGGCGGCGACGATCCGTTCCGTGAACGTGGGTTCGGCGGCGGTCGCGGAAGCTACGGTGGCTCCGGCGGCATGTCATCGCAGAGTGGGGGGCTCTCAGGCATGTTCCGTGGCAAAGGACCGAAGGGCTATCAGCGTTCGGACGATCGCATTCGCGAAGAGGTATGCGAGTGCCTCACCGACGATCCGAGGGTCGACGCGTCTAACATCGAGGTGACGATCAAGGGTGGTGAAGTCACGTTGAGCGGCACCGTAAACTCTCGCGAAGAGAAGCGTCGCGCAGCCGACATCATTGAAGATCTCTCGGGCGTGAAAGACGTTCACAACAACTTGCGAGTCTCGAGCGAACAAGGCTCGGGCATGCAGCAAGGTACCCAGCAGGCGACAGGTACGCAGGCAGGGCAGACGCAGCCGAGGCATTGAAAAGAGCCGGAACTCTGAGCGCGCTTGCGCTCAGAGTTCGGCGAAAGCCGCTCTATCGACGGCAAGGGAGCCTTCGGCAGGGGAGCCGTACTATCGACGGCAAGGAAGCCTTCGGCGCGCAGCGCCTTCGGCAGGGAAGCCGCACTATCGACGGCAAGGGAGCCTTCGGCGCGCAGCGCCTTCGGCAGGGTCAGAAATGAATTGGCGTCACGTCGTCGCAGGATCCACGCAAGCATCGCTTTGCGAGGACATTGCCTGGCTGACCCTGCCGCTAGGCTCCCTTGCCGGCGCACGCACGGCTTCCTTGCCGACAGGCTGCCTTGCCGTCGTTAGTACGGCTTCCGGCATTCTTACTTATATAACGTCGCCACAATCTTCTTCACTTCCTCCGGCGATCTCTCGCCTGCGAGCGGCGTGCCCGGCATCAAATACTTACCCATCTCGAGACCGCCGACGAGCACCGGCTCGTAGCCGAGCTCGCGGATGAGTTGCGATGCAATTTGAATCGCCTCCTTGTCGTCGCCCGCGATCGGCATTCCTACTTTGCCAGGCTCTTCATGCGCGCTACCCATACGTGCGGCACTGATGGCATTGAACGCGCGCACGATGTGGGCGCCCGGCAGCAGCTTCGCCGACATCAATCCGACTCCCATTTCGCGCGCTTGATCTGCTATTTCGCCGTCACGCCCGGGGAATGCATTGCAAGCATCGATCACGACCTTGCCTTTGATCGCGCTTCCTAGACTCTGGCCGAGCTCCGGCAGCGCGCGATAGGGAACTGCGAACAGCAGCACCTCGCCGAATTCCGCAGCTTGCAACGGTGTTCCCGCACGCGCTCCTCCGCCGATCTTCGCGGCGAGCGCTTTATCATCCTCGAGCGAGCGCGACGAGAACATCACCTCATGACCGCCCTTCGCCCAGACACTGCCGATCGCGCTGCCCACATTCCCCGAGCCAATCACGCCGATCTTCGTCTTCTGATCCGCCGCTCGCACACCCAGCGGCGCAACGCTCAATGCTGCAGCGAAGCTAACGGTTCTGATGAAGTCACGACGACGAATGATCATGGAATTCTCTCCAGGCGAATGTGCTCGACGATGTCTACGGTACGACGCTTATCTCGAGCGCATCAAGGTGGGATGACGAAAGTACGCAAATCTTGCCTGAAGAGAGAAGGACGGCCGCACTATCGACGGCAAGAAGGGCCTCCGGTGCGCAGCGCGCACACCTTTGGCAAGGAAGCCGTACTAGCGACGGCAAGGGAGCCTTCGGCGCGTGTGCACCTTCGGCAAGGAAGCCGCACTATCGACGGCAAGGGAGCCTCCGGTGCGCAGCGCGCACACCTTCGGCAAGGAAGCCTTCGGCGCTGCGCGCCTTCGGCAAGGCCAGACAAGAAGCAGAAGCGAGTGTGCAACTTTGTGCTCGACTAGTCAGACCTGCCCTTTCTCTGACCCTGCCGCTAGGCTTCCTTGCCGTCGCACGCGCGGCTTCCCTGCCGGCAGGCTCCCTTGCCGTCGCACGCACGGCTCCCCGCAATCGCTTTCCTAGCGTCTCCTCGCATCCCTAATCTCCACCCTCCGATTCAACGCACGTCCGGCGGGCGTCGCGTTGTCTGCAACCGGTTGCGTTTCGCCCATGCCTTGCGGCTCGAGGCGGTTCGTGTCGATGTCGCGAGCGGTGAGCCACTGCACGACCGATGCTGCGCGGCGGCGTGAGAGGTCGAGGTTGTAGTCGCTGCTACCCTCCGAGTCCGTGTGTCCTGCGACAATGAGCTCGAGGGTCGGCCGATCGATGAGAAGTTGACGCACCTGTTGCAGCGTCGGCTCCGATTCGGCCTTGAGCGTGTCTTTGTCTAGATCGAAGTAGATTCCATACAAGTCGACTTTCCCTTCTTCTTCGAGCTGATCTGCGAGCGCCTCGCTCGTGTTCTTGTTCTTCTCGAGCTCGAGCACGATTTCGGCTGTCTCACCTGACTTGAGATCGCGCGCGTCAGAGGCGCCCTGGTACTCGGGATGAGTGCCTGTTGTGACGACCATACCTGCCGGAACATCCTTCAGCTCGAAGCGGCCGTCATCGGCCGTTTCGACTTGCTGTACCTTGCCAGCACTCACGAGCACGCCTGCGAGTGGCTCTCGCGTTGTCTTGTCCTGCGCGATGCCGCGCACGACACCGACGTACTGCCATTGCTTCGGATTGATCAGCAAGCGAGCGAAGTCGAACGAGAATCCATCTCCGACGTGCGTGTGCGGATCATCGATCGACACGACGAGCTCGCCATCCTGCAGCAACTCGTTGTACTCCGGCAGGAGCTGCAGCGTGACGAGCTTGCCGATCGGGCCGGTTTGACTGAGCGCGTTCAGTGACGCGCTCAAGTCTGGCGCTTCTCGACCATCGAGGCGCACTTCATAGCGATTGCCGAAGACGGGCGCTTGGAAGTCATCGACGAACAATTGCAGAGCTGCGCCTTTGAGCGTGATGCCATCGAGCGAGAATTTGATCGTGAGCGGCTGTGGTTCGTTGTACGGACGTCCGGTGCTATTCGCATAGCCATCCTTGCGGGCGGTTTCTTTATCGGTCATTCCTGAGATGACCATTACGCGATCCGTTCCCGCCGGATCGTCACTTTCCGGTCTCCATGGCCATGCGTGACGTGGCGTCGACTCCCCGGAGAAGGGATCGAACCCGCTCGGCCATCCAAAGCCGAGATTGTCCACATCGCCCAAGCGCACGATGAGATCGGCCTCGTCAGTGTTGCGCTCGACTCGATACGGCTCCTGCCATTCCTGCGGCACGTTCTTCGGATTCGGCAGCTCGCGATAGCGGGAGAGCTGCGAGTGTTCGACTTGCAGCGCGAGCATGCGATTGCGCGCAGCCGTTTTCTCCGGGGCTTGCGCCTTCGCATATGCATCTCGCGCTTTCTTCAGCTCTTCCATGACGCGCTGCTTCTTTGCGTCGAGCTCCTGCCAGACTTCTTGGCCGGCATCGATCTGCGCATCGCCCGGTACGTCCGTAGGCTGAGCCGTCGTCTGAACTGCAGACCTTTGATCGAGCGGATTGGGCGCGTCCGGCAGGGAATCGGTTTCGGTCGACTGCTGAATCGGCGCTTGTGTGGAATCTTCTTTGCCACAGCCCGACACGATCAACAGCACGCAAGCCGCCGCCGCGGCAAGTCGCCGTAGATGATGCATGATGGAACTCCCCGAGATCTTGTAATTGGAATCGAGCGAAGAGTGGCAGAAGTGACCGTGTTCGCGCTACTCGCTCGGAAACTCGCCGGATGCATCTTGACCTCCGCAGCGCCGTCCGTCGTAGGTCGGAATTTATTCCGACCTGGGCAGACGCCGGAGCTGGCGCTAGACGCCGGAGCTGGCGCTGACGTCGGAGCTGGCGCTGACGTCGGAATGAGTTCCGACCTACATCCGCCTCTCCCGTTGGGAGAGGCCGCTAGCGAAGCGGCGGGTGAGGGCAAGACATCGCGCGCGAGCGATGGACGTTCACGTGCTCATTAAAACGAAAGTCGAGAGGTCGAAAGACGAGAGCGCGCCGAGCCCGCCGAGCCCGCCGCCAGGCCCGCTTGGACGCCGATAGTGCGTCTCGCATTTCTCTGACCTTGCCGCGAGGCTCCCTTGCCGTCGATAGCACGGCGCCCGTGCCGGCAGGCTCCCTTGCCGTCGCACGCACGGCTCCCAATCTTCACCCCGCGTTCCGAATCGCGCTCACGAGCTCGCTTTTGCCCATCTTGCTGCGACCGACGATGTCGAGCTCGGAGGCCATCTTCATGAGCTCGCTCTTCGATGCTTGCGCGAGATCGTCCTTACTCGCATTCGACTTGCTGCTCTTTGCGCGGCGACCTGCCGAAGCACGACCCTCGCTGCGCGCATGACTCGCGCCCGAACGCTCGCGCCGCGATTGTCCAGGCGAGGGCGTATTGCTCGCGGTCGTCACGACCGCCTTCTTCGACAAGCTCTTCCGCAGCACTTCCATCAGATCGATGATTTCGGCGCTGCTCCCTTCGGCATCTTCATCCTCGAGGCCGCGCAACTTGATGACATCTTCCCCGCGCTTCTGCTTCTCTTCAGCGAGCGCATGCAGGGCTTCCGCTTGCCGATCCTCGAGCTCCGACATGTCCAGTGCTTTCGCCTTCAGTTCGTCGATCGCCTTCGAGAACTGCTGAACCTTCTTCGCCGACGGCTTTTTCTTCTTCGGCAATCCGATGACCTCGGGTGTGCGTATCTCATCGGCGTAGCGCAGCGTTTCCGCTCGCAACACACCGTTGTCGGCGAGGATTGCGACGAGATACTCCTGACCTCGCATGACGAACGCGCCGATCGCCACTTGCCCGGTGCGCTCCATCGTCATGGCGAGCAAGTTGTACGCTTTCGCCGAGCGGCCTGCCGGCGCAAGGAAGTAAGGACGTTGATAATAGAAAGGCGGAATCTGTTCGAACGGCACGAAGCGACGCAGCTCGATGTCGCGGGACATCTCGGGTGCGACCGATTCGAATTCCTCATCCGTGACGACGACGACATCGCCGGATTCCGTCTCGTAGCCGCGCACGAGATCGTCGTTCGACAGCTTCTTGCCTTCCTTCGAGCATCGATACTGTCGGCCGAGCGCGTGACCCTCGTCGTCGACCATCTTCATCGATGTCTGTCGCGGGCGTGTGCCCGAGAACAGGTCTACAGGAATGCTGACGAGCCCGAACGTGATCGTGCCCGACCAGAACGAGCGCACCGGTGCTGGGCCGCCGGCATCGCTCCCATTCCCGTCGTGGCGCGAGCCACCGTTGTGACGCTTGGGACTAGGCAACTCGCTTCTCCCGTGATTGCGCCAGACTCGCCTTCAATGCATCTGCGAGGCTGGCCTCAGGCGCCTTCGGTTTTCGCTTGAGCGGCGTGATCTTCTTACCGCGCACCTTCGCTTCGATGAGCTCTTGCACGCGCTTTCGATACTCGTCTTGCCACAGCTCCGGTTCGAAATCTCCGCTGATCGAGGACACGAGTTGCTCGGCGAGCTTCAACTCACTCTCCTGCGGCGTATTCGTCTTTGCAACCTCGACGTTGGAGAAGCTCAAGACCTGTTCGGCGCGCCGCAGCGTCGAGACCATCAGGTAGCCATCGTTGAGATGAATCGCGCCCAAGTAGCGCTTCTTGCGCATGACCCAGCGCGCGATGCCAACGACCTTCTTCTTGCTGAGTGCTTCCGCAAAGGCGAAGTAGCTATCGTCATCGTCGTCCGGTCCCAGGAAATAAGGGCGGTCGAACCATTGATCGCTCAACAACGCGCTGTCGACGAATCGGCACAGGTGGATCTCCCGCGATTCCTGCGGCTCGAGCTTCTCGAGATCTTCCGGCTGGAGAATGACCGCAGTCTCGCGGGAGAGCGGGTAGGCCTTGCGGCGTTCGTCTTTCTCGACTTCCTTTCCCGTGTCCTTGCGCACGATCCGCTGTTCGACAGGCGCGGCGTCCTTCTCATGCAGCAATCGGAAATGAACCTTTCGTTCCTCGATGGCGGAATAGAATTTGACGGGTACTTCCTGCTCGCCGAGTACCAAGTGACCTTTCCAGATGGCGCGCGCTGCCATGTCTAACGACCTCGTTTCGTCGTGCCCTTCTTCGATTCGGTTACGCAATCGGGACAGACTCTCCGCTCCGCATGGAGCACGACGCATTGCGGACACGTCGGCGTGTCGCAGTCGGGACAGCGGTACTCGGCCTCGTAGGCATAGAACGTCCCGCAGTGCGGGCATTCCTCATCTCCGCCTGACAACCACCAGCGCTTGATATGGAGCTCCGGCTTCTTCGCTGCCGCGCTTCTCGGCATGATAGATCCTCCACGACTGCTGAACCCGTTAGGGTCTGTCATCTCACTACCCACAAAACGACGAAGCGCGCCTGCTGTTCCCAAGTTGCGCCAATCTCTGCTTACCTCCTTGGCAGAGCGTGCCGATGTGCCCCGACTGGACTAGCATGCGGCTGAATGCCATTCGCTAACGATGAGATAGCTTGAGATGAGCTCTACACCCGACCAGGATCGCCGAATGCTTGCGAAAGCGATCTTCAGGATGTTCGAGCAATTGCACCTGACGGAAGGGGACCAGATCGTGTTGCTCGGGCTCGGCACGCACGAAGTCGACGTACTCGATTCGATGCGACAAGCGGGTGAGCTCGCGAGCTCGAACGAGCTCGCCGATCGCGCGCGAGCGCTGCTTCGGATCTATCGTTATCTTGCGATGCTCTACCCTGAGCATCCTGGGTTGCGGGAGAAGTGGATCGCCTCAGGCCATCCACGGCTGGAGGGCGAATCGCCTCTACACCGCATGAAAACACGCGGCCCGGCGGGAATCAGGTTCGTAGCGACGTTGCTCGAGGAGCAGCTGTTCTAGAGCTACCGTCGACTCTTCTTTAGGCTCACGATCAAGACGATCTTCTGACCGTCTTCCGTTTTGATCTCGCGAAGCTCGCTGAACTTGATCTCATCGGTGAGTAGCTGGCACTGACCCGCAGTGCTGCCTTCGATGAATCCCCAGCGAACGGCTTTGCAACGATCCTCTTGTAGACATTGCTCATAGCAATAGTCCTGATTCGGAAGCCCGAGCCGTTTGAACACTTTGCCGCTGACATCCTGACCTTCCAGAACTTCCATGCGCGACTCATCCGCGCCGAGCGCGACTTGGGTGAATAGATAGATGAAGCAGGCGATTAGCGTGCGGCGAGCGGTGAGCGTCATTGTCGTTCTTCCGAGCAGACAGAGTCTGACCCGAGTGTGCGCCAGAGCTACGACCCCATACAATAGGCACAGATCGAGCGGCAGTCCTGCCATGTTCCGAATTCTGGAGAGGTGATGAACGTGAAACGTGCAATCTCCGTCCTCGCTGCACTCGTGGCGAGCGTGGCGCCTACTTTCGTTGCGGCGGCGCAGCTCCTGGTGCTTAACAAGAGCGACGCCACGCTCTCGTTCGTGGATACTGAAACAGGTAAGGCGAGTAAGACGATTGCGACCGGTGAGGGGCCTCACGAGATCGAGCTCTCGAGCGACGGCAAGCTCGCATTCGTCAGCAACTATGGTGCGAGAACCGCAGGCCATACGCTGTCCGTCATCGATGTCGCCAAGCAGACCGAGCGCGAGCGCGTCGATCTGAAAGATCTTCTTCGTCCGCATGGTCTGTCGTTCGCGAACGGTTATGCCTATTTCACAGCCGAAGATAGTCAAAGCATCGGCCGCTACGATCCGAAGTCGCAGCGAGTCGATTGGACGTTCGAGACCGGCGAAGATCGCACGCACATGATCCTAGCCACACGAGATGGCAAGAAGCTCTACACGACGAACATGGGGTCGAACACCGTGAGCGTCATCGAGCAACGCGATGGAAAATGGCAGCAGACATTGATCACGGTGGGCAAAGGCCCCGAAGCGCTGGATTTGTCTCCTGATGGCCGCGAGCTATGGACTGCGCACTCGCAGGATGGAGGTGTCTCCATCATCGATCCGTCTACGAACAAAGTGATTCACACCTTCGACGCGAAGACGAAGCGCTCGAACCGTCTGAAGTTCACGCCGGACGGCCGCCACGTGCTTGTCTCCGACCTGAGCGGCGGCGAGCTCGTGATCCTCGATGCGAAGAAGCGCAGCGAGATCGCACGGCTCGCGCTCGGACGCTCGCCGACGGGCATCCTGATCGAGCCGAACGGGAAGCACGCCTTCGTCGCGGTCTCGGGAGAGAATCACATTGCGGTCGTTGATCTAAGCGCGATGCGCATCGTGAGAACGATCCAGACAGGAAACAATCCGGACGGGATGGCGTGGGTGCGCTAGTCGACCAACAGATGTCGGATTGAAATCCGACCTACAGCCGAGCGCCGCCCGGCGAGGTGACGAAACGAAAGAGCTCGCTCGTTCCTATCGTCGTCGTCCTCGCGGAGGCGAGGATCCATCCGACTCTCCTCCTGATCTGCGATCCAGATGGGCCCTCGCCTTCGCGAGGGTGACGACATAAAAAGCGTTCGCTGGTTCTTACGTCGTCCTCGCGGAGGCGAGGATCCATCCAGACGTTTCGTTCTTGTTGTTGCTCTGATGGGCCCTCGCCTTCGCGAGGGTGACGAACTGAAAGGGATCTCAGATCCGACCTACAAAGGCCGGATCTTGATGTTCCGGAACCAGATCGGCTGGCCTTCCGCTTGTAGCGCGATGTGGCCGAACGAGAGCTGCAGCGGCGCGCCTGCGGCGAGCAGTCGTTGCGCGCTTTCTTCTTTCGGATCCAGCTGCGGTCGCTGATAGCGGAGTACCTCGACGCCGTTGATGCGGTGAATCACTTCGTCGTTCCCGTGCACCTCGATCTCGGCCTCGATCCACTCATCGAGCGGAAACAGCTTCGACTTCGAATCGATGATGTGATCGGTGACGAGCTTCCCATTCATCTCGAGATTCGTGCCAGGCGTGACGGCATTGGCAGTCTGAGTGCCTGCAGTCGCACCGACAGCAAGAAACTGCATCTCCATGCTCGCCGGCCAGCCCTGATTCAGGCCCAGCGTCAACGGCGACTGCGAATGGATCATCACACCGCTGTTCAGCTTCGCCCAATGCGGCGCATCGGCAACCGCGCTGCCGGTGAATTTGTACTCTAGACGCAGCACGTAGTGCGAGTACGCTTGGTTCGTGTACAGGTGACCGAAGCGCTCCTCGAACTTGCCGTACTTGTCGTAGCTCACTTTGATCACGCCGTCTTCCACTCGGAACGTGTCGGCGTAATTCTCATTCAGCGGATGCTTCGCAATCTTAATCGTCCAACCGCTCAAGTCCTTGCCGTTGAACAGCGAGTGCCACTTCGAATCATCCTCGGCTTGCGTGCCCTGCGCCGCGAGTATCATGGAAAACGTGGCGAGCGTCGTAAGCATATGGGTCGTCATAGTTGTCCTAAAGTGAGTCCGACTCCTGGCTACGGTACCGGATCTGAGGCTACGGTGTGAATAAGTTCTGTGCTTCACGGCATCGAGTTAGCGACTCTCCGCCCGCTGCTCTGGCATCACGAGTAGGCGCGCTCGCTTTGGCACTGCTGTTCGCCGGACAAGTCCAGGCCTACTGCCTCCAATATGGAGAGGTCAGCCTGACGGGTACGCTCGTGCGCCAAACGCATCCGGGACCTCCAGATTATGAAAGCGTCACGAAGGGTGACAAGCCGCGCGTCATTCTCATTCTGCTGCTCGAGCGGAACGTGTGTGTCGTCGATCCCGATCCGAAGTATCCGCGCGAGTATCTGGAGCGAGAGATCCAGATCATTGCGGACGTCGACAAACTCGAGAGCTACAAACAGCTTCTAGGCAAGAAGGTCGAGGCGACGGGCGAGCTGATGCCAGGAGGTGCGAGATACGACAAGCCGCTCGTGTTGAAGGTGCGAGGCATCGCTAGAGCGCGCCACTGAGCAGCAGGTGTAGGTCGGAATTCATTCCGACACGATAAAGCTATGCGGTTTTGGCGGGCGCAGTGATGAGTGGTGGCTGTTCGTTGCGCCGCGCGAAGCGTCGACGCAGGCGCGATGCGATCGGTTTCTCGATGAAGTACGTGCTGACTGCAGAGATGCAGAGCAGTCCGAGAACGGCGGTCCAGAATGCCGCTGGTGCTGCCTCACGATTCACGAACACTACGATGAAGCTGACCATCATCAGAAGGTTCTGCCAGATGAAGATCGAGAACGAGAGCTGACCTAAGAAGTTCATGCCAGGCAGCGAGAACACGCGCGCGAAGAAGCCTCGACCGAGTGCGAAGTCGTAGATCACGAGTAAGTAGAGCGGCATCAAGAGGCCATGCCGAAGGATGTGCCGCCACGGATAACTATGTGGCTCCATCAGGGCGATGGCGATCAGTGCAAGCAAGGCTAGATCACCCAGCGCAAACCAGCGCTTCGGTTGCGTGCGCCACCCCTGCGTGAAACGACTGAGACCGAAGATTCGCGCCAGCAGCATGCCCGCTACGAACTGGGCGACCCAGAACAACGGCGTCGAGCCGATAAAGATTCGCCAATTCACGTTATCTGCTGCGCCATCCGGGAAGAACTGAAGAAAGATGAGCGTTGGGATGAGCGAGATCACTGGGCTCGCGATGAGCAGTGCGAGTTGTTGCTTACGCGTGAGTCGTGCGAGCACGCGCATCAGCCAAGGCATGATCAAGTACAAGAACACGATCGCAGACAACGCCCACGTCGGCCAGCTGAAGATCGGAACGAGCGGTGCGATCCAGGCGTGCGTCAGAGTCACGGTCGCGAGTGCGCTCGCGGCGCCGACAAGAGGGGAAGGCGCACTCGGGTCAACGAAGAAGCGCGGAACCGTGAGCAGCGCCGTGATGACGAATACGATGATGTGCGCAGGGTAGATCCGCGAGAAGCGAGTGATCCAGAACTGCCTGTTGCTGGTTGAGAGCGTGCCTTCCGGCGTCCAATACAAGAACGCGAGGATGAACCCAGACAAGATGAAGAAGAAGCTCGTGGAGAGATATCCATGAGCGAGAAAGTTCGAAAGCCAAGTCGGTAACGAATCGAGCTGCGCGTAAACGCCGGAGAACTCGCCCTTGGTGATGTCGGCTTCGTACCTCGTCGACCACAGGTGATATAGAAAGATGTGGAAGACCGCGAAGAACCGCACGCCATTCAGCGCCGTCAGCTGAGGTGCTGTTGCCTGATCACTCATGCCGCTTCTCTTGAGTTGTAAGTCCGCGTGCAGAAACGTGAGGCGAAGGCAGCGTAGCACGGCCGCACGAAGCTCTAAGTCCCCTGCCGGCGCGGCCATCGCTTTTTACGTCGCGTGAATTTGCGCTTCATTCCGGTAAGCCGCCACTCATACCCATAAACCGTCACCTGTCGCATGAGCCTGATGCTCACGCGCGGGCTGTCCATACTGGCTGCGTTGCTGGTCAACCATACGAACAACGCACCATTGGGTTACTCATGAATACAGCCCTTTCCGTTACTCATCCTGGGAGCTATACGGCCGCGTCCAGTCGGCTTTTGGACGCATCGGCGCGCTTCTGGGTTGCGGCGGCACTTGTCGGTCAATGGATCTTTGCTTACTACACGGGCAGCGCCTATGTGCAACACGTTCTGCGGGGCGATTTGCCTGCGATGTCGAAGGCAATGAGCAACGCCTACGCTACGGGCGACGTATTCGGGAATCTCGCAGTTGCCCTCCACATGACCTTCGCCTTTGCGGTCATGCTTGGCGGACCTCTTCAGCTCTTGCCCGCAATTCGCGCTCGGTTCCCGACGCTCCATCGCTGGAATGGACGCGCTTACCTGGCCGGTGTGGTGATCGCAAGTCTTGCGGGTCTAATCATGATCTGGGGCCGAGGCACCTATTCGCTCGGCGTTAAGCTTGGGGGTACGGGGAATGCGCTGCTGGTATTCGCGTTCGCTGCGCTTGCGTTGCGCTCTGCATTGGCGCGTGACTTCGTGGCGCATCGTCGATGGGCGCTGAGGTTGTTCATCGCCGGATCGGCTGTCTGGTTCTTCCGAGTGATATTGATGGCGTGGGTGGCGGCGTTCGGTCCCGTCGGAATCCA
Source organism: Pseudomonadota bacterium (assembly GCA_023417315.1). Taxonomy (GTDB): domain Bacteria; phylum Pseudomonadota; class Gammaproteobacteria; order Steroidobacterales; family Steroidobacteraceae; genus Steroidobacter. Next base: position 183,148 of record JAEZFW010000056.1, read on the forward strand.
TCTCGAAACGGCGAGTGGCCCGTTCCTGGAGATCATGGCGTTCGGCCAATATCTCCTGCCGCTTGCGCTGCTCGAGGGCTATTTGCACGCGAAGCAATCGCAAGCACCGCGCGTGCGTTGGGCGATGGGCGTAGCACTTCTGCTCTCGACGTTGATCATGGGCAGTGGCATTACCATAGCGAGCAAGGCCGAGTGGCTGGGAGTTTGATGTGACACTTGTCATGCGAAGGTGCTGACGAACGACACTGTTGGCGTAAGCACTCGGAGCTCATCCTGTACTCACGGTTTCAACCAGCACGGGAGTACGAGCATGAATACGAGCAAGCCCTTCGTTCAACGCAAAGACGGCGCCATCTTCAGCGGTCTCTGTAATGGCATTGCGGCCTACGCCAATGTCGACGTGAAGTACGTGCGGCTGTGGTGGCTGGGAATGTCGGCCTTCATCGGCGTGAAGGCATTCTTGATCTATGCGGTGCTTATGTTCGTTGTGCCCTATGCGAACGACGAGGCCCAAAGCACCGCATTAGCGGATGTGCAGATCATCAAGGGTCACATCGTGCGAAAGGATGGGCGCGGTCTGCTGAACTATCTAGTGCAAAGCTGGAATGAGGCGCTCCGCCGTATGGGCTTCAACACGACCGCTCGCACTCAGCACGGATGAGCGGAGCAGGGCGAAGCAATCGCTTCGCCCTCTCCTGGTGTTGATTCGTGAGCGCCGGGAGTACGAACCGAACGCCGCCGTCTGCATTTGGCGTCAGCGATCCTGGCGTTCGCTTACCGTTGCGCTTTTGCATAGCAGACGCAGCGAACCTTTCGGCCCGACCTTGCGTTTAAGAGGCGCGGATCTTCTTCGGAGGGGCATTTATGAGCAGAGAGAAGTTACTCGCCTTGGCGGCGCTATTGGGTATGACTGCAGGTGTGACGGGCTGCAACACGATGGAAGGGGCAGGCCGCGACATCGAAGGGGCCGGCGAGGCGGTGCAAGACGCTTCGAACGAAGTCGAAGAGGAGATCGAGGAGGAGAAGAACGATTGACGCCTAGCCGGTAGACGTTTTCGTTCACGTGACCCGCCGCATCCATTCGAATGCGGCGGGTTTCTTTTTAAGCTCGGGAATCGGAGGGCAGCGTGCCGCGTTGCCAGCAGGCGACGCTTTGCCAGGGAACTTTGTCGCAATTCATCTTCGTTCGTGACTAGATGAATTAGTAGCTAGGAACCACTTTTTGACGGGTCGCGTTTGGAAGTCAGTGTCGACGCCGACACGCAAACGCTGAGGTCTTGCATGACTCAGATCTCGAAGATTGAGAAGCGTCCAGATCACGAGGCCGAACAGATCGCCCGATCGTTGCAGCAAGGTGTGCTCTTCGTCGATGCAGAAGGTGAGGTGGTCTGGATGGATGAGCGAACCCGGAGCCGCATCGATGGCGGGTTGAGCAAGTTACACTTGCCTCTGACTAGAGAAGCTCAGCGGCTCACACTCGATTGCTTCATCACGACCGCGCGGGTGGATCTGGAAGGGGGCTCTCACGAGCTCTGCGTCATTCAAGCGGCCCCGGCGAAGCAGCCGAGCGACACGGACGTGCATAGCATCATCGAGGCCATCGGGGAAGTCATGGCCGAACCGTCCTGGTTCACGCAGCCACTCACCGACAAGCTCAAGGCGCGTCTGCAGGCAGATCGTCCTGTGCGACGAATATCCGACCTCGCGCGGTTGACTGCGCGTGAACGAGATATTCTCGTGCTCGTGTGCGAGGGACGTAGCGACGCTGAGATGGGCCGCATTCTGAATCTGTCGCAGAACACGGTGAGAAACCATCTCGCCTCGCTGTTCAAGAAGATCGGCGTGAACCGCAGGAGCGCGGCGGTGATCTGGGCGCGGGAGCGCGCAATCACGAAGCACGACGTTGCCGCCTTGACGAAGGCTGTTCGCAGCGGGCGACGTTCGCCTTCCGATATCTACTAGTAGAGTTAGTAGTTCGCTCTCTCTTGCGTGCCTGAGGCGCGTGGTGTCTGCTGCGCGCTTTCTCTGGCCGGATGCAGCCGCGCCATGGGCGCTTCGAGCTGCACACACGCACGAACACAAACGGACAATGCCGAGCGGAGAGCTAGCAAACGAACAGAACACCGAAGGCGAGGTCGAACAGCGCCTGCGATTGAGCGAAGAGCGCTTCCGTGCCTTCGTGACAGCGACCTCCGATGTGGTGTACAGCATGGGCCCGGACTGGAGCGAAATGCGCTTTCTCGCCGGGAAGCACTTCATCGCGGACACCACTGGCCCGAGCCGCATCTGGCTCGAGCGTTACATCCTTCCTGATGATCGCGAGCGCGTTCTCGCAGCGATTCACGAAGCCATTCGGACCGCGAGCGTCTTCGAGATGGAACATCGAGTCATCCGCGTGGATGGGACGCTTGGCTGGACCTTCTCCCGCGCTGTTCCGATCAAGAGCCCGAACGGTGAAATCCTCGAATGGTTCGGGGCGGCACGCGATGTGACCGAGCGCAAGCAGCAGGAAGAGGCGCTCCGAGAGGCGGATCAGCGCAAGGATGAGTTCCTTGCGGTGCTCGCTCATGAGCTTCGTAACCCGCTCGCTCCCATCGCGAATGCGGTTGAGCTGCTGCGGCTGTCGAAGACAGACGACCCGCTGCAACTGAAAGCGCGCGCCATCATCGAGCGTCAGCTCGCGGCGTTGAAGCGCCTCGTCGATGATTTGCTCGAGAGCGCGCGCATCACATCGGGACGTTTGCACCTGGCGACGGAGCTCGTCGATCTCGGCACCATCGTGGAGCGAGCTGTCGAAACGCTCCGCCCTTCAATCGAAAGCCGCGGGCACACTCTGAACCTCGCGCTCGCGCAGCCTATTGCGCTCTATGCAGACGCCGCGCGGCTGCAGCAAGTGCTGGTCAATCTGTTGAACAATGCGGCTAAGTACACCGATCGAGGGGGCCAGATCGATGTGAGTGTACGCTTGGAGCACGGCCGAGCAGTGCTGAGCGTAAAGGACACCGGTATCGGTATCGAGCCTGAGCTATTGCCTCGGCTCTTTCGCCCGTTCACGCAAGCCAAGCACTCAGTCGCGCGATCCGACGGCGGTTTAGGGTTGGGGCTTTCGATCGCGCATCGATTGATCGAGATGCACGCGGGCACCATCGAGATCAGGAGTCGAGTGGGAGAAGGCAGCGAGTTCATCGTGACACTGCCGCTCGGCACCTCGCACCTTGGGGTTGATCCGCGTAGCCCCGCCGAGCTGTGACGCAGCGCATCCCCAACGACCAAATGGTGCCGCGCACGCGTCTTGCGACCCCTGTCGATGCTCGCCACCCATTGCCGACGTGATTCGCAGAGTTCATGATCCTCTGGCGAACTGCGATCTATCGCAACGTACAGATGGAGCGTGGCCTTATGCTCACCGACACGCAAACCGGAACGAACCTCGAAGAGGTGGCAGACGGGATCTACCGCATCAACACCCCTGTAGAGATCCCCGATGCAGGCGGCTTCAGCTTCAACCAGTATCTCATCGTCGATGACGAGGCCCTGTTGTTTCACACGGGGCAACGACGATTATTTCCGCAAGTGAGCAAAGCTATCGAGAAGCTGCTGCCACTCGATCGGTTGCGGTTCATCGGATTGTCGCATTTCGAAGCTGACGAGTGCGGTGCCCTCAACGAGCTGCTAGCAGTCGCGCCGAACGCCACGCCGATCTGCAGCGGCATCGCGGCGATGACCTCGGTGCATGACTTCGCCGACCGCGCGCCTCGTGTGCTCCTGGACGGTGAGGAAGTGGTACTCGGGAGGCATCGGATTCGCTGGTTCGATGCGCCGCATGTGCCGCATGGATGGGAGTGCGGCTTGATGATGGAGATGAGCACGAAGACATTCTTGTGCGGCGACTTGTTCACCCAAGGTGGACCTGGAACGAAGGCGCTGACCGAAGAGGATATCCTCGGACCGAGCGAAGCGTTCCGGAAACCGCTCGATTACTTCGCGCATGCACCGACTACGCGGGCTGTGCTCGAGCGCTTCGCGCGCGAGGCGCCGACCACTCTCGCATGCATGCACGGTAGTGCGTGGCGAGGCGATGGAGCGGGGCTTCTGCGCGCGTTGGCAGAGGCAGTCGGCTAGCAGCGGTCCAACACGAAGACCGACCCTGTTGGCGGCTCATGCTTGTGCATTTTGCCGAAACCGCTCCAACAGCCCACCCCAGCCCATTGGCGACTCGAACTGACCGCGGATGTCGGGCGCCGCATCACCGTAACGCTCGAGCAAGCGATGCTCGAGATCAACGCGCGTCAACCCTCGCCCTCGAAAGCAATCGTTCGTTCGCAGCAGGACTGCTTCCATACGTCCGAGTACGGGCATACATTCGATGCGTCGACCCAACGCAGAGCTTTCATCTCATGGCGAAGACCAAAGACATCAGCCAAGCCGTTCGTGAAGTCTGTCTATGGTTCCCCGAAGCAGAAGAGGTGCTGTCTCATGGTTCACCCGACTTTCGGGTGAGAGGCAAGACTTTCGCGAGCTATGTGATCAATCATCATGGAGACGGTCACATTGCGCTCTGGTTGAATGCACCTGAAGGTGCGCAGGAGCACTACGTTAAGCAGGAGCCGAAGCATTACTTCGTACCGCCCTACGTCGGTCCACGCGGTTGGCTCGGCGTGAATCTCGACAAGGGGATCTCCTGGAAAGTTGTCGCACGTCTCGTACGCGAAGCGTATGAGAAGGTGGCCCCGGCTTCGCTCGCGAAGCCTCTCGATAAGACGATCGAGATCACTCCGCCGACCATGACGCTCAAGCCGGAAGACTTCGATCCGATGCAGTCGAAGCGCGCGCAAGCCGTGCTGAAGGAGCTCAGTGAGATTTGTCTATCCCTTCCCGAAACCATGCAGGGCACACAGTTCGGCCACCCGGTGTGGCGCGTCGGCAAGAAGGTATTCGCTCAGGCGTACTGTTATCGGACGGATCGCAAGCTGAAGCTTGCATTCTGGGTGGGTGTAGGCCAACAAGCGCTGTTGATCCGCGACAAGCAGTTCAGCATCCCGGCGTACATCGGGCATCACGGCTGGATTGCCGTTGACGTTACAGAGGCAGCTAATTGGAGGGAGATTCGCTCGCTCGCACTATTCAGCTATCGCCACTTCGCGCCCACAAGGCTATTGAAGACGCTTGATGAACCGACAGCCCGCCGTTTCAAGCTCCAGAAATCAGCGAAGAAGAAGACCGTCTGAAGGATAGCCGCACAAGCATCCACAAGGTGGATCAGACACCGCTTCCATCCAGCACATCCCGGACGCGGCGCGCGAGCTCCTCGAACGTGAACGGTTTGCTGATGAGCTGTACGCCGGGATCGAGTCGACCGTGGTGCACGATTGCGTTACGCGAATAGCCGGTGGTGTAGAGAACGCGCAACTGCGGGCGGCGTTCGAGTGCGATGTCTGCGATCACTCGTCCAGACCGGCCTGGCAGAATCACGTCCGTGAACAGCAAGTCGATCCGGCGAGGTGAATCGAGCAGCTTCAACGCCTCGTCGGCATCACGCGCTTCGAGCACGTCGTAGCCGAGCTCCCTCAGCACCATGACGCTGTATATCCTGACGTCTTCGTTGTCCTCGACGACGAGGATCGTTTCATGCTCGCTCGCAGTCGGGATATACGTGCTGCGTTCATCGTCCTGACGCTTGTCGGTGCCTGAGTAGCGTGGGAAGTACAGCTTCACCGTCGTACCCTGGCCGGGCTCGCTGTAGATGGTGACGTGACCTCCAGATTGTTTGGCGAAGCCATACACCATGCTGAGCCCTAGGCCGGTGCCCTTGCCGACTTCCTTCGTCGTGAAGAACGGCTCGAACGCGCGCTCGAGCGTTTCCCGACTCATGCCGATGCCTGAATCGCTGACCGCGACCATGACGTACTGCCCCGGTATGACTTCTCGATCCGTTGCTGCGTAAGTGTCATCGAGAAGCGTGTTCGCGGTTTCGATCGTGAGCTTGCCTCCCTCGGGCATCGCATCGCGCGCGTTGACCGCGAGATTGATGATCGCGCTTTCGAGCTGATTTTGATCGATCTCTGCCATCCAGAGTCTTGGCGCGAGTACGCCTTCCAGCTCGATGTTCTCGCCCAATGTGTGGTGCAAGAGCTCGGTCATGTCGCGCACCATCGTGTTCAGATCGATCGGCTTAGGGTCGAGCGGCTGACGACGCGAGAACGCCAGCAAGCGCGAGGTGAGGCTCGCGGCACGTTGCGCGCTGACCAACGCGAGATCGGCCGAGCGCTTGATGCGCGCCTCGTCGGCGGGCTTCGCTCTGCGGATCGTGTCGAGACCGCCGATGATCACGGTGAGAAGGTTGTTGAAATCGTGCGCGACTCCGCCTGTGAGTTGCCCCACGGCTTCCATCTTTTGCGCCTGCCGAAGGGCATCCTCGGCCCGGAGGCGCTCGGCCACTTCTTCGCGCACGCGTTGCTCGAGCGTCGCATTCAATGATTGCAGCTCGGCCTCTGCGATCCTTCGTTGGTTCAGCTCTCGCTGCACGTCCTGGATCAATCTCGCGTTGTCCATTGCGACCGCAGCGGTCGCCGCAAGACCGGAAATCAATTCTTCCGCTCGTTCCGAGAACTTCCCCGGCTCACCATGACCGAAGAACAGCCCGCCCAAGACCTCGTTCGTCGTGGACCGCACCGGTACCGCGAGGTAGCTGCGAACAGGCAGATGGCCCGGCGGCATTCCCTTGCGCGGCGAGTTCTTTCCGTAGCGTGGGTCCTTGGTGATGTCATCGGAGCGGACGATGGCGGTGCCGGTGAAGGTGGGCGCAAAGACTGCCGTGTTACGGGGCATGGGAAAGGACGAGAATGCCTCGCGGGGCGCGCCGGAAATCGTATAGAGCGTGTAGCGCTCTCCGGCTTCGTCGTGAACGTTGTAGAAGAACGCCCCGAACTGGGCGCCGATCAACTCGACGCCTGCATCCACGATCGCTCGCACCACTGGCTCGGTTTGGATCTCGCCCGCGATCGTGGCGGCGGTGCGATTCAGGATCTGCAGCGCGCGAGTCCTCTCTTTGAGCTCGCGCTCGGTCTGCTTCTCGCTCGTGAGATCGATGAGTACACCGGAGAACACACGTTCCCCCGTAGGCAGCATCTCGATGTTCCCGCGCGAAAGAACGGTTCGTTCGCTCCGTGCGCCGATCAGACGATATTCCGCCTCGAACGGCTCACCCGATTCGAGCGTGCGCTGCACGAGCGCTGCGGTCGGCGCACGATCCTCGGGATGGATGCCTTCGAAGAACGTGCTGATCGGCAATCCCTTGATCGCATCTTCAGCGGACAGGCCGAACGCCCCGCCCAGGCTGCCGTATACATGAAGGCGATCGTCCGTCGGTCTCCATTCATACACCGCGATGCGGCCAGTCGCGAGCGCGCGCGACAGGCGTTCGCGACTGATCTGCAACTGCTGCTCGCGCTGCAGGATCGCGAGCGCAGCGTCGCGGCGCACGGTTGCCATCTGGATGTTCGTCTGAACTCTGGCCAGGAGCTCGCGCGCTGCGAAGGGCTTGGTGAGATAGTCATCCGCGCCAGATTCGATGCCCTCGATTCTCGCTTCTTCTCCGGCTCGGGCCGAAACCATGATGACGGGAGTGCTCGCAAGACCCTCATCCGCGCGAATCGCCCGCAACAATTCGAAGCCATCGAGGCCTGGCATCATGACGTCGGTCACGATCAAATCGAACGAAGCGTCACGCGCCATTCGCAGTGCATGCTCGCCATCCGGTGCCGCGTGCACCTCGTAACCATGCGACTCGAGCAAGCGCACGACGTACTCGCGCATGTCCGCATTGTCATCGGCGAGCAAGATGCGCTTGCCGCTTCCGGTCGCAACGATCCCTTCCTTCTCGGTGATGCCGCTGGTCAGCGCAGTGCCCTGCAGATCAGGCAGCCAGCGCATCGCCTCATCGATGTAAGGCTGGGCTTTCGTGGCGGCGGAGCTGACGTGCGACTGTCGGATCTTGTCGCTCGGCAGATGATGGGTGCCGAGCGGAATACGTATGGTGAACGTAGTGCCCTGGCCCACCTCGCTTGCTACATCGATCGAGCCGCCATGCAGTCTCACGAGCTCTTGCACGAGCGCAAGGCCGATGCCTGTGCCTTCGAAGCTGCGGCCTTGCGCGCCTTCCACGCGATGAAACCGCTCGAACAATCTCGGAAGCTCTTCGCTCGGAACGCCTATCCCCGTGTCTGCGATGACGATCTGCGCGCGACGGCCGTCGCGTGTCGGCCCGATCGTCACCCTGATGCTTCCCTGTAAGGTGAACTTGAACGCGTTGGAGAGGATGTTGAGCACGATCTTCTCCCACATCTCTCGGTCCAGATACACAGGCTCGGAGAGAGGTTGAGCTTCGATCGTGTACTCGAGCCCCGCCTTCTCCAGCGCGGAGCGAAAAGCCGACGCTATATCGGTGGAGAATTCGACGAAGTCCGTCGGCTCATAGACGGCATTGATCCGACCGGCCTCGATCCTGGAGAAATCGAGCAAGCTGTTCACCAACCGTAGCAGACGCATGCCATTGCGATGCGCAAGCTGCGCTTGCGAGCGCGTCTGCTCCGCCGAGAGCGCCTCAGCTTTGAGCAGCTCTTCGAGCGGTCCGAGCATCAGCGTCAGAGGTGTGCGGAACTCGTGACTGACGTTCGAGAAGAACGCCGTCTTCGCGCGGTCGATTGCGGCGAGCTCCTCCGCTCGTTGGCGCTCATGCTCTAAGCCGCGAATGTTCGCCATTGCGCCAGCGATCTGGTTTGCGATCAGTCCGACGAAATCTCGGTAAGCAGTATCGATGCGACGGAAAGGATTCACGCCCGCGACGAGAAATCCCGCAAGCTCCGCAGAACCCTGCTGAGCAATGGGCACGAGCAGAGCCTCACGCGGGGGCACGGACCACTCGCCGGTGGGCAACGAAGCAAAGCGCTCCTGCAGATTGTCGACGACGACGAAGTGGGCGCCGTGCTTGAGGCTCTCCTCGCCCCAAATATTCGCGCCCGCGGCGATGCTGCTCGGAAAGCCGCTCTGCGCAATGTCGACCCCGCTGCAAGCTACCAGAGAGGCTGCTCCGTCGTTCGAGGCGAACGTGTACAGCGCGGTGAACGGCAGGTCGCGACCGTTCTTTGCAAGCTGCTTGCTCGTGGCCTCGAACAATTGCTTTTGCCCCGTTGTCACTGCGGCAGCAGAAGCCAGCTCGCGCAGAGTTGCGAGTCGCCGCGCGTCGATAATGCGGTCCGTTTCTTCCACCACGACGCATAGCAAGCCGCTCACTGCACCGACCTCGTCGAACAGCGGACTGTACGAGAAGGTGTGATAGGTCTCTTCCGGAAAACCGCTGCGTTCGAGAATCAGCAGCATGCCTTCGTTGTAAGTGGCCTCACCGGTCGTGAGCACGTGGTTGATGAGCGGACCGATGTCGGGCCAGATCTCCTTCCATACCAACGAGGCGGGTTGCCCGAGTGCCCAAGGGTGCTTCACGCCCAGCGTCGGGCTGTAGGCATCGTTGTAGAAGAAGCAAAGATCCTTCCCCCAGCCCATCCACATCTGATACCGGGACGTGAGCAGGATGCGAACCATCGAACGCAGTGGTTGCGGCCAGCGTGCTGGTGCGCCGACCGACGTGCTCTCCCAACCGAGCCCAAGCATGTGAGCCGCGACGGCGCTCGTGCCTACGAACAGATCTGCTGGTATTTCTTCTTTGCTGTCAGCAGAGGAGGTGGGCTGCATACTCTGTAATTTTTTCTCGTTGCGCCAAGCTCAGATCATGCGGTGCACGATAGCACGCACCGCCGAAAGGCATGAACGCAGCGCGGCACGACCTGGATCCAACGCGAGCAATCTTGAAAGTCCGCGTCCTTGCGGCCACCTTATCGCCGTGAGGACGACCTCACCTCTGTACGAACTTTCGGGGACGACCCCGTAACACCAAGAGGTGTGTGATGCATTGGATCGTCCTCGTGGTCGCAGGCTTGTTCGAGATTGGCTGGGCCGTCGGGTTGAAATACACGGAAGGCTTCACACGAGTGTGGCCGAGTGTCTGGACAGTGCTCGCCATGATCATCAGCCTCGGGTTACTTGGCGTGGCGATGAAGTCGTTGCCGCTCGGCACCGCATACGCCGTGTGGGTCGGTGTGGGGGCGGTAGGAACAGCGCTCGTGGGGATCTTCCTCCTTGCCGAGCCTGCCAATACGTTGCGACTCGTCAGCCTCGGTTTGATCGTCGCCGGCATCATCGGGCTGAAACTAGCGACGCCCGATTGACGAACAACGTGAATTGCAGCTCGCGCCGGTGGCGAGCTGTGAGCGTGGCGGAGAAAACTCGGTGCCTTTCTAGGGAGCCGTTTACCGCTTCAGAATGAACTCGCGATCCACAGTCTTGCCGACCGGGAATCCATACTCGCCGACTTTGTCGAAGCCGTAGCGGCCATAAAAGCGCTGCGCGCCATAGTTCTCCGACCAGACACCGATGTAGAGCGGCGTTTGTCCCTGCGCCTCGAGCCACTCGAGTCCGATAGTCATGAGACGCGTACCGAGGCGAAGGTTGTGATATCGCGCAAGCACATACAATTGCTGGATCTCTCCGGCAGTGGGCTCGCGGTTATCGACCGGCAGCTTGCACGCGCCCACGACGATGAAGCCGATCGCCGTTCCATCGGGAAGCATGGCAATCCAAACGGCACGCTTGGGATCCGCGAGCGTACGCGTCCATGCGGCGACCGAGTGAGCTTCGGAAAGGAAGTACCGTAGATCTTCAGGGGGATAGAGATGGCCGAACGTTTCAGTGAACGTTGCGGCTCCCAACGCAGCCAACGTCGGCGCGTCCTCGTTCGTCGCGCGATGAATGATCGGTTGAGCGTCGGCGGGTGTCATTTCTATATTCTAGCGAATCCGAGCAGACACGAGACAAGGACGCGTTTTGTGCCACTCGCGGCGCGGCACCCTCAACCCACGCATTCACGATCCAAAATCAGCACTCGTTCCTCATGTCATCGACGGCATGCGAGAATGCGAGCGCGTCGAATGACTACTGAAATGATCGTGTTCCTAGAGATCGGATCCAGGTGGCGGCGATGAATACGAGATTCGCGGAAAGAACGGTGCTCGTAGCAGGCGGAACCGGCGGGCTCGGTCGTGCCGTAAGTCTTGCGTTTCACGGCGAGGGCGCACAAGTCCTCGTCACCTACCGCAAGCAGGATGAGCTCGAGGGCTTAAGAACCGACGCGGGTGAGGGTGGTTCGTCGATCGAAGGTCACCGCGTCGATGTCACCGACGAGAACGCAGTGCGTCAGTTCCTCGAGACGCTCATCGCACAGCATGGACGGCTCGATGCGCTCGTGAATACAGTAGGCGGTTATGCAGGCGGGGCGAAGACGTGGGAGTCGGGCGCCGATGTCTTGGAGCGGATGCTGTCGCTCAATCTTCGCTCTGGTCATGCGCTCATGCGAGCCGCAGTGCCTCACATGATCAAGCAAGGCCGCGGCTCGATCGTGAACGTGGCCGCGAAAGCCGCAGTCGATCCTCCCGCGGGCGCTGCGGCGTATGCTGCCTCCAAGGCCGCGGCGGTGGCGTTGCTCGAGTCTATGGCGTCCGAGCTCAAAGGCACCGGCGTGCGGGTGAACTCCGTTCTTCCAAGTGTCATCGATACGGATGCGAATCGGCGCGCGATGCCGAATGCGAACTTCGCAAAGTGGCCGAAGCCCGAAGACATCGCTCGCGTGATTCTGTTCTTATGCAGCGATGACGCAACAGTCGTTCATGGAGCGGCCGTGCCGGTGTACGGCGCTGATTAGCAAAGACGCGCATCCCGCTCAGGAGGCGCTTTATGTCATGTGCGCCAACCGCCCCAGACGATGATACCCATGCCCGTGAGCACAACGGCCGCGCCGATGAGATCGGTCGTCGAGAGAGGTACTCGATCGACTCTCCACAACCAGACGAGCGCGGTCGCCACGTAGACACCTCCGTATGCGGCATACACGCGTCCGGATGCGGTGGGATGCAAGCTCAGAAGCCACACGAAAACCGTGAGACTCAACGCACCCAGTAAGAGCAGCCACGCAGAGCCATTCTTCTTGAGCCAGAGATACGGCAGATAACAGCCCACGATCTCTGCGATTGCGGTCAATATGAAGAGGGCAAGAGTCTTGAGAATCAGCACGCGCGTGCATCCTGTTTGTTGAACGAGGCAGAGCACCTCAGGGGCGTCGGTCGAGGCAGGATCATAGCTGTCGCCAGATGTTCTGTTTCTGATGGCAGATTACGTGCTCATCTCTTGCGCGCTCAAGCAGATTGGTAGTCTCGCTCCCATCAGCCTCCGTTAGAATCACGCCTTTCGATCACTTGGAGGCACGCGCGATGGCCGGAAGTCAATCGAAGCAGTCGACGAAGGTGGCGAGGCGAGCGTCAAAGAAAGCGTCAAAGAAGGCGTCAAAGAACACCACCAAGAACGCATCCAAGAGATCACCCAAGAAATCACCGAAGAAAGCTGCAGCGAAGCAAGCCACGAAGGTAAGCAAGTCGCGCGCTGGTGCCAAGCCCGCGACGCGAAAGAATCAAGAACCGGTTCTGCTCTCGGGTGGCAATCCTCAGATCGCGAAGGGCTATGGAGATACCCCCGTGCAGGCCTATATCGCGGCGATGCCTGACTGGAAGAAGGGACTAGGTCAATGGCTCGATGCCGTCATCGAGCGCACCGTACCGGGTGTGCAAAAAGCGGTGAAGTGGAATTCGCCTCTTTACGGCAAAGAGGGCGATGGCTGGTTCCTGAGCTTCCATTGCTTCACGAAGTACGTGAAGGTGGCGTTCTTTCGCGGCACATCGCTGCGCCCAGTGCCGCCCGGCGAATCCAAGCATAAGGAAGTGCGCTATCTGGACATCTACGAGGACGATCCGCGGGATGAAACGCAGCTCTCCTCCTGGGTGAAGCAAGCGAGCGAGCTGCCCGGCGAGCGTATGTGAAGGCGACGCACGTCTGTGCTGTGTCATTTGCGTCTGATTGGAGTATTGGAATGAGCACGAAGGCGAAGAAGACCGCGAAGGCGAAGTCCTCCAAGACTAAGGCCGCTAAGAGGAAGACGACGCGCACGACCACAGCGAAGAAAAAGAGCACAGGCGCTCCAAAGACACAGAGCGCCGGCAGCTCTCCCTCTAAATTGATCGATGCACGAATCAAAGAGCTGCGCGATTGGCGCGGCGAGACGCTTGCCAAAGTTCGTGCGCTCATCAAAGAAGCCGATCCCGAGGTGATCGAAGAGTGGAAGTGGCGCGGCGTCCCGGTATGGTCTCACGACGGCATCATCTGCACCGGTGAGACATATAAGAGTGTGGTGAAGATGACGTTCGCGAAGGGAGCGTCATTGCAAGATCCAGCGAAGCTGTTCAACTCCAGCCTCGAAGGCAATGCTCGCCGTGCGATCGACATTCACGAAGGCGAGAAGATCGACGAGAACGCGCTCAAGGCGCTCATTCGTGCGGCTGTCGCGTTGAACACATCGACGCGCGTGAGGAAATCGAAGGCTCGCTGAGAAGACGCACACGCATCCATCTCTGAGCGCGCTCGGAAGAGAGTGGGGCGCTCATGCCCTTTTGGCGTATGGGCAGCATTCCATCGCGGCGTAAGCTGGGAGCGCGGGAGCACCTCCCCTGCTCGATGGAAGCGCGTCATGTTCTGCTCATCACGAACGAGCATCCGTCTCCTTGCGATCGTTCTGCTGATCGCCGCGCCGATCGCGCAAGCCGTCGACATCTGGACCGTGGGTGTGAACAACACTCGTCAGGGCTGGAACAGATTCGAAACCGTTCTGACACCCGCGACGGTGCCGAATCTCAAGAAGCTGCGCGAGTTTGTCGTCGACGAAAAAATCGATGTCACGCCGCTCGTCATCGGCGATAGATTGATTGTCTGCTCGATGACGAACACGGTGTTCGTGTTCGACGTGAATTCAGGCGCCGATCTCGTAAGGCGTCAGCTCGCTGCGCCTTTCGACCCGCGCCCCGATCCGGGGCAGATGGATCGATGGAAGCTGTATCACAACTGGGGGATCACAGCGACACCGGTGGTCGATGTCGCGACGAACACATTGTATGTGACGACGTTCGGTAAACCGAACGCGAACAGCGAGAACACGGAGCGCAACAACTTACTCTTCATTCTCGATGCGGCGACGCTTGCCGATAAAGCACCGCCTGTGCTCATCGCGGGCGCCGCCGAGAATGGCGGCGGCGAGATCGCGAACGGATTTGCGACGCCTTACCAGAAACTTCGTGCAGGTCTTGGATTGTTGACTGGCGCAGATGGCAACAAGGCCGTCGTCGTTTCGTTCTCGATCAATGGCGAGAACCCGCGTGGTCCAGGGCACGGCTTCGTCGTGGCATACGACGTGCGCGGACTCCATCGCGATCCTGGATTCATGCCGACTCCCGCGATCTGGAATGTCACGCCTGGTGGTGGCGCCGGAGGCGTGTGGATGTCCGGCTCGGGTCCTGCGATCGATGGCAATGATATTTATCTCGCGACCGGCAATGGAATGGATCCCGGCACGATGCCTGGCAACTTCGGCGAAAGCTTCGTGAAGCTTCGCTACACACCAGGCGTTGCTCGCGTCGACAACGGCAAGCCGAAGCTCGTTGTCGATGACTTCTGGGGCGCGTTCAGCGATTTCGGTCGGCTCGATGAAGATCAGGATCTCGGTGCGGCGGGTGTGTTCATCATTCCAGAGCGAGGCAATCTGATCGGTGGCGGCAAGGACGGGATCCTCTACAACCTGAACAAGGACAACCTCGGCAAGAACACCTGGGATCCGCAGTTCAATCTTCCGTTCGTCGCAACGTATCTGCCCAATCAGCCGAACGGACCGGCAGGTCTGCCAACGACGACCGCACCCGATCCGAACTGGCCGATCGTCAATCGCGATCGCAACCATTTCTCGCAAACACCGACCGGCAAGAGCTATCACATTCACGGCACGCCCGTTTACATGGAGGACACGCAGGGCGGCTATATATATGTATGGGGGGAGAACGAACGGCTAAAGGTTTACAACTACGATTTCGCGACCAAGCGCATCGCCGCGTACCGCGCGCAAGGTCGGCGCTTCGCCTCAGGCGACATGGAGCCGCCCGGCGGAATGCCTGGCGGACGACTCGTGCTCTCGTCGAACGGCACGACGCCGAGCACGGGTGTGGTATGGGGCGTCTATCCGACGCAAGGCAATGCGAACTCGATGGTCGTGCACGGCGCACTCGTCGCATACGATGCCACTCGCGTCCTGATTGGCGGGAGACTGCGAGAGCTCTTCCACAGCGATGACGATCCCGCCGACGACATGGGCAACTTCGCGAAGTACTCGACCCCGATCGTCGCGAACGGAAAGGTCTACGTCGGCACGTTCAGCAACAAGGTCGTGCAGTACGGGCTGTGAGCAGTGGCGGCACGATCAAGGAGCGGCGTTAGCAGCCCTATCGGCAAGTCAGAGGAGAAGGCGGGCTCAGCAATCTCTTAACGGCGAGCCCGAATAGAAGGCAGGTTCAGTGACCTCTTATCGGCGTCATCCCGACGGAGGTCGGGATCCAGACACCAACATCGCAACGAAACATCGCGCAGGGCAAGTGCTGATCCTTGTTGCGAAGGAGAAGGCGTCATGAAGAACTTTCTTTTCATTGCAGCCATCGGTCTAAGTACGTGCACGATCGCTCACGCGCAACAGGCGTCCACTGCGCCGGAGACTGCACCGACCACAGCAGCGGAAGCTGCACCCGCTACCAGCACTCCACCAAGTCAAGGACTCAGCGATCTCGAAGCGATGACGTTCGACTGCCCGGGGGGGGGGGGGGCCCCCCCCCCCCCCCCGGGGGCGCCGGGGGGCCG
>JAEZFW010000022.1 GCA_023417315.1 Pseudomonadota bacterium
CCAAAAATCGGGGGGCCCCCCCCGGGGGGGTTACGCCCCGCCACTGCGCGATGGCGGCGACGGGCGACCTGCTACGGGCGACGGCCAGAGAGGATCAGCAGGGTGAGCTGCCTTCACCCTCAGCCAACCCACCTGGCGGACGCATAGAGATATTGTGTCCTACGCCCATTGGCTGTAGCCCGTGACCCGCTCAGCGATGCTCATCCACACCACCGACTTCGTCGAGGGTGCCCGCTCGGCTCGCGGCATCGTCGTGGTCATCGACGTCTTCCGCGCATTCTCTTTAGCGGCGTACGCCTTTGCGCGTGGAGCGCGGCAGATCATCCCGATTGCCGATGTCGACGACGCCCGAGAGCTCAAGCGCGCAAACCCCGATTGGCTGCTGGTCGGCGAGCGTCATGCACGCCGTTTACCAGGTTTCGACAGCGGCAATTCGCCGACGGAGCTCGAAAGCTTCGATCTTGCGGACCGCACGCTCATCCACACCACCCACGCCGGCACACAGGGGCTGACGAGTGTCCCGCAAGAGAGCGAGGCGCTGACAGGTGCGCTCGTCAACGCTGGGGCCATCGTGCGCTATCTCCGTGCGCGCCAACCATCGGAAGTGACGCTGGTGCGAATGGGGCATGAAGCGCGCGAACGCTGCGCGGAAGATGACCTATGTGCGGAGTTGCTGGCGGCGCGATTGAAAGGCGAGGCGTTCGACACTGCGCCGATTCGCAAGGAGTTGTCCGGCGCGACGAGCGCTCAGAAGTTCTTCGATCCTGGCTGCGATTGGGCGCCCGCCCGCGACTTCGATCTGTGCACGCAGGTCGACGTTTTCGACTTCATTCTTCAGTACGATCGAACGGCTGTCCCGCCAAGACTTAGACGTGTTGACGCTCTGTAGTCGCTAGCGCATCTTGATGTTCATCACTAGCCGCCAGGCGTTTTCATGAGCTCGCCTATCCTGCGTACGATCGTTCTGTTGACGTTGTCTAACGTGTTCATGACGTTCGCTTGGTATGCGCATCTGAAGCATCTGAATCAGAAGCCCTGGATCGTCGCCGCACTCGTGAGTTGGGGCATTGCGCTGTTCGAATACCTGTTGCAGGTCCCGGCCAATCGAATTGGCTACACCGCCATGACGCTGCCGCAGCTGAAGATTCTGCAAGAGGTCATCACGCTGACCGTATTCGTTCCGTTCGTCATCCTGTACATGCGTCAGCCGCTCAAGCTCGACTACCTGTGGGCAGCCTTGTGCATGCTCGGAGCCGTGTATTTCATCTTCAGGCGGTGAGGGCATATGCAAACCGCTATCCATCGCCTCGTGGAATCCTGTCGCACCGGAACGGATCCACGCGTCATCGCTCGACTCTCATCAGGATGGGCGATGATGGGGCAACAGCAGGTGCTGCGCGGCTACTGTTTGCTCGTGCCCGACCCGGTCGTCCCTCACCTGAACGCGCTCGAGGCGGAAGCTCGCAATCGATTCCTCGCTGACTTGGGTAAGTTGGGCGAAGCGGTGCTCCAGGCGACCCAAGCAGTGCGTATCAATTACGCAATCTTCGGGAATCTCGAACCTGCTTTGCACGCGCATGTCCACCCGCGCTATGCGGACGAACCCGCGGACGTGCGAACCAGCAATCCGTGGGCATACGATTGGTCGCAAGCACCGATCTACGACGTCGAGGTGCACGGCCCATTGCGTTTGCGAATCGCAGCCTATCTAGGCGAAACGCGCTGATGCATTCGAGAGCTGTAACTTGCTTCTGATCGCCGTGTGTTTACAGGGGGCAGACGGCATGTAAACTCCGGATTCGGGGAGATCTCGCCGAGCGAGCATCGGCGGGAATGAGTCCAGCCCGCGGCAGTGCAGGCCGAAGTCGACTTGCGATCGCAGGAAAGAAGCGGCACTCGCTGGCATCGAGCGCGAGTGTCTCGCGCATTCTCGAGATGCGTGAGTTGACGGAATATCAGTCGTCGAACCGAAAGGGAAGAAGAGAGTTGCTCGAATGCGGGTGAAATCGAGCCTGGCAACTTACGTGACGGAGCATCTGGCGTTCCTGGGTCGCACTTCGAATCGTGCGATCTTCGGGGGCATCGGAATCTTCGTCGAAGAACGCTTGCTCGGCATCGTCATCAACGAGTGTCTTTATCTGCATACCGGCGACAGCAACATCGCTGACTATGCGTCCCGCGGAATGGAGCAGTTCAAGCCATACCCGAACGCGTTCGATCTCACGACCGATCATCACCGCGTGCCGGCGGAGATCATCGAGGATCCCGCACAGCTGAAGGAATGGGGCCAACGCGCGCTCGTATCGGCGATCGAGGCGGCGAAGGCGAAGCAGCTCGCCGGGATCGAGCGCGCGCGCTCGCTCAAGCGAGCGAAAAAGGAAGCCGAGCAGAAGGCAAATCTGCAGAAGAAGAAGCGCTAGAGCCGGAACTTACCTAGCGCCGCGGCGCGCTGTCATCGACCAGTCCGCTCGTCAGGGAAGCCAATGCGGCCAGCGAGCGCACGGGGGCCGAGCACGTCATTCCTCGGCACACATAACCGACGGTCGATTCCTGGGGCCGCTTGTCCGCGATGGCAGCAGGCAACTCTTCTGCGACCGTCGGCACGGCAAACACGAACCGTTTGGGCGCGTAGATTCTGTCGAGCGCTGATTTCCAGCCCGCAAGCTCGGTCGATTCGCCTCGCACGATCACGATCTGCGGCGGATCCAGATGTTCTTCGAGCGCCACCAGCATCGAAGTGTGCGCATGAGGATGCTCGCGAATCGACAGCCATCCCGCGCGCAAGGCACGCGCTGCCGCATCCAGATAACGCGTCTCGCCGAGCAGGAGCCCTAGCCGCGTGAGCGCCTGCGCCGCGATTGCGTTACCGGAAGGCAGTGCTTCGTCTGCAAATGCCTTGGGTCGAAAGAGCAGACGCTCGTGATCGTTTGCGGTGAAGAAAAAGCCGCCTGCATTCGAATCCTCGAAGTGCTCGATGAGTGCGTCGGCGATCAGCACCGCTGCGTGCAAGTCCTTCGTCCGCCATTGCGTCTGCAGCCCTTCTAACAATGCATCCAGCAAGAACGCGTGATCGTCCAAGTACGCTGGGAAGCGAGCTCGACCGTCCTTGTAGGTCGCAAGCAAGCGCCCGTCGCGGAGGAGATGCTCGCGAATGAAATCGAGGGCTCGGAATGCAGATGTGGAGAAATCCTGCCGCTCGAGCACACGCCCGGCGACCAGCATTGCGGCGATCGCAAGCGCGTTCCAGGAGGTGAGGACCTTTTCGTCGCGTCCAGGACGTACGCGCCGATCGCGCGCCAGACGCAGCGCCTCTCGAGCGGTTGCGAGGTGCGCCTCGACAACTGTGGGCTCTAGGTTCAACTGCGAGGCGATCTCTTCCACCGACCGATGCACGTGCAGGTGCCACTTGCCCTCGAAATTCGCTGGCTGATCGAGACCGAAGCGCCTGATGACCGATTCGTAGGCAGCAGGTTCGAGGATCGTTCGAAGTTCCTCTTGGTCCCAGACGTAGTACTTCCCTTCGTGCCCTTCCGAGTCGGCATCGATGCTGGAGTAGTAGCCGCCCGCTTCGGATTGCATCTCGCGCATCAACCATTCGGCTGTGTGAATCGCGGCGGTTCGGAACAGAGCTTCGCCTGTCGCGATTGCGGCGTTGGCATACACGCGCAGGAGCTGACCGTTGTCGTACAGCATCTTCTCGAAATGCGGGATCATCCAGAACTCATCGACCGAGTAGCGGGCAAACCCGCCGCCAACTTGATCGAAGAGACCGCCTTCAGCCATACGATTGAGCGTCAGAGTGGCCATATAAAGCGAGTGCAGGTCCGGCGCATCCGAGGCAGCGCTCGCGCGCCAGCGCCGCAGCAGCCAGCCGACGTTCGTGGGATGCGGAAACTTCGGTGCCCGACCAAAACCGCCGTGCGTAGCATCGAATGTTTGCGCAAGCCGTGCCCGCGCGTCCGTGAGCGGTTCGAGTGTGAGCGGCTCTTCGCTCGCGATCGCTGGCGGAGTCAAATGCTGAAGTGCCTCATCGAGCACCGTGCCCTGCTGCGCAATGTCGTCGCGACGCGAGTGATAGAACGCGCTCACGCGCTGCAGTAGGTCGCCGAAAGCAGGCATCCCGAACCGAGGAGTGCTCGGGAAGTAGGTGCCTCCGAAGAATGGGCGTAGATCGTGCGGCGAGAGGAACATCGTGAGCGGCCAACCGCCGCCCCTTTGAGTGAGCAGCTGATGTGCGAGCTGATAGATTTTGTCGAGATCCGGCCGCTCCTCACGATCGACTTTGACGTTCACGAAGAGCTCGTTCATGACGGCGGCGGTCGCTTCGTCCTCGAATGACTCGTGCGCCATCACGTGACACCAGTGGCAGGCCGAGTATCCAATCGAGAGCAGGATCGGCTTGTCTTCTCTCTTTGCACGCTCGATCGCTTCCTCCGTCCAGGGATACCACTCGACCGGGTTGTGCGCGTGCTGCAGGAGATAAGGGCTCGTCTCCCGCGCCAGATGGTTGCGAGCTTGCTCGCGTGCGGGATCGTGCGTCATGGATGGGAGCTCCAGAAAGTCCAGGGAAGGGGCCTGAGCCGCTGATCGAGTGCCGCCGATACGACTCTCTGCAGGAGCGGAAGGGTTTACGTAGAATGCCGCGACTATAGCCATGAACGCGACACCCGACACTTCGCACTTGCCCGAGCTGCGCCTCAAGCGTGGTGAAGATCGCCGTATATCCGCGGGGCACCTGTGGGTATTTTCAAACGAGGTGGCCACGGAGCGAACGCCGCTGCAGGCATTCGAGCCGGGGGCGCATGTACGCGTCGTGTCGGATCGGGACAAGTTTCTAGGCTACGCCTACGTCAATCCGCACTCGCTCATTTGTGCGCGCATTTTGAGCCGCGATCCCGACCATCCGCCGAGCAAATCGCTGCTCGTGCACCGTTTGCAGGTGGCTCATTCGCTGCGCCGGGCCCTGTACGGCACGCCGTACTATCGCTGCGTCTTCGGGGAGTCCGATGCGCTGCCGGGGCTCGTGCTGGATCGGTACGGGGACATCGTGGTCGGTCAGATCGCAACGGCGGGAATGGAAGCGATGCGCGTCGATATCGAACGTGCGATCGAGAAGGTTCTGGCTCCGAAGGCACTTGTTTGGAAGAACGATTCGGGCGCCCGCGACCTAGAGGGCTTGCCACACTATACGGAGGTTGCGTTCGGAGAGGTTCCGCAATTCGTCACGATCGAGGAGGGCGGCGTCAGGTTCCAAGTGCCCTTGAGCGGTGGGCAAAAGACGGGATGGTTCTTCGATCAGGCGGCGAACCGTTTAGCGCTACGTAAGTACGTGGGCGGTGCACGTGTGCTCGATGTGTTCAGCTATCTAGGCGCCTGGGGATTAGGGGCGCTGCATGCAGGCGCAACCGAGGTGACGTGCATCGACTCATCCGCGAGCGCGTTGAGCGCACTCGAGGCAAGCGCGGCAGCGAACGATCTCAGGCCGAGCACGATCCGTGGCGATGCCTTCGATGTGCTCGAATCGCTGCATGCGGAACGCCGTCGCTTCGATGTCGTCGTGATCGATCCGCCAGCGTTCATCAAACGTAAGAAGGATGTGCCAAAAGGGGAGGCGGCTTACAAGCGGCTGAATCAGCTTGCCATGCAGCTCCTGGAGCGCGACGGCATCCTCGTGTCGTGTTCGTGCTCATATCACCTGAGCTCCGATTCCTTGATCGAAGCCGTGCAACGGGCGGCACGACATTTGAATCGTTTTGCGCAGATCGTCGAGGTGGGTGGTCAGGCACCGGACCATCCGATTCATCCGGCTATCCCCGAAACGAGATATCTGAAAGCAGTCTTCGTCCGAGCTGTCGCGGGATGACGGCGTCGGTCCATTTCCTTGATAACATGCGCGCCGCATGCTGACCTACCCATCGATCGATCCTGTCATCGTCTCACTCGGCCCGCTTGCCATTCACTGGTACGGCCTGATGTACGTCATCGGCTTTGCCGCGGCTTGGCTGCTGGCGCGGCGCCGCGCGAGCGCGCCCGAGTCCACCTGGAAGCCTGTGGATGTCGATGATCTGATTTTTTTCGCGGCGATTGGTGTGATTGCCGGCGGGCGCATCGGCTGGCTCTTGTTCTACGGTGCCGAGCAAGTCATCGACAATCCGATCACGATCATCCAGATATGGAAGGGGGGGATGTCGTTCCATGGCGGGCTGCTCGGAGTGATCGTGGCGGTTGCGCTGTTTGCGCATCGGCGTCAGCGCCGCATCGCGGACGTACTCGACTTCTTAGCGCCATTACCCGGAATCGGCATCTTGGCTGGCCGCGTTGGCAACTTCATCAACGGCGAGCTGTGGGGCAAACCCACGGATCAGCCGTGGGGCTTCGTGCTCGATCCGACCCTGCTGCACCCGACACAAGCCGAAGAGGCGCGGATATTGTGTCAGCGCTTCGAGGTCGATCCGTGCGTGATACAGGTCCATGCATCGCAGCTCTATCAAGGCTTGCTCGAAGGGCTGCTCGTCTTCATCATCCTTTGGATCTTCACGTCCAAGCCGCGCCCACGTCTTGCCCCAGCGGGTTTGTTCCTCGTCGGCTACGGCGTGTGCCGATTCTTGGTCGAGTTCGTTCGCGTGCCGGATTTGAATCGCGGCTACATCTTGTTCGATTGGGTCACGATGGGTCAGATCTTGTCCCTGCCAATGATCCTCATCGGCATCGCGCTGCTCGTGATCGCGTACAGGCGACAAGTGCCGAGCGGCAACTACCACCCATGAACCAGTATCTCGATCTGCTCCGTCACATTCGTGAGCATGGTGTGCAGAAGACCGACCGCACCGGGACGGGGACGCTGTCCGTCTTCGGTCACCAGATGCGCTTCGATCTTGCGCGAGGATTTCCGCTGGTCACGACGAAGAAGCTGCATCTGCGCTCGATCGTCTACGAGTTGCTATGGTTCCTACGCGGCGAGACCAACATCAAGTACCTCCGCGATCACGGCGTATCGATTTGGGACGAATGGGCGGATGAGAACGGGGAGCTGGGTCCCGTCTACGGCCGCCAGTGGCGTTCGTGGCCCACACCTGATGGCAAATCGATCGATCAAATCAGCCGTACGATCGACCTGATTCGACGCAATCCGGATTCCAGACGGATCGTGGTCTGCGCCTGGAACGTCGGCGAGCTCGAACTGATGGCGCTTACACCGTGTCATGCACTCTTCCAGTTCTGGGCTGCCGAGGGGCGATTGTCGTGTCAGCTGTATCAACGCAGCGCCGACGTATTCCTCGGTGTGCCGTTCAACATCGCCTCGTATGCGCTGCTCACGCACATGTTCGCGCAGCAATGCGATCTCGAACCTGGTGAGTTCATCTGGACCGGCGGTGACTGTCATCTGTACTCGAACCACCTGAAGCAGGCGGACGAACAATTGTCGAGAGCTCCCTATCCGCTGCCTCGTCTCGAGATCGCACGTCGACCGCCGTCGATTTTCGAGTACGAGTTCGACGATTTCCGCATCCTCGACTATCAATCGCATCCTCACATCAAGGCGCCCGTCGCCGTTTGATACTGACATCCGCTCGCTCGGCGCGTCCGAGCGGCTCAACTTGACGATCTTCACAGGCCCATGCCCAAGTCCAACTCGAAATCGAAATCTGCAGGAAAGACGAAGACCCGATCGAAAAGCTCCAAGAGGGGTGCAGCGAAGGCGCGCAGGTCTGCAGCGCCCTTCAAATCCAAGCACGCATCGTCACCGTTGGTCGAAGCACGGCATTCGCAGATCCACGGCACAGGTGTGTACGCGATCGCCCCGATCAAGAAGGGCACGCGGATCATCGAATATCTCGGCGAGCGAATCTCACATGACGAAGCGGATCGCCGCTACGAGCGTAAAGGCGATGACGACGGTCATACGTTCTTGTTCATCGCGAGTAATCGGACCGTCATCGATGCAGGCGTGAACGGCAACGAAGCGCGCTTCATCAATCACAGCTGCGCACCAAACTGCGAGACGGTGATCGAGAACAGTCGGGTCTTCATCGATGCGATCCGCAACATCAAGCCAGGCGAGGAGCTGGGGTACGACTACCAGCTGACCTGGGAAAGCACCGACGATCCCGAGGAGCTCGCATTGTACGAATGTCGATGCGGCGCCAAGAAGTGTCGCGGCACGATGCTCGATACCGAGCCGGTCGATAAGAAAAAGAAGTAACGCGCATGCTGCTCTCGATCGTCGTCGCTGCCGCCGAGAACAATGTGATCGGACAAGGGAATGCCTTGCCGTGGCGGTTGCCCGACGATCTGAAACGCTTCAAAGCTTTAACGCTCGGCAAGCCGATCCTCATGGGGCGCAAGACCTACACCTCGATCGGAAAACCCTTGCCGGGGCGCACGAACATCGTGATCACGCGCCAATCAGACTTCAGAGCCGAAGGGTGCATCGTGGTCTCATCGATCGATGCGGCGCTGGACGCCGCAGGTTCAGTGCCCGAGGTGGCGGCGATCGGCGGCGCGGATCTCTACCGGCAAATATTACCGCGCACCGATTTGATCTATCTCACGCGTGTTCACGCGGACATCGAAGGGGACACGTACTTTCCCGACATCGTCTGGGACGATTGGATCGAGCTCGAGAGCGAGTATCATCCTGCGGACGATCGTCACTCCTACGCATTTACCTTCCTGAAGCTTCGTCGACCGTATGTGCTATAGCGAACGTTTCCGTTTGCACGCATTCACCGCGAGCTTCGTTAGTCCATCTACCACCCTGCTCGAGGGTGAGTCATGAAACCACGTTACAACTGCCTGACATGTCCCGGCTACTGCTGCAGCCATTCGCGCATCGCCGTGAGCGATTACGACATCATTCGCTTGGCGAGGCACTTCGGTTTGAGCTTCGATGAGGCAAAGCGACGTTTCACTTACCGCTACAAGACGAAGGAAGTGGACGAACAAATTCTGCGCCATCAGCGAGATCACATCTACAAGACGATCTGCCGATTCTTCGACACGGACGAACGGCGTTGCACAGTGTATGACGCACGGCCGAACGTCTGCCGACGGTACCCGTACGGCAACGCATGCGGCTACTACGACTTCCTCAAGTTCGAACGCGAGCATCAAGGCGATGAGGAATTCATTCCGTCTGCCTAAGCTTCGAGCGGTGAGCTTCTCTGGCTGTGACGCGTAGCCTGTTGCCCGTGTCCCCGCAGCGCGGCATGCGTCTAAACAAGTACATCAGCGAAACCGGAGTTTGTTCGCGGCGCGAGGCCGATGCGTGGATCGAGGCTGGACGCGTGACGATCAACGGTGAAGTGGCCACGCTCGGCACAAAGGTCCAAGAGGGCGACCGCGTTTGCGTCGATGGCCGCGAGGTGGGCGAGGCCAAGCACCACGTCTACATCGCATTCAACAAACCCGTCGGCATCACGTGTACGACGGAGCGACACGTGGAAGGCAATATCGTCGACTATATACGGCATCGAGAACGCATCTTTCCCATCGGTCGCCTCGACAAGGACTCGGAAGGATTGATCCTGCTCACGAACAACGGCGATATCGTCAATGACATCCTGCGCGAAGAGAACCAGCACGAGAAGGAATACATCGTGACGGTAGACCGCCCAGTCACTCCATTATTCTTGAGCGGAATGGCAAGCGGCGTGCGCATCCTCGGAACCGTCACGAAGCCGTGCAGAGTGAAACGTATCGGCCCGGCGACGTTCAGGATCATTCTGACGCAGGGCCTGAACCGCCAGATCCGGCGCATGTGCTCTTTTTTCGGCTATAAAGTCGTGCGGCTCCAACGCATCCGCATCATCAACATCACGATCGATGGACTGAACGTCGGACAGTGGCGCAACCTCACGCTTACGGAGCTGCAAGGATTGTTGCCGCACAGGGCGGACCTCTGACTCCGTGATGCAAGTGACGAAAGTGATGGAAGTGATGTAGGTCAGAGCGCACCGCGCGCCTTTCTGGCTTACATCACCTATATCACTTACATCACCTGCATCACTTCAGCGCGCTAGACGTGACATCCACCCGGCAGTAGTCTTGTGCGTCGAGACCATCCGTCACAGGCGCTCGTGGAAGCCGATTACGACAGCAACACCCGCATCACGGGTCTCGAGGAACGAACGCAAGGCGGCGCCGGTAGCAGCTGCCTCGTCGTGCTGCACGCACCGGTGGATACCGAGCTCGGTCGGCGCTATGTGCTCGAGAACGACGTCACGACCATCGGTCGGGGTCGCGACAATGACATCGTGCTCGCCAGCGATTGCGTGTCGCGTCGCCATGCACGCATCGAGCGTCGCGGTGAGGGCATGTACATCGTGGATCTCGCCTCAACGAATGGCACGTTCGTCAACGAAGAGCGCAAGCCCGTCCGCGAGCGGCGACTCGCGCGAGGCGATCAACTCAGGATCGGCGACACGATCTTCAAGCACCTCACTGGCGCCGACATCGAGCTGCAGTATCACGACATCATCTTTCGCATGGCAGTGACCGACGGACTCACGAACCTTGCGAATCGCAAACAACTCGACACGATCTTGGCGGAGGAGATTCCACGAGCGCGCCGCTACGCACGCCCGCTGTCGGTCCTGATGCTCGACGTCGATCACTTCAAGAGCATCAACGATACCTATGGCCATCTGGCGGGAGACTGCGTCCTGAGCTCGCTCGCATCGATTCTGCAAAAGCGCGTGCGTCCCAACGACAAGCTAGGGCGTTACGGAGGCGAGGAGTTTTGCGCGATCCTGCCCGAGACCTCGCTGCCGAATGCGCTCAAGATCGCAGAGGAGCTGCGAAGCCTCGTCTCGGCCCATGCCTTCGTGGCGGAGGACAAGGAAATTCGCGTCACGATCTCGGTGGGTGCAGCGTCGCTCACCGACGGGATGGAAAGCACGGACCTTTATAGGCAGGCAGACGAGATGCTGTATGCCGCCAAGCGTGCAGGCAGAAATCGAGTGGCCGGCTAAGCGCGACGGCAGACTAGGCTTCGTGTCGGTCGAGATACAGGTAGATATATCCAGTGACGAGCAGCACGCATAAGCTGCATACGAATGCGATCGCGCTCGCAACCGAGAACAACGCGAAAAAATCCCATGCCGTCTCGTGAGAGGACACCGCGCTCGAGGTGCGCACGAGCAACAATGCCAGCGCGCTGCTGAAGACCCACTTGATCATGTACCCTGGCAAGTACATTCGCATGCTGCGATTGTGCCGATACGCGGCCGCACGTGTCATGCGGTCGCCTCTCGTGGCGTCTTTGAACAACCAGAATGGCCACAAGTACCGGAACAGCACCAGGGAGAGGGGCATCTCGTCGTAGCAAGAAGCGATGGAGGTGGGATCAGCGCGCTGCGTCATTTCCAAGCTCATCGAATGGCTGCTTTACGATAGATGAGCGAGCCCTTCGGATGGTTCCGTATTTCGCGCTATCGAGTACGCGAGCTTACGGACGCGGGCGCCCGTTGCGAGCAGCAACTTCACCCAAGACGACATCTGCTCTACAGAGATCCCCGCGCCTCAGAAATCGAGCGTGCCGCCTCCGAGCTCCATGACATCTCCGCTGACGAAAATCTGCCGATTCGCGTTGACCTCGAGCACGAGCGTCGAAGGTCGACCGACGTATTCGCCTTGCGAGATGTCGAACGTGAGCGGCAGAGCGTGGCCCGTCGCGAGCAGCCAGCCTCCAAGGTTCGCCGTGGCCGAACCGGTCGCAGGGTCTTCCCAGATCGCGCTACCTTGCGAGAAGAAGAAGCGACTGAGGAGCTTGTGTGGATCACCGCGGCGCGCGAACACGTAAGCCATGCTATTTCCGTCTTCGCTCTTTACGTCGACGAACTTGGCCGCATTGGGAGCGGCGCTGCGCACGGCACGCTCGGAATTGAGCGGTACGATGAGCTGCTCCTTGCCCGCCTTGACCCACAAAGGTGAGGCCCCAATATCGCTCGCCTGAACCCCGAGCATCTCCGCGAGTGCTTCGATCGACGTTTCGCACGGCCGCGTCGTGGGTGCGTTCGCACGCAGCCTCCAGCGATTCGCCTGTGCGCTGACGGGGATCAAGCCCGCCTGCATTTCCAGGACAGCTTCATCCGAGCACAGCCCGAGCGCTCTGCAGACAAATGCCGATCCCAACGTCGGATGCCCAGCAAACGGCATCTCGTACGTCGGCGTGAAGATGCGAACACGGGCATTGGCACGAATCGATGGCAGCAGGAACGTCGTCTCGGAAAGATTGAACTGTCGAGCGAGCCTCTGCATCGTTGCAGTGTCCAAACCCTCTCCGTCTTCGAAGACGCACAGCGGGTTGCCTGACAGCGCATCGGCATTCTGCGTGAACACATTGACGATACGGAACTTCAGTGTAGGCATGGTCGCGTACGCGTAAGTGGGGGAGTGCTGCCGTTTTAGCGTCGAGGAAGCTCGCTGTGAATGCACAGTGTGCAGGATGCGTGGCGCTACAGTTAACGGAGCTTAGCGCGGGCGATCAGGCAATCGGAGAAAGCCGCTCATGGACGAGTTGCGTGGCCAGCTCGTAATCGATCTCGGCGAGCGTCTCAGCATGGCGCGTCAGTTGCGTAAGGATGCTTTCTTGAACACGGCCTCTTTCGAACGCGACGCGATAAGGGATCTCGTCGTGAAACATGACCATCGAATAGCGCGGCACGAAGCGATCGGGGAAGCGCCGTTCAAGCTCGAGCGATAAGGACTTCTGCAGCATGAACTTCGGATGGCGAACCGTGTCTCGCATCTCCACGTAGTTCTCGAGCGCCATGTCGGCGATCGCGTTTGCATTCGGCTTTCGTTCGGCCTCGAAGCGCTCGAACGCCTCCGTCCAACTCGTCGATGCGCTCAGGATTTCGTGAAGCTCGCGACAGTCCTCGAACGCGGCGTTCATTCCTTGACCGTGAAAAGGAGTGATCGCGTGCGCCGCATCGCCGATCAGCAGCACTTCAGGCGCGACGTGCCACCGCGCGCAGCGGATGGTGCCCATGATGCCTGCAGGATGCGTCGCAAACTCCTCTACGAGCTGAGGCATCAGGTCACGAGCGTCCGGGAAATAACTGGCGAAGAAGCTATCGACTGCCGCGCCATTCGCAAGCGAGTGGAAGCTCGTGGTTCCTTGCGCCGCGAGGAACAAGGTGACGGTGAAGCTGCCATCGAGATTCGGCAGCGCAATCAACATGAATCCGCCGCGGGGCCAGATATGCAGCGCATTCTTCTCGATGCGATATCGCGCGCCATCGCGCGCAGGTAAAGTGAGCTCCTTATAGGCGTGCGGCAGCAATTCTTCGGAGCACTCGAGATTGAGATGTTGAACCGCAGCTCTACGCACGGCTGAGCCTCCGCCGTCCGCACCGATGAGCTTGGACACGCGGATCTCGCGCCGCCTCCCGCTCGGGCCTTCTGCAAAGAACAACAGGCTGTTCCGAAAATCGATGTCGACGAGCGTATGTCGAAAGTGAATCGATGCGCCGGCACGCTCCGCTGCATCCAAGAGAACCCGATTGAGGCCCGGCCGCGAAACCGAATAGATGACCTCGTGCTCGAGTTGACCGTACGGCATGAACGTGAGCGCACCGTCATCCGCATGCAGGATGCGGCCGCGCATCGGAATCAAGAGCGGCATGACATCCGGCATCACGCCGGCGAGCTCGAGTGCTCGGATACCTCTCGCGGCGAGCGCCAAATTGATCGACCGTCCTGCCTCGATTTGTGTGCGTCGCATGTCGGGCAGACGCTCGAAGACCTGCACACGATGACCGCTCTGCGCGAGCAGGACAGCCATCAGGCTTCCGGCGAGGCCTGCACCGATGATCGTCACTTCCGAGGGTGTCTGCATGCTGCAGCCTCAATCCGGCGCGCATGCGCGTCGCAGGGCGGCCGCGAAATCCCATACGTCGACAAAGCGGTTATACAGCGGGACCGGCGCGACCCGAATCACATCGCGCTCGCGCCAGTCGCAGACGTAACCCTCTCGCGTCAGGTGCTCATAGACGGCATGCGCACTCTGCTTCGCTCGCCGCACCCGTAACGAGAGCTGGCATCCTCGAGCTTCAACATTCGCAGGTGTGAGAAT
Source organism: Pseudomonadota bacterium (assembly GCA_023417315.1). Classification (GTDB taxonomy): domain Bacteria; phylum Pseudomonadota; class Gammaproteobacteria; order Steroidobacterales; family Steroidobacteraceae; genus Steroidobacter. The sequence continues at coordinate 14,081 of JAEZFW010000022.1, forward strand.
CTCGACGGTGTCCTCGAGCCACGATCGAAGCAGTAGCTCGAGATAGCCCGTGAGCCGAATGGATTTGGCCCGTAGTGGGTCCATGCCGGTTTGGTCGAACACTCGTAACGATGCAAGGAGAGGTGCCGCTGCGAAGATGGACGGATTGGAGATCTGCCAGCCTTCCGCACCAGGCAGCGGCACGAAGCGATCGGGCATTTTGAAGCGAGTCGATTTGTCGTGGCCCCACCACCCGGCAAGTCTCGGCAGCTCGAGGGCGTTCCCGTGCCGCTCGTGAACGAAGCAGCCGCCGATCGAGCCGGGGCCGCCATTCAAATATTTGTAACCGCACCACACAGCGAAATCGACGTCCCATTCATGCAAGTGCAGCGGCACATTGCCGATCGCGTGCGCCAAGTCGTAACCCACGATGCAGCCATGCCTGCGCGCGCAGGCGCTGATCGAGGCCATGTCGAAATATTGACCGGTCAGGTATTGAACCCCAGGCAGAAGGACCAGCGCGATTTCGTCCGCGTGTTGCTCGATGACGGCCTCGATGTCCTCAGAATAGAACACGTTGTCCAGCAGGCGAGGATCGATCTCGAGCAGCGTGCTGTCGGGATCCAACCCGCGCTGGTGCACATGCGATCGAATTGCATATCGATCAGAAGAGAATGCACGGCGTTCCATGACGATCTTGGTGCGCCGACCGGCCGGGCGATAGAAGCTCGCAAACATGAGATGCAGGTTGACGGTAAGCGAGTTCATCGCGACGACCTCACCAGGTGCGGCACCGGCTAGGCGCGCGAGCGAAGGCGTGAGTTGCTCGTGATACGAAACCCAGGGCCGTTTCGAGTCGAAGTGCGCATCGACACCCAGCGCGGCCCACGCTTCGAGCTCTTCGTTCACGATGCGCGCGACGCTTTTCGGCTGCAGTCCGAGCGAGTGTCCGCACAAGTACACCACCGATGAACCGTCGCTACGTCGTGGGATGTGGAAGCTGTCGCGCAGCTGGGCAAGCGGGTCCTCGCGGTCCTGCAGCTCGGCATAGTCGCGATCGAAGGACGGGCTCATAGCGGACGAATGGGAATCAGAATCGGGCGGCTGGGTGCCGCGTCGGCCGTGAACGGCGGGATCTGCAGATTCAACAGATATGGCCCGTCTTCGATCTCATCCGCGATATACGCCAGCTCGGTCACCGTGGCACTCAGGCGTGATTGCCCATCGACCGATGTTGCTCCAGGGCGCACATTCCAGAAGATGCGATGCGCCGTGAGTCGACCTTCGTCGTTCGCTCGATCGAGCGAGGGCAGATCGGTGACGAGGTGCTCGATGCCACGCTCGACGATCCAACGCATGGCCTCCGCCGTGAAGAACGGCGCCGGCATGCGGTCGTAATCCCGCTCGCGTTTTGCTTCTTCATTCGGAATGGTGCGGATCACGAGCGCAGCGAAAGCCATCGACGCAAAAGCGTCGGCCGCGGCTTCCAGCGCGGTACGTGTGATCAGGAAGTCTCCTGTCTGCGGCCGAGGATCAGAGCTCTCCGGGGTTCGGTGAGCTGGCACAGGGGTCACTGTCACGAGGAGGGCGAGATGCAGTGCCGACCGAAGCGCATCTCGTACGCCGATCCTTTCCTTCGTGATGTGGCCGACACATTCCGTATGCGTCCCATTGCAATGTGGCGTGAGCGTGTACGTTGCGCAGTTGCAGCTGCCGCCTTCGCGCACGTCGCCTACGAACGACCCGGCGGTGAAAGCGGCTTCGCTCGCAGGTGCCGCAGCGAAGAACGTTGGTTGCGCAGAACCAAAATAGAGTGGAATCGACAGATCGTGGTGAACGGGCAAAGCGCGCCACGCGCGCCCTCCCATTTCGAGCGTCAGCGGCGCTGTGAGGCTCATGGACGTTTGGGAGTCACCGTGCCGCACGCCTGACACGTGCGATTGCGGACGGAGTGGTAGAAGCGATCGAAAATCGGCGGCAACTCTTTCTCGATGTCCGTGATGTGCAGGTACTCTGCATAAAGCGGATACTGGCAGTGCTGGCAGTACCAAAGAAACCCATCTTGCTCATCCGGCCGCCGCTTACGCTCGATGACGAGCCCCACGGTGTTGGCGAAGCGCTGGGGAGAGTGAGGTACGCGGGGAGGCAGCAGGAAGATCTCGCCTTCTCGAATGGGAATGTCCACGCGTGCGCCATCCTGCATCGTGCGCAGAATCATGTCGCCCTCGAGCTGATAGAAGAACTCCTCGCCTGGGTCGTCGTGATAGTCCGAGCGCGAATTGGGCCCGCCGACGACCATGATGATGAACTCAGAATTGCGAAAAACCTGCCTGTTGCATACAGGAGGTTTCAGGAACTCACGGTGCTCATCGATCCAGGCGCGAAAATTGAACGGCTTCAGGACGCTCATGTCAGACCTCCTAGGGCGCGCAGTATAGCGTCCGATGGCGGTTGGATAGGCAGCTCGCAGGCGGGTACCGACTGCGGCGGTTGCGGCTTGTATTCGCAGGCATTGCCCTGAGAATGTGCCGGAAGACACCAGGTGAGAGCTATGAAAGTGCGATACTTACTCGCTAGCGGATTGCTGGCGGTGTTGGGCACGATCTCCTCGGCGCTTGCAGCGCAGGAGTCCCAGTCCAAGCCAGTCCAAGCCGTTTGGAAACCCCAAGAGTTCACGTTTCATTACCAAAGCTTCACGACCTTCTATTCGTGCGAGTCGCTCGAATCGAAGTTGCAACAGATCTTGAATCAGCTCGGCGCCAAAGGCGAAGTGCGCGTGCGCTCGGCTGATTGCGGACGCGGGCCTGTACGAATGCCGCGAGCTGAGATCGCCTTGATCTCTCCTGTCGAAGCGACTCAGGAGGCGATTGCGGAGATCAAGAAAGGTGAGAGCAGGCGACAGCTCGCTGCCAAAGTGGCGGGTGAACGTGCGAATGCGGTCGAGCTCGCGGAGCAGTTTCCGGCACAGTGGAAGCGCGTGACGATCGGGCGCGGTCGCGATTCGCCGGCGCTCGAGGGCGGCGATTGCGAGTTGCTGGATCAGGTTCGCCGCAAGATCCTGCCTAAGCTCGCAGTACGCGTCGTTCAAGACAATACGCCGTGTCCACCCAACTCTACATCGTTGACGCGGCCGAGCTTGGTCGTGGATGCTTTGATCGAGGTTCCGAAACCCGACGACGCAGGCGCTCAAGCTCAGTAGCTCGGGGACCGCCGAGTAGCTCAATCCTCCACGCTCAAGCCGGAAGAAGAGCAGGGGACGAAGAAGGGCGGCGCGTCCGCATCGAGCCTCACTGCACATAGGTGCTGTCCCCATACGCAGCCCGTATCGATCGAGAGCACGCCGTTCTCCGCGTGATAGCCGAGCGCGGACCAATGGCCGCACACGATGCGGGCATCAGCAGAGCGGCGGGACGGGACGCGGAACCACGGCAGCACGTTTTTCGGTGCCTGCTCGATCGTGCCCTTGTGTTTCAGCTCGAGCGTGCCGTCCTCGCGGCAGAAACGCAGCCGCGTCAGGCAATTCGTGATGAATCTGAGGCGATCGAAGCCGCGTAGATCATCGGACCAGCGATCGGGACTATCGCCGTACATGTGCTCGAACAATTCTGCGCACATGGCTTCGTCTCTTAGCGCCGTTTCAAGCTCGCGCGCGCATTGCTGGGCGAGCGCCAAATCCCACTGCGGCGGCAGGCCTGCATGGAGCATCGCGACACCAAGTCCTGCGTCATAGTGCAGCATGGGCCGATGTCGCAGCCATTCCAGCAGCTCGTCCCGATCGGGTGCCAGGAGCACATCGTCAATCGTATCTTTGGATTTGCGACCGGCGCGCTGGTAAGCGGTCGCGAGCAGGTGAAGATCGTGATTACCCAGGACGCTGATCGCGGCAGCACCTAGCGCTTTGACTCTGCGCAGCACGCTCAGCGATTTTGGCCCGCGGTTGACGAGATCGCCGACCAGCCAAAGCGTATCGCTTGAAGGATCGAACCTGATCAGATCGAGGAGCTGCGCGAGCTCGTCATCGCATCCTTGGATGTCGCCTACCGCGTATGTAGCCATAGGTCTTGGAACCTAGCTCAAATCGACAGCGCGATGCCAGCGTCGGAGCGTAGTGAACTTGCGCGAGACGAGCGCATCGCGCGCTCGGTTCTCGATAGCGAGAGTAGGGACGCCGGTCAGTGCAACAAGCCGGGCATCGCGAGCGTGAACGGTGCGATGTGCGCGTCGAACTGAGATCCATCGTCTGCGAGCATCTGATAGCTGCCTTGCATGGCCCCGACGGGCGTCTCGAGTACAGCACCGCTCGAATATCGGAACCCTTGTCCCGGCAGCAGATAAGGCTGTTCGCCCACCACACCTTCCCCGCGTACTTCCTTCACCTTGCCATTTGCATCGGTGATGACCCAGTGCCGCGTGAGCAGACGAGCGGGGATTTGTCCCTCGTTGCGGATCGTAATCGTGTAGGAGAAGACGTAGTGACTTTCTTCTGGCTTCGATTGCTCGCCGACATAGCTCGCGCTGACGTCGACACGGATGCGATGCCGAGCGGCCTCGTCGGCATGCTTCGAGGGGTCGAGATACGTTCCCGCGTCTTCGGCGCGTGTCTTCGGCGGCGGTGTTTGTGTCATAAGTCGTTATTCGCGGAAGGCAGCGACATTCTAGCAGCGAATCGTCTCAGTCCTGGCCTGAATCGATTCTCGCCGGGATGCCATCGCGGCGCCGGCTAGCTGAGTGCAACCGTTGCCGAATTCACTGATTCAGTGCAACCGCACCGCCAAGACGTCGCACGGCGCGGCATGCAGCACCGCGTCTTCCGTAAAGTTGAGCAGAATCGCAAGTCCGTGGCGCTCGCGACTACCAAGCACGATGAGATCGCTGCGCAACCGCTGAGCCGCGCGGATGATTTCGGTCTTGATTCCGCCTGTTTCCACGAGCAGCGGCCGATGCCCGAGGCCGAGCTTTTCCGCCAGTTCCTTGAGGCGAGCGCGGGCGCGGTCAACGAGCTCGCTTTCGATTTGGATGGTGGGCAGCAACGCCTCGCCCATCGGCTCGACGGGCACATACTCGACGACATGGAGCAGGGTAATCTCGGCGCCAACCCGGTCGGCGATCGACTTGGCGCGTTCGCCAATGATCTCGCTGTCGTCGGATAGATCCACGACGAGCAGAATGTTGCGGTAGTCGGTCATCGTGCCTCCCGACAATCCACGAGCGTGTTCGACTTGATTATATAGAGTTTGTCGCCCGCCCGAACACAATGGGCTCAGCCTTGCCGTTTCGCGGCCGCGAGTTGCGCGGCCAGTGCTGCGAATCCTGCGGGAGCAATCGTTTCGGCGCGTGCACCGGCGTCGATCCCGGCGCTTGAGATCTGCGCCTCGGCAAGAAGCGGCCGCAGGCTATTCCGTAACGTCTTGCGTCGCTGTGCAAACGCCGCCGCTACGACCGCCGCGTACTCGCGGGGATGATCCTGCGGAATGGGCGGAATCGGGTGAGGCGTCAGGCGAGCAAAGCTCGAGACGACCCGCGGAGCAGGGCGGAAGGCACCTGGGCCGATATCGAAGAGCGGCTCGACCCGCAGCCAAGGGGCGAGCATTACACTCAAGCGTCCGTAGTGTTCGGTGCCCGCTTCGGCAGCCATGCGCTGCACGACTTCTTTCTGCAGCATGACGTGCAAATCGAGCACGTGCTGGCGTTGCTCGATCAATCGAAAGAGCAACGGGGTGGAGATGTTGTAGGGAAGGTTGCCCACAACGCGCAGCAGCCGTTCATCTTTGCGCAGGGAGCCCAGATCGAACTCGAGTACGTCCGCTTCATGAACGTGCAACGTGCCTTCCCGGCGGGGCTGCGCGCGTAGATGCCGGATTGCGTCGCGGTCGATTTCGATCGCGTGCAAGTCGCGTACTCGGTCGAGTAGGGGCATCGTAATCGCCCCGAGTCCTGGGCCGATCTCGACGAGCGCATCGTCGGGGCTTGGATCGATGGCAGATACGATGCGATGGATGACGCCAGGATCGTGAAGGAAATGCTGTCCAAAGCGCTTGCGAGCGACGTGCATCGGTATTCCGCCTAGATCACATGGGCCGATGTGTTCGTGCTCGACACATCTCGAGTGCGGCACGCAGGGCGGCAGTCATACTGCCTGCATCCGCCTTGCCGGTTCCAGCGAGACTCAACGCCGTCCCGTGATCCACCGACGTGCGAATGATCGGCAACCCCAAGGTGATGTTCACCGCGCTGCCGAAGCCTGAGTACTTGAGCACCGGCAAGCCCTGGTCGTGATACATCGCGAGCACCGCATCGATTCCTTCGAGTACATGAGGCGTAAAGGCTGTATCTGCGGGCACTGGCCCGATGAGCTGCAACCCTGCACGACGTAGCTCTTCCAGCGCTGGACCGATGATTTCGAGCTCTTCTGTGCCCAAGTGCCCGGACTCGCCGGCATGCGGATTCAAGCCGCAGACGAGCACGCGCGGCCGAGCGATGCCGAACTTCTCCTTGAGATCACTATCGAGGATCGTCGCGACCGTCTGGATGCGCTCCTTGGTGATAGCAGAGGCGACTGACCGCAGGGGCAAGTGAGTCGTGACGAGTGCGACCTTCAACCGATCGCTCGCGAGAAGCATCACGGGTTGAGTCGCACCCGTGTGCTCTGCGAGGTACTCCGTATGTCCCGAGAACGGCACGCCGGCATCGTTGATGATGCTCTTCTGCACGGGAGCGGTGACGATTGCGTCGAACTCGCCAGCCTGGCAGCCCTCGAGCGCCAAATCGAGCAGCGCGAGGACGTAGCGGCCATTCGCAACATCCAGCACACCAGGCGTTACCGCCGCGCGCGTCTGTACCTGCAGCACGCGCAATGAACCAGCTTCGTGCTTGCGTCGCGCATCACCCATCGCACATACATCGAGTCGCACGTTCAAGCCCAACATCTGCGCACGTTCGGTCAGGACGCGGACATCGCTCGCGCAGACGAGATCGCATTCCCAGTCCTGTTGAGCGACAGCAAGACACAGGTCGGGGCCGATTCCGGCCGGCTCGCCCGAGGTTAGAACGATGCGAGGGAGCATATCCGCGGGAGGTGACGGAGTGACGAGGTGACCAAGTGACAAAGTCGGATCCGAAGCAGCGTGACGCAGGTGACAGGCTGATCTGGCTTCGTCACCTCTTCACTCCGTCACTCCGACACTATCCGCTACATTCGGTAATCGACGAACGCCTCATCCCGCAGGCGCCGGATCCAGAGCTCCGTTTCTTCTTCGGCCTTCGCTTCGCGAAGCTGCGCGAAGGCTTGTTGGCGACGGATGTCATCGGTGACGTCGTGCTGTCTACGTCCGAGCAACTGCACGATGTGCCAACCGTAAGGAGACTTGAACGGCTCACTGATCTCGTTTTCCTGCAGCGCGTTCAGCTGTTTCTCGAACTCGGGAACGAACGTGCCTGGACCCGCCCACCCGAGATCTCCGCCATCTGCGGCAGAACCAGGATCTTGCGATGTCACCGCTGCGATCGCGGCGAAATCTTCGCCCTTCGCCACGCGGTCACGTATCTCGGCGAGACGCTGCCGAACGGTCTGATCGTCCTCGAGCTCATTCGTCCGGAGGAGAATGTGGCGGGCATGAACTTGCGCCTCCACGGATTGCTGCACGCCACCGCGCATCTCATTGAGCTTGAAGATGTGAAAGCCGCTGGGCGTCCGGATAGGCGCGGAGACTTCGCCTGGACGCATCTTAGCTACTTGCTCACTCACGATGGAGGGGAGCTGTGCGCCTTTGCGCCAGCCAAGCGAGCCGCCTTCGATGTTAGTGCTGCTGTCCGAGTACGTCACCGCGAGCTGCGCGAAATCGGCTCCGCCCTGCGCCTTCTCGAAAACTTCGGTCGCGCGTGCGGAGCGCGCTTCGATCTGCTCTGGATTTGCAGAAACGGGGACGGAGACCAGGATGTGAGATACGTTGTACTCGGCGTTGCGGTCCGGCGCACTCTGTTGGCGCGCGAGAAATTGATCGAGCTCGCGGGGCGAGATGTTGATGCGCGCGATCACATCGCGTTGACGCAGCAGCTGCATGGTCATCTGTCTGCGCACGTCGTCGCGGAAGGCTCGATAGTCGATGCCCTGTTGAGCGAGCAGTTGCGGAAGCTGGTCGAATGCAGCGCCGCTGCGCTGCGCGATGTCGGTCAGAGTGTTGTTGACCATCTCGTCCGTGACCTGGATGCCCAGTCGATTCGCGCGTTGCACCTGGATCTCCTCGATGACGAGACGCTCGAGGATTTGGCGGCGTAGGACATTGCGCGGCGGCAGTTCGGTCTGCTGCTCGCGCAAGCGCGCGATGACTTGTTCGGTCTGCTCTTCGAGCTGACTGCGCAGCACGATGCCTTCGTTGACAACTGCGGCAATGCGATCGAGCAACTCGCCGCTGCTCGAAAGCTCGCGCGTCTGCGCGGAGGCATGCTCGGCCGAGAAGATGAAGAAGAGGACGATCGACAGCAAACGTAGGAGTTTCATGCGAGACGTTTCTATGGTCGCGGAGAGCAGCGTGCGTATTGTGGATCCGGCACCGCCAATGAGCCCAGAGCTGCCCCGCATGAGGCCGAGGCCGGTCATTTTCGCTATCGGGGGTCTGTGGTCAGGCTGGGCGAGTATCCGACAATGGAACCTTGGAGGAAAGCGTCAGCTTCGTCTCCGACACTGGAAAGCCCATTAAGTTCAAGCTGTAAGAGGATGCTCGTGTCGAAGTCTCCCGTACGGTCGCGGAGATAGCGGCGGGCCACGAGGCGAAATCGCCAGCAGCACGAACGGTATTCGAGACCTGCAAAATGATCCAGGGCCTGCGAATCCTCGAGGGAGTACACCATTCGGCCGTACGCGCTCCATTTCTCGCCGAGCGGCCACGCGAGCGAGCCGTCGACCTGCTCGACATTGCCGCGACGGAAGCGATATCCGACGTTCGCGACACGGTCGGCGGCGGGGCGATATTGGAGAAAGACATCGCCCTTTTCCGAGCGCGTCTGCGTGGGATCCCATTGCACGCCCATGCCGATATTCCAGGCGCCGTAAGCTCTGAGGTCGAGCTCCGCAATGATGTCGGAGGAACCGGTCTCATCGATATCCTCGCCTGGGAGGGCGACGCGGGGTGTCTCGAAGTAGTACGCCTGGCCGACCGTCGCGGACAGCCATTCGACGCCCGTCTCCGCATCCAGCAGGCGGCTGGTGAGTCCAACGCTCACTTGATTTGCGTCTGCGAGGCGATCCGCGCCGACGTAGCGATTCGTTCGGAAGAGCTGGACGAGGTTCAGATCGGCGATCCCCGTGTCGAAGTTCGGCAGCTCGTTCTGTTCGCGATACGGCACGTAGAGGTACATGAGCCGCGGCTCGAGCGTCTGCAAGCGCTGTTGCTTGGAACCCGAAAGACGCTCGAAGATGAGCCCCGAATCGACGCTGAAGATCGGCGCTGATCGCGAGGGCGAGTCATCGGCACCCACTGCATCGCTCAAGTTATAGCCCGTGTAGCGGAAGCTTGCCGCCGGCTCCACATAGATGCCTCTGCCGCGCAAAGGCATGCGGATCTCAGGTGCCGCATCGACGCGCCACCCGGTCGTCAGGTTGTACGGCTCGCGATCGAAGTTGTGCGCGAAGTTTGCGACTTCGAGATCGAGACCGAGCGTAAGCCCGAACGGTCGATCGGGTAGCGATGCACTAAGCGCGAGCTGCGGCAGAACGGTGTACGGTCGGAGAGTCGGATCGATTGTATCGTCGATGACCTGGAAGTTCTGGGCGCGCACGATTGCTCGCCACTCATCGCCAAGGTAGGTGAGATTCGTGTAGCGATCGAGGTACGTGATGCTCGTACCTTCCGGTCCAAGCCCGAAGTCTTCGAACCACTGATTGTCGCTCACGTTCGCGGCTTCCGTATCGAGCCGCAAGCGCTCCGTGAAATCCGTTTGGTCGACGAAACGTACGAACGAGCGCTCCGAACCGAACTCCTGGTCGTCCGGCAGATACTCCGCATCAAACGTGCCACGCCCGAAGCCGCTCAAGTATCGAAACTGAGTGTCGAGACGTGCGCCGCGTTTCGCATACCAGGTGGGCGTGAACGTCGCGTCGTAGTTCGGCGCGATGTTCCAGTACCAGGGCACCGAGAGCGAAGCGCCACTGCGAGAGGAGGTCGCGGGTGTCGGCAGCAGGAATCCGGTCTTACGCTCGTTGCTTACCGGAAATGAGATGAATGGCGTATAGAGGATGGGTACGCCCAAGAAGTCGAGGCGCGCGTTGCGCGCAGTGCCGATACCGGTTCGCTGATTGACGTTGATGTCCGACGCTCTGATCAACCAATCTTCCTGACCGAGAGGACACGTCGTATAGCGCACGTCATCGAGTGCGATCTCGCCTACTGCATTGGCGCGAATGCGACCTGCCGAGCCGCGTGCGTTCGTTGCCGGTAACTCGAAGCGCGCACCCTCGAAGACCGCGCTGCCATCCATTTCGAGCCGCGCCGCCTTGCCCGTTACGCTCATGTTGGGGTCCGAGTACTCGATCGGGCTTTCGACGCTGAAGCTCCCCGAGCGCTGATCGATCGTCGCATCCTGCGTCGTGATCTTGCGCTGACCCTGGGTGATGACGACATCGCCTTCCAGCGTATAGACCTCCTCCGTGAGCGTGCCGCTGACACCGTCGGACTCGACGACGATGTCCTCCATGGCCGTCGCCGCAGGATCGAAATCGGCGCGAAAGTCCCGAAGATCGCTTGGTGCCGGGCACTCGGCCAGGGCTCGACTCGCGCAGAAGAGGCTCGTAGTGATGATCCCGACGCAGAGACACGTTGTCGTGTTCGCAAATGAGATTCTGAGCAAGGGGCCTGGCATCATGCGCGATTATAATGATCCTAAACCGCCTTGATGGTGGTTCGTTTCCTCTCGACGACAATTCTCGGAGTATCTGCCGGCGTGTCCTCTTCACCGCGAGATGCACTCGTGACCACCGACGTGCGTCTGGAAAAGCTCGAATCGTGGCTGACGCATTTGTTTGGCGCGCGCGAGTTCGACATTCGACCGGCCTCCGCCGATGCCAGCTTCCGTCGCTACTTCCGCGTGACTCGCGGCGAGAGCACGCTGATTGCAATGGACGCGCCGCCGGATAAAGAAGATCTCGGTCCGTATGTGCAAGTCGCGCGGATGTTGGCCGACATCGGTGTCAATGCACCGCGCGTTCTCGAACGCAACGACGCCGAAGGTTTTCTGCTCTTGAGCGATCTCGGATCGCGTACTTACCTGGCCGAGCTTCAGGCGGGCGGAGATGCGGAGCGGCTCTACAACGATGCGATCGATGCGTTGGTTCGTATCCAAGCAGGTGGAGTGGAGCACGCGAAGCTGCTGCCGCCGTACGACGAGGCACTTCTCCGGCGTGAGATCTCGCTATTTCCCGAATGGTTCTGTGCGCGTCATCTCAGGCTCAATCCCGAGGAGGCGAGACTCGGTTCGGTGTATGACACGCTGATCGCGGAGGCGCTCGCGCAACCCAAAGTGCTCGTTCATCGAGACTATCACTCGCGCAATCTGATGGTCGGTGATGGAGCGCGCTTCGGTGAGAATCCTGGGATACTGGACTTCCAGGATGCCGTCCACGGTCCGCTCACGTATGACCTTGTGTCCGTGCTACGCGATTGTTACATCGCCTGGCCGCTCGCTCAGGTAGAGAAGTGGGTGGCACGATTCCATGAGCAGGCGCGTGCTGCGGGTGTGTCCGTGCACTCGGAGCGATCCGATCTCATGCGTGCGTTCGATCTGATGGGAGTGCAGCGTCATTTGAAAGCGATCGGAATCTTTGCGCGTCTGTGGCACCGGGATGGCAAGCCAGGCTACCTACGAGACATTCCGCGCACGCTCGGCTATGTGAAAGAGGTGAGCGCACGGTATCCCGAGCTGGCAGCGTTACGCACATGGATCGACGAGGGAGTGGAACCCGCGATGCTCACGCTACAAGCGCGGGAACGAGCGCAATAATGATGGAGCGTGCATGCGCGCGATGATCCTGGCGGCGGGAAGGGGAGAGCGCATGCGACCCTTGACCGACACGACACCCAAGCCGCTGCTCCCGGTCGCCGGCAAGCCCCTTATCCACTATCACATCGAAGCGTTCGCTCAGGCTGGAATCGCCGATATCGTCGTGAATCTCGCCTGGAAGGGAGTGATGTTGCGTGAGGCCTTGGGAGACGGCAGTCGGTTCGGGGTAAGACTTCACTACAGCGATGAAGGAACTGAAGCGCTCGAAACCGGCGGCGGAATCTTCAAAGCCCTGCCGCTCCTTGGGAACGATCCTTTCATCGTCGTGAGCGGGGATATCTGGACTCGGTTCCCTTTGGAATCCCTAATGTCGCGGCCCGCGCGCGATGACTTAGCGCATTTCGTGCTCGTGCCCAATCCCTCGTTTCATGTCCGCGGAGATTTTTCGCTGAGCGGCAACCGCGTCGGGCACGCTGAGCACGGGCGGCACACGTACGCGAATATCGGTGTGTTGGATCCGAGCTTCTTCGAGGGCTGTGCGCCCGGACGTTTTCCACTCGCGCCGATCATGCGGCAACAGATCGCGGCGGGACGAGTCAGCGGCGAGCTCTACACCGGTGCTTGGCGCAACATCGGAACGCCGGCCCAACTCGCCGAGCTCGATCTGGAGCTTCGCGGAGGCGCTTGTTGACTGCCTTCGGCTGTTGCCAGCCGGAGCTGTCATATATGTATCTCCCGCCTGCTCGCAGACATTATGCGACGCGACTATAAGTGAGAACAGTTCGCATTTACATCAGGGGGTGTGTCGGTGCATGATTGACGCGTGCACGCCATCTTTTCGCCAGACATCCTCCGAACCAAGCTGCCGCGAGCGGGGCTAGCGCTCGCGATCGTCGCTGCGCACGGCGCATTGCTGTACCTGGCGGTCACTGTTGGAACCGTCGTGCACCGAGCGGATGAAGCGCCTATCGTCGCGCGCTTCATCGACGCGCCGAATCGCGAGCAACCTACCTGGACTCCACCGCCGGTCGAGCCGATCCGCATGCCTGTCGATGTGCAGATGCCGCTCGCACCGCAGATCGAAGTGCCTGTCGAGATTCCTGTCACTCGAGAGCAAGTCACAGCGCAGGCATTCACGCTTGCGAGTGCACCGTCGCGCGTCGCGAGCGAACCGAAGTTGATTTCGGTAGTGGAATATGTGCGCGAGCCAATTCCTCGCTATCCACCGCAATCGCGGCGTCTGCGCGAGCAGGGGCTCGTCGTACTGCGCGTGATCATTGATGAGAAAGGTCAAGCGTGCAGCATCGAAGTCGAGAGCTCGAGCGGTCACACGCGTTTGGATCATGCAGCGAAAGAAGCAGTCACGCGTGCCGAGTTCCGGCCGTACATCGAAGACGGAGCGCCGCGCAGAGCGCTGGTCTTGATCCCGATCGAATTTTCTTTGGCGAGCGGTCAAGCCTAGGATTTACAGTGTTTGCGTCGCACCGCGACATGAGATCCAGCACGGCGCGCTGGACGCCGTCGCTTGGTTGATCAACATACTTGTGCGGAACAATCCTCGTGAGCGAGCCGTTGCGGCTCGACTCGAGTGAGGAGCTGAGTTCGTGCGCGTTCGATACGCGTGGCACACGATTGGTGCGAACTCCTAGACGTTTGCGCTGTCTGTATGCAGATCCACGCAGAAGCGGTCATATTCTGTTTCGGAGTGCTTGCCTTCCGCGTGGAAACTTTATACCTTGCGCGGCGTTTCTGCGGTCTTAGTGACTGTAACGTCAATCCGTAATCTACGGTGTGTCTTACTGACGTTACTCGTTCGGCCCGGGGAAACGGGGGTTGTATGCCGCACGAGCATACTGACATCGAACGAAAGACACGGGTAACGCACTAATCCCTGCGGGGCTGCTCCAGACCCTGCATTTACATCGTTGAGCTGCAAAGCATGCCTTACGCACCAGCAGACACTTCTTTTTTCACGCGTCGTACTCTCATCTTCCTAGCCATCGTGGTGATGCACGTTGGTTTGGCGTGGGCGCTGAACTCAGGTCTCTCCCACAGAGTCGTATCGGCCGTGCTCGGTCCGATCGAGACGCGAATGATCGAAGAGGCACCGAAGGTGGAAGAACCGCCGCCGCCGCCGCCGCCCGAGATTGTGACGCCGCCGCCGTTCGTTCCGCCGCCGGAAATCGCCATCGACATTCCGATGGACACGCCGCCCGCAACGGCCATCAC
>JAEZFW010000010.1 GCA_023417315.1 Pseudomonadota bacterium
TCGTGCTGATACCATTTGAGTTCTGATTGAATAGCACAAAAGCTTAACGCTCCTCGAAATGCCTTTTTTCCAGTAGCGAACTCAACAGTCGAGCGCTGTCGCATCGCTGCAAAAGGAACAATTGCGAAGCTTGAGCCGTTGGCTGTCGAACCTGTGCGCGTGAAGATTCGTGTGCTATGTGAAGCAGAAAGCACACGATTGGTGCGAACTAACATTCATCTTCGTGGTCAGTATGCTGCGACTCACTCGTAAGGCATGAGAAACTGTTTCGCAGTGCTTGCCTTCCGCGTGGAAACTTTATACCTTGCGCGGCGTTTCTGCGGTCTTACGTGACTGTAACGTCAATCCGTAATCTACGGACTTTCTTATGACGTTGCTCGTTCGGCCCGGGGAAACGGGGGTTGTATGCCGCCGCGTGCATACTGAATCGAACGAAAGACATAGGTAACGCACTAATCCTTGCGGGGCTGCTCAGACCCTGCACTTAATCGTTGAGCTGCAAAGCATGCCTTACGCACCAGCAGACAGTTCCTTTTTTACCCGTCGCACACTCATTTTCATCTTCATCGTGCTCCTCCACGTGGGGTTCGGATGGGCTTTGAACTCAGGCCTTTCGCACCGCGTGGTGCAGGCCGTATTGGGCCCCATCGAAACGCGCATGATCGAAGAGGCACCGAAGGTCGACGAGCCGCCGCCTCCGCCGCCGCCTAAGATCGAAACCCCTCCGCCGTTTGTGCCGCCGCCCGAAATCGCGATCGATATCCCAATGGATACGCCGCCGCAAACAGCCATCACCCAGACGACAACCGTCAAACCGACGGCTCAGCCGCCGATTCAGCCGAAGCCCGCCGGTCCTCCGGCCACGGCTCCCAAGGTGGATCCGCGGCGTCCCCCAACCAAGCCTGACTATCCGGCCTCGTCGCGACGTGCCGGCGAAGCAGGAACAGTGGTTCTGGAGCTGTACATCCTGCCGAATGGACGCGTCGGTGAGGCTCGTGTGCAGAAATCCAGTGGCTTCCCGCGCCTCGACGAGGCGGCGGTGAAGGAAGCAAAGCGTTCGTGGCGGTTTATCCCGGGTACTGAGAACGGGCAACCCGTCGCAATGTGGCATGCGACGAAAGTTACGTTCAATTTGACGGACGAATAAATCGCACCTTAGAACTCACCGGCAATATCCAGGTCATAGCTTCATAAGTAGAGGACATCGCTCCATGGCTCCGACAACAGGTACCGAAGTACAAGAGAATCCGTTTGGTCTCGAACAGCTCTGGGCACAGAGCGACTTCTTGATCAAGGGTATCCTGATCATCCTGATCATCATGTCCTTCGTTTCGTGGTACATCATCTTCACGAAGCTGTGGGATCAACGCCGCATTCGCAAGTCGTACAAGGAAATGGAAAAGAACTTCTGGACCGCGGGCAATCTGCGCGATGGCATCCAGAAGCTCACCGGCAAGGACAATGCGTTCCGCATGATCGCCGAAGACGGCGTCCGCGCGGCTCAGCATCACGAAGGCCGCCTCACCGACCAGATTCCGCTGCACGAGTGGATCTCCGCTTCTCTCTACCGCTCGGTCGAGAGCGTGAGCAGCCGCTTGCAGAACGGCTTGTCCTTCCTCGCGACGACCGGCTCGGTGTCGCCGTTCATCGGACTGCTCGGCACGGTGTGGGGTATCTATAACGCCCTCATCGCGATCAGCATGGAAGGCCAGGCGAGCTTGGACAAGACCGCAGGCCCGATCGGTGAAGCGCTGATCATGACGGCCATCGGTCTCGCCGTCGCGGTGCCGGCGGTCATGGGTTACAACTGGCTGCTCCGCCGCAACAAGGACATCATCGAGAAGCTGCGTTACTTCTCGACCGATATGCATTCGTATCTGGTCAGCGGTGCGCGCGTGGACACAGGTGGCACGCCTGCCGCCGCTCGTCCTGCCGCTCCTGCAGCCGGTGCAGCCCGTAAGTAATCGCACTCGCACCTCGTCGGAGTTGAACACATGAGTGCATACAGTCCAGGTGCCCCTGGTGGCCCTCCTCCGGAGGAGGACGAGGGCAAATCGATGTCGGACATCAACACGACGCCGCTCGTCGACGTCATGTTGGTGCTGCTCATCGTGTTCATGATCACGATTCCGGTGATCACGCACACGGTGCCCGTCGAGCTCCCGCGGGTTCACAACGTCGCGACCGAGACCAAGCCCGAGAACGTGAACCTGTCCGTCAACCGAGACGGGCAGGTTTTCTGGAATCAGTCGCTAGTGGCGGACAGCGATGCGCTGCTTGAGCGCTTGAAGGGCGTCGCAGTGCAGAATCCCCAGCCTGAGGTGCACGTCCGTGCCGATCAGAACACGCGCTATGAACATGTCGGGCGCGTGATCTTGACCGTGCAGCGCGCCGGCATTCAGAAGGTGGGTTTCATCACCGAGCCGGGCGGCCGCGGCAGCGTAATGTAAGAGGTACTAGATCATGGCGATGCAAGTAGGTGGGGGTGGCGAAGGCGAACCCATGGTCGACATGAACACGACGCCGTTGATCGACGTCATGTTGGTGTTGCTCATTCTGTTCATCCTGACGCTCCCGGTCATGACTCATGCGGTGAAATTAGACATGCCGCGTCCGTCCAAGGCGCCGCCGCCGCCGGTCGTTGTCGAACCCATTCGCCTCGATATCGATTGGGACGGTTCCATCATCTGGAACGGCAACCTGGTGAAGCTCGAGGAGCTCGAAGGGTACTTCCAGTCGCAGGCCCGATTGGAGCCGCAGCCTGAGCTGCACGTACGTCCTGACCGGCGTGCCGACTACGATACCGTGGCGAAGGTCTTGGCACTCGCGCAGCGCAGCGGCATGCAGCGCATCGGGTTCGTCGGTAACGAACAGTTCATGGAATGATTCCGTAGATGCCCGGCCAAGGGGCCGGGCATCGACCGACAGCGATCGAAACAATTCGCGTTGTCGGGAGTTTTCTGCTTAACCCAGCTTGGAGACTTAGGAGCCACATGATTCGCGTCAAGTCTTTCGCTCTCGCCACGGCGATCGCCCTGAGTCTCGCGGGCGGTGCTGCCGTGCTCTCTCCAGCGGCCGCAGTAGCCGCTGAACAATCAGCCAACAAGATCACCACGAAGGCCGTTGCTGTCCCGATGAAGGAGGCGCAAACCGCTATCCAGGCCAAGCAGTGGGACAAGGCCCTCGCAGAGATCAAGAAGGCGCAGGCCGTCGAGAAGAAGACGCCTTTCGAGGCGTACCAGATCGATGAATTCCTCGCCTACGTGCTGATTCAGCAGAAGAAATATTCGGAGGCAACAGCGGTTTACGAGCGCATGCTCAATTCCGGCTTCGTGCCCGAGTCACAGCGCGACGAGCGTACGAAAACGCTCGCGACCTTGGCCTTCCAAACGAAGGACTATAAGCGCGCGCTCGAATGGTCCAAGCGCTCCCTAGAGCGGCAGCCGAATCAAACCGACATGGGCCAGATGGTGGCGCAGTCGTACTACCTGCTCGAGGATTATCCGAATGCGGCAACTGCGATGCAGAAGGTGATCCAGCAAGCCGAACGTGCGGGCAAGGTGCCCGAAGAGAATTGGCTCCAGATCGTACTGAGCTCGCATTTTAAGACCCAGCCGCAGAATAAAGATGGCGTGGCGCAAGCGCTCAAGCAGATCGTCCGCTACTACCCGAACGCGGATTACTGGGAAAACCTGCTCGATATCTACCGCCGCAAGACCAACGACGACCGCGTCATCCTCGGCTACTACCGGCTGATGGACGATGTCGGCGCGCTGAAAGACCAGGGTGACATCGTGGAAATGGCGCAGCTCGCTATGGACGCGGGCGTTCCCGGCGAGGCCGAAGAGGTCGTCGAGCGCAATATCCAGAACGGCGTGCTCAAGAGCGACGATAAGACCGAGCAAGGTCGTTACGATCGCTTGCTGGGCGGTGCGAAGAAGCAGGCCAGCGCGGACAAGGCATCGCTCGATCAGCTCGCGAAAGAGGCCGAGAAAGCGTCTCAAGGTCAGGCGCTCGTCGCCCTGGGCCACGCGTATCTCAGCTACGATCGATACGATGAAGCCATCGCGGCGCTGGAGAAAGGCATCAAGAAGGGTGGGGTCACGGATATGGATGAAGCCCAAGTACTCCTCGGCATCGCGTACATGAAGAAGGGCCAGAAGGATCAGGCGCGCCAGGCGTTCCGCGCGGTGAAGGACGGATCGAAGTGGAATGAGCTCTCTTCCCTGTGGGTGATCCGCACGTATCACGCGTAATCGACAACGCTGTGCGTCCGAGAAACCCGGCCTCGTGCCGGGTTTTTCGTTTGTAGGGGTATCATATTGAACCTGCTAGGCGTCATAGACCCGCCGGCGTTTCGCTTCTGTCACCGAGCATTGACTTGAGCAACTTCAAAGGCATTCCAATCATCCCCTCGCAAGTCCCGAGCGGCGGCAAGTACCGCACAGCGCAGGGCTTCACTGCGATCAAAGACGGCATCAAGGCAACGGCGGCTGCGACGCCCCTGAATGTCGGTCGCAAGCCGCAATGGCTGCGCGCACCCATGCCTGCGGGCCGAGGGTTCGATTCGGTGAGAACGACCGTGAAGGAGCATCGCCTCGCGACGGTCTGCGAGGAGGCGAAGTGCCCGAACATCGGTGAGTGTTGGAACGCAGGCACCGCAACGCTGATGTTGATGGGTGCGGTCTGCACGAGGGCGTGCCGCTTCTGTGCAGTCGATACGGGCAATCCACGCGGTTGGCTCGATGTCGAGGAACCCGCCAACAGCGCGCGCACGGTACAGCTGATGAAGCTCAAGTACGTCGTGCTGACTTCCGTCAATCGAGACGATCTGCCTGACGGTGGAGCGAGTCATTTCGCGACATGCGTGCGCGAGATCAAACGCTTGAATCCCGAAACGGCAGTGGAAGCGCTCACGCCGGACTTTCAGGGTAATCTCGCCGATGTCGAAACCGTCGTCGGGAGCGGACTCGATGTGTTCGCGCAGAACGTGGAGACCGTGCGTCGCCTTACACACCCAGTGCGAGATCCACGTGCCGGCTACGAGCAAACGCTCCGCGTACTCGCGCACTCCAAGACGTTTCGCTCCGAGGTCTTGACCAAGACGAGCTTGATGCTCGGGCTCGGCGAAACGGACGAGGAAATCTTTGAGGCGATGCGCGATATCCGCGCAGCGAAGGTAGACATTCTCACGCTCGGTCAATACCTGCGCCCGACGATGAATCACTTGCCTATCGAACGATGGGTGAGTCCCGATGACTTCGAGCGCTATCGTGCTTATGCGCTCGAACTCCGCTTTCTCGAATGCGTCTCTGGACCGCTCGTGCGCTCGAGTTACCGCGCAGAACGCGCGCTCGAGCGAAACAACGCCGGCCTGTCAGCTGGTGAGCGGCGGACAGCGGACGGCGGACGGTGATTCGCAGACCATCCGCCTTACGCCGCAACTCAGCGTCGGATTCCAAATGGATGCTTCAGCACCTCTCTTCTCTGACCGGCCGCCGCCCGCCGTCCGCCGCTCACCCCTGTTGAAGTGGTTGGGCCGCGTCGAGTACGAGCCGACGTGGCGGGCGATGCAATCTCTCACGGACGCGCGCGGTCCAGAAGCGCAAGATGAGCTCTGGTTTCTCGAGCATCCGCCAGTCTTCACGCTTGGGATGAATGCTGCACCGGAGCACCTGCTCGCGCCAGGCGACATTCCCGTCGTGCAGATCGATCGGGGAGGCCAAGTGACCTACCACGGCCCAGGCCAACTCGTCGTCTATCCGCTGCTGGATATACGTCGTCTTGGCATCGGCGTACGGCAACTCGTCATTTCGCTCGAGAATGCGGTGATTGCGCTCGTCGCCGAATGGGGCATCGTCGCGGCAGGCAAGCGCGATGCGCCCGGCATTTATGTCGACAACCGCAAGCTCGCAAGCATCGGGTTACGCATAAGACGCGGCTGCAGCTATCACGGCCTCGCGTTCAACATTGCGATGGATCTCGAGCCTTTTAGGCGAATCAATCCGTGCGGATTTCGCGGCCTCGAAGTCGTGGACTTACGCGGGCTCGGGGTGGATATCGACGTCGCAACGGCGGCCCGCCGCTTGGCACCGCACCTGCTGAATGCGCTCAATCTTCCTGAAGAAGCGGTTAGCGGTTAGCGGTTAGCGGTTAGGGGTTAGCGGTTAGTCAGAGTCGCGGCCCATCCACCATGATCTCGTATGAGCGACGCATCTGGCGCTGGTCGAGGCATCGAGCGATCGATTATGACCCAGCCGATGATGTGGGGGCTGACCATCGGATGCCCATCTGACTTAACCGCTAACCCCTAACCGCTAACCACTTCTGACCCTACAGCACTACCAACACGCGCTCGCACGAGGTGAGCTCTCGATAGAGCGCATCGAGCTGCTCGCGGCTTTGCGCTTGGAACGTGCAAGTCAAACTGAGGTAGCTGCCGTCTTTGCTCGGGCGTTCTTCGATCTGCGATGCATCGATCGGCCCGGTGTGTTTCTGAACGATACCGATGACGATGCTGCGAAAGTCCGCGCTCTGTCGGCCCATCACTTTCAAAGGGAACTCGCAGGGGAAATTGAAAAGCGTATCGTTCATGGAAGACCGTCCCGTAGGCTCATAGAGCCGATGTGCCAGCTAAGCTGGAACGATGCGTTGCGAAGGCTTCGCTTACTCGCTGCCAGTATCCGCCGGGGCGACCCGAGCCGATGACACGATCGTCGATCCTCGTCACGGGCAAGACATCGCGGGTCGCAGCCGACAGCCACACTTCGTCGGCGGCAAGCAATTCCTCGAGCGACATGGCGCGAATCTCGATCTGTAGATGCCCGGCCGCAAGCTCCAGCGTGGCATCGCGCGTCGTGCCCGGCAGAATGCGGTGCGAATTCGGCGGCGCAACGAGTACGCCGCCTGCGACGAGCAAGACGCTCGTCGATGCGCCCTCTAGAACTTCGTGGTCGCGAACGATGATGGCTTCTTGAGCACCGGCTTGCGCTGCCTGCTGCTTCATCAATACGTTCGCGAGCAACGCGGTGGCCTTGATATCGCAGCGGCCCCAACGGAAGTCTTCGACGGTGATCGCGCTCAATCCCGATGCTCGCAGCTCCGGAGTCAGCACAGGCAAAGGGCTCGCCATCGCGAACACCGTGGGCACCACGTGGGTTGGAAAAGCGTGATTGCGGCCGTACTCCATTCCGCGCGTCACCTGAACGTACAAGTACATGTCGACCCCGCCATTGCGTTGCACGAGCTCTTGCAGGATCGCGAGCCACTCCTCATGCGTGTGCGGCGAGGGCAACTGAATCTCGTTCAGGCTGCGGGCGAGGCGGTCGAAGTGCTCCCGAAAGCGGAACATTCGTCCGCCAAACACGGGCAGAACTTCATACACGCTATCGGCGAACAGAAAGCCACGATCGAGCGGTGAGACGCGCGCCTCCTGTAAGGGGCCGTATGTCCCGTTCAAATAGCAGATTGGTAACGGGTCGGCCATTCGCACGCCTGCACGAGCGCTATTGCATCCAGAGGCGAATGTCGTCGTACATGCGACCGAAGAATCCGGCTTCCGGGATTTCCGCTTCGACATGCATCGGGTACGTTGCGAGCGTCGACTCCCCTAGAAGCACTCGCAGCTTGCCAACGGGCGCATCCGGAGTCAGTGGCGCGACGAGTGGCTCGGCGATATCGGCCGAGACCGTGAGCGAGCTTTCTTGCCCACGCGGAACCGTTGCATAGACATCCTGCGGCACGCTCAGCGCCGCGGAGTCCGCTTCGCCTCTCCACACGCGCAAGCTCAACAGCGGCTGGCGCGCCGTATAGAGCTTGCGTGTTTGATAAAAGCCGAATCCGTAGTTCAGAAGCGCCGCGCTCGCATCCTCGCGTGCGCGTATCGAAGGTGCACCCATCACGACCGCCACGAGACGCATGTCATCGCGCTTCGCGGAAGACACGAGGCAGTAGCCTGCCGACTCGGTGTGGCCCGTCTTCATACCATCGACCGTCGGATCGCGTGCGAGCAGGCCGTTGCGATTCGGCTGCGTGATGTTGTTCCAGGTGAAGTCGCGCTGCGAATACCATTTGTAGTACTCGGGGTACTCGCGTACGAGAGCCGCCGCCAACAAGGCGATATCGCGAGCTGTCGTGTAGTGCTCCGGCCCCGGCATGCCTGGAGAGTTCTGGAAATGCGTGCTCGTCATGCCAAGCTGTTGCGCATACTGGTTCATCAAGTCGACGAAGACGGGCTCGCTGCCCGCGACGTGCTCGGCGAGCGCGACGGTCGCATCGTTGCCCGATTGCACGATCATGCCTTGGATCAGGTCCTCGACGCTGACTTGCGAACCGACCTCGACGAACATGCGCGACCCATCCTGACTGCGCGCGTATGCGCTAATCCGCACCATGTCGTCCAACTTGATGCGCCCATCTTTCAGCGCATGGAATACAGCATACGCGGTCATGAGCTTCGTGAGGCTCGCGGGCTCGAGCCGTTGATTCTCGTTGCTCGCCGCCAGCACCTGATTGGTCTGATAGTCGATGAGGTAATACCCGCGGGCCGGTACTTGCGGCGGCGCCGGAATCGGCGGCGGTTTGATTCCCGAATCAGTCGAGATCGCCGTGACGCCGGCAATCGGAGGCGGCAATTGAGAACCGGCGTCCGCATCAGCGGAGGGCGAGGAGTCCGAACAGCCGCTCGCGACCAGCGAAAGGGCCACCAAGACGAAGGGCAATGCGCGTGCAATCATGATGTACAACCGGAAAAAGAGCGCGCCGGATTCTATCCGCACCGGCGTACTGCGAATACTTCAGGAAACTAGTCGGCTGCGAGCCGGGCGTCCGTCACGCCGAGCGATCTCAATTTCGCGACGAGTCGGTCGAACTCTCCAACACTCGGGACCGGGCCGACGCGCACCCGATACAGAGTGCGACCATCGACGTCGTCGCGACGTACGAAGCCATTTTCGACGCCTTTCGTGCGTAAACGTTCAACCAGCGACGCGGCATTCGCCTCGCTGCTGAAAGCGCCAGCTTGCACGAAAATGCCCGAGCTGGGCGCCGCTGGCGACGCGGGTGTATCGAGCGATGTCAGAGCGCGCACCTCGACGAACGTCGTGCCGTCTCGGAGCATGTCGAGCTTCGCGGCCGCAGTACGCGACAGGTCGATGATCCGGCCGTCTTTGAACGGGCCGCGGTCGTTGACACGCACCACAATGCTCTTACCGTTGCGCAGATTCGTCACCTGCACATACGTGGGCAGCGGCAACGTCTTGTGAGCTGCGGTCATCGCGTGCATGTCGTACTTCTCGCCGTTCGATGTCAAGCCATCATGGAAGCCGGGCCCGTACCATGAAGCGATTCCGCGTTCGACGTAGCCGGCCGCATCGGGCATCACGAAGTAGCGTTTTCCGAGCACTGTGTAGAACGGTGGATTGCCTTTCGCGGAACGAGGCTCCAAGCGCGGAACTGCATCTGGGGTGGTCTCGATCTGGGGCGGCGTTGGAGTGCTCGTGGGCGCTTGTGGGGGCGGTGAGGAGGGGGCGCTTGCGCACCCGCCAAGGACCACCGCAGTCACGAATAGCAGTGGGAGTGAGATGTGCGCGCACGTCGCGCGCGAACCCAGACTACCGACTTGCATCGCGCATGAAACCCTGAATCGCATGACCGAGATCGTTCACTGCCATCGCGTACATCGTGCTGCGGTTGTAGCGGGTGATGACGTAGAAGTTGGTGAAGCCGACGCGATACTCAGGCCCCTTCTTGCCCTGACCGACGACGAGCATCGCCGGGGCATCGTCAGGTAGCGTCGTCTCGAACTCGACGCCTTTGTCTCGAAGCGACTGCACGGTCTCATTGAGAGCGATCTTCGACACATCGAAGCGGCTCAGGTCATGATTCTTCAGGGTGGCGTTGACGATCACGGGTTCATCCGCCTGCCAACCATAACCGCGCAAGTAGTTTGCGATCGAGCCGATGACGTCGTCCCAGCTGTTCCAAAGATCTCGTTTGCCGTCGCCGTCTGCATCGACCGCGTACCTTCGGTAGCTGCTCGAGATGAACTGCGGTGCACCCATCGCGCCTGCGTAAGAGCCGAGCGCCGTCTTGGTGTCTACAGCCTCTTCGCGCGAGAGGAGGAGGAATTGCACGAGCTCGCTGCGAAAAAACTCGGAGCGCGGCGGGAAGTCGAACGCGAGCGTCACCAGCGCGTCGATAACGCGATACCGGCCGGTGATACGTCCAAACGAGGTCTCGACTCCCAAGATGCCGGAAACCACAGCCGCAAGACGCTCATCGCCGATCGCATGCAATCGTTCGTTATGCGCGACCCAGAAGTCCGCCCCTTGCTGGATGCGTCGTTCCGTCAAGAAGCGCTCTCGATACTCGTGCCACGGCACGACGCGCTCTGCCGGACGACTGATGGCATCGAGGATCGCTTGCTGGGTTTCGGCTTGACTAAGCAGCGCTTCGACCTCCTTGCGGGCGAAGCCGTGAGAAGCGCTCATCTCGTCGATGAAAGCGCGCACTTCCGATCGACTGACATCGAGTGCGAAGGAGGGTAAGCAGAGGCAAGTTGCCAGCAGCGCGAAATAGAATCTCAAAACGTGATCTCTGATGGTCAAAGTGATGCGGGTGATGAAAGTGACGGACGTGATGAAGGTCAGAAGCGAAGCTTCCGGAGTGCAGCGTCTCGAGCCTCCATCCACTTCGACACTTGCATCACGTACATCACTCGGAGCTCCGCTCCTCATCGGCTCACGAGCTTGCGCTTCGCGCAGAGCGCCATGAGGATACCGAAACCTGCCATGAGGGTCACCATTGCGGTCCCGCCGTAGCTGACAAACGGCAGCGGCACGCCCACGACAGGCAGCAAGCCCGTGACCATGCCGGTGTTCACGAAGACGTACACGCAGAACGTCAGGCTCAACGCGCCGGCCGCGAGCCGAGCGAACGTGTCTTGAGCAGTTGCTGCTAGATACAGCGCGCGCCCGATCACGAACATATACAACCCAATGACGGTGATGAGGCCCATCAGTCCCCATTCTTCGCCCACGACCGCAAAGATGAAGTCCGTCGTGCGCTCGGGGAGAAACTCGAGCTGCGCCTGGCTTCCGTTGAGATAGCCCTTGCCGAATACGCCGCCGGATCCGATCGCGATTTGAGACTGGATAATGTGATAGCCGGACCCGAGCGGATCGCTTTGCGGATCGAGGAACGTCAGCACGCGTTGCTTCTGGTAGTCGTGCAACAGGAACTGCCACGCGACCACCGCGACCGGAACGAGCAACGCCGCAATGGCTGCGATGTAGCGGATTTGCAGCCCTGCAAGCAAGAGCACCATCGCGCCGGAAGAGGCGACGAGCAGGGAGGTTCCCAAATCCGGCTGCTCAGCGATCAGCAACGTCGGTACACCGATGCCGAGCGCGAGCAGCAATAGCGAGATCGGGCTCGGTGGGAGCGGGCGTTCGTGCAGATACCACGCGCAGGCCAGCGGCACCGCCAGCTTCATGAGCTCGGACGGTTGGAAGCGAATGAATCCCAGATCGAGCCACCGCTGTGCACCCATCGCGATATCGCCCGTCAACATCACGAGCACGAGCATGATGAGGCCTGCGAGGTACGCCCACGGCGTGGCCGCGCGAATCATCCGCGGCGGCACCTGCGCGAGGGCGACCATTGCGATTAACCCGAGCCCGAAGCGGACCAGCTGCGCCTCCAAGAACCCGAGACTGCGTCCCGAGGCGCTGAAGACGACGATGGAGCCCACTGCGCCGACTAAACACAGGCCGATGAAGAGCGGGCCGTCGAGATGCAGCGCAAGCAACAGACGCGCTGAGCCCGTGAGCGTCCGCTGTGCGCGTGAGGTATCGAGCGCGTCGTAGTTCATTCTGTCGTGCCCGGTGGAGGTGCCGCAGGAGCAGGTTTGCGCGTGGCTTCCTGCTCGGCGAGTTGCTCGGGCGTCAGCAGATACGCGTCGAGAATGCGCCTTGCGATCGGTGCGGCATACGCCGACCCGCCGCGCGGAGAGTTCTCCACGATGACGGCGACTGCGAGCTTGGGGTCTTCTACCGGCGCGAACGCGACGAACAATGCGTGGTCGCGCAGATGCTCGGCAAGCTCGTCTGCCTTGCGCATGCGCTCGTTCGCCGCAACAGTAAAGACTTGTGCGGTGCCGCTCTTGCCAGCCATCGTGTAGAGGGGCTTGCCTGCTTGATTGATGTAATAGCGAGCGCTGCCGTACGGGGCGTTTGCGACGTCATACATCCCGCCGATCGCCACATCCCACGCGCTCGGATCCTTCGCTTTGGCGTCTGGAAGCCGTACCGGCTCGATCTGTCTCGTCACGCCCGTCTGGGCGTCGCGGATTGCGCGAACTAGCCGCGGCTTGAAGCGCTTTCCATGCGCGGCGAGTGTAGCGGTCGCATGAGCGAGCTGCAGTGGTGTCGTGCTCATGTAGCCCTGGCCGATACCGATGCTGATCGTATCGCCCGGAAACCATATCTTCGCTTCCGGACGTTTGAACGCGTTGCGCTTCCACTCCGTCGAGGGAAGGATGCCGTCGCGTTCGCCACCGATATCGATGCCCGTGTGTTGCCCGAGCCCGAACTGTTGCAGGTAGTCATGGATGCGATCCACACCCATGACGTGAGCGACATCCCAGAAGTACACATCGCATGAGGTCGCGAGTGCTTTACGCATGTCGACGGTGCCGTGGCCCTCGCGTTTCCAGTCGCGGCGTAATCGATCGCGTCCACCAGGCATGCGCCACGACCCGCGACAGAAGCGCGTTTCGGTGGGCGTCACGATGCCGTATTCGAGCGCGGCGAGCGCCATCAGCGGCTTGACGGTCGAGCCGGGCGGATAGACGCCTCGCAGCGCGCGGTCGTACATCGGACGCTTCGGATCTTCGGTGAGCGCGAGATACTCCGGACGCGAAAGTCCGCGCGCGAACAGATTCGGATCGAAGCCCGGTGTGCTGACGAACGCGATGACATCGCCAGTCGTCGGATCGATAGCGACCGCGGCAGCGCGATGATCTCGGAGCGCTTCTTCGGCTGTTTGTTGGACTCGTTGGTCGATCGTGAGATACAGATCGTTGCCCGCGAGCGGCTCTTGTCTCTCGAGCGCAGCGGCTTCGTTGCCGATGCGCTCGACGCTGCGACCTTGTGCGTTCACGAGCAGCTGCTGGTAGCCCGTTCGACCGTGTAGCTCGTCTTCGTACGCGCGCTCGACGCCGCTCTTACCGGTCAGCGTCGTGCCCGCGTAGTCCTCGATCTTGAGGCGCTTCTTGTCATCCTCGCTGATCGCACCGACATAGCCGATCGCGTGCACGCCAGTTCCACCGAGTGGGTAGTACCGCGTGAGGCGCGGGCGGATCTCGATGCCCGGAAACTGGTGCCGACGCGCAGCGAACTTCGCAAGCTCCTCTTCTGTAAGCTGGAGCTTCACCGGCACGGCATCGAAGCTGCGTCGACTGCGGATGTCCTTTTTCAGCGTGGCGATATCCGCCGCTTCGATCAATCCCAAGTCCGCCAAGCCGTTCAACGTTCCTTCGACGTCTTCGACTTGTTCGCGCGTGAGCTCGAGCTGATAAGAGGGCGCGTTCGTCGCAAGGGGCAGGCCATTGCGGTCGAGGATCAATCCACGATTGGGTGGGATGGGCTCGATCTTGATTCGATTGCCTTGCGAGAGCTCGACGAAGTAGTCGTAGCGCACGACCTGCAGCCACACCAACCTTGCGATCACCGCGCCTAGCGCGAGCACCATGATCACGGCAGCCGCAATCGCGCGCTGTTCGAACAGTCGCTGCTCTGCGTGGTGATCCTTGATGCGGACGGTGGGCATAGAAGGGTGATCGGGTGCTGGGTTGCTGGGTGCTGGTCAGAATGGCTCAGGTCGAGCGATGTGCGCGTGGATCAGTTCGAGAAACTCCTCATGGCAGGCGCCATTCTCTGGCCAGTACCCGATGACCCAGTACCCGACACCCTCAAGTTCAACGGCTTCTCCGACTCCACGTATCCAAAATCGCAACGAGCACAGGCCACACCAACGTGCTCGTGAGCACGGGGAGCCAACGCGACCACGATGTGATGGCCGGTCCTATGATGCCGTCGATCCAGAAGACGACAAACTCGTAGAGCGCCAGCAGCATGAAAACCGTCAGTGTTTGGTGCCAGATCGGAAAAATCCGCATGCGCAACTGAAACTTGTGGGTCAGAAACGCGACGAGCAAGAACGCGAGCGCGTGTTGCCCGACAAGCGGTCCCGTCAGCACGTCTACTGCAAGCCCACACAGCCACGCGAAAGTCAGCCCCGCGATCCGTGGCGCACTCAACGACCAGTAAATGACGAGCAGCAACAGCAGCTCGGGACGGGCACGCTCGATGGCTTCCGGCAGCTCCACGATCGTGAAAATGAGCGCAAGCACGACCGTGATCGTCACGCGCAACGAGCTGGAGCGCGCGTCACTCACTCGATCCACTCCGCTGCAGCTGAGGAGGCTCTCATAAGTTCAGACCGTTGCGCGGCGATCAGTTCGCAGGTTCAGCATCCGACATTCCCTGATCTTGGCGCTCGACGGGCTCTGTCGCACTACTTGTCGTCGCCTGCTCTGGCCGATCGGGCCAGAGCAGCAGCACTTCGCGGTCTCGGTCGAGCAATGCCAGGGGTTTGGCTTCGACGGTTGCAAAGGTCTCCGCTGGGTTGCGTTCGACCTTCGTAACAGTCGCGACCGGATACCCCGCTGGGAAAATGCCATCGAGCCCGGATGAGACGAGGAGGTCGCCTTCCTTGATGTCCGACTCTACGGTCATGAACGGCAAGCCCAGATTCCCGAGTTTGCCAGTGCCCACTGCAATGGAGCGGATGCCGTTGCGGTTCACTTGAACGGGGATGGCATGTTCAGTGTCGGTGATCAGAATCACTTGTGAGCTATAACGATCGAGTCGCACCACTTGTCCGACGACACCGAACGCATCGATCACAGGCTGGCTTTCGAAGACGCCATCACTTGCACCTTTGTTGATGCGCACTCGGTGGCGAAAGGCTTCTACGCTGACGTTCATGATCTCGGCGATCAGTGTGCGCTCACCGATGCCCTGAGATGCCTCGCGCAACTCGCGGAGCCTGCGATTCTCTTCGACCAGCGATTCGTATTGCAGCAGTTTGATGCGCGCCACGCGCAGCGCTTCCGATAGCTCCGCGTTCTCTTCACGCAAACGATCGCGATCAGCGAAGCTTCCGGTCAGCCAGCTCCACATCGAATGCGGAGCATCGACGATCGCGTTGAGCGGGTGCAATGCCGCACCCATCCACATGCGGGCGGTGTCGAGATAGCCCCCGCGCTGGTCCAGCACCATGGCAGTGATCGAAATCACCGCGAGAAAGAAGAAGCGCGCTCCGAGTGGGGGGCCTCGGCCGATGATGGGGCGAGTATCGGCGCTTAGCGTGACCATGCAGGGGAGGGATGCTTACGGTATGGCTTTTCGAGACGTTGCCGATGCACGCCCAGCGCCCTCGTCACGAGCATCGCAGCAGCCGTACCAGGTTACTCCAGGTTGAAGAGCGCAGGTCCGTGCTCGTCGATCAGCTCGAGCATGCGGCCACCGCCGCGAGCGACGCAAGTGAGCGGGTCTTCGGAGACGACAACGGGCAGACCCGTTTCTTCCATGAGGAGCTTGTCGATATCGCGCAGCAAGGCGCCGCCGCCGGTGAGCACGATCCCGCGTTCCGCGACATCCGCACCGAGCTCGGGTGGTGTCTGCTCGAGCGCGACTTTCACCGCGCCGACGATGCCGGCGAGCGGCTCCTGCAAGGCTTCGAGGATTTCGTTGGAGTTCAGCGTGAAGCTGCGCGGCACGCCTTCCGACAGATTACGGCCTTTGACAGAGATCTCGTTGACTTGTTGCCCAGGGTAAGCGGAGCCGATTTCGATCTTGATCTTCTCTGCGGTGGATTCGCCGATGAGAATGCCGTAGTTGCGACGGACATAGTTGATGATCGCATCGTCGAAACGATCGCCGCCGATGCGCACGGACGAGGCATACACGATGCCGTTCAACGAAATCACTGCGACCTCGGATGTGCCGCCGCCAATGTCGAGCACCATGGAGCCGCGAGCTTCATGAACAGGTAGGCCAGCGCCGACTGCGGCGGCCATCGGCTCTTCGATCAGGCGCACCCAGCGCGCACCGGCGCCTTCGGCGGATTCTTGAATGGCGCGACGCTCGACTTGCGTCGAGCCGTAGGGTACGCAGATGAGCACGCGCGGGCTGGGACGCATCAAGCGATTGCCGTGCACCTTCTCGATGAAGTACTGCAGCATCTTCTCGGTCACGGTGAAGTCGGCGATCACGCCATCTTTCATCGGGCGAATTGCCGTGATGTGCCCAGGCGTGCGACCGAGCATGTTCTTGGCTTCTTGACCGACGGCTTCGATCTTCTTACCTGCGCGGCCCGGTTCTTCGCGGATCGCGACGACGGAAGGCTCGTTCAACACGATGCCCTTGCCGCGAACATAGATAAGTGTATTCGCGGTGCCCAGGTCGATCGATAAGTCGTTCGAAAAATAGCCGCGAAGATTCTTGAACATGGTTGTTGTGGAGAGCGAGCGGCGGGGGGGCAAAAAAAGTTGCGGTACTCTAGCAACGGGTAGGACTTTGCACAAGCGGAGGTGTATGATTACGCGCGCATTTTTCCGGCTTTTTTCAAGGCTTTTTCGCCTTCCACACGGATACCCAATCGCATGAGTCTCAGCCGTAACGACGTGGAGAACATCGCGCTGCTCGCACGCTTGTCCATCAGCGAAGCGGAGCTGCCGGTATACGTCGACAGCCTTTCGAAGATCTTGAGCTTCGTCGAGCAATTGAATGCCGCCGACACCGCGAACGTCGAGCCGATGGCTCATCCGCTCGCCGATCAAGTCCAACGGCTACGCAAAGACGAAGTGCTCGAGGAAGACAAGCACGAGAAATACCAGCGCAATGCTGCCCGCGTCGAAGCGGGTCTCTATCTTGTGCCGAAGGTCATCGAATGAGCCCCAGGTACACGCGGGTCACGGCCTCAGTCGAAAGCTGAATCCGCCGCTCCCGACCCCTGCCGTCACCCGATAACGCCGAACGATCCGTTTCCCATGACCGAGTTGCATCATCAAACGTTAGCCGAGCTCGCCGCCGGGCTGCGAGCGCGCCGATTTTCGAGCGTCGAGCTGGCAAGGCATTTTCTCGCGCGAATCGAGCGCCTGAATCCCGATCTGAACGCATTCATCACCGTGACGCGCGAGCAAGCTTTGGCCGCCGCGGAAGCTGCGGATCGCCGTCGTGCGCAAGGGGATGACTCGCCGGTTTTAGGCGTGCCCATCGCCCACAAGGATATCTTCTGCACTGACGGTGTCTTGACTACATGCGGCTCGCGCATGTTGTCGAACTTCGTCTCACCGTATGACGCAACAGTCGTTGCACGTTTGTCGCAAGCTGGTGTCATCTCCCTTGGCAAGGCGAACATGGATGAGTTCGCAATGGGGTCGTCGAACGAGACGAGCTGGTACGGTCCAGTGAAGAACCCATGGGACCTGAAAAAGGTGCCGGGAGGTTCTTCGGGCGGTTCTGCCGCGGCGGTTGCCGGACGCCTGGCGCCGGCTGCAACCGGAACGGATACAGGCGGTTCGATTCGTCAGCCGGCAGCGCTCACTGGCTTGACTGGCCTCAAACCAACGTATGGTCGCGTCTCGCGCTATGGAATGATCGCGTTTGCCTCGAGTCTCGATCAAGCAGGCTCGCTGACCTATACGGCTGAAGATGCCGCGCTGCTGCTCGCATCGATGGCTGGTTTCGACGCGCGTGACTCCACTAGCGTGGATACGCCGGTGCCTGACTATGCAGCCGCGCTCGATCAGCCCCTCGCGGGCTTGAAGATCGGGTTGCTGAAGGAATTCTTCGACAAAGGCTTGGAGGAGCACAGTGCGAAGCTCGTCCGCGAAGCGCTCGCGCTCTACGAAAAGCTGGGTGCGAAGCTCATCGAGGTCAGCTTGCCCAACTTGCCGTTATCCGTTCCAACGTACTACGTCGTGGCACCCGCAGAGTGCTCGTCGAATCTGTCGAGATTCGATGGCGTGCGCTTTGGCTATCGCTGTGAAAAACCAGCGGACCTCCTCGATTTGTACACGCGCTCGCGTGGCGAGGGCTTCGGCCCTGAGGTCAAACGGCGCATCATGACGGGCACCTACGTGCTCTCGGCTGGATACTACGATGCCTATTATCTGCGCGCGCAGAAGGTGCGGCGCCTGATTGCAGATGATTTCGCGCGCGCGTTCAAGGAGGTGGACGTGCTCATGGGGCCGACATCGCCGACGCCTGCGTTCGACATCGGTGCGAAGGTGGATGATCCGATCACGATGTATCTCAACGACATCTACACGATCGGTGCGAACCTCGCCGGATTGCCCGCAATGTCGATTCCATGCGGCTTTGTCGGCCACTTGCCGATCGGCCTGCAGATCATCGGTCCACACTTCGCTGAGGCGAAGCTGCTCAATGTCGCGCATGGCTATCAGCGCGAGACGCAGTGGCATCGGCGTATCCCGCACGGCTACGAATAGCCGCGTGGGCTCCAGGCTGTAGGCTCTAGGCTGTAGCCAGAGCCTGCGGCTTGCGCCCGAGGCGAGACGACTTCAGCACGCTCTTGATTCCGAACCTAAAGCCTACAGCCTGCCAACCTACAGCCTATGTCTTCCTGGGAAACCGTCATCGGTCTTGAAATCCACGCGCAGCTCGCGACGAAGAGCAAGATCTTCTCGAGCTCGGCGACCGCCTATGGCGCTGCGCCGAACGCACAGGCAAACCTCGTCGACCTGGGTTATCCAGGCGTGCTGCCCGTATTGAATCGAGATGCTGTGCGCATGGCCGTGAAGTTCGGTCTCGCTGTCGGTGCGAGCGTTTCTCGCAGATCGGTCTTCGCCCGCAAGAATTATTTCTATCCCGATCTACCGAAGGGCTATCAGATCAGCCAGTACGAAAAGCCCATCGTCGAGAAGGGCCGGCTCGAGATCGTGCTCGAAGACGGCTCGCGCAAGACGATTGGCATCACGCGCGCGCACCTCGAGGAGGACGCGGGGAAATCGTTGCATGAAGATTTTCATGGGTTTTCGGGCATCGATCTAAATCGCGCCGGCACGCCGCTGCTCGAGATCGTCTCGGAACCCGACATGCGCTCAGCGAAGGAAGCCGTCGCTTACATGAAGAAGATCCACACGCTGGTGCGCTATCTCGAGATCTGCGATGGCAACATGCAGGAAGGCTCGTTCAGGTGCGATGCGAACGTTTCCGTTCGTCCGGTGGGTCAAGAGAAGTTTGGGACTCGTTGCGAGATCAAGAATCTCAATTCGTTTCGTTTCATCGAGAAGGCGATCAACTACGAGGTTGCGCGTCAAATCGAGGTTCTCGAAAGCGGCGGCAAGATCCGGCAGGAGACGCGCCTTTACGATCCGGACAAGGGTGAGACTCGTGCACTGCGCTCAAAGGAAGAGGCAAACGATTATCGGTACTTCCCGGACCCCGACCTCTTGCCCGTCGCGTTGAATGAAGATTTCATCGAGTCGACGCGAAGCACGCTTCCCGAGTTGCCGGACGAGAAAGCCGCACGCTACGTAGAGAAGTTCGGTCTGTCGGCCTACGACGCAGGTGTGCTGACTGCCAGTCGTGAGATGGGCGATTACTATGAGGGCGTGCTCAAGAAACTCGGCGGGCAGGAGAAGCTCGCCGCGAATTGGGTGATGGGTGAGTTGTCTGGCGCGCTCAACAAAGATGGGCTCGAGATCACGCAATCGCGCATCGATCCCGCGCGACTCGCGGGGTTGCTCGCGCGGATCGCTGACGAAACGATCTCGGGCAAGATCGCGAAGGACGTGTTCGAGCTCATGTGGAGCGAGGGCAAGGACGCGGATGAGATCATCGAAGCGAAGGGACTCAAGCAAATCACGGACACCGGTGCGATCGAGAAAGTGATCGACGATGTCATGGCCGCGAACCCGAAGCAGCTTGCGGATTACCGCTCAGGCAAGGACAAGCTGTTCGGCTTCTTCGTCGGACAGGTGATGAAGGTCACCGGCGGCAAGGCGAATCCCGCGCAGGTAAACGAGCTGCTCAAGAAGCGCCTGCCCGGCTGAAGCAGTGGTTAGTGGTTAGTGGTTAGTCAGAGTCCGCCCCTGCACACTTGGACCCATCGTTCGCCCGGCCGAGGCGTGTGATCGCAATGTTCGCGAGGGAATCCTTGCCGTTGGGTTGTGCTTGAATCGGACGCGTCATCCCCAATCTGTGCCTATTCCGAACTAATCACTGACCACTGACCACTGCTCTAAGACATGCACGATCGCGACTGTCTCCACCGATTCTTGTTCGAGCACTATCCCATTCGTGGGCATCTCGTCCATCTGGACGCTTCATGGCGTGCGCTGCTCGAGCACCGCGAATATCCGGGTGCGATTCGCGACACGCTTGGTGAAGCAGTAGCAGCGTCGGTGCTCCTGGCGGCAACGCTCAAGTTCGACGGCACACTCAGCCTGCAGCTGCAAGGGCAGGGGCCCATGCACTTGATGCTGGCGCAATGTTCGAGCGAGCTCGGGGTGCGCGCCGTTGCGCGCTACAAAGAAGCCGTCGACGAGCGCGATTTATCCGTTCTGTCGGGCGAGGGCAATTTGAGCGTGACGCTCGAGAACGAAGATTTGAGTCAGCGCTATCAAGGCGTCGTACCGCTGAGTGGCGCACGACTCGCCGAATGTCTACAAGGTTACTTCGAGAACTCCGAGCAGCTGCCAACGCGCTTGTGGCTGCATGCAACGCAGCGAGGTGTTGCAGGGATGCTGTTGCAGCGATTGCCTGCCGCTTCCCTCGACCAACGCACGACGCAGTCGGCGCGCTCACGACCGACATCCGCCGAGATCGAAGACGCCTGGCATCGGGTGCAACTGCTCGGCGATACGCTCAAGCCGGAAGAGCTCGAAGCGCTCAGCGATCGAACGATCCTGCAGAGACTGTTCGCAGAAGACGATCTGCGGCTCTTCGAATCGGCCCCCGTGTTCTTTCGCTGTCGGTGCTCCCGCGAGCGCGTCATCGGAATGCTCCGCGGCTTGGGCGCCGACGATCTTCGCGCCTTGTTGGCTGAGCGTGGCAACGTGGAAGTTCATTGCGATTTCTGCAACCGTGCCTATGATTTCGACGCAGTCGATGTCGAGCATCTGCTGTCCCATCAAGCTTCCGAAGGGTCCGAGCTTCGTCACTGAGCTTGGGGTACCGCGACAGCGCAGAGCCTGAGTGATGGGTGCCGGGTAAGCTGGCAGGCCTGTGTGTACCCGCAGCGCTCGTTCCTGAGCGCGGCGACGACCCTGAGCACGCCACGAACTTTCTTTGGTTCGCACGCCTGTTCCACAGGATTGCTGTAAGTTATTGATAATAATAACCTCAGGATTGCGCAGGTGAGCACTGACGGGGCTCGGCGTCCTACGACTGGCGCAAATATAAGGATATGTTTATATTCTGATGCATGTCGTTACCTTTCCTTTCCTGCGTTTCGGCGTTGCGTGCTGCCGGGGAGCCGTCGCGCCTGCGGCTGCTCGCGGTGCTCGCGAAGGCCGAGCTGACCGTTGGAGAGTTGTGCGAGATCGTCGGGCAAAGTCAGCCACGCGTATCGCGGCACCTCAAGGTGCTGCTCGATGCCGGCTTGTTGGATCGATTTCGCGAAGAGCATTGGGTGTACTACCGCGTGCCCGCGAGCGGCGCGGCGCACGACATCGTGCGTCAACTGCTCGGACTCGTCGTCGCCGAAGACGATGTGCTCGTCCGAGATCACAAACGGATGGAAGGCGTGATCGCGGAGCGTGCCCGTCGAGCGACAGATGAGCTTCCTGCGGAAGCACGCTCGGGTCCCTCACCAGAGATCGAAGCGCTCGTGGTGCGAGAGTTCGAGGGCAAGCCAGTGGGCGTGTTGCTCGATGTCGGTACCGGCCGCGGGCATTTGCTCGAATTGCTCGCGCCGCGCGCGAGCAGGGCTGTCGGCATCGACATCTCCACCGATGCGCTGCGACTTGCGCGTACGAATGTGCATGGGGCAGGGCTGAGCCATTGCGAGCTGCAGCACGGCGATGTCTATGATTTGCCCTTTGCGCCCGCGACATTCGATACCGCAACGCTCGATCGCATGTTGGCGACTGCGCGACGACCATTGCTCGCGCTAGCCGAAATCGCGCGCACGTTGAAGCCCGGAGGCCGCCTCGTCGTCATCGAGGATTTCGATGCGCTCTTCGACGCCACCAAGACGAATCCAATCACGACGCTGCGCCAGTGGCTGAGCCGCAGCGGGTTCGAGTGTGCGCGCATCCAACCCATGGACACCGAATCGGCGCACCTGCTGATGGCCGTAGGCGATCGCATCGCGACTTCGATCGCCGCTGCCTGAAGCAGCTTTATCCACGACCAATCAAGCAAGACTCACAACACGGAGCAGTCATGTCCATCGAGCAGCTCAAGGATCGAATCGGCGATGCCGCGAGCAGATTGCGCGAGCGACCCATGGTGTCTTTCGAGTTCTTCCCGCCGAAGGACGAGACGATGGAGCAGACGCTCTGGCAATCGGTGGAGCGTCTATCGCCTTTGCAGCCGCGTTTCGTGTCCGTCACCTACGGAGCGGATGGTTCCACACGCACGCGTACGCACAACATCGTGACCAAGATTCAAGAGGGCACTTCGCTGACGGCTGCTCCGCATCTCACGTGTGTGGGTGCACCGAAGGAAGAGATCCTCGAAATCGCACGGACCTACTGGGCACACGGTATTCGTCATATCGTCGCGCTGCGTGGCGATCCGCCGCAGGGGTGCGGCGGTCAATACGTGCCTCATCCAGACGGGTTCGCGTATGCGGTCGATCTCGTGAAAGGGTTGAGATCGGTTGCGAACTTCGAGATTTCGGTCGCGACCTACCCAGAGAAGCATCCAGAAGCGCCGAGCGACGCGTTCGAGCTGCAAAACCTGAAAGCGAAGATAGATGCCGGCGCGGATCGCGCAATCACTCAATTTTTCTTCGACCCCAGTTTGTTCTTGCGCTTCCGAGATCGTTGCGCAGCCGCCGGTATCAAGGCTTCGATCGTGCCAGGCATTCTTCCCATCACCCGTTTTCCCCAGATGCTGCGGATGGCGCAGCGCTGCGGCGCGAGTGTTCCTGAATGGCTTGCTCATCGCTTCGACGGATTGGATGACGATGCGGACACGCGCCGGCTCATCGCGGCGGCGGTTGCAATCGAGCAGGTTCAGGAGCTGCAGAAGCATGGTGTCGAAGAGTTTCACTTCTACACGCTCAATCGTTTCGAGCTCACGTATGCGATCTGTCATGCACTCGGTGTGCGCCCTGATACGAGCGCTCGCCAGCTGAGCGCTGCGGCGCAGAGCTGATAAGTCACGACCCTGACTTCAATCACGACGAATTCTTGTAGGACCACTTAAATGGATCGAGCCGAACGTATTGCAGCTTTCAAGCGCCTGCTGACCGAGCGCATTCTCGTCTTGGACGGCGGGATGGGCACGATGATTCAAGGCTATCGGCTGACCGAGACCGACTATCGTGGCGAGCGCTTCAAGTCATGGCGCTGCGATCTCAAGGGCAACAGCGACATTCTCGTGCTGACGCGGCCTGATGTAGTTGGCGCGATACATCGCGCGTACCTCGATGCGGGCGCCGACATCATCGAAACGAATACGTTCACGGCGAATTATCCCTCACAGGCGGATTACGGCACCGAGGAGTGCGTTCGCGACATCAATCTCGAAGCAGCGCGCATTGCCCGACGAGTAGCCGACGATTACGCAGCGCAGACTGGCGAGCTGCGCTTCGTCGCGGGTGCACTCGGCCCCACGAATCGCACGGCCTCCCTCTCGCCCAACGTCAACGATCCAGCGTTCCGCAACATCGATTTCGAACAGCTCGCGCAGACGTATCTGATCGGCGCGCGAGTGCTCATCGAGGGCGGCGCGGATCTGTTCCTCATCGAGACGATCTTCGACACGCTCAATGCGAAGGCAGCCATCTTCGCTGCACGACAGGCGATCGCTGAAGCGGATGTGGATCTACCGATCATCATCTCGGGCACGATCACCGATGCCTCAGGTCGTACGCTTTCCGGCCAGACGACGGAGGCTTTCTGGAACTCGGTACGGCACGCAAACCCGATTGCAATCGGCCTCAACTGCGCGCTCGGTGCACGTCAGTTGCGCCCTTATATCGAAGAGCTCTCGCGCATCGCGGATGTCCATGTGAGTGCCTATCCGAACGCAGGTTTGCCGAATGCGTTCGGCGAGTACGACGAGGCGCCCTGTCAGACGGCAGAGCTCGTCCGCGAGTTCGCGACGAGCGGTTTCGTGAACATCGTCGGTGGATGCTGCGGTACCACGCCCGATCACATTCGCCACATTCGCGAGGCAGTGGCTGGTGTCGCTCCGCGCAAGCCGCCCAAGCTCGAGCCTCGCTGCAGGCTGTCAGGTCTGGAGCCGCTCACCATCGGTCCAGACAGTCTGTTTGTAAACGTCGGCGAGCGCACGAACGTCACAGGCTCTGCGAAGTTTCGACGGCTGATCGAGGCGGACGATTACAACACCGCGCTCGACATCGCCCGACAGCAAGTCACGAGCGGCGCGCAGGTCATCGACATCAACATGGACGAGGGCATGCTCGACTCGCAGGCCGCGATGGTGCGCTTTCTCAACCTCGTCGCTTCCGAGCCGGACATCGCGCGCGTGCCGATCATGATCGACTCCTCGAAATGGTCGATCATCGAGGCTGGCCTCAAGCACATCCAAGGCAAGGGCATCGTCAATTCGATCAGCTTGAAGGAAGGCGAGGCGATCTTTCTCGAGCAAGCCGCCAAAGTGCGCGCGTACGGCGCGGCCGTGGTGGTGATGGCGTTCGATGAAAGAGGGCAGGCCGACACCGTGGCCCGCAAGGTCGAGATCTGCCAGCGCTCGTATAAGCTCCTCACCGAGAAGGTGGGCTTTCCGCCCGAAGACATCATCTTCGACCCGAACATCTTTGCGGTCGCGACGGGTATCGAGGAGCACAACAACTATTCGCGAGACTTCATCGAAGCGACGGCCGAGATCAAGCGCACGTGCCCGCACGCGCACGTAAGCGGCGGGGTGAGCAACGTGTCGTTCTCATTCCGCGGCAACGAGCCGGTGCGCGAAGCGATGCACTCGGTGTTCCTCTATCACGCGATCAAAGCCGGCATGACGATGGGCATCGTCAATGCGGGACAGCTCGCTATCTACGAGGACATCGCACCTGACCTGCGCGAGCGGGTCGAAGACGTGATCCTGAACCGCCGCGCCGATGCGACCGAGCGCCTGCTCGAGATCGCGGAACGCTACAAGGGCGAGACTGGCGCGAAGAAGGCCGAAGATCTTGCTTGGCGCACCTGGCCCGTCGCAAAGCGACTCGAACATGCGCTGGTCAAGGGCATCGATGAGTTCGTCGTGCAGGATACGGAGGAGGCGCGTCAGCAGTTCGATCGTCCGCTGCAGGTGATCGAAGGTCCGCTCATGGACGGCATGAACGTCGTCGGCGATCTATTCGGCGCCGGCAAGATGTTTCTGCCGCAGGTCGTGAAATCAGCTCGCGTGATGAAGAAGGCGGTCGCGCACCTGATTCCGTATATCGAACAGGAGAAGGCGAAAGGCGGCGCTTCACGTTCGAACGGCAAGATCGTGCTTGCGACCGTCAAGGGCGACGTGCACGACATCGGCAAGAACATCGTCGGTGTCGTTCTCCAGTGCAACAACTTCGAGGTCATCGATCTGGGGGTTATGGTTCCGTGCGAGCGCATCCTCGAGACGGCAGTGCGCGAAGGTGCGGACATGATCGGCCTTTCCGGTCTCATCACGCCGTCGCTCGATGAGATGGTGCACGTCGCGCGCGAGATGCAGCGCAATGGCATGGACAAGCCCCTGCTCATCGGCGGTGCAACGACTTCTCCTGCGCATACCTCCGTTCGCATCGATCCGCAGTACAAGGGCCCCGTCGTCTACGTGAAGGATGCGTCACGTTCGGTAGGCATTTGCCAGCAACTCGTGACACCCACAGCGCGCGCCGAGTTCGTAGCGAAGGTCAAATCGGAGCATGAAGTCCGCCGCGAGCAGCACCGAGGCAAGAAGACGAAGAGCCCTCAGTTGTCCATCGCGCAGGCGCGCGCCAACCGCTTC
Source organism: Pseudomonadota bacterium (assembly GCA_023417315.1). Taxonomy (GTDB): domain Bacteria; phylum Pseudomonadota; class Gammaproteobacteria; order Steroidobacterales; family Steroidobacteraceae; genus Steroidobacter. The sequence continues at coordinate 26,220 of JAEZFW010000010.1, forward strand.
AACGGCGGATGGGACACCTACGCGCCGCCTGTGCCGAAGTTTCTCGGCATCCGCGTTTTCGAGGATTTCTCGCTCGAGGATCTGACTCGTTACATCGATTGGATGCCGTTCTTCAACGCGTGGGAGTTCGGCGGTAAGTTTCCGGACATCCTCACGGATCCGATCGTCGGCGAGCAGGCGAGCAATTTGTATGCTGATGCGCGACGCATGCTCAAGCAGATCATTCGCGAGCGTTGGCTGACCGCTAGGGCCGTCGTCGGCCTGTTTCCGGCGAACAGCGTCGATGATGACGATGTCGAGATCTATACGGACGAGTCACGCACGCAAGTGCTCGAGCGGCTGCATTTCTTGCGTCAGCAGAAGGGCAAGCCTGCGGGCCAATCGCACGATTGCCTAGCGGATTTCATCGCGCCGAAGGCGTCGGGTCGCAGGGACTACATCGGTGCATTCGCGGTCACTGCGGGACTCGGCATCGAAGAGCACATCGAGCGGTTCTTGCGGGCACACGATGATTATTCGAGCATCGTGCTGAAGGCGCTTGCCGATCGACTCGCGGAAGCGTTCGCGGAACGCATGCATGAGCGCGTGCGCCGCGAGTTCTGGGGTTATGCGCCGGAAGAGCGATTCACAAACGATCAGCTCATCAAAGAGGAGTATCGAGGCATTCGTCCCGCGCCGGGCTACCCCGCCTGTCCCGACCACACGGAAAAGGCGGCACTGTGGCGACTTCTGAAGCCCGATACGAATGCGCAGATCCAGTTGACCGAATCGTTTGCAATGTATCCGACGGCGGCGGTAAGCGGCTGGTACTTCGCGCATCCGGGCTCGCGCTATTTCGCCGTGGGCAAGATCGATCTCGATCAAGTACAGAACTACGCAGCGCGCAAGAAGATCTCGTTGGAGGAGGCGCAGCGTTGGTTGTTGCCGAACCTCGGCTACGACGCGGATTCGGATGCGGATGCGGCATAAAGCGGTGGCGTTACGGAAAACCGCGATGCGGTATACACCACATCGTTCCGCGACAGACTTGTAGAATCACACCGTCAGAGCAAGACGGTGTGATATGGCAGGGGCATCGAAGGTCTTTCCAGACGCTATAGCGGCGCTCGATGGAATCTTGAGCGACGGCATGACGATCATGTCCGGCGGCTTCGGCCTGTGCGGTATTCCGGAGAATCTCATCCTCGCGCTGCGCGACAGCGGCGTGCGCCAGCTCACCGTCATCTCGAATAATGCGGGCGTCGACGGCCAAGGCCTCGGCCTGCTGCTCGAGACGCGTCAGATCGCGAAGATGATCTCCTCTTACGTCGGCGAGAATCGCGAGTTCGAGCGGCAATATCTCGCAGGCGAGCTGCAGCTCGAATTCAATCCACAAGGCACGTTGGCAGAGCGCATTCGCGCAGGTGGAGCTGGCATCTACGGCTTCTACACCAAGACCGGTGCAGGCACGCTCGTCGCGGAAGGCAAGGAGTCGCGCGTCGTCGACGGACAGACGTACATCCTGGAGACCGGCTTGACTGCCGATGTCTCGCTAGTCAAAGCATGGCGCGGCGACACCGAAGGTAATCTCGTCTATCGAAAGACGGCTCGCAACTTCAATCCGATGATGGCGACCGCTGGGCGAATCACCGTCGCCGAGGTGGAGGAGCTCGTCGAACCGGGCACCCTGGATCCCGATTGCATCCACACGCCAGGCATCTTCGTGCAGCGGATCATCAGGGGTAAGGACTACGTAAAGGCAATCGAGCAGCGCACGGTGCGCAAACGCGACGCGGCTAACGCAGCAGGCGCCCTGACTAACCACTAACCACTAACCATCAACCACTTCTAGCCATGCCCTGGACCCGCGATCAACTCGCTCAGCGCGCCGCACAGGAGCTGCGCGACGGCTTCTATGTCAACTTAGGAATCGGAATCCCGACGCTCGTCGCGAACTACATTCCGCAGCACATGAAAGTTGTCCTGCAATCGGAGAACGGCATGCTCGGTATGGGCCCGTTCCCGTATGAAGGCGAAGAAGATCCGGATCTCATCAACGCTGGCAAGCAGACGATCACCGAGTTACCGATCTCTTCTTACTTCTCGTCCGCTGACAGCTTCGGCATGATCCGAGGCGGTCACATCGATTTGTCGATCCTCGGTGCGATGGAAGTGTCCGAGCGCGGTGATCTTGCGAACTGGATGGTGCCTGGAAAAATGGTCAAAGGAATGGGCGGCGCGATGGATCTCGTCGCGGGCGTGAAGCGTGTCGTCGTCGTCATGGAGCACACGGCGAAGAACGGCGCGCCGAAGTTCAAACCAGATTGCGAGCTGCCGCTCACCGGCGCAAACGTCGTTGACATGATCATCACCGATCTCGCGGTGTTCGCGCGCGAGGATCGGAGCCAGCTCTTCAAGCTCGTGGAGCTTGCACCAGGCGTATCTGAGGATGAAGTGCGCGCGAAGACGGCTGCCAAATTAGGGTAGCTGCCTGCTATGCAGCCGCCGGCTCGGCGAGCGCCGCGTCGATTGCGGCCAAAGCAGTGCGCGCATTGATACGTAGGCACTCGCTTCGCAGATCCTCGAGTGCCGCTCGGGTCTCTTCGGCATTCAGACCTTCGCCAACGTCCGCAAGCAACCTCCCACGTCGAATCAATAGGCTCGTGAAGGGCAGCGGCTCAGTCGCGGTATAGGCCTCGAGTGAACTGGCGTAGCGCCTCGCCTCGCTCCATTGTCTTTGCTCGAGGCTGACCTCGATCGCATGCATGTAGAAATTGAAATAGCTGTGGCTCACGCATCCTGCCGCGAGCAGCTCTTCGCCTTCCTGCAGCGCTTTTTCGCGCTCCGCAGCATCGTCCGTCGTGCGAGCGATCAGGCTGAGCAGAACCGGGCCGCAATAGGACATGCCTGTATCGCGGCTGATCTGAACGCTCTCGCGCGCAAGTCGAAACGCATCCTCGCGATTGCGTAGACCGAGCGCGGCCGCTGCGAGAATGCCAGTGCATTCGGCTTGGAACCGCCGCGCGCCGAGTTGCTTGGCGAGATCCAAGGCACGCGTCGCGCGCATGCGAGCATCATCGAGCTCTGCCTGTGTGAGGAAGCCTTCGCAGAAGCAGAGATTTACGAGCAGCTCACTGCGCAGATCCCCGATGCGCACAGCAAGCTCGAGCGCTTCCTTCAGATTCTCGCGACCGGCGGTCGGTGTCCCGCAGTAAACCTCGGTAAGCGCGAGCATGGGTAGATTTGCGAGCAGCACTCCAGCCAAATTGTGCCTGCGCGCCTCTTGAACGGATTGGGCGAAGTGATGCCGTGCGGTCATCATCTGCCCGCGTTGATAGTAGGCATCTCCGAGCCCACCCAGCGCGCGGGCGACCTCGAGTGGAGAGCTCGCTTCGAGTGCGTAACGATAGGCTTCTTGATGCGCCTCCAGGCATGCATCGAGCCTGCCGAGCGGGAAGAGCAGATTGCCTCGCAAGGAGTAGAGCTGCGCTCGCATTCGCGCGTCAGCAGCGTCGCGCCATTGCGATTCGGCACGCTCCAAGGCATCGAGCGCTTCCTCGTGCCGATCCATGATGCGAAGTGCGGAGGCAATGCCGAGCCAGGCCTTGCCGCGGTCGAGCGGATCGACCGCGAAGTCGAGCGCCTCGCGGTAAGCGGTCAAGGCATCGTGCGTCCGACCGAGCTGCAGCATCAGCTCACCGAGCAATGCGCTCGTCGAGTGCAAGAGCGCGGGCTCGTGCGCGAGTGCGGACGCCTTGGCCGCTAATCCGAACGCGCGCTCGAAGCGCAGTGCTTGTTGCTCCGCGCGTGCGGCCTCTGCGTACGCGCTCGGAGCCGACTCGTCCTGCGCCGCCGCCAGATGATCTGCATAGAGGGCAAGATCGCGTTTGGCGAACCATTCGGCCGCTTTGCGGTGCAGGTCTCTGCGATGTGACTTCAGAATCGATTCATAGACTGCATCTCGAAACAGTGCATGCGCGAACTGCAAGCGTGCGCCGTCAGTGCGCACGAATCCGCGTTCGACGAGCAGGGTGGGGTCGTACTCGCTTGCGTCGATCATCGCGCGCAACGCATCGACCCAGAATTGCTGGCCGAGCACCGCGCCAGCCTGTAGCGCTCGATGATCGATATCGGGCAGGCGATCGGCGCGTGCGAGCACGAGCGTGCGCACGGAGCCGGGCAACGACTCACTGCCCGCATTTGCTGCACGCAGGAGCTGATCGAGGAAAAGAGGAAAGCCTTCCGCGCGTTCGATGCATGCGTCGATCGTCTCGCGCGGCAGCTCGGGATAGAACGCGGCGAGCTCTTCGGCCTCGTCGTGCGCGAGCGGGGCCAGATCGAGCGTCGTCACCGGGCAGCCGCGTGCGCGCGCGCGCCACGTCGCACTGATCGGGTCACCTTCGGGGCGCGTGGTCATGATGAGTAGAATCGGGCAGTTCGCGACGACCGCGGCGATCTCGCCGAGGCGAGCGAGCTCGTCGGTGTCGGTCCAATGCACGTCCTCGACGATGAGCAGCTGCGGACTGCGTTGTGCCGCCCATTCGATCACGAGCGAAAGCGCCAGCGCACGCCCGCGCTGCCGAGTCGCAGCGTCCATGGCCTCCTCCAAAGCAGCAAGCTCGGGCTCGAGCGGCGCATCCACGATGTCGCTCAAGAAGATCGATTGATCGATGCTGCCGCCGCGACTTGCGAGGAGACGTCGCACCGCTGCCGCGCGCTGCGCATCACTTGCGCCGGCGTCCGCTCCCATCAAGCTCAGCACGAGCGAGGTGATGGGACCACGGCCTGGCGATTGGCCAAAATCGAACACTTGTGCGGAATGCACTTCGACTCCGCGCTCGCGCGCGGCACTCATCACTGCTTCGACTAGGCGCGACTTGCCGATGCCGGCCTCACCGCGCACGATAATCGAGCGACCGCGGCGACTCGATCGACAACGATCGAGGGCCGCGAGCACCATCGCAAGCTCGGGGCGCCGCCCCACGAAGGGGAGCGCGCCGTCGTCTTGCGATCGTATGCATTCGAGCGACCAGGCAGGCGCGCTGGCGCCGGCCAAGTCATCGCTCGCATGACGTCGGCAGCTCACGCGGTCGCCTAACGCTTGACGCAGCTCGTCGGCGATCAGGATCTCGCCGTCGCCCGCTCGGCTAGCGAGCGTGTGGGCAACGTGCGTCGGTCGACCGCTGAGCGGAAACAACGACGGTGTCGGGAGCACTTGACCGATCGCGATCCCGATCTGCAGCGGCAGATGCGCAGTCGTGGGCCAAGGGTCGTGAGAGACCGACTCCTTCAACATCAGCGCCGCACGCGCGCTGCATTCGGCTTCGTTGCCGTACGCATTCGGAATGCCGAACACCGCAAGGACGTTGGAACCGACGCGCCGGTCTGCAGTGCCGCCGAACTCTTTGACGACGCTCTGGACACGCTCCTGAAACGTCGTGACGAGCGCGTGAGCATCCTCCGGATCGAGCGCCGCTTCTTGTTCGAGCAAGCCTTCCAAACGCGCCACGAGTACAACGGCATCGCGCAGCTGCGGCCGGTTTTCGGCACGAGGCGCTTCCTGGGCGACCGACGTGCTGGCGTCCAGATCCTCCGCTTCCGCTGCATTGGCATCCTCGCTGCTATCCGCACCGCCGCGACGACGGCGCATCAGCTCGCGATATAACTGTTCGGTGGCCGGTTCAGGCGCGACGTCCAGCTCGCGGCGCAGTGCTTCCTTGCAGGTACGATACTGGCGCAGCGCTTCGGAATATGCGCCGCGTCGCGCGTGCAGCTCCATCATCGTGCGGTGAGCCGGTTCATTGAGCGGCTCGAGCATGAGCAGCTTGGCGCAAGCTTTCGTCGCCGCATCGACATCCTGATTGGCGATGCACAGTTGTGTGAGCGCTTGAAGCGCGTCCGTCGCCTGTCGGCGCAGCGTCAGCCGTTCGTTCGTCAGCCATTCGTCGAATGCACCCGAGCGCGCATCGAACCCATCGAGCAGATCGCCGCGATACAGCGCCGCAGCCTCCTGGAGAGCGGCTTTGGTCGCCGAGCCCAAAGCGCGGCGGAAGCGCGGCAGATCGCAATCGACAACGGCGCCATCGAGTGCGACGGTGTCGGTGGTTGCGACGAGGGCGGCGTGACAATTCGCTGGCAAGGCTTTGCGCAACGCTGCGATTGCCTGACGCAAACTCGTGCGCGCAAGCTCCTCGTCTGCCTCTTCCCAAAGCAAAGCTGCCAGACGATCGCGCGCGTGCGACTCGGACGGGCGCATTGCGAGGTAAGCGAGCAGTGCGCGGCTCTTGCGCGAAGGGATCTTGATCTCGGTTCCGCGCGCATCCAACACCCGTAGCGAGCCAAGTAGTTGCAAGGTCAAATGCATCACGATGTCGCTCCGGAGAACCTCGGCAGGGTGGAGTCGCAGTTTGTTACATCTGGCGAGGTTTCGTTCCGCGCTTAAGTCCGAAGGCGTATTCACGTATTTTTCACGCCCGCCGCGACTTTGTCATCACGTGACGCGAGTAAAACGTCAGCCATCGTTACATTTCTTGGGAGAAGGCGATGGCTCTCGTCGATTGTCGTGGCGTCCCCGTTTCAACGAACAATAGCAGGTGCCTGCGCTTTTACGAGCAGGCGGTCGAATTGGCGGCCGGATACTACCTGGATCCGCTCGCGGTCCTACAGACGGCTCTGGACGAGGAACCCGGCTTTGCCGCAGCGCACTGTTTGCGTGCAGCGCTCATGGTGACTTCCACTGACAAGAGCACCCTACCCATGCTCCGCGAGAGCATCGAGTCGATCGAAAACCTGGGGCGACGGGCGAACGATCGGGAGCGTGCGCACGCCGCCGCAGCGCGAGTGTGGTTGCATGGCGACTTCGCGGGATCCGTGCGCCGCTACGGCGAGATTTTGCTGGACTATCCACACGATCTATTGGCGCTACAAGTGGCACACCTGGGTGACTTCTATCTGGGCGCATCGACGATGTTGCGCGACAGGGTGGCGCAGGTAATGCCGCTCTGGGACACCACGGTGCCGGGATATCACTACGTGCTCGGCATGTACGCATTCGGCTTGGAGGAGACGGGCGCGTACTCGCGCGCCGAGGATGTCGGCCGTCGCGCGCTCGAAATGAATGCGCAAGATCCGTGGGCAGTGCATGCAGTGGCGCACGTCATGGAGATGCAGGGGAGACTGCGCGATGGAATCGATTGGTTGACGGTGCGCGAGCGTGACTGGGCCACCAACAACGGCTTCGCGTTTCACAACTGGTGGCACTTAGCGCTGTATCACTTGGACATCGGCGATGTTGCGCAGGTGCTTGCGTTGTATGACACCAAGATACGGGCGACGAGCTCGCAAGTGCCGCTCGAGATGATCGATGCCTCGGCATTGTTATGGCGGCTGCAGATTCGCGGTGTGCACGTCGGGGATCGCTGGCGGGCATTGGCGGAGAGCTGGGAGCAGTGCGCCGAGGACGCATACTACGCGTTCAACGATGTGCATGCCGTCATGGCGTTCGTTGCTGCGCACCGACTCGACTTGGCCAACAAGACGCTCGCCGCTATGGAGCGGCGCGCCGTCGGCACGCATACCAACGCGATGATGACGCGCGATGTGGGTCTGCCGCTGGCGCATGCGCTCGTCTCGTTCGTGCTCGGACATTACGACGAAGCTGTCGAGCTGTTGTTGCCGATCCGTACGATCGCGAATCGCTTTGGCGGCAGCCATGCACAGCGTGACTTGATCCACCTCACGCTGGTGGAAGCGGCGTTGCGAGGTGGCAAGTTGAAGCTGGCGCGCGCACTCGTCGCAGAGCGCACGCAACTCAAGGCATCGAGCCCTTTCAACTGGCAATTGAGCGCGCGCGTCTACGACTCGTTCGGTGAAGCGAGTGTCGCTGCGCGTGCCCGGGAGAGCGCCGAAACGCGCCGCAAGGCGCATATCGGTGCGTTGAGGGCGTGAGGGCGCGGCCATCGGTTGACCGGCCACTGGCAAGCTGGCCACTGGCAAGCTGGCTAGATTTAAAGAGCACTTCCTGCTTCTGGCCAGCAGCCAGTGGCCAGTGAGCCCGTTGGCCGGCGGCAGGTCGCGCTACGGTTTGTGCTCGCGTGCGAGGTATGCCTGAGATTGCATCTCGATGAGGCGGCTTTTCGTCCGTTCGAACTCGAACGTCAGCTTGGACCCGTTGTATAGCTGATCGATCGGTGCAGCGGCCGAGACGATGAGCTTCACGGCCCGATCGTAGAACTCATCGACGAGGCTGATGAATCGGCGCGCCTCGTTCTCATGCTCTGCAGTGAGAACGGGAACGTCGCTCACGAACACGGTGTGGTAGCAACGTGCGAGCTCGATATAGTCCGATTGGCTGCGCGGTCCGGCACACAGCTCCTTGAACGTGAACCAGATGACATCGTCGGCCTGCCTGCGCGCGTGCAGACGCCGATGATTGATCGTGAGCGTCGAATCCGTGCGTCCAGGCTCTCCCGCGATCTCGATGAATAGATGCTCCAACTCATGCGCATGATCGGCCGTGAGCGTATCGAACCACGTTGTCGCGCGCTCTAACATGCGCAAGCGGTAGTCGGCACCCGCAGTCATATGAACGACTTCGGTGTGCTCCTTCAACAGCCGAATCGCAGGAAGGAAGCGCGCGCGCTGCAATCCACCTTTATAGAGATCGTCAGGGGGCGCGTTGGAGGTGGCCACGAGTGTGACGCCGCGCTCGAACAGTGCGCGAAAGAGCGTCCCCAGTAACATCGCATCTGCGATGTCGGCGACGAAGAGCTCATCGAAGCATACGACTCTCACGCGCGCGGCGATCTTGTCGGCGACGCGCTCCAGGGGATTAGTCTCGTCCGGATGCTTCTTCAGCTCGTCGTGCACGGATTGCATGAAGCGATGGAAATGGCTGCGCTGCTTGTTCTTGAACGGCAAGCTCTGAAAGAACAAGTCCATGAGCCACGTCTTACCGCGCCCAACGCCTCCCCAGATATAAAGACCGCGCTGCGCCGGTCGCGCGCGCTTGCGCGAGAGAAGCTCCTTCAGCAGACCGGCTCTAGGTGCGGGAGCAAGCAGTCGCGAGCGCAGATCTTCCAACTTTTCGATGATGTGCTCTTGCGCAGCGTCGGGCGAATAACCGAGGCGTGCGCATTCGGCGCGATACAGTGCGGCGAGAGAGACGGGGGGCGTCGGGTGCGTCGTCACAGATTCTGATAGTTCGGACCGGAGCCGCCTTCCGGCGTCGTCCAAGTGATGATCTCGTACGGATCTTTGATGTCGCACGCTTTGCAATGAACGCAGTTGGCCGCGTTGATCTGCAGTCTGCGTCCGCCAGCTCCGTCGTCCACCATCTCGTATACACCGGCCGGACAAAAGCGTTCGCAAGGGTTTCCGTACTCTTTGGTGCAGCGCTCGACGCAGATCGTCGTATCGTGAACGTGCAGGTGAACGGGCTGCGATTCATCGTGCACGTTGCCGGCAAAGAACACTGAGGCGAGCCGATCGCGAGGTGGCAGCGTCCTTTCGGTCCAACCGCGGTCGGGGGAGACGTAAGCCTCGAGCTTTTCCGTCGCGCACCAATCCGGCGTGTTGCGCATCGTCCAGGGCGTCTTGCCTTTGAGCAGCGATTCGATTCCGGCATTCGCGATGGCAAAGTACAAACCATTCTTGAATGCCGGTTTGAAGTTGCGTACCTCGTGCAACTCGCGATGTCCTTCAGACGCTCGCCACCGAGCATCGAACCCAAGACTCGTGCCGTGCTCTGCGAGATGCTCCGCTGCGAGCGCGCCGGAGCGGATCGCCTGGTGGATACCTTTGATCTTGAATACATTGAGGGTGCCGCCGGCATCGCCGATCAAGAGCGCACCTGGCATCTCGAGCTTGGGTAGAGATTGATACCCCCCAGCGGCAATCGTACGTGCGCCGCCGGAGAGAATCTCGCCGCCTTCGAGCAGCGGCTTGATGCGGGGATGATGCTTGAACTGTTGAAAGGCTTCGAACGGCTGCAGACGCGGGTCGCGGTAGTTGAGGCCGACCACATAGCCGACGTACACGCGGTCATCGGTCAAGTGATAGAGGAAGCTGCCACCATACGTTCGCGTATCGAGCGGCCAACCAAATGCATGCTCGATGCGTCCCGGCTGCACGCGTCCAGGCGGAAGCTGCCACAGCTCTTTGAAGCCGAGTCCGAACGTTCCGGGATCGATACCCTCGCGCAGGTTGAAGCGTCGAATGAGTTGTTTAGAGATGGAGCCGCGCGATCCTTCCGCGAGAACTGTAGTCGACGCGTGGATCTCGACGCCCGGGGTGTAGTTGGGTCCAGGCGAACCATCCTTGTTGAGTCCCATATCGCCGATGCGAACCCCCCTCACTGCGCCTGCCTCATCAAACAGTGCAGCGGCCGCAGCGAACCCGGCGAACACATCGACGCCGAGGGTCTCCGCCTGCTGTGCAAGCCAAGGTGTGAGTTGTCCGAGCGAAACGATGAAGTTGCCGTGGTTGCGCATTGGGCTCAAGTTCACGGCCCACTCGGGTAGCTTGAACGAGCCGGTTCGCGTCATGAGCCGCACGTCGTCGGTCAGCGCGGGTACCTTCATGCCCGGATAATCATTGCGCCAGTGGGGCACGAGTCGATCGAGGGGGCCGGGTTCGAGTACGGCGCCGGAAAGCGAATGTGCGCCGACGGCAGATCCTTTTTCGAGCACGCAGATGTTCGCGTCTGGCTTCAATTGCTTCAGACGGATGGCGCACGCGAGACCCGCCGGCCCTGCGCCGACGATGACCACGTCATATTCCATGACCTCTCTTTCAGTCATGCTCGCTTCTTACCGACTACCATTGAGGAAGAGATTCTCTCGCAAAGTACGCCAAGCTCGCAAAGGGAGGACAGATCAATCATCTCTCGCAAAGACGCAGTGATGGGAAACCAGGTGTAGCAGATTCTCTTCTCTCACTTGCGGCTCTGCGTCCGTGCGAGTTGATCTTCCTGTTCTTACCTTCGCGGCCTTGGCGTGCCTTGCGAGAGATAGTTCTCCGCTTTTACTTCGGCGCCATTCGAATTGCACCGTCCAAGCGGATGCATTCGCCGTTTAGCATCACGTTCTCGCACAGGTGCGCCACGAGCGCTGCGTATTCATCAGGCCGTCCGAGGCGAGGAGGGAAGGGCACTTGCTTGCCGAGCGAGTCCTGCGCTTCCTGTGGGAGCGAAGCCATCATCGGCGTCTTGAAGATGCCGGGCGCGATCGTCATCACTCTGATACCGCTCGAAGCAAGATCGCGCGCCATCGGCAGCGTCATGCCGACCACGCCGCCCTTTGACGCGGAATAGGCGACTTGACCGATCTGCCCATCGAACGCCGCGACCGAGGCCGTCATGACGATCAAGCCGCGTTCGCCTTCGCTACTCGGCTCATTCTTCTGCATGGCTGCACAGGCCGCCTTTGCAACGAGTAGCGTGCCGATCAGATTGATCTCGACAACTTTGCGGAAGAAGTCACCCGGCATCGGACCTTCCTTGTTGATGATGCGCCGAGGCCAAGCGACTCCAGCGCAGTTCACCGCCAGATTGATACCCCCCATCTCGGCTCGAGCACGTTCGATGGCAGCGTCAACGGCGGCTTCGTTCGTGACATCGACGGAATCGAACCGCGCGTTCGAACCAAGCTGGCTCGCCGCTTGAGCGCCGGCCTCTTGATTGACGTCCAAGAGCGTGACGCGAGCGCCCGCAGCGTTTAGCCGTTCAGCCGTTGCGTAACCGAGCCCCGAGGCGCCGCCCGTGATGACGGCCTTCACTTGGTTGATCTGCATGGCTCTTCTCGCTTAGGAATCTGAAGGAGTAACCACAAAGAACACAAAGTTCACAAAAAAGAATGGCTGATAGAGAGGCCGACATGTGGCGCTCGGCGCCGTTGCCCTTTTGTGTTCTATGTGCTCTTTGTGGTTGCTCCAAACTCTTGGTCTTAGATCCGCTGCCCGCCATCGACTTCGATGACGCGGCCAGAAAAGTAGTCGTTCTCCGCGATGAAGATCGCAGCGTGCGCGATTTCATCGGGCTCCGCCATTCGGCGCAGCGGCACGGAAGCCAGCGCACGCTCGATGAGCTCGGGCTTCATGGAGTCTAGGATCTCCGTCCGCGTAAAGCCCGGCGCGATGGCGCCCGTCCTGATTCCATATCGTGCAAGCTCTTTCGCCCACACGACGGTCAGTGTCGCGACACCTGCTTTCGCTGCGGCATAGTTCGATTGGCCAATATTGCCCGCCCGCGAGATGCTGGAGGTATTGATAATCACGCCGCCATGGCCTAGACCGATCATACGCTCAGCTGCTTCACGTGCACCGAGAAACACGCCCGTTAGATTGACGTCGATGACGGCCTGCCATTGCTCGAGCGTCATCTTCCCCACGCACCTGCCCTCCTGAGCTTTGACGAGCATCGCGTCTTTCGTGATGCCGGCGTTATTGATCATCACGTCGAGCCGACCGAAGTCCGCAACGATTGCATCGAGCGTGGCGATGACCGCAGCCTCGTTGGCGACATTACACACGTAAGTACGCGTCTGGCGTCCATGCTCTATGCACGCGATGCGGGTGCGCTCCAAATCTTCTGCGTGCAAGTCGATGAGCGCCACGTGCGCGCCTCGTTGCACGAATGCGAGCGCCATGGCGCGGCCGATACCGCGTCCGCTTCCGGTGATGGCTACGAGCTTGTCGGTCAGGTTCATAAAGGTTCAAGTGACGACGTGACGGGGGTGACGGAGTGACGAAGTCAGAACTGGGTCACCGAACGTCGTGGCCGGAGAGTCGAAGCTGCAAGCGATATCTGACTTCGTCTTTGTCACGTTCGTCACTTAATCCAACTAGGCCTTCTCTTCTCCAGAAACGCCGATAGACCCTCCTTGCCTTCCTCACTCACACGGAGCTTCGCGAGCAGGCGAGAGGTCTCCTCGACCAACTCGTCACGATCTTCCACTGCGATCACGTCGCGGATCAGGCGCTTCGTTTGTCGCACTGCGAGGGGAGCTCCTTGCAGGATCGCGTCGAGATGGCGCTCTACCGCCGCATCGAGCTCCTCCTGAAGCACTGCGGCGTGCAGCAGCCCGATCTCGCACGCGTGCTTCGCATCGAAGGGAAGCGCCGTGACGAACAAGCATCGCGCCTGACGCTCGCCTATCGCGCGCAGAACGTAGGGCGAGATGGTCGCTGGTACGAGTCCAAGCCGAACTTCGGTGAGCGCAAACTTCGCGGCGGTCGTGCCGATGGCAACGTCTGCGCACGCAACCAAGCCGACGCCTCCGCCAAACACATTCCCGTTGACGCGTGCGATCAACGGGCGTTCGATTTCGTCGAGGGCGCGCAAGCACTGTGCGAGCAAACGAGCGTCGTCCAAGTTACGCTCTGCCGAGGCGCCTCGCATCGAACGCATGTGAGCGATGTCGCCACCCGCACAGAAACTCGTACCCGCGCCGGTGAGCACGATCGCACGTACCTGCTCGTCACGCTCCGCATCCAACAGCGCTGCATGCAACGCCGTCAGAAGCTCGGCATTCATCGAGTTGTGCTTCTCCGGCCGGTTCAGCGTTAGGGTGAGAACGCCACGGGGTGAAAGGGAGGTCGCGATCACAGACATAGCCAATACTTCCGAGTGACGCAGTGATGAAGTGACGGAATGACCCAATCAGTACGGCGACCCACTTCAGCAAGCTCCGCTCTGCGTTCGTCGCTCAGCACTGCATCGCCTCGTTCTGCCAATCATCACATCCGGAACACGCCATACTTTTCCTCGCCAGGCTCTGAGCCGTTAGCAGCGGCGGCCAACGCTAGGGAGAGGACGCGACGGGTATCGACGGGATCGATTACACCATCGTCCCACAGCCGCGCAGTCGCGTAGTATGGATTGCCTTGGGTCTCGTACTGACCGCGGATCTCATCCATGAACTTTTCGCGATCGGCGTCGGGCCAGCTCTCGCCACGCGCTTTCAATCCATCGGCTCGAACCGTGGCGAGAACTTGCGCGGCCTGTTCGCCACCCATCACTGAAACGCGCGCGTTCGGCCACATCCACATCATGCGCGGGCTGTACGCGCGTCCGCCCATCGCATAGTTACCTGCGCCGAACGAACCGCCGATGATGACCGTGAACTTCGGTACACGGGAGCAGGCGACTGCGGTCACCATCTTCGCGCCATCTTTCGCGATGCCGCCGTGCTCGAACTTCTTCCCGACCATGAAGCCGGTGATGTTCTGCAGGAAGAGGAGCGGAACGTTGCGGCGGTTGGCGAGCTGAATGAAGTGCGCACCCTTGAGGGCCGACTCAGAAAATAAGATGCCGTTGTTCGCGATGATCCCGATTGGATAGCCGTCGATATGCGCGAATCCGCAAACTAGGGTCTTGCCGTACAGCGCTTTGAACTCGTGAAACTCCGAGGCATCGACGATGCGCGCGATGATCTCGCGCACATCGTACGGATAGCGCGTGTCGCGGGGCACGATCCCGTAGAGTTGTTGCGGATCGTGCAGAGGAGGGCGGCTTGCAATCCGCTCGAGCCACGAGTGAGTGGGGTGCGCTAGATGGCGAATGGCCTCCCGTGCGAGCTTGAGAGCGTGCGCATCGTCATCGGCCAAGTGATCTGCCACGCCAGAGATGCGGGTATGTACGTCCCCGCCACCGAGCGTTTCTGCATCGACGACTTCGCCAGTCGCGGCCTTCACGAGCGGTGGTCCGCCAAGAAAGATCGTGCCCTGGCGCTTGACGATGATCGCCTCATCGCACATTGCCGGAACGTATGCGCCGCCTGCGGTGCACGAGCCCATCACCACCGCGACTTGAGGGATGCCCGAGGCTGACAGGCGCGCCTGATTATAGAAGATGCGACCGAAATGCTCGCGGTCCGGAAAGACTTCATCCTGCAACGGCAGGAAAGCACCGCCCGAGTCCACGAGATAGATGCACGGCAAGCGATTCTCCGCGGCGATCTCCTGGGCACGCAAATGCTTCTTCACGGTAATAGGAAAGTAGGTACCGCCTTTCACCGTTGCATCGTTCACGACCACCATGACGTGCTTGCCGTGCACGAGCCCGACACCAGTGATGATGCCGGCGGCCGGCGCGCTGCCATCGTACATGTCTTCTGCCGCGAGCGGAGACAGCTCGAGGAAGGGTGAGCCAGGATCGAGGAGCGAGGCGATGCGATCGCGCGGTAATAGCTTGCCGCGCTCGATGTGCTTGCGACGCGCGTCTTCGCCGCCGCCGCGAGAGGCGATCTCCAGGCGTTGCCGCAGCTCCTCCGCAAGCGCCTGCATGTAAGAGGCATTGAGATGAAAGCTCTCGGAGCTGGAATCGATGCGCGTGCCGATCATGCGGTCGCCTCGAAGATCTCGCGCCCGATCAGCATGCGCCGGATTTCGCTTGTGCCCGCGCCGATCTCATACAGCTTCGCATCGCGCAGCAGGCGTCCAGTGGGATACTCGTTGATGTAGCCATTGCCGCCGAGCGCCTGAATCGCTTCGAGCGCCATCCACGTTGCGCGTTCGGAAGCTTGCAAGATACAGCCAGCCGCATCGAAGCGTGTGACGCGTCCGCGATCGCATGCGGCTGCGACTGAGTAAACGTAGGATCGACACGCATTCATGGTCGTGTACATGTCCGCGATCTTACCTTGCATGAGCTGGAACGTTCCGATCGGGCGATTGAATTGTTTGCGCTCGTGCACATACGGCAACACGATATCGAGGCATGCCCGCATGATGCCGAGCGGACCGCCTGCAAGCACGACTCGCTCGTAGTCAAGGCCGCTCATCAAGACTTCAGCGCCGAGACCTTCCTTGTGGAGCACATTCCCGAGCGGGACTTCGCAGTCCTCGAACACGAGCTCGCAAGTGTCCGAGCCGCGCATGCCGAGCTTGTCGAGCTTCTGCGCGGTCTTGAATCCGCGCATTCCGCGCTCGACGATGAACGCTGTGATACCGCGCGCGCTGAGCTCGGGATTCACTGTCGCATACACGACCAGCGTATCTGCCTCCGGTCCGTTGGTGATCCACATTTTGGAGCCGTTCAACACGTACGCGCCGTCGCGGCGTTCCGCACGCGTTCGCATGCTCACAACGTCCGAGCCCGAACCCGGCTCGCTCATGGCAAGTGCACCGACGTGCTCGCCGGAGATCAGTTTCGGCAGATACGTCTGCTTCTGCTCCGGTGTGCCCCAACGTCGAATCTGATTGACGCACAAGTTCGAGTGCGCGCCGTACGAGAGACCGACCGATGCCGAAGCACGGCTGATCTCTTCCATCGCAACGACGTGGGCGAGATAGCCCAGACCTGCTCCGCCGAGCGACTCCTCGACCGTGATTCCGAGCAGCCCGATCTCGCCCATTTGAGGCCACAGCTCGCGCGGAAATCGGTTGTCGCGATCGATGTCGGTAGCGAGCGGGGCGATACGATCCGCGGCGAACTGCGCAACGCTTGCGCGAAGGGCGTCGATATCTTCGCCCAGACCGAAGTCGAAATCTTCCATCGGAAGCTCCATCGAACGAGGCGCGCCGGCCGGGTGCCTCGGGTCACTTGAGAAAGCTGTCCTATTGTCCGACAATCCGACCCAATGTCAACGAAGGAAAAATCCAACCGTTCCCGGCGCGCGAGCACGGCATCGATCTTGTCGGCAGTGCAGCAAGAAAATGCTGACACGCCCTTGTTCGATCCCGTCGACCGCGATCCAGCGTATACACGCGTCGCTGCTGCCATCGAGCGGAAGATCCTGGCGCGCGAGCTGCGCGCCGGAGACCCGTTGCCTCCCGAAACGGATCTTGCGCAACAATTCGGCGTGCATCGCTCCACCGTGCGAGAGGCCTTGCGCCGTCTCGAGAGTGCAGGGCTCATCAAGCGCCCCGTGGGTGCGAAGCGCATGGTTGTAAGTCGTCCCGCCGCGTCGCAGGTTGCATCGGGCATGCGACACGCGCTTGTGCTTCACGACGTGACCTTCGTTGCTGTTTGGGAAGCGATGATGGTCATCGAACCCGAGGTCGCCGCGCTCGCAGCGACGCGCCGAACGCAAGCTGATCTGAACGCACTCTTGGCCGCACACGAAGCCTTCAAGACGTCTCCGAAGGGAGACCCGCATGCGGTCGAGATTGTGGCGCGATTCTTCGAGCTCCTGGGCGCCGCGGCGCGCAATCAAGTATTAGTGTTGGCGAAGCAATCGCTCACGCGGGCGTTGGCACCCTCGTTAGCGCGCATGATCGATTCGGTGCCGCAGGCCCGAACGCGCATCGCGGATGCGCAGAAGAAGATCATTGCGTCCGTGCGCGACAAGAACGTGGAGGAGGCGCGCCGCTGGATGTCGAAGCACGTGCGCGATTTCAAGCGCGGCTACGAGGTCGCGGGCATCTCACCGGACACGCCGATCAGCGCGTAAATCCGCAAGCAATAGGATTTGGAGTAACCACATAGAACACAAAGTACACAAAGAAGAGGATGCATCTGTTCTGTTTGCGCTCTTTGTGCTCTTTGTGGTTACTCCTTGTTCTAAAAGGATCAAACCAGCTCCACCGCCATTGCGGTCGCCTCGCCGCCGCCGATGCAGAGCGATGCGACACCGCGCTTCAAGTTGCGAGCTTTCAATGCGTGCAGCAGGGTCGTCATGATCCGCGCGCCGGTCGCGCCGATCGGATGTCCGAGCGCGCACGCACCGCCATTTACGTTCACCTTCGCGTGATCGAGCTCGAGATCGTGCATCGCCGCCATCGTCACGCATGCAAATGCCTCGTTGATCTCGAATAGATCGACCTGCGAAGCCCTCCATCCCGCACGATCCAGCACAGATCGAATCGCGCCGACCGGCGCAGTCGTGAACCACTCGGGCGCTTGCGCGTGGCTCGTGTAGGAGACGATGCGCGCCAACGGCCTGAGACCGTGCGTTTTCACTGCGCGTCCGCTAGCCACGACCGCAACCGCGGCGCCGTCCGAAATTGAGGACGAGCTCGCGGCGGTGACGGTGCCGTCTTTGCTGAACGCAGGTTTCAGATTTGGGATCTTCGCGATGTCGCAGTTGAACGGTGTTTCATCCTTGTCCGCAATGCGCTCGCCTTTGCGATCCTTGATCGTGACCGCCGCGATTTCCTCTGCGAATGCGCCGGACTCGACGGCTCTTACGGCGCGACGCACGGATTCCGCTGCATACTCATCCTGCTGTGCGCGCGTAAAGCCGTACTTCTTCGCCGTGGCATCCGCAAACGTTCCCATGAGCTGGCCGTCGAAGGGGCTTTGCAGACCATCGAACAACATGTGATCGAGCAGCTCGGCATGGCCCATTCGCAGACCGGAGCGCGCTTTCGGCAGTAGATAGGGCGCATTCGACATCGATTCGATGCCGCCGGCGAGAATGATATCCGCTGAGCCGGCACGAATCTCGTCGCTGGCCATCATGAGCGCTTTGAGCGCGGAGCCGCACATCTTGTTGATCGTAGTGGCGGGCACGTCTTGGGGAACGCCTGCGCTCAATGCGGCCTGCCGAGCAGGTGCTTGGCCGATTCCTGCCATCAACACACATCCTAGAATGGTTTCTTGGATGCGTTCGGCTGCAAGACCGCTCGCGTCGATTGCGCCTCGTGCAGCTGCCGCGCCGAGCTGCGGAGCCGTCGCGCCGCTCAGGATGCCTTGGAATGCGCCGACTGGAGTGCGACGCGCCGCTACGATGTAAACGTCTTCGCTCATGATTGCTCGTCTCGTAAATCGCGCCTTCGAACGCAGCGATGTGATGATGAGAGATTCGACCGATACCTGACGCTCAAGTTCGCGCTGCGGCAGCGAGATACGGGAGCTTCGTCTGGCTGATGGAAGTGAGGCGCTGTTCCGCCAGAGTTTGGGCAGCCTGCCATGTCGGGATCTTCTCGCGTGCGGAGAGTTTCAGAATGCGCGAGATGATCTCGTGGATCCGCGCAACGCTACGCTGCGCGCGCGCCTCGCTGAATCCCTGCAGTTCGAGCGCGCTGCTCATCAAGCCGCCGGCGTTGATCGCGTAGTCCGGCGCATAGAGGATTCCGCGCCGTTCTAGCTCGGTCCCCAGCTCGTCGGATTCGAGCTGATTGTTGGCGCCGCCTGCCACGATTTCGCAACGCAATCGAGGCAGCGTGTCTTCGTTGATCACCGCGCCCAATGCGCACGGCGAGAACACCGTCGCCTCGACATCGTATATCTGCGACATCGGGACTGCTTCCGCCCCGAATTCATCCACGAGATGCTCCACTCGGTCTTCTGCGATGTCAGTGACGAAGACTTTCGCGCCCTCCGCGCGCAGCAGCTTGACCAGGTGATAGCCCACTTGCCCCGCGCCCTGGACGGCAAAGCTGATCCGACTGAGGTTCGAGTGTCCAACCTTGAACTCCAGGCAGGCACGGAGGCCGTGCAATGTGCCAAGCGCAGTGAAACGCGAAGGATCGCCACTCCCGCCATTCGCTTCCGGCGCGCCGACGACGTGCGGAGTCTCTATACGAATGAGCTCCATGTCATCGGCCGTCGTCCCGACATCTTCGCTCGCGATGTAGCGACCGCCGAGCGAATGGATGAATCGACCCAAGGCGCGAAACAAGGCTTCGCTCTTGTCGGTTTCAGGATTGCCCAACAGCACCGCTTTGGCACCGCCGATGTCGAGCCCGGCGATCGCGGCTTTGTGCGTCATCCCACGCGAATGCTTGAGGACGTCGCGGATGGCATCTGCTTCGCTTGCGTAGGGCCACATGCGCAAGCCGCCCAATGCAGGTCCAAGCACGGTGCTGTGGATCGCAATGACGCAGCGCAAGCCCGATTCACGATGATGGAAGAAGACGACTTGTTCGTGTCCGAGCCGGCCCACTGTTTCGAACAGATTCATGCGCCCTCGCTTGGGTTGCGATGTCGATGGAAGTATAGGGAAGCGAGGGAAGGGCCGGCCAGTCGGCGCGGATTTGTATGCAAAGCTGGAGTGACGGAGTGAGGAACTGAAGGAGTCGCGAGGTCGGAAGGCGAGCCGGGCTGCTCTTCTCTGACGTCGTTACTTCGTCACTCCGTCACTTTCTCGCGAGCAGGGCTCGTGACCAAATCGGGTTCGCCTGCCACTGCTACGATGCGCGCGCGAGCGAGGTCGCGTGCTGCAGCGACCGCTTCGGCCGTGTTGCGATTTTCCATCGAGATCGAGGGCAGTACCTGGATGTCGATGCGACCGGGTCGAGGGATGTAGCGTGTGCTCGGCAGAATCTCGCGTGTACCGCGGATACAGATGGGAACCACCGGCAGCTTGGTTCGCGCAGCGATTGCGAAGGCGCCTGTATGAAATTTGCCGACGCCGGGTTCAGCGAGGAAGGTGCCTTCCGGAAAGAAGGCGAGCGCTTGACCCGCGTCTGCGGCCTTGAGCAGACGCCGTGCATCCATCCCGCCTGCATGACGATTGAAGCGATCCACGAACTCGGACCCGATGCGGCGCAGGAGCATGCCGGCGATTGGGATGCGACTGACTTCTTTCTTGATGACGAAGCAGAAGCGCGCGGGGAGGCTTGCTTTCAAGACCACTCCATCGAGATAGCTTGCGTGATTGGCTACGACGACGCACGGTCCTTGCGGCAACAATTCGGCATCCAGCAGTCGAACTCGGATGAACGCAACGGTGAAGAAAAGGCCTGCCGTGACATGAGCGATGTGGCGCCGCGTCGCGATATCAAATGGCAACAAGACGAGCGGAAAGGCGAGCAGGCTCAAGACGACGAAGACGCATACGGCGTAGATACCGTAGATGGCATGCAGGATTTCGCGACAGGCGCGCTTCAGGGAAAAGGGCATTGGTTGGCAGTTTGGGGGCGAGCCCGGCTCGCAAATAACATCAATCCGTCTGTTTTCTGTGAACTGGTTCTCTTTATGTAACGCCCGCCAGGGTTCTGTGATAACTGTCACGCCCGGGTTCGGACCCCCTCCGCATACTCCCGACACTCGCGCACGGAGCCGGTGCAGCGAACCTTAAGCCGGCTCGATGCAAACTGCACACGATGAGCACAGTCACGAAAGCAACAGTTTACTCGAGGACAGACGATGAGACGCCGGAGACTCCGTCGCTGGCTGCCATCGATCGATTTCTCGATGCCGTCTGGATGGAGCGCGGTCTGTCGCCGAACACGCTGTCGGCCTATCGCGCGGATCTGACGGCGCTCGATCGCTGGCTGCACGCGCGCGGCAGCTCGAGCGTGGCTGCGAAGCGTGCCGATCTACTCGCCTTCATTGCCTGGCGGGTTGAGTCGGGCGCTCGACCGAGGTCGACCGCCCGGCAACTGTCCAGCTTCCGCCGCTTCTATCGGTACCTCGTGCGCGATGGCGCGCTCAAAGAAGATCCGACCGCTCAGATCGCGATGCCCAAGATCGGCCGCTCGCTGCCGAAGTCGTTGACCGAAGAGGAAGTCGAGGCGCTTCTGAACGCGCCGCAGATCGAGGATCCGCTGGGCCACCGCGATCGCACCATGCTCGAAGTCTTGTATGCGACGGGCCTGCGCGTCTCCGAGCTCGTGAACCTGAAATCGAATCAGCTGAACATGAATCAGGGCGTCCTGCGCATCGTCGGCAAAGGCGATCGCGAACGTCTGATCCCGCTCGGTGAAGAGGCGCTCGACTGGCTCCAGAAGTTCATGAATGGACCGCGGCTCGAGATCCTGCTGGAGCGGCAAACCGACTATCTGTTCCCGACACGCCGGGGCGACCGCATGACCCGGCAAGCGTTCTGGCACATCATCAAGCGCTATGCGCAGAAGGCGGGCGTGCAAAAAGCGCTTTCGCCGCACACGCTGCGACACGCGTTTGCGACCCATCTGCTCAACCATGGCGCGGATCTGCGCGTCGTACAGATGTTGCTGGGCCACAGCGATCTATCCACGACGCAGATCTACACGCACGTCGCACGCGAACGCATGAAAGAGCTGCACGCGCAGCATCACCCGCGCGGATAACTTCCCTCCGTTTCTCTTACTCCAGCTTGCGGTAGACTTCGGAAACTGAACTGGCGCCCCAGTTTCGCGTCCAATCGGCCGTATCCCCAACGCCAACCCGCCTCTTGAATACCTCTGGAGTGTCGATGACCCGTTTGTGCATCTCCCGTCTGTGCGTGTCGATGCTGCTCGCGATTACGAGTCTTGCGGCGCATTCCGCCGATCAGCCTGCCGCGAAAACCGATCCGCGGGCCACGATCGCGGCGAAGTTCCCCGGGATGTCGCCGGACGATGTGCGCCCCTCGAAAATCAAGGGCATGTACGAGGTCAGGATCGGTTCCGACAGTGCTTATGTCAGCGCAGACGGAAAGTATGTGATCGCTGGCGACATGTACGATGTCGACACGCGTGTGAACATGACCGAGCAGTCGCGCGCGTCTGAGCGCCGCGCGGTCCTCGCGAAGCTGGATGAGCGCGACATGATCGTTTTCTCTCCGGCGAGCGCCAAACCGGAGCACACGATCACTGTCTTCACGGACGTCGATTGCGGGTATTGCCGCAAGCTCCACAGCGAGATCGATCAACTGACTCAGCTCGGTGTGCGTGTGCGTTATCTCGCCTATCCGCGCTCGGGCCCGAATTCGAGCGATTGGCGCAAAATGGAAGCGGTATGGTGCTCGAAAGACCGTAAGCAGGCGATCACGAAGGCGAAGCGGGGAGAGGACGTCAAGGCTGCCGATTGCGCGAGCACTCCGGTGGCCAAACAGTTCGCACTCGGCGAGCAAATGGGTGTGCGCGGAACGCCTGCGATCTTCACCGTTGATGGCGACTACATCGGCGGCTATCTACCGCCGAGCGAGATGAAGAAGCAATTGGACGAGCTGAAGGCGGATTGAGCGGAGGGAAGTTGCTGGTGGCTAGTGATGAGTGGTTAGTTAAGACGCGGTGCTGCTAACCCCTAGCCACTAAGAACTAACAACTTCTATTTTTCCAGCAGCTTGATCTTATCCGGCTTGCCTTCCCATTCCTTGGCATCGGCAGGCGCTGGCTTCTTTTCCGTGATCACGGGCCACGCCTTCGCGAGCTCCGCGTTGATCTGCTTGAACTGTTCCTGGCCTGCCGGCAGCTCTTCTTCAGAGTAGATCGCTTCGACGGGACACTCGGGTTCGCATAGCGTGCAGTCGATGCATTCGTCCGGATCGATCACCAGGAAGTTCGGGCCTTCGTGAAAACAATCGACCGGGCACACCTCCACGCAGTCGGTGTACTTGCACTTGATACAGTTTTCGGTGACGACGAAGGTCATCGGCAGACTCCGGAGAAATCGCTGTGTGCCGCGGTCGAGGTGCCGCTTGGGGGCGCAATTGTGCCAAACGGCGTTTCGATTAGCGAGGCGGAAGCGTTATGGCCACATGAAAAAGTGCGCGCACGCTCACGCAGTTAGAGGCTTCTCCCGCCAATCGATGTCTTTGAAGTGCATGCGCTCGAGCCCTTCACGACGGTCCTCGAGGTATCTGCGCAGCGCGAATTCGACGCTCAAGAAGGCAATCTCGGACCATGGGATATCAGCTTCGTCATATAGAGCTGTCTCGAGACTCTCGGGACCCACTCCGAACGCGGGTGTTTTCAAGGTCGCACGGAACATGATGTGGACCTGATTCGCGCGCAAGACATTGACGATCGCCAGTAACGAGCCGATTTCTACGCTCGCGAGCGCTTCTTCGATCGCCTCGCGTGCGGCCGCGTTCTGCACGGACTCGCCGTTCTCCATGAACCCTGCCGGGATCGTCCAGTACCCGAGGCGCGGTTCGATCGCCCGCTTGCACAGTAGGATCTTGCCCTCGGTCTCGATCACACACCCGGCGATGATGCGCGGGTTCTGATAGTGAATCGTTCCACACGCGGGGCAGACGAAGCGGGGCAGGTGATCGCCTTCGGGGATCTTGACGACGACCGGCTTACCGCAGGCGGAACAGAAGTTCATGAGGAAGCGGTTAGGGGCTAGCGGTTAGTGGTTAGTCAGAACACACATACGAACCGAAGTGGCTCGCTTGCGGTTCAGTCCGCGTCTCAGACTAACCGCTAACCGCTAACCGCTAACCACTTCAAGAGTTGGTGCCGGTGGAGGGAATCGAACCCACACTCTGTTGCCAGAACCGGATTTTGAGTCCGGCGCGTCTACCAGTTCCGCCACACCGGCGAGGGGGCGCAAGTATAGACGGTGTCACAGGCCTACTGGCAACTGGTCGCTCGCGAGTGACCGACCGCGCGTATCCGCACGGGCCGGCGCGCGCAATCAACGGCCGGAAATATCGCCGTCTCGGTTGCCGATTTCCGAACTCTCGCGTCCCGATCTCCTCATTCCGTATACACGCTGCTCGCAGTATCGTTCTGAAGAATCTACGAACACTTGGGGGAGAACAGTATGGATTTTCAGTTGAGCGATGAGCAGCAGATGATGCAATCCGTCGCCCGAGAGTTCGCGCAGGCGGAAGTGGCACCGATCGCGGCGAAGTTCGATGCCTCGGGTGAGTTTCCCTTCGAGACGATTCGCAAAGCAGGCGAGCTCGGTTTCATGGGTGTCGAGGTGCCGGCGGAATACGGCGGTGCTGGGCTCGATGCAATCAGTTACGTGCTCATGATGGAGGAAGTCGCGGCCGCCGATGCGGCACACTCCACGATCATCTCTGTAAACAACTCGCTCTATTGCGGCGGAATCCTCAAGTTCGGCACCGAGGATCAGAAACAGAAATACGTCCGTCCAATCGCCTCGGGCGAGTCGATCGGTGCGTATGGACTGACAGAGCCTCAATCGGGATCCGATGCCGCGAATATGCGCACTCGAGCGACGCGCTCATCCGATGGCAGGCATTACGTCATCAACGGCAAAAAGTCTTGGATCACGTCCGGACCGGTCGCGGACTATCTCCTGCTGTTCGCTATCACGGATCCCGAGAAGCGCTCGCGCGGTATTTCTGCGTTCATCCTCGACTGCAAAGCGCCGGGATTCGTGCGCGGAAAGACAGAACCCAAGCTCGGCATCCGAGCCTCGGCAACGTGCGAGATCGAGCTCATCGACTATCGTTGCCCGGTCGAGAATCGCCTGGGAGAAGAGGGCGGGGGTTTCGGCATCGCCATGCAGATGCTCGATTCGGGTCGCATTGGCATCGCTGCTCAAGCAGTCGGTATCGCGCGCGCGGCTTACGAGGCCTCGTTGAGCTATGTCAAAGAGCGCAAGGCGTTCGGCGCGCCCATCGGCAGCTTCCAGATGATTCAGCAAAAGCTCGCAGATATGAAATGCCGGCTCGATGCTGCTCACTTGCTCACGCTGCGCGCCGCATGGGCCAGGCAGCAATCGAAGGTCGATGGACGGCGCTACACGCTCGAAGGTTCGATCGCAAAGCTTACAGCCTCGGAGACGGCGATGTTCTGCGCCCACGCGGCCGTGCAGATTCATGCCGGTATGGGCTATTCGAAAGAGCTGCCCATCGAACGCTACTTCCGCGATGCCAAGATCACGGAAATCTACGAAGGCACGAGCGAGATCCAGCGGATGGTGATCGCGAGGCAAGAGACGGGACTTCGATAGGGCCAACTGGCTAGCCGGCCGACTGGCTACTGGCCGGAGAATGTGCAGGGAAGGCATTCTTCTGACCAGTGGCCAGTGGCCAGTGGCCAGTGAGCCAGCGGCCTTGCACCTGCGACCCTTCGCCCACGTGCCGCATCTAAGTAATCACGATGTCGCAGTTCCACGCCCTTGAGGTTCCTGCTGAAGTGATTCGCTCGGCGAGCGCGGGAGACGCGCGGGCGCATGAGGCAATCTTTCTCGCGTGTCGGCGTCCGGTGTACACGCTGATCCGCAGGCTCGTTCCGAGAGCCGCGGTTGCGGACGATCTGTTCCAGGACACGTTTGTCGAGATCCTGCGCAGCATTCACACGTACTCGGGCGAGGGCTCGTTCGCTGGGTGGGTGAGAAGCATCGCTGTGAGCAAGTGCCTCATGTATCTGCGCTCGCCTTGGCACCGGAGCTTGTTGTGGCTGGACGGCGATGAGCAGGGCGCGCACGAGTTGGTCGATACGCGATCCGCCGAGCCCGAGCACGGGCATGACGATCTGAGTCGTGCCTTGGCCGACTTGCCCGTGCTGACGCGCACGGTCGTGTGGCTCTACGACGTCGAGGGTTACACACATCCTGAGATCGCGCGCCTGCTCGGACGCACGATCAGCTTCTCGAAATCGCAGTTGGCGCGAGCTCATGCCCGCTTGCGCACCGCGTTGGGCGCAGAGCACGCACCGCAGTCTCGTACTGCAGCCAGTCGTGCATCGACTGCGCACGACACGGCGTCGATGACGCGGCTAGCAGCGCTCGGAGAATGATTCAGGTCATGACCATGCATCCTCGCACCGAAGATCTATTGTCGATTCGCGATGGGCTCAGCGATGCGCGCTGGCGGGAGCATATCGATCGATGCGGCGAATGCGCTGCGCGCCTGGCAGAGCTCGAACGTACACGCTGCGCATTGCGCGCGCTTCCCGCGATCGAGCCATCGGTTGCTTGGTCGCAGGTGCAATCGAAGTTGGATTCTTTGCGATTGGGTGCACCGGTTCGCTCGCAAACGCGCAAGCGGGTTGCACGCACCACAGTCGGCCTAGCGATCGCCGCGAGCGCGGCGGTGGCGGCTGTAGTCATCACATTGCAGCAAACGCAGGTCGACTCACCCGAACAGCAACCGCTCGCGGCCGCACCTGCGAATACGACTGCGGATCTCACGAGTTTGATCGAGCGGTCCCGACGTCTCGACACATTGTTGCAGGCGATGCCTGAACGTCCGCGTATCGAGCGGGTGTCGATGGCGGCAACACTCGACACGATGGAAGAGCGCATTCAGTGGCTCGACTATCAGCTTTCATACGCGGCAGGCGATTTGGATGCGATGCAGTCAGAACGTCTGTGGCAGGAGCGAGTCGAGCTCATGGACTCGCTCGTGAAGGTGCGTTACGCGCAGGCGCGCACGGCTTCGTTCTAGTCATTGAAGACGGTAGATCCTCAACTCAGCAAGTTCCATTCATCGAGGGCATGATCGTGAACGTTTCGAAGATGCTACGCACGGTAGTCTGTGTATGTCTTGCGGCATACGGTAGCGGGACTGTGGCGGCGGAAAGCGAAGAGGAATCTCTCGAAGTGCTGCAGCACAAGCTCGAGGAAGCGCAAGAGCGGCTCGACGCTGCGGCGCGCGATGTCGCAGAGCTCAGCATGTCGTTGTCCGACGGAATGTTTCCGGCGCCGCCACTACCGCCATTACCGGCGAACAACGGTTTTCTGGGTATCGCACTGTCGGCCGACGATGCCAAACGCGCTGACGGCGTGGAAGTCGCGAGCGTGAGCCCACGCGGAGCAGCAGCGGAGGCCGGTCTCAAGCCTGGCGATGTGCTGGTTCAGATCGATGGCAAATCCCTTGCGCGCGAGGGCTCGACGGGTCCGAATCAAAAGTTGTTGGACCACATGCGCTCGGTCAAACCCGATCAGAAGGTGAAGCTGCGCTATAAACGAGACGGCAAGACGCAGGATGTCGAGGTGGTCGCGCAACCCATGCGAAATCATGTGTTCGCGAGGCGCGCCCCAAACGGGGGCGCGCATCCGTTCATCGAGCTGTTGCCGGAATTCGGGTTCTCTCGTGCTCACGGCGTTTTCGGCAGCGCAGAGCTCGTCGCGATGACGCCGAAGTTGGGTCAGTACTTCGGGACGGACAAGGGACTGCTCGTGGTGCGTGCACCGGACGATGATCGACTCAAGATCGAAGAGGGCGATGTGATTCTGGATATAGATGGACGCGTGCCCTCGAGCCCCTCGCATGCCTTCCGCATCCTGAGCTCGTATCAAGGCGGCGAGAAGCTCAAGCTCAATGTAATGCGGCAAAGGAAGAAGCTCACATTCGATCTCGTCGTGCCTGAACCGCAAGATCGCTTGGAATTCCGGCGCGGCGCTCCTCCTACACCCGTCGAGCCTGCACGGGCACCTGCGCCGCATCCGCCCGCCGTCGTGCGCTCGCAAACGACAGCGTGAAAAAGAAGGGGATAGGGGATAGGGGATCGCAAGAGAACGCGAGTGAATAGGGTGTCTGACTTTCCCCTATCCCCTTTCCCCTATCCCCTTGTTCGTGCTTCCGTGCGCGCCCCAGGCGGCGCGCCGACTTCCACTACGATCTGCCTCCCGAACTGATTGCGCAGCGGCCCGCGCCTTCGCGCGCGGGAAGTCGCTTGCTCCATCTCGACGGCGTCTCGGGATCCTTGCGCGATCTGGAGTTCGCTTCCTTGCCGGCGCTGCTTCGTCGCGGCGACCTGCTCGTATTCAACGATACGAAAGTGATCCCGGCGCGCATTCTGGGTACGAAGCCAACCGGCGGACAGGTTGAGATTCTGCTGGAACGTGTACTCGAGGGCACGCGCATCCTCGCGCACGTTCATGCGAGCAAGCCGCTGCGACCCGAAGTACCGGTTACGTTGCCGGGAGGCGCGAGCGCGACATTCGTTCGGCGCAACGATGATCTGTTCGAGCTCGAGTTGGACGTCGAGCCGCTCGCATACTTCGAAGCGCACGGCTCCATGCCCTTGCCGCCATACATCGAGCGCGCGAGCGAGCAGGACGACGCGAATCGATATCAAACGGTCTACGCGCGCGAGCCGGGCGCGGTCGCAGCACCCACTGCGGGGCTTCACTTCGACGAAGCGATGCTCGCGCGCTGCGCCGAGATCGGTGCTCGTTCGGCGTACGTCACCCTGCATGTCGGGGCGGGCACGTTCCAACCCGTGCGAGTCGACGATCTCGATCAACATCGGATGCATGCCGAGCGCGTGACCGTCAATCGCGCTACATGCGATCTCATCGAAGAGACGCGAGCAGCAGGCGGGCGTGTCATTGCCGTCGGGACGACTGTCGTCAGGAGTTTGGAGTCGGCGGTGAGAGATGGCCGTGTGCAGCCGTTCATCGGCGAGACACGATTGTTCATTCGTCCGGGCTACACATTCGTAGCGGTCGACGCGCTGCTCACGAACTTCCATCTGCCCGAATCGACGCTCTTGATGCTCGTGTGCGCGTTCGCGGGATACGAAAACGTCATGCGCGCCTATCGGCATGCGGTTCGCGAGCGCTATCGATTCTTCAGCTACGGGGATGCGATGTTTGTAGAGAAAGGCTATAGACCGTAGGCTGTAGACTGTAGCCAGAATGAAGATCTCAATCGCTAAAGCGTCACCGTTTTCTTCCGGGCTACAGCCTACAGCCTACAGCCAACAGTCGTAGATGCACTTCCAACTCTTCTCCACCGATGGACGCGCGCGTCGCGGTCGGATCACATTTCCGCGCGGCGTCGTCGAGACACCCGCGTTCATGCCGGTAGGTACGTATGGGACTGTGAAGGCGATGACTCCGGAGGAGCTCGTCGGCATCGGTGCGCAGATCATCCTGGGCAATACCTTCCATCTCATGCTGCGCCCCGGGATGGACGTAATCCGTGCACACGATGGCTTACATCGGTTCATGAACTGGACAGGTCCGATTCTCACCGACTCGGGCGGCTTTCAAGTGTTCAGCCTCGCGGAGCTGCGCAAGATCACGGAGGAGGGCGTGAGCTTTCGCTCGCCCGTGAACGGCGATCTGGTAATGCTCACGCCCGAGCGCTCGATGCAGGTGCAGAAGGATCTCGACTCTGACGTCGTCATGATCTTCGATGAGTGCACACCCTATCCAGCCACCGAGGCGCAAGCGCGCACCTCGATGGAGATGTCGCTGCGATGGGCCGCCCGCAGCCGCGCCGAGTTCGATCGACTCGGCAATGCGAATGCCCTGTTCGGCATCGTGCAAGGCGGCATGTACGTTCCGTTGCGCGAAGCGTCCATCGCGGGGCTCACCGGGATCGGTTTCGATGGTTATGCAATCGGTGGTCTGGCTGTCGGAGAGCCTAAAGAGGAGCGCGAACGGGTCATCGAAGCGATCGAGCCTGTTCTACCGGCAGATCGGCCGAGATACCTGATGGGTGTGGGAACGCCGGAAGACCTCGTGGAGGCCGTGCGACGAGGCATCGATATGTTCGATTGCGTCATGCCCACCCGGCACGCTCGGAACGGACATTTCTTCACGACTGACGGCGTGCTCAAGATCCGCAATGCACGCTATGAATCCGATACACGTCCTCTCGATGAGACATGCACGTGCTACACCTGCGCGCACTACAGCCGGGCGTACCTCAGACACCTCGACAAGTGCGGAGAAATTTTGGCTGCGCGGCTCGGCACCATTCATAATCTGCATCATTACCTCGCCTTGATGCAGTCGATGCGTAACGCAATCGAAGAACAACGCTTCAACGCCTTCGCCGCCGATTTCTACGCGCGCCGGCGAGAGCGCGAATGAGCGCGCGCTTGCGTTGCTGTTCGGCACGGCAGCTTCGTGAAGGGCGGGACTTCGCGACATGAGTTCGACATCCTCCATGCTTGCTGATCTGCCGACTGCTCCGTGGTTTCGCCGCCTTCTCGTCGCGGGCATGATCCTAGGCATCGTGCTGCTGACGTTCAGCGTCCTGCAGCCGTTCCTGGTGCCCCTGATTTGGGGAGCGATCCTTGCGTATGTGAGCTGGCCGGCGAATCAGCGCGTGCTGCGTTGGGTCGGCGGACGTCCTGCGCTTGCGGCTTTGATCACGACGCTGCTCGTGACGCTGGCGCTCATCGTGCCGATGATCTGGCTGATCCTCTTACTGCGTGTCGAGGCGCTGGCGGCATATGCCGAAGTGCAAGCGTTTCTCGCTACGCGCCCCACGTTACCGCCCGCATTGGCCGATGTGCCGTGGCTCGGACCCTGGGCGCAGCAGTTGCTCGCGGAGCTTGCCGATAACCCCGGTGCCTTGCGCGAGCAGTTCGTGTTTCTGATGGAGGAGTCTTCGCTCGAGGTCTCACGGCTCATCGGCGGCGTGGGGCGGAACGCGGCGAAGTTGTTCTTCGCGGTGCTCTCGATGTTCTTCCTTCTGCGCGATGGGCCGCGCGTGCTGCGCGAGGTGCGCGCGATTCTCGAAGGCATCCTCGGTCCGCGCGTGAGCGACTACTTGGACGCAGTCGGTGCGACGACGCAAGCCGTCGTGTATGCCTTGATCCTGGGCGCGATCGCGCAAGGTGCGGTCGCAGGTATCGGTTACTGGATCTTCGGCCTACAGGCGCCCGTCTTGCTCGGTGCGGTCACGGTGCTCATCGCGCTGATCCCTTTCGGCGCACCGGTCGTATGGGGCAGCTTGGCCGTGTGGATGCTCGTCACGGGAAACATCGGGCCGGGCATCGGACTCCTGCTCTGGGGACTTCTGCTCGTCAGCTGGATGGACAACATCGTGCGGCCGCTCGTCATCTCCAATGCGACGCGCATGCCGTTCTTGCTGGTCGTCTTCGGCGTGCTCGGCGGCGTGCTCGCGTTCGGACTCGTCGGATTGTTCATCGGCCCTGTGTTGCTCGCTGTCACGCTCGCGATCTGGCGAGAGTGGCTCGAGGAGCATCGGCCGAGGGATACGGTTGCGGGGGCGTGACGTGTGGACGTGTGGACGTCAGAGGACCCGCGCTTCCGATGATTACACGACTGCACGCCTACACGTCTGCACGTTTTCCGCGCACGGCGTCTGCGCGCGCGAGCAGAATCTTGTCTATCCGTACGCCATCCATATCCATGATCTCGATGCGCAGGTCGCGCCAGGTGAGGGTGTCGCCTGCTTTGGGGATGCGGCCGAGTCGCGCGAGGACGAATCCGGCGACGGTGTGATAGTCGCGACCGACCAAGTCACGTCGATTGAGACGCCGCTGCAACTCCTCGATCGGAAGATGGCCGTCGATCAGCCAGCTCCCATCCGGTCGAGAGATCGCTTCGGGCCGCTCGCGGCTTCCGAGCTCGGGCAGCTCGCCGGCAATCGCTTTCAGGATGTCGATGGGCGTCGTGATGCCTTCGATTTCGCCGTACTCATCGGTGACGACGGCAAGATGCGTGTTCGAGCGTTGGAACTGATCGAGCAATTGGAGCGCGGAAATCGACTCTGGAATGTGTAGCGGCGGAACGATGTCGCGCTCGGCATCGATGTGACCGCGGTGCACCGCTTCACTCAGAGTCGCAAGCGTGATCACGCCGAGCAGATTGTCGAGCTTGCCGCGTGCAATGAGAAAGCGCGCGTGACCGCTTTCCTTTGCCTGTTGCCACAACGTGTCGCACGGATCGTCGATGTCGAGCCACACGACATCCTGGCGCGGAATCATGATCGAGCCGACCTTACGGTCGGCCAATGCGAGAACGCCTTCCACGAGTCGGCGCTCCGAGGCCAGGAACACGCCCGCACGCGTGCCTTCTGCAATGAGCGCTCGTACATCGTCTTCTGTCACCGCCGCCTGCGGTGCCGCAGAGATCGGTAGAAGTCTCAGCACGGCATCGACCGACACTCTCAACAGCCAGACGAATGGCGCCATGGCTTTCGCGAACCCGCGCATGATCGGCGCGACGCGTATCGCGAGGCCTTCGGCATGGAGCAAGGCGAGCCTTTTTGGGACGAGCTCACCGATGATGAGCGATACGTAAGTTACGAGCATGGCGACGGCGCCGAATGCCACTTCATCGGCGTAGGTGCCTGGCAGACCGATGTCAAGGAGAGCGGCCCCGAGTGGTTTCGCCAAGGTTGCCCCGCTATACAGGCCGGTAACGATGCTGATCAGCGTGATGCCGATTTGAATCGAGGACAGCAGGGTGCTCGGATCTTCGATGAGCGCGAGCGCGGATTTTGCACCCGTCCTGCCTTGCTCCACGGCGGCTTGAATGCGCGCCTTCTTCGATGCAACGAGCGCCATCTCGGACAAGGCAAAGAAGCCATTGAGCAAGATGAGGAACAAGATGACGAGGATTTCGCCAGTAGGCATGAACGCTGCGCTGCTCCCGTTGCAGGGGACCCGCAGTGTAAGGCGGAATGCTGGGCGCCGGCACGTTCACCGAGCCGGATCGGGTCCCGCTGCTCCCGAGCCCGAACCCCACGGGCCCTCTTGGCTCCTGTGTATAATGCGCCGCTCGTTTTTAGGGCCGGTCACGAGCCGGCATTCTCCAACACCTCCCTAGAGGTCTTTTTCGGGGGCCATTCAAGATGGACTGGCTGATTTCGACCGCCGCCGCACAGGCACAAGGCGCGCCTGGGCAGCCCAGTGCGCTCACGAGCTTCCTGCCGCTCATCCTGATCTTCGTCGTTTTCTATTTCCTGCTGATCCGTCCTCAGACGAAGCGCGCGAAAGAGCATCGCGCCATGATCGCCGCGCTCGAAGTCGGCGCTGAGGTTGTGACGAACGGCGGCATCTTGGGAAAGGTGACCGAGCTCGGTGACCAGATCATCACGCTCGAGATCGCCGAAGGCGTACGCGTCAAAGTGCAGCGCCACACCGTTGCGCAAGTTCTTCCCAAAGGGACGCTCAAGAGCGCCTGATCGAAATAGTTTCCTCGCATGTACCAGATACCGGCTTGGCGTTATTGGCTCGTTGGCATCGTGCTCGCAGTAGGTCTGCTGCTGGCGCTCCCGAACTTCTTTGGAGATGAACCTGCAATCCAGGTCTCGCGCGATGACCGTGGTGCAATCGATGCGGGCGGTCAGGAGCGCATCCTGGGAATCCTGGAGTCCGGCCAGGTTACGCACAACGCGTCATACATCGAAGAAGATCGCTTAGTCGTCCGATTCACGAGCGTCGACGATCAGATCAAAGCTCGCGATGCCATCAGCGATGCCGCACCCGGCGAGTACATCGTTGCGCTCACGAGCGCCTCCCGCAGCCCGGCGTGGTTGCGTGCCATCGGATTGAAGCCGATGAGTCTAGGTCTCGACCTGCGCGGGGGGGTGCACTTCATGTACGAAGTGGACGTGCGGGCGGCAGTCGAACAGGCGTTGCAGCGGCTCGCCCAGGATGTACGGGCGCGGCTTCGCGAAGATCGCATTCAGTACCAAGCAGTCGCGGTTCGCGAAGACACGGTCGAAGTCATGTTGCGTCCCGGTGCGAACGTCGATGCCGCCCGCAAGATCATTCAGGGCGACGACCCTGGCATCGCTCTGACGGAAAATCAGGTCGATGGTGCGACGCAGATCGTCGCAAGGCTCACGCCGGAACGCATCAAACAGCGGCAAGACCTGGCGATCGAGCAGAACGTGACGACCCTACGCAACCGCGTCAACGAGCTCGGCGTGTCCGAGCCGATCGTGGCTCGCCAGGGACTGGATCGAATCGTCGTGCAATTGCCGGGCGTACAGGATCCCAATCAAGCGATCCGCGTTCTGGGCGCGACCGCGACCGTCGAATTCCGGCTGGTCGACGAAGCCAATAATCCATACGAAGCAGAACAGACCAAGCGCGTTCCGATTGGCTCAAAGCTGTATCAAACCCGACAAGGTGGGCCGGTGCTCTTGAAGCGCGACATCATCGCCTCGGGCGATCAGCTCACCGATGCCACGTCTGGGTTCTCGGAAGGCACACCCGCGGTACATGTGACGCTCGATTCGCGAGCAGGGCAGGCGATGTTGAAAGCGACGACCGAGAATCTCGGCCGTCGCATGGCAGTCGTCTACATTGAAAAGAAACGCTTGGAGGAAGGCGAGCATTGCGAGGGCATCCGCTCAGGCACTGAGTGTACGGAAGAAGAGGCGATCAGCGTCGCGACGATTCAAGGCGTGTTCTCTAACCGCTTTCAGATCACGGGCCTCATGGCGTCCGAGGCGCAGGAGCTCGCATTGTTGCTGCGCGCCGGGTCGTTGGCGACGCCGATCTTCCTCGTCGAGCAACGCACGGTCGGACCGACGCTCGGTCAAGACAACATCGATGCAGGCATGATGGCGCTTGCGATCGGTGCGGTGCTCACGTTCATCTTCCTCGCGGTGTACTACCGCGTATTCGGTCTCGTTGCGAACCTCGTGCTCATCTGCAACGTCGTGCTGTTGGTCGCGGTCATGTCGCTGCTTCAGGCATCGCTGTCGCTTCCCGGTATCGCGGGTATCGTGCTGACGATAGGTATGGCGGCGGATGCGAACGTGCTCATCTACGAGCGTATCCGCGAGGAATTGCGCAACGGTAATTCGCCGCAGGCGGCGATCCATGCGGGCTTCGATAAAGCATTCTCAGCCATCGCGGACTCCAACATCACGACGCTGATCGCGGGTGCGGTGCTGTTCGTATTCGGCACGGGCCCCATCAAGGGGTTCGCCGTAACGCTCGTGATCGGCATCTTCACGTCGCTATTCTCGGCGATTCTGTGCAGCCGCGTGTTCATCGATGCGATCTGGGGCCATCGTAAGCGCCTCGTGACGCTGCCGGTCTGACAGCTTTCAAAAAGGCAGTAAAGGTCCATGGAATTTTTCAAGCGAACGCCGAATATCGACTTCCTCGGAAAGCGGCGTTACACGTACATCATCTCCACGATCCTGATGGTGGGCTCGTTTCTGCTCATCGCATTGCGCGGCCTCAATCTCGGTATCGACTTCACTGGTGGTGTTGTCGTCGAGGTGAGCTATCCGGGCGTCGCAGATCATGATCGCGCGCGCGAGGCGCTCGCGGCGGCTGGCTTTCCGGATGCGCAGGTGCAGTCCTTCGGAACGTCGCGTGACCTGGCAGTGCGTGTCGAAGCGCCGGACGATGTCGATGAGCGCGGCGCACCGCTCGTCAATCAAGTTGGTCAGCGCATCCAGGAAGCATTGCAGAAAGCGGATCCCGGAGTGCAAGTCCGACGCACCGAGGTGGTTGGTCCGCAAGTCGGGCGCGACCTCACGGAGCAGGGCGGATTGGCACTGCTGTTTACCTTCATTGGCATCTTGATGTACGTGGGTTTCCGCTTCGAGAAGAAGATGGCGGCCGGCACCGTACTGGCGGCCACACACGATCCCATCGTGATCCTAGGGTTCTTCGCCGCGACCCAAATGACCTTTGATCTTTCGGTGCTTGCGGCGGTGCTGGCGGTCATCGGCTACTCGATCAACGACACGGTGGTCGTATTCGACCGTGTTCGCGAAGTGCTGCTGGGCACGCGCAAGGGCACCTCGAACAAGGACATGCTCAATCTCGCAGTCAATCAAACCTTGTCACGCACGTTGATGACGAGCTTCTCGGTTCTTTTCGTCGTGCTCTCCCTGTATTTCTTCGGCGGCGAGACGCTGAAAGGCTTCTCGATCGCAATCATCGTCGGCGTGCTCATCGGTACTTACTCCTCGATCTTCGTCGCAGCTTCGCTAGCCTATGACATGAAGCTGAAGCCGCAGGATCTGATGGAAATCAAGAAGAGCGATCCGGAGCTCGATGCGCTGCCGTGACCTAAGACGGTAGGCTGTAGGCCGTAGGCTGTAGGCTGTAGCCAGAGAAGAAGAGCCCGACTCCTCAATCCAGTGCCGTCTGAGACAAATCATTCACCGGTGGTTGGTTGCCTAGCCGCAGCGGTTGCTGCGGGCTGCAACGATCGCGCGCTGGCTACAGCCTACAGTCTACAGCCCACAGCCTAATCCTCATGTCCCTCTTCATCTGGATCGCATTCTTCGTTCTGTTTATCGCAGTGCTCGCGCTCGATCTCGGTGTCCTGCATCGCGAGTCGCGCGAGATGAGCGTGCGTCAGGCGCTCGGGTGGACGACCGTCTGGATCCTGACCGCCTTATCGTTCAGCGGCTTGGTCTACGGCGTGTACGAGCATCAATGGCTCGGGTGGCGCACGGGAGAACAGGCGATTCCCGGCTCGGAGGCGATGATTCAATACATCACCGGCTACTTGCTCGAATGGTCGCTGTCGGTCGACAACATCTTCGTGATCGCCGTGATCTTCACGTTCATGAGGATCCCGGCACAGTTTCAGTACCGCGTTCTATTCTGGGGAATCGTCGGTGCGATCGTTCTGCGCGGAGCGATGATCGCGATGGGCGCCGCGCTCATTCATGCGTTCGACTGGATGTTTTACGTGTTCGGCGGCATCTTGCTGCTCTCCGCTGCGAGAATGCTGAAAAGCGAGGAAGAGCAGTTCGATCCGAGCAAGAGCGTGCTGGTGCGCATCGCTCGCCGTGTCTATCCGGTCACCGACCGGCTGGATGGCGAGCGGTTCTTTACGATGGAGAACGGCAAGCGCGCAGCGACACCCTTGTTCGTGACGCTGTTGCTCGTGGACTTTGCCGACGTCGTGTTCGCGGTGGATTCGATCCCAGCGATCTTTGCCGTGACTCAGGATCCATTCATCGTCTTCACGTCGAATGCTTTCGCCATCTTGGGCCTGCGCTCCTTGTACTTCGCGATCGCAGGGCTGATGGTGATGTTCAAGTACATCAAGATCAGCCTGATTTTCATCCTGGCTTTCGTGGGTGTGAAGATGATGCTCCATCATCACATGCAGATCCCTCATGCCATCTCACTCGGGGTCATTGTCGGCTTCCTCGCCATCGGCATTGTCGCCTCGCTCATGTCAGCCCGCCGGGAGCGTCAGGCCACTTGATGCGATTTTTTTGCTCAATCCCGGAACTTCGGAGAGAGCGAAGCTATCAAGCTAGAACCCTAAGGCATCTGGAGCGCGCGTGGTGCATCGATGGGCCCCGTGACGGCGACTAGCGCGTCTCGAAGAACAAGCAGAGCGATCCGGAGACCACGATGGAAATGCTGACCGATCCCCAGGTGTGGCTTGCGTTTGCGACGCTTACCGCGCTCGAGATCGTTCTCGGTATCGACAACATCATCTTTATCTCCATCCTCGTCGGGCGCTTGCCCGAGCATCAACGCGCGCGCGGGCGCACGATAGGGCTCGCGCTGGCGATGATCACGCGCATCCTGCTGTTGCTGTCGATCACGTGGGTGATGGGGCTGTCGTCCGATTTGTTCTCTGTGCTCGGGCGTGGCGTATCGGGGCGCGATCTCATTCTGGTAGGCGGGGGTCTGTTTCTGCTCGCGAAGAGCACGATCGAGATACATCACAGCTTGGAAGGAGAGGAGAAGGAGCACAAAGTCGCCGCGCATGCGACCTTCCTCAGCGTGATCACGCAGATCGCAGTGATCGACATCGTGTTCTCACTCGATTCCGTCATCACCGCCGTAGGTATGGCGGATCACGTTGAAGTGATGATCGCGGCAGTGATCAT
Organism: Pseudomonadota bacterium; assembly: GCA_023417315.1. Lineage (GTDB taxonomy): Bacteria > Pseudomonadota > Gammaproteobacteria > Steroidobacterales > Steroidobacteraceae > Steroidobacter. Next base: position 64,247 of record JAEZFW010000010.1, read on the forward strand.
CGCCGTCCTCGTGATGATGTTCCTGGCGGGGCCCATCAGCAACTTCGTCGATCGTCACCCGACGATCAAGATGCTGGCGCTGTCGTTCTTGATCTTGATCGGCGTCGCGCTCATCGGCGAAGGCTTCGGCTTGCACATCCCGAAGGGCTATATCTACTTCGCCATGGCGTTCTCGGTCGGAGTCGAGATCCTCAATATGAAGGTGCGTAAGAAGGCGCGTGCTCCGGAGCCCGTAAAGCTGCGCAAGTCGCTCGAGGAGGAGCGACTTTAGGGTGAGAAGATCAGAACTCTAAGTAGCCACAAAGAACGCATAAAACATACATAGAGAGAAGGAGGCTAATAGGGGCCTACTCGGCTCAGCTGCCCATTTACTCCTCGCGGGTGCAGTACGCAGCTGAGTAGCGAGCGCTGCCTTGGGCTGTCCGCCGGCGCAGTCTCCTCGTGCTTCTATGTGTCCTTTGTGCTCTTTGTGTTCTTTGTGGCTACTCCCTTCTTCTTCTCTGGTGAAGAACTACGCCTGCTTCCGCAGCTTGCTGTGCCGCGCTCCGTAGACGAAGTACACGATGAACCCGATCACGATCCAGGCGCTCATCCAATGCCAATTGTCCGCGAATGCAAGCGAGAACAGGATGAGACACGCAATGGCGCCGAGCGGGCACACGATGATGGCAGCCGGCACGCGAAAGGCTCTCGGCAGATCCGGCCGCGTGTAGCGCAGCACGAGCACGCCGATGCAAACGGTGGCGAACGCAAGCAGCGTGCCCATCGAGACGAGATCGCCTAGCACGCCGATCGGCAACAAGCCGGCCAGTATCGTCGCCACGACGCCGACGAATACCGTTCCGACATGCGGAGTTCGGAACTTCGGATGTACCCGGCTGAACATCGGTGAGATCAAGCCGTCGCGCGACATCGAATAGAAGATGCGCGCCTGTCCCATGATCATGACGAGGATCACCGAGCTCAATCCCGCTACCGCTCCGATCTCCACGAGCGTCTTCAACCACAGCAGGTTCGGATACGCTTCGAGCGCCGTCGCGACCGGCTTGGGTGTGCCGAGCTGAGTGTACGGCAGCATGCCTGTGAGCACTGCGCACACTGCGATGTAGAGCAATGTGCAAACGACGAGCGATCCGAGAATGCCGATTGGCATCGCCCGTTGCGGGTTCTTCGTTTCTTGCGCCGCAGTCGAGATGGCGTCGAAGCCGATGTATGCGAAAAAGACAATCGACGCTGCGCGCACCACGCCGCTGAACCCGAAGTCGCCGTTCTCGTCCGTCGGCGGAATGAACGGCTCCCAGTTGCCTGGATCGACGTACTGCAATCCGAAGCCGAGGAACAAGAGAATCACTGTCATCTTGATCGCAACGATGATCGAGTTCGCGACCGCGGATTGAGTGATGCCCCGATAGCAGATCGCTGCGATGCCGATGACGATGGCGATCGCTGGTAGATTGATGATTGCTCCCGTCCCGGTCAGACGGCCATTGCTGAATGCGAGCGGTGCGGTCGACAACTCGTCAGGCAGTGCGAGCTGTACGCCGATGGAGTTACCGATCGTGCCGAGCAGGCCATTCATGTAGCCCGACCATCCCACTGCCACGGTGGAGGCAGCAAAGAGATATTCGAGGATGAGGTTCCAGCCGATGAACCACGCAACGACTTCGCCGAGCGTCGCATACGAGTACGAGTAGGCGCTGCCGGAGACCGGCAGCATCGCTGCGAATTCGGCGTAGCACAGACCCGCGAGTGCGCAGGCGATTCCAGCGAAGACGAAGCTCAAGATGACCGCAGGGCCGGCGTGATTTGCCGCAGCCTGACCGGTGAGGACGAAGATACCCGCGCCGATGATCGCGCCGATACCGAGGAGTACGAGATGACGAGCGCTAAGCGCGCGTTTCAGCGTCACCTCGCCATGCAGGCTACCTTCGATAGGCTCGCCCGCATCGACATGAGGTGCGGCGACGACCGGCTGCGTTCTGAACAGATCCACGCGATCTTTCCTCCCGAAACCTGTTGCCACGGTTTGCCGTAGCGTGTTTTCTTGGTGGCGGGGACTCTACAGAGGGTCGCGACTCGTGACTAGTGACTTAGTGGGGCGTGAGTCGTGAGTCGTGACTCGTGAATCGTGACTCGTGAGTCGTCAAAAGGGAGCGGCAGGCCCAGACACTGCGCTCTGACGACCCGCGAATGACGAATCACGACTCCCTGGTTACCACTCGCCATCTACCCTCGCAGCTCCTCGGGAACGAAAGGACGCAGCGTTTCGAGGAGTGCTGCGTATACCTTCGGGGTTCCCGCGAGGATGTGTCCTTGCTGCTTGTATTCACCACCGCTGAGCGTACCGACCATTCCGCCCGCTTCGGTGATCAGAAGGGTGCCAGCCGCTGTATCCCAAGGCGCAAGGCCCAGCTCCCAGAAACCATCTAGGCGTCCCGCAGCGACATACGCGAGATCCAACGCAGCAGCGCCCGGGCGACGAATGCCCGAGGTCTGTTGCGTGACGGCCTTGAACATGCCCATGTAGTTGTCCAGCCAGTGAAGATTCGAACGGTAAGGAAAGCCAGTGCCGATCAGCGCACGCTCGAGCCCCGTGTGGCCGCTCACGCGAATGCGCTTACCGTCGAGTTGTGCGCCCTCGCCACGGGAGGTCGTGAAGAGTTCCTGGCGCAGCGGATCGTATACGACGCCGTGCTCCATTCGGCCGCGCCGCTGAACGCCGATCGAAACGGCGAACTGCGGAAAGCCGTGCATGAAGTTCGTCGTGCCGTCGAGCGGATCGATCACCCATACGAACTCGGCATCGCCGCTCTGACCGCTTTCCTCCGCCAGGAATGCATGATCGGGATAATGCTTGCGGACGATCTCTATGATCTCACGCTCGGCCTGCATGTCGATTTCAGTGACGAAATCGTTCTGACCCTTCGCGCGCACGTCCAGGCGATGCACTCGGTTCATACCCCGCACGATGACTTCCCCGGCGCGTCGCGCAGCGCGAATGGCGATATTCAACAACGGTTGCATGCGTAGAGATCCTCGGACAAATGCGTGCGGGAAGGGTTAAAGAGCAGGCCGCAAAGCGGCCGGAGAGCGGTAGAATACCAAAGGCCCAGTGACGAAGTGACGCAGTGACGGGGTGACGAAGTCAGACGCCGAACGGCGTCCGCTGTCTCCAAAGGCACGGATCACCGAATGGGTTCCCCGGCACTTCTGACTTCGTCACTCCGTCACTGCATCATGTCGTCACTCGCACCATGCCGATACGCATCGTCCTCGTCGACACCAATCACCCCGGCAACATCGGGGCGAGCGCTCGTGCCATGAAGAACATGGCACTGCGCGAGTTATTTCTCGTGCGCCCGAAGTGTTTTCCGAACGCGGAAGCTACGGCCCGCGCATCGGGCGCGGATGATTTGCTGAAGAGTGCGTGTGTGGTCGAGACGCTCGAAGAGGCGATCGGGGATTGCGGGCTCGTCGTCGGAACCAGCGCACGCCAGCGGCACTTGCCTTGGGACCTAATGGAGCCGCGGGAATGCGCTGCGATGATTGCGCGCGATGCTCAAACGGGTCATGTGGCAGTCGTGTTCGGCTCCGAGCGCTATGGCTTGAGCAACGAGGAGCTCGCTCGCTGCAACGCGCTCGTGACGATTCCGACGAACACGGAATACAGCTCTTTGAATCTCGCCATGGCAGTGCAGGTCATCGCGTATGAGATCTGGCTCGCGATGCGCCCCGGCGCGCCGGAGCCTGCGCCGCGCGAGGTGCCGCTCGCGACAGCTGAGGAGATGACCCGGTTGTACGCGCATGTCGAGCAGGTTCTGGACGAAATCGATTTTCGCGATCGCACGGGCGGCGGGCATCTGATGGCGCGCATTCGCCGACTGTTCAATCGCGCCAACCTCGATCAGAACGAGATGAACATCCTGCGGGGCATCCTCACTGCCGTGCAGTCGCGCCGACGACCTGCAGGCAAATCGGTGGCACGATGAACGCGAGCTTGCCGATCTACCTGGACTACGCAGCCACCACGCCGCTCGATCCGCGCGTCGCGGAAGCGATGATCGATTGCCTGCGCGAACCGAGCCTGCAAGGCAATCCATCCTCGATGGGACACGAGTACGGTCGGCGTGCCCGTGCGCGCGTCGAGCTGGCGCGAGCACAAGTCGCCGCTGCGATCGGCGCCCGCCCGGAATGCATCGTGTGGACCTCTGGTGCAACGGAGTCCAATAACCTCGCGCTGCTCGGCGCTGCACGATTTCATGCTGCGCGCGGCAAGCACATCGTATCGTCGCGGACGGAGCACAAAGCCGTGCTCGATGCACTCAAGCAGCTCGAGTCGGAAGGTTTAGAGGTGACGTACCTCAAACCCGGTGCAGACGGAATCGTCACGCCGGAGCAAGTGAAGGAGGCTCTGCGTCCTGACACCCAGCTCGTCTCGCTCATGCACGTGAACAACGAGATAGGCGTCGTGCAGGACATCGCGGCAGTCGGTGCGATCTGCCGCGAGCGAGGCATTCTGTTTCACTCGGATGCAGCTCAGAGCCTGGGGAAAGTGGCTATCGACGTTCAGCAGATGTGCGTCGATCTTCTCTCGATGACCGCTCACAAGACGTACGGTCCGAAAGGCGTAGGTGCGCTGTATTTGCGTCGCAATCCTCCCGTCGGATTGCGACCTCTGATGTTCGGCGGCGGTCAGGAGCTCGGACTGCGATCGGGCACGCTCGCCACGCATCAAATCGTCGGCATGGGTCTCGCGTTCGAGCTTGCAGAACGTGAGCGAGAAGCGGACGTCGCGCGTATCTGCGGGTTGCGCGAGCGGCTCTGGTCCGGCATCGCGAAATTGCGGGATATCGAGCTCAACGGCCATCGCGAGCAACGCGTATGCAACGTGCTGAACGTCAGCTTTCACGGCGTCGAAGGCGAAAGCTTGCAATACGCTTTATCCGATCTCGCCGTCTCGACAGGGTCCGCGTGCGCATCGGCATCCGAGACGCCGTCGTACGTGCTGCGTGCGCTCGGTCGCAACGATCAGCTCGCGCAAAGCTCTCTGCGCTTCAGTCTCGGACGCTTCACGACGGAGGCTGAGATCGATGCCGCGATTGGGGCGGTCACGCGCGAAGTCGCGCGATTGCGGTCGATTGCACCTGCCAAGTGAACGACCCATCGCATCATGGATTATTCACAGCTCGTACACGCGCACTTCACTCGACCCGTCAATGTCGGGACACTTGCGCCCGCAGCCGATGTCCTCACTGCACGTGCCGGCTCAAAGGCGCAGGGCGTGGAGATCGTGCTGACTGCTCGACTCGATCGCGACCGGATCGGCTCTCTGCATCACCTGGTGTACGGCTGCCCGCACCTTATCGCCGCGGCGTCATGGCTAACGCAACGGCTGCAGGGCTTTGCGATCGAGGACCTCGGGCGCTGGAAATGGCGTGAAGTGGCCGACGCGCTCCAGGTGCCGACGGAGAAATGGGGTCGCCTTTTGGTGCTGGAGGACGCCGTGCGCGCACTGGAGAAAACGTGGCGAGATCGCGTATCGAATCATGCACAAAGGGCATGACGCGCACCCTTGACTGTCGAGGATCTGGCCGCAATTCTGTACCGTAGCCCGTAGCCCGTAGCCCGTA
>JAEZFW010000011.1 GCA_023417315.1 Pseudomonadota bacterium
CTCTCAAGAAGGAGGCGACCAAGCCGCCGGCGAAGAACTTTCTCCAGCAGCAAGCGAAGTTCGACACCTTCATCGAGTACTACAACCATGAACGCCCACACCAGGCGCTGAACATGAAGTACCCGGGAGAGCTCTATCGCGCTTCGCCGCGACCGTATCAAGGTTTACCCGAGCTTGAATATCCGTTCCACGATCGCACCATCACCGTCACGAGCTGCGGGCGGATCTGCTTGGGCGGTCGCAAGATCAATCTGAGCCAGGTCTTCGCCGGTCAGAAGGTCGGCATCAAGGAGGTCGCCGAGAAGATCTGGCTGGTGACCTTCATGCACTACGATCTCGGATTCTTCGATCAGGAGGCCGCACGCGTGGAATGCGCGCACAATCCATTCGAGGCACAGGTGTTACCCATGTCTCCGGAATAATCCGTTACCCATGTGTCCAGAATGGACCCGCGGAAGGTTGGCTCCCCGGGCCGGACTCGAACCAGCGACCAACGGATTAACAGTCCGTCGCTCTACCACTGAGCTACCGGGGAACACGAAGTGGGCTCAATCGAAGGGCCGCGATTTTGCTGAGCGCGGGGGAGGGTGTCAAGGAAGATGGCCCACTGGCCCGCTGGCCAACTGGTCACTGGCCAGTACAGAAGGAAGCAACACACTCACTGAACAGTGAACCGCGTCCGGCCCGTCGCACTGACACATCCGAAGGACTGTCGATTCATGTTCTGGCCAGCAGCCAGTGGCCAGTCGGCCAGAATCACCAGCGGCTCGCGTTTCTGCGGCTTACACCGACCACGATGCGTTCAACGCGCCACGTGCTCGTGTCCAAGTGACGGGCTGCGGAGGCGGGTGTCATGCCGCGGCGAGCGACGAGATTCCAGACTTGAAGGGCGTATGTGGACGGCGGCCGGCGAGTTCTGCGAAACATCAATGTCTCTCGGCAGAGTGTTATTCGATGCCGCGCACATTAGTCCTGTTATCGGTACCTCGCCGCCGGCTAAAGGACGGATAGGGCGTTAGGCGGAACCTTAGGATGATTCCGCACCCTGGCGGAGTCCGCCAATGGTTACGCCGCTTGTGCGGTCTTGAGCACCTTTTCCATCCGACGCAACGCCTCTTCAAGCGTCTGCATGCTGCAGGCAAATGAGAGGCGCATGTGCCCCGGCGCACCGAATCCGCTGCCTGGAACGACTGCGACGCCGCCATGCACCAAAAGGTGCTCGGCGAACGCGTTGTCGTCCTTTACGCCGAGGAGCTTCATGGCATTTTCGATGTTCGCGAACGCATAGAACGTGCCGGCACCCGCAAGACACGCAACGCCGGGAAGCTTGTTCAAGCCCGCGACGACGAAGTCGTGGCGCTGCTTGAAATGCTTGTTCATCTCACGCACGCACTGCTGATCACCGTTCAAAGCGGTGACCGCAGCCTTCTGCGCGATCGAGGAGGGATTCGACGTGCTTTGACCTTGAATCGTCGCCATCGCGGTGACCAACTCCACGGGTCCCCCGCAGTAGCCGATGCGCCATCCGGTCATGGCGTAAGCCTTCGACACACCGTTGGTCGTCACGGTGCGGTCGTAAAGCTCGGGACAGACCGCCGCGAGGCTTACGAACGGCTCATTCGCCCAATAGATGTGCTCGTACATGTCGTCGGTGCAGATGACGACTTGAGGATGCTTGATGAGGACTTCACCCAGCGCTCGCAGCTCGGCGCGCGTGTAGGCGGCACCGGTCGGGTTGCTTGGGCTGTTGAGGATGAATAAACGAGTCTTCGGCGTGATCGCCGCTTCGAGCTGGGCCGGCGTGATCTTGTAGCCCTGTTCGGGTCCGGCATAAGGAGTGACCGGCACACCGTCCGCGAGCAACACCATGTCCGGGTACGACACCCAGTACGGTGCTGGAATCACGACCTCGTCACCGGAATCGATGAGAGCCAGGATCAAGTTGAAAATCGTCTGCTTCGCTCCCGTCGAGACGAGGATCTGGTTGCGCTTGTACTCGAGACCGTTCTCACGCTTGAACTTCGCGATGATCGCGTCCTTCAAGTCAGCGATGCCTTCGACAGGGGTGTAGCGCGTGAAACCTTTGCGAATGGCTTCTACGCCTGCATCGGCGATGTGAGTCGGTGTGTCGAAGTCAGGCTCGCCTGCACCGAGTCCGATGATGTCCTTGCCTTCTGCTTTGAGCTGCGCGACGCGACCGGTTAGAGCGACAGTGGGCGAGGGTTTGACGCGTTGAACGCGCTTTGAAACTGGTAGACTCACGTGGGCACCGGCTGGGGAAGGTAATTTCCGACGCGCGCATTCTAAAGTGAATCGTGCTCAGCCTCTAGGGTTAAGGCCGTAGACCGTAGGTTGTAGGCTGTAGCCAGAAGGGACTGACGCTACCCTGACGCTCGCTGGCAGCAAACGGTGTTCCAATCGCAGGGCGCACAGCGCATCTTCTTTTGGCCGAGAGCCCCGTACCCAGAGCCCAGCGTCCACTCTTATGTCCGATTCCTTTCGCTTCGAGCTTTCCGGTGACTACAAACCTTCTGGCGATCAGCCAGAGGCGATATCACGCCTTACGGATGGCATCGACTCGGGTCTGACGCAACAGACGCTCCTCGGGGTGACAGGCTCGGGCAAGACGTTCACGGTCGCCAACGTCATCCAGAAGATCCAGCGACCCACGATGGTGCTTGCGCATAACAAGACACTCGCGGCGCAGCTTTATGGCGAGTTCAAGGAATTCTTCCCGCACAACGCCGTGGAGTACTTCGTCTCTTATTACGACTACTACCAGCCGGAAGCGTACGTTCCGTCCTCGGACACGTACATCGAGAAGGATTCTTCGATCAACGAGCACATCGAACAGATGCGCTTATCCGCCACGAAGGCGCTGCTCGAACGGCCGGATTCGATCATCGTCGCGACCGTCTCTGCGATCTACGGCCTCGGCGATCCGCAGGCGTATCTGTCGATGGTGCTACACCTCTCGCGCGGGGATCGCATCGATCAGCGCAAACTCTTGCGACGCCTGACCGATATGCAATACATGCGCAACGAGATGGAGCTCACGCAAGGCACGTATCGCGTGCGCGGCGATGTCATCGACATCTTCCCTGCGGAATCCGAACGCGAGGCGATCCGCGTCGAGCTGTTCGATGATGAAGTGGATTCATTGATGTTGTTCGACCCGCTGACCGGCGAGATCAAACGCAAGGTGCCGCGCTTCACGGTCTTCCCGTCATCGCACTACGTGACACCCCACGAGCGCCTCGTGAGTGCGGTCGAGGAAATCAGAGAAGAGCTGCACGGGAGGCTCATCGAGCTCAAGAACGCGGGCAAGCTCGTCGAAGCACAGCGACTCGAGCAACGTACGCGCTTCGACATCGAGATGATGCGTGAAGTCGGATACTGCAACGGCATCGAGAACTACTCGCGCTATCTGTCGGGTCGCGCGCCGGGCGAGCCACCGCCGTGTCTGTTCGATTATTTGCCCGCGAACGCTTTGCTGGTCGTCGATGAAAGTCATCAAACGATCCCTCAGCTCGGCGCAATGTATCGCGGCGATCGCTCGCGTAAGGAGACGCTGGTCGAATACGGCTTCCGACTACCCTCAGCGCTCGACAATCGCCCCCTGCGATTCGATGAATGGGAGCGCCTCGCTCCGCAAACGATCTTCGTCTCGGCAACGCCAGGGGCCTACGAGATCCAGAAGTCGGGGCAAATCGTCGAGCAGCTCGTGCGCCCTACCGGCCTTGTGGATCCGCAAGTCGAAGTGCGACCCGTGCGCACGCAAGTAGACGATGTGCTTTCCGAGATCAAACGCTGCGTCGAGTGTGACGAGCGCGTGCTGATCACGACGCTGACAAAGCGGATGGCCGAGGATCTCACGGAGTACTTGGACGAGCATGGCGTCAAGGTTCGATACCTGCACTCGGACATCGATACGGTCGAGCGCATGGAGATTATTCGAGACCTGCGCTTAGGCAAGTTCGACGTACTCGTCGGCATCAACTTGTTGCGCGAAGGTTTGGACATGCCTGAAGTCTCGCTGGTCGCGATCCTGGACGCCGATAAGGAAGGGTTCTTACGCTCAGAGAACTCGCTGATTCAGACCATTGGTCGTGCTGCGCGCAACCTGAGCGGCCGCGCGATCCTCTACGCCGACCACATCACCGGATCGATTCAGCGCGCCATCGACGAAACAAATCGCCGCCGCGCAAAGCAGCTCGAGTACAACGAGAAACACGGCATCACCCCGCGCGGCATCAAGAAGGCGGTGGCCGACATCATGGAAGGGGCGTACTCAGACAGTGATCGCGGCGCAGCGCTCAAGATCTCGGAAAAGGGCACCGATTACTCGAAGCTCACGCCCGAGCAGGCCGTCAAACGAATCAAGAAGCTCGAACAGGAGATGTTCAAGCACGCTCGCAACCTCGAGTTCGAGGAAGCGGCACGGTTGCGGGATGAGATCGGGAAGTTGAGACAAGTGGAACTGGGGCTGCCGCCAGCGGCGGCAGCCAGTGAACGGCGGACGGTGGTCGGCGGGCGGTGACTTCGGCGCTGCGAACCGATGGATTCGTTCCCCCCATCCTGACCCTCCCCCGCATTGGCGGAGGAGGGAACGCTTCTTTCACCGTCCGCCGTCCGCTGTTCGCCGTTCTCTGCGGTCGCCTTGCCTAGGCGCGCGGCCGCCGCTATCCTTGCCGGCCTTTTTCGGGGCGCGCGTAGCTCAGCGGTAGAGCATCACCTTGACATGGTGGGGGTCACAGGTTCGATCCCTGTCGCGCGCACCACCTTTCTTTTGGCTCCACCTTTTCTTTTGGTTGGAAAGGAAAAGGTGGATAACATCAGGGAGCGGGGTAGCGCACCTACTCGAAAAAGGTCTTGCTCCACTCTTTCTTTTGATTAGAAAGAAAAAGTGGATGAGATTAGGGAGCGCGGTAGCGCACCGACTCGACAGACCTACATGGATGTAGGAAAGACCGCGATGTCTGGAACGTTTCGCGGGCCGACCTACATGGATAGGAAAGCCCGCGGTGCGAGGAACGCTTAGCGGGTCAACCTGCGGGAAGATCCGGCGTGTAGGTCGGGTTTGAACCCGACTCAAAGTCAAAGCGGCGAGTGCGCCGCTTTTTTCTGGCCAGTGCCCAGTTGCCAGCAGCCCAGTAGCCGAACACATGCCCTTCATCACTCTGCCCGATGGCAGCCAACGCACCTACAGCGAGCCTGTCACCACCGCCAAGATCGCGGCTGACATCGGTCCCGGCCTCGCCAAGGCTGCAGTTGCTGGAAAAGTAAACGGCAGGTTGGTCGATCTCTCCGACCCGATCGAGCAGGACGCGAGCCTCCAGATCGTGACGCCGAAGGATCACGAAGGCCTCGAGATCATTCGCCACTCCTTTGCCCACTTGATGGGTCATGCGGTCAAGCAACTTTATCCGACCGCGAAGATGGTGATCGGCCCTGTCATCGAAGACGGCTTCTATTACGACATCTCTTACGAGAGACCTTTCACGCCCGAAGATCTGGAAGCGATCGAGACGCGTATGCGCGAGCTCATCGCGAAAGATTACGACGTCATCAAGCGCATGACGCCCCGCGAGCAAGTCATCGAGACGTTCATGCAGCGTGGTGAAGATTACAAGCTGCGTCTCATCGAGGACATGCCCGATGAGAAGGCGATGGGTCTGTATCACCATGAAGAATACATCGACATGTGTCGCGGCCCGCACGTGCCGAACACGCGTTTTCTACGCTCGTTCAAGCTCACGAAGCTCGCGGGTGCCTACTGGCGCGGTGATTCGCGCAACGAGCAGCTGCAACGAATCTACGGCACAGCATGGGCTGATGAGAAGAGCCTGAAGGCGTATCTCGCGCGCCTGGAAGAAGCGGAGAAGCGCGATCACCGCAAGCTCGGGCGCGCGCTCGATCTCTTCCACATGCAGGAAGAAGCGCCTGGAATGGTGTTCTGGCACGAGAAGGGCTGGCGGCTCTACCAGACGATCACTCAGTACATGAGCGACATCTGGCGCAAGAATGGCTATCGCGAGATCCGCACACCGCAACTCGTGGATCGTTCCTTGTGGGAGAAGTCCGGGCACTGGGCGAACTTCCAAGAAGACATGTTCGTGACCGAGTCCGAGAAGCGGACGTTCGCCGTCAAGCCGATGAACTGCCCGTGCCACATCCAGGTGTACAACCAGGGCGTGAAGAGCTATCGCGACTTGCCCCTGCGTCTGGCGGAATTCGGCTCGTGTCATCGCAATGAAGCTTCCGGCGCACTGCACGGCTTGATGCGCGTGCGCGGCTTCGTACAGGACGACGCGCACATCTTCTGCCAGGAAGATCAGATCGAAAGCGAGGCCGTCGCATTCCTGGATCTCTTCCACCAGGTCTACGATGACTTCGGTTTCAAGGAAATCGCCTACAGACTGGCGACTCGACCGCAGAATCGCATCGGTTCGGACGAAGTCTGGGACAAGGCCGAGAAGGCCCTTGCGGACGCCCTCGACAAGCGCAATCTGCCTTGGCAGCCGAAACCAGGCGAGGGTGCGTTCTACGGCCCGAAGATCGAATTCACGCTGAAGGATTCCATTGGCCGCCTCTGGCAATGCGGCACGCTGCAGGTCGATTTCTCGATGCCAGGCCGCCTGGACGCCAGCTACATTGCTCAAGACGGCTCGAAGCAAGTGCCCGTCATGCTTCACCGCGCCATCTTCGGCTCGCTCGAGCGTTTCATCGGCATTCTCATCGAGGAACATGCGGGCGCGTTCCCAGCTTGGCTCGCGCCGGTGCAGGCCGTCGTGATGAATATCACCGATCGGCAAGCCCAGTATGTGCAAACGGTTACTGAAACCCTGCAAAATCAGGGGCTTCGCGTCGAGTCAGACTTGCGGAATGAAAAGGTGGGCTTTAAGATCCGCGAACACACGCTGCAACGCGTCCCTTACCTATTGGTAGCAGGCGACCGCGAGGCAGGTTCTCATTCTCTGGCCGTGCGCACGCGAAGTGGCAAGGATCTCGGGGCGATGTCAGTGGAGACGATCGCCGAGAAGCTTGCTCAGGAAGTCGCGAGCCGCGGCCGGACTGTTTTGGAGGTATAACGCATCGCTGCTCCCATCAGTAAGCGCATCAGGCGCAACGAAGAGATCACTTCGCCGCAGTTGCGAGTGATCGACGATCAAGGTCATCAAATCGGTGTAATCAGTCGTTCCGAAGCGCTGCAGATGGCGCAGAACGCCGAGTTGGATCTCGTCGAGGTCTCGCCGATGGCCGATCCGCCGGTTTGCCGAATCATGGATTTCGGCAAATTCTTGTTCGAGCAGAACAAGAAGGCGCACGCAGCGAAGCGCAAGCAGAAGCAGATCCAGATCAAGGAAGTGAAGTTTCGCCCTGGAACGGAAGAGGGCGACTATCAAGTGAAGCTTCGCAACCTGATTCGCTTCCTGCAGGAAGGCGACAAGGCCAAAGTGACCATGCGCTTTCGTGGTCGCGAGATGGCGCACCAAGAAGTCGGCCGCGAGCTTCTGAGTCGGGTGCAGAACGATTTGGCGCCGTATGCCCAAGTCGAGCAGAACCCACTCATGGAAGGCCGACAAATGGTGATGATGTTCGGACCGAAGAAGAAGTGAGCGCACTTCTTAGCGGTTGAAACGCTCTCGTGTTTCAACTCGGTCGCGCGCCGCAGGTCGCGCGCGCTCAAATAAGTGAGCAACGCACTTACGTGCGTTGTCCCGCCTGACAGGGTGTTCTCTCGAGAACGTTCCTAAAGGGCTATACAAACGGAGCCAAGGAGCTCTCTACTCATGCCTAAGTTGAAGACCAACAGGGCAGCGGCGAAGCGTTTTCGCAAGACTGCCAAAGGGTTCAAGCGAACCCAATCCCATCGTCGTCACATCCTGACCAAGAAGCCGAGCAAGCGTAAGCGTCAGC
>JAEZFW010000018.1 GCA_023417315.1 Pseudomonadota bacterium
CGATTGCAGCGGCCCACTGGCCACTGGCTTCTGGCCAGCAATCGGAGAGCTGCAGATAGATTAGATGGGGCTGCCCGAGGTGCCTTCCACTCTCGCCAGCTCGCTCATGGCCAGTTGGCCAGTTGGCCGCTGCGAGAGCAGCCGATGCAATACTTCCCCCAGCTCCTCCACCGTATTCGGCTTGAGCACGAGCTCATGCACACCTGCCTGTAAGGCGGCTTCGCGATCGTCGGTGCGTACGTAGCCGGAGGTGAGCACGACTGGAATATGAGGCGCGAGCCTCAACACTTCACGCGCAAACTCCAGCCCCGACAACTTCGGCATCGACAGGTCGGTCACGACAGCATCGAACCGGCTCGGCTCGCGTCTGAACTCTGCGAGCGCGACGTGCGCGTCGGTGCAGCCCACGACTTCGTAGTCGAGGCGCGTCAACACGCGCGTAATCAGATACACGAGCGACTCTTCATCATCGACGTAGAGGATGCGTTGACCTTGCCCCCGCTGTGCGCTCGGAACGCTTTCCGTCACCATTGCCTCACCGTCGAACACAGGCAGATAAACGTGGAAGGTGCTTCCTGCACCGGCTTTCGTCTCCACATCGATGGCGCCATCGTGTCCCTTGACGATTCCGTGCACGACTGCGAGCCCGAGGCCCGTGCCTTGTCCGCGCGGTTTCGTCGTGAAGAAAGGCTCGAAGATCCGTTCGAGCATCTCGGGTCGGATCCCTGATCCTGCATCGCGTACGGACAAACGGTAGTACTGACCCGGCGGTAGCTCGCCGAGATGCAACGTGCGCGCCGAATCGATGGTTGCAACGTCGAGCTCGATCGAGAGCTCGCCGCCCCGCTCGCTCATTGCATGCGCAGCGTTCGTCGCAAGATTCACGAGCACCTGATGAATCTGCGCAGGATCGCCGAGCACGATCGGCCGCTCCGGAATGAGCTCTGACATGAGCTTGGTCCGCAGCGCGATGCGGGGACCCAGCGCTGCGCGCAACAGCGATGTCGACTCCTCGATGATCGAGTGCAGGTCCACGGAAGATCGCGGCGATTCTTCGTGTCGGCTGAACGCGAGAATCTGATTGACGACCGCAGCGGCACGCGTGCTCGCCTTTGCGACTTCGGCCAAGGAGATCTGCGCGGGATGATCGGGCGCCAGATCCTCAGTCGCGAGCCGTGTGTTGCCGGAGATCGCGAGCAGCAGATTATTGAAGTCGTGCGCGATCCCGCCTGCGAGCGTGCCGAGCGACTGCATCTTTTGCGCTTGGCGCAACTGAGACTCGAGCAGCCCGCGTTCCTCCTCGGCTCGCAAGCGTGCGCTGATATCTATGGCGAACGCGATCACCGCGTCGATCGCACCGCTCGCATCGCGCACGATCGTGTAATGCCAGTGACTTTGAACGCGGCTGCCGTCCTTGCGCCGGTTCTCCACTACGAGATTGTCCGCGTGTGGCTGCCCTGCGCGCGCCGCGCGGCGAATGGGTTCGATGGCGCGCAGACCTTCTGGTGTCGAGGTCAAGTCGTAGATATTTCTGCCGATCGCTTCGCCGGCGGTGTACCCGAACATTCGCTCCGCGGCTGGATTCCAAACGCGCACGCTCTGTTGCGCATCCCAGACGATGCACGCGAGGGGCGCGCGGTCGATGTAGAGCTGCAGCCGTTGCTCGCTTTCGCGCAGCTGTTCTGCGATCTGCCGACGCTCATGAATGTCTTCGACCAGTCCCATGAAGAACGGCGAGCTCGTGTGCTGCGGTCGCACGACAAATGCTGTCAACCGCCCCCATACGATCGAGCCGTCTTGCCGAATGTAGCGCTTGTCGACCTGATACGAAGCGCGTTCGCCTCGCGTCATCTCGCCAAACATCTGCACGTCATGAGGATAGTGATCGGGGTGGGTGACACGTCGCGCCGAACGCCCGATGAGCTCGCCCTTCTCGTATCCCAAGAATCGCTCGTATGCCCGGTTCGTGCGCACGAAGCGGCCGATCTCATCGGTGATGACGATCCCGAGCGCGGCATTCTCGAAGATCGTGTCGAACTCGGCGGCGAGCCGACCGATGTCCTCGGCCGATCTCGATGTCTTGTCTCGATCGCGCTTCAGCGACAGCCGTTCCAACCAGTAGCGCGGGCGAAAACGTTCACGCATTCCAGCGCTCGCGACACAGCGCAACGAAGCGCAGGCCTGCTTGAGAAAGCGGTTGATGACGCAAGTAGTACACGCCGACCTGACGCTCGATGCTCGAGAAGGGCAGCCCTTCGATGGGCACCAGCTCCTTTGGTATGTCGGTCACGAGATCCGAAACGTACGTGACACCTTTGCCCTCCGCGACCAGGGATAACCGCAGCTGCATATGACTGACCTCCCAGACGGAAGCGAACGCATTGCGCAGCCGGCTCGCGCGGGGGCGGCGGGGCGAATCGTCGAGATAGGACGTCACCAGAGGGAGCGTTCTCAACGTGGCGAGCGCATCGCGTTGCAGCGCCTCACGCGCCGGGTGGTCGCGTGAAATCATGAGGCGCCTGGTCTCGGCAAAGCACGAATGAAACGCGAAATACTCGGGCATTGCATGCTGCAGCGGTCCAAAGCCCAGTTCCCATCGTCCGTCCGAGACGCCTGAGACGATCTCGCGACTGGGCGCGACGACGACCTTGAAGCGCGTCTGCGGATTGCGCTCTGAGAATTCTTTCAAAAGGGACATGCCGTAGCGCGCGTTCGAGGCCGGCGAGATCGCAAGAGAAAGAATCGACAGGGCACCGGACTTGATCTGGGAAATGTCAGCGAGCGCTTCGCGCTCCTCGTGCATGACCGTTTCGGCAAATCGCAACAGCCGAATTCCGGCTTCCGTGAGCTGCGGCGGATTGCCGCGGCGAAGCAACACCGCACCCAACCGATGCTCCAGATTCGCGATCGCCTGGCTCACGGCGGATTGCGACAGCTCCAGCCGCTCGGCCGCGCGACTGAACCCGCCGGCTTCTACGACCGCGTGAAAACAGCGAATTTCATTACGTTCAATTTGCATTGAGCAAGAGGCGTTTCAGAACTCTAGATCAGGCGAACGAGACATGGGCCACGCCATCATCCCTACTGATAGCCGCATCGATCAGACGGGGTCGTAAGCTCGACTGCGCGAGCGATAACGTAGCGTGGAGCCCACGATTCTGACTACCCCCGACCCGCGAGTCACGACCCTTATGAATCAAGTCCACAAAGGCCTCGAAGGCGTCATCGCCGATACAACATCGATTTCACTCGTGGACGGCGAAGCTGGGCGCTTGTACTACCGCGGTTACCCGGTAGAAGGCCTCGTCAAGCACCCGTTCGCAGCGATCGTGAATCTGATCGTCGCGGGTGAGCTTCCGAATGCGCGACGACTGGCCGAGGTCGAGGAATTCTTGTGGCACGCCGGACGCCTGCCGCCCGAAACGGCGCATTCGTTGCGCGAGCTCGCACGACACGGCGCTCATCCGATGGCCACCTTGCAGGCAATGCTGCCCTTGCTGGGTTTCGAGCCGCCTGATGTGCGCCTCGGCGATTCGGCAGATGAACATGAAGGCCTCGTGATCGCAGCGCGACTACCCGCAGCCATCGCGCTGATCCTCGCCGCGCTCGAAGACCATCCCGAACATCCCTATCCGTCCTCGCGCCGCTACGGCGAACGCTTCCTGATGCTCATGCATGGTCGCACGCCCACTCCA
The DNA here is from genome assembly GCA_023417315.1 of Pseudomonadota bacterium. Classification (GTDB taxonomy): domain Bacteria; phylum Pseudomonadota; class Gammaproteobacteria; order Steroidobacterales; family Steroidobacteraceae; genus Steroidobacter. Next base: position 3,696 of record JAEZFW010000018.1, read on the forward strand.
GAGGAAGTCGACGCGTTCGAGTGTATGCAGATCCTGCAGCTCGATCACGGATTCAATGCGAGTACGTTCACTGCGCGCGTGGTCACTTCCACGCTCGCACCGATGTCATCCGCGCTCTCCGCCGCGATGGGCGCATTGTACGGTCCGCTCCACGGCGCGGCCGACCAGGGGGCGTTGGAGATGGCGCTCGAGGTCAGTGAGGCGGAGGCAGCCGGTGAGTTCGTGGCGCAATGCTTGCGTACGAGTCGTCGCGTACTCGGCATGGGGCATCGCGAGTATCGAGTGGTCGATCCCCGAGCGAAGATCATGAAGGCGATGGCGCGCAAGATCGCAACGACGCCCGAGCATCAGAGAATTTACGAAGTGTTGAGCGCGGTCGAAGCTGCCTTCGTCGAACAGACGGCGGCGAAGCGACGCGCATTACGCGCGAACATGGAGTTCTACAAAGGCGTCGTGTTCCTGGCGCTAGGCATTCCGAAGGAGCTCTTCACCGCGACGTTCGCGGCATCTCGCATCTTTGGCTGGGTGGCTCATAGCGTCGAACAGCGGAAGGACAACCGCATCATTCGGCCTGCCGCGCTGTACGTCGGGCCTCCTGCGCGTGCCGACTGAGCCAAGTGACGAGGTGACAAAGTGACGGAATGACGAAGTCAGAGCTCAATCGCCGACTCGACGGAGCATTCCTTCCGAATTCTGACTTCGTCACTCCGTCACCTCGTCACTCCGTCACTTCGCGCTTGCATACCCATCGCTGCCGCCTCTATAGTCCTAACATGCAAGCCGAACTCCGCACCAGTTTCCGATCTGCGATCGTCGTAGTCGCCCTGGTCGTCGTCGTCGTACAAACGACGCCGTAGGGGAGCTTGCAACGAATAAACAAACCCCCTCCGGCGTGAGCCGGCGGGGGTTTTTCTTTATCTGCGCCGGTCATGTCGAAGGGCTCCAAGCAAAAGGAAGCTCTCATGCAAACGACTGGCGCCGAGCTGATCGTCAAACTTCTCGAAGACCAAGGTATTCGCCTCGTCGCGGGCATTCCCGGCGGCGCGATCCTGCCCTTGTACGCGGCGCTCGCAAGATCGCGTTCGATTCGCCATGTTCTTGCGCGGCACGAACAAGCTGCCGGTTTCATCGCGCAGGGCATGGCCCGTGTGACCGGCAAAGCCGCGGTGTGCATGGTGACCTCTGGGCCGGGCGTCACGAATCTCGTGACTGCCATCGCGGACGCGAAGCTCGACTCGATCCCACTCGTGTGTATCGCCGGTCAAGTACCCATTGCGATGATCGGCACGGATGCGTTTCAGGAAGTTGCAACGCTCGACATCGTCCGAGCGATCACGAAGCGTAGCTATTTCGTACGCCGCGCCGAGGAGCTTCCAGATATTTTCGCTGAGGCGTTTCACGTCGCGCAGAGCGGCCGGCCCGGTCCCGTTTTGATCGACATCCCAAAGGATGTGCAGACGCAGCCGCTCGCGCTCTCGCCTCGCATGTACCCGCCGGCGATACCATCGATTCGCGCAAGCGAGGTCGAGAACTCCTCTGCTTATGACAGAGCGACCGATCTACTCGCGACTGCCGAACGTCCAGTTCTGTATGTCGGAGGAGGCATCGTCAAAGCACGCGCACACCGCCTGCTTCGCGAGCTTGCGGAGCTCACGGAAACCCCCACTACGACGACGTTGATGGGATTGGGCGCATTACCGTCCCATCACCCTTTGAACATCGGGATGCTGGGCATGCACGGCGCACGCTACACGAACTGCATTCTCGATGAATGCGACCTGTTGCTCGCGATCGGCGCTCGCTTCGATGATCGAGCCGTCGGCAAGGCCGCTGTGTTCGCTGCGCAGGCGAAGATCGTTCACATCGACATCGACGCTCGCGAGTTTGGCAAAATCAAATCGCCCGTGCTGGCGATTCATGCGGATGCCCGTTCCGCGTTGCAAGCGCTCCTCAGCCGCGCGCGGCGGACCGAACGTCGAGCGTGGTTGGCGCGCGTGCATGAGCTCAAGAGAATGCATCCGCTCATGATCAAAGATGCAGAAACGGTTTGCTCGCCGTATGGCATCGTGAGCGCAGTCGCGAAGTTTGCTCCTGCCGAGTGCATCGTCACCACAGACGTAGGTCAACATCAAATGTGGGTCGCACAAGCGTTTCCGTTCAGCGATCCGCATCGCTGGCTGACCTCCGGCGGTTTGGGCACGATGGGTTTCGGACTACCGGCAGCAATCGGCGCAGCGCTTGCGTCACCTCACGCGACGACGGTGTGCTTCACCGGCGATGGCAGCTTACTCATGAACATCCAAGAGCTCGCAACCGTCGCGGAGCTCGATCTGAACGTGAAGATCATCGTGATGGACAATGCGGCTCTCGGACTGGTGAAGCAACAGCAGAGACTTTTCTACGAGCGACGCGAGATCGCCTCGACGTTCGTGAAGCCGACGGATTTCGCACAGGTGGCGCGCGCATTCGGCATCGCGAGCTGGGATCTGCAGGGCACATCGAACCCGCAGCGCACACTCCGGGAGGCATTACATACGCGTGGCCCTACCTTGGTGCGAGTACCTATCGCGGCGGAAGAGCTGGCATTACCCATGGTTCCACCAGGGCGTGCGAATCACGAAGCATTGGATTACGAGGATGTTTGTTCGACACAGATTGGAGAAGAACGATGCAGTTGATCGATTGGCAGGATTTCATCAAAGTGGAATTGCGCATCGGAACGATCGTGGACGTCATGGACTTTCCAGAAGCGCGCAAGCCCGCCTGGAAGATGCGCATCGACTTCGGACCTGAAATCGGCGAGCGCGTCTCGAGCGCGCAGATCAAAGCGCTGTATACGAGGGACGAATTGATTGGACGCCAAGTCATGGCGGTCGTGAACTTCCCGCCGAAACAGATAGGGCCGTTTCAGTCGCAGGTGCTCGTGACAGGATTTCACGACAGCGAAGGACGTGTCGTGCTTGCGGGCCCGGAGCGGCCGGTGCCGAATGGGACCAAGCTTTTGTAGCTCGCGCATTGCACGGCGAGCGACGAGGTGACGAAGTGACGAAGTCAGATCGCGTACCACGGCGGTGACGAAGTCAGACAAGGCCGCGAGCGACATGGCGATGACGCAGTGACTCTGCACTGTTGTAGCATCGTGGAGGTGCAGTCTCCCTATTTTCTGACTTCGCCACCTCGTCACCTGGTCACTGGGTCACTTATGCATCTCTCAGACATCCTGGACACCATGCGCGGTGAAGGAACGGAATGTTCCGTCGAGGTCGGTGACGACTGGGGCCAGGGACGCGCGACGTTCGGAGGGGTTGTTGCCGCGATTGGCAATGAAGCGATGCGAAGACTTGTGCCGCACGATCGAGTGCTCCGTTCATTGCAGACGACCTTCGTGGGGCCCGCAGTCTGCGGCCCGTGGAGCATCTCGACACGATTGCTTCGCGTGGGACGCGCCGTCAGCACGGTTCAATGCGAGATTTCGACGCGAGGTGAAGTCGCCGCGATGCTCTTGGGCGTGTATGGCGGGGCGCGAGAGACGAGCGTTCACGTGCCATTGACCGGATCACCTCCCGCTCGCCCGCTCGATCAGATCAATGAAGTCGTGATTGCGTTCGAAGGGGCACCGCGCTTTCTACAGCATTTCGATGTGCGGTGGATCGAAGGCCCAGCGCTGTTCAGCGGTACGCGCACGGCGGGTCGGGCGTTCATTCGTCATCGCGATCCTGCGCCGACGACCGAGTCGCACGTCGTGGCGCTCAGCGACTGCCTACCGACACCGGCCATGTCGATGTACTCGGCACCTGCGCCTGCAAGCTCGCTCACATGGACCCTCGAGTTTCTCGATCACACGTTCGACTTCGGTACGAATCGCTGGTGGCGTGTAGAGCACGACATCGATGCAGCGAAAGAAGGTTACGTCAGCCAAACCGGTGTGCTCTACAACCCGAACGACGTGCCCGCGGCGTTGAGCAGACAGCTCGTCGCGATCTTTGGATAAGCCTGGAGCGCACTTTCAGGCCCGTCTGCTTGCCGCGCTTGGTGCGCACGAGTAACGTGTCGCGCTGGTTCGTAGTTGCGATATGTCCTCCGTATGACCTCACCCGGCGGCAGTGGTTTTCGGCTCGAAGGGTACGAGCTGCAAGCGAGCGCGCTGCGCAGGCAAGTGCTCGAGCGGTGCCGCCGCACGCTGAATCACGATATCAACAACGCGGTTCAGAGCCTCCATTCCGGATTGGAATTGCTCGGCAAGTGCATCAGTGCTCCGGGTGCCGTGCGGGTGTCTCCCCAAGAGTGTTTGTCATTATTGCAGCAGCAGCTCATCACGTTGCGCCGTACGCTCGATCAGCTCGTCAACGAGGTCGCTGAGCCAGCAGGTCCAGCCGAGACATTCGACATCTCTGCGCTGATTTCCGAAGCCGTGCAGTTGCTTCGGCACGAGCGTGCTGCCGCCAGAGCGACGACGAATATCGCCCCTGGTGTCAACGCGCATGCAAGCAAGACCGACATGCGCACGGCTGTCTTGGCTCTGCTCCTCGATGCGATCGATCATCTCGCACCCGAAGGGAACATCGAGGTCAGTGTTTCACACGGCGCAGGTCAATCCCTCATCGAGATCCGAAGCACGCGCTCGGTGGCCGATGCAGACCAGACGAATACACGCGCTGTCATCCAAGCGGTGAAGCGCATGCTGGCGAAGGACGGCGCGGAGATCAACGTGCGTGCAGCGAGCGCAGGAGTGAGCACGAGCATCTATGTACCGGCGCCCGAGCAGTCCGCCACACCTCACGATAGCGCATCAGATTCGGCTCGCGTCCTCATCGCCGATCGCAATCGCGATGCGGCCGATAGCCTCGCGATGATCTTGCAGCTCGAGAGCATGGAAGCCAAGGCGCTCTACACGGGAACGGCCCTGACCGAGAGCCTCGCCCAGTTCTCACCGGATGTGGCGCTGATCGATATCGATCTGCCCGGATGCGATGTCAGTGCGATCGTGCGAGCTATGCGCGAGCAAGACGGCAAACGTCCTCTGCTTGCTCAGGTGTCGAGCTCCGAGCGCGTGAAGCTCGAGGGTTTCGATGCCTATCTAGTGCGTCCTGTCGAATGGCCGCAACTGCAAGCCTTGATTGCGCAGGCGAAAAGTCGAACGTGAGCGCGTCACTCGCGCTGCCACTTGATCTGAAATTCGATCTCTTCCTCGCCTCCCGAGATTTCGTGCTCGACCGTGAAGGCTGCTCTCACGGGAACATAGATGCGCTTACCTGCAATTTGAATCTCGAATCGTTCGTTGCGCTCGACCGCATCGGCCAGCCGGCGCAGCTTCGCAGCAAACTCTGCATTGCTGTATCCCTTCTCGACATCGCGTTCTACATCGGAACCCATGACGCTCACCTCATCGTTTCGCTGCATCGAAGGTGCTCGAGCTGTTCAGGCACCTCGCTTCAAACCATGCCCACCGACTGGCTCGGTAAAATAGCTCGGACCGAATCCTACAATCATCGGCTTCGCGCGCTCGATCGCCTTCTTCACCGATGGCATCTGTAGAGAGGCCTTGTGACTGTCCGCGCTATCCCAGACCTCGGTGATCCAGAGTGCATTCGCATCGCTCGGATCCTTTGCCACGACGTAACTCAGACAGCCCGGCATCTGTTCGATGCCTTCGAGCAAGATCTCGATGATCTCCTCGCGCTTGCCTCCAGTCACCGTAATCTTTCCGATCAGGCCATACATCGACGACTCCTTGGATGATGCTCTGACGACTTGCTGCACGCACTGGTCGCAGCGGCGGCAGCGATGATGAAGTTGCGCCTGAGCATCGCTCCTCAGGTGGGCTCGTCATAGACAACGAAGAGCTTGCCACGCGGCGCGAGCCAGCGCTTGACGATCGTCTCAGCCTTCGCACGCTCTCGATGAAATGAACCTACACGCACGGCGAGAACCTTGTCGAACTTGCGCGTGCCGGGCTCGAACTCGTACATGTCTGCCACATGGAAGCTCGCCTTTCCGGCGGCAACGGCGCGCGCATTCTTACGCTTCGCCGCGTCGATCATCTTACGAGACCGGTCGATCGCGACCAGGTGGCCATCTTCCAGGCGCTCGCAGATGTACGCGGCAGCTACACCGTGACCGCAACCGATTTCGAGCACGAGATCGCCTGCGCGAATCTTCATGCTCTCCACGATCTGCCTGAGACGCTCTGACATCGATAACCGAAAGCTCCCGAGTGACCGCTCGCCGCCTAGCAAGTCTAGCGCTGAACGCTCGCCGCCCGACTCTCCCGAGCGATCTTCACGTCATTTGCGACTTCATCGCGCACGAGCGCCCAGTGGAAGAGATTGTCATCGTTTGCGACGAACGCATTATGGTTGTAATGCGTCAGCGGCATGTCGCGATAGAGCGGGCGCGTGATGCTCACGACTTCATCCCAATACTCGAGGGCACGCGTCAAGTGATCGATTGCGGCTTGCTTGTTCTCCTCGCCGCCCGCCGTTCGATAAGTGTGCAGTGCAACCGCGCCCCTGAGCTTCTCGGCCAAATGCAGGCCGAGATTCGCCCACGCGCGCACGTCCGCAACTTCATAGCGCAACGACGCGTTCGCGTCAGTGTCCAATCCCTTGACGAGCTCGAGCGCCTCACGATTGTCGCGCTCCAACATCTCGATCAACCTGGGCGGTGTCACGCTGCTCGCTGCAAACGAACCTTCGTTCGCGAGCGAATCGACGTACTCGCGGACGGAAACGTAGTCCGGATCCATTGTCGGTTGTGCGATCAGCTGATCGACCGAAATGTACTTGGTGGTCTCGCCTTGCAGCGCGAGGAATCCCTCGCTGTACAACGTGAAGTCCCATTTGGAATCGTACAGCGATGCGAGTCGTAGCTGCGTGGAGGAGGCGAGCGATAACGCCTGCAGCAGATTCTTCGCACGCTCGCCATATCTGCGCACGAAGTCGGCTTGGAAGAGCGCATCGGGCGTCTTTGGGTTGTAGAGCAAGCGCCCCCATAACTTGTAGAACAGCCACTGGCGCTCGAACGCCCACTTCCACTGTACGGGTTCCTTGATGGCGGTGAAGTAGTCGAGCGCGGGGATGTACGTCTCGGAGCCGATGAAATATCCGCCGACGTAGTCCGGCGTCCCGTTCAGCGCAATGTGCTCGCGAATGAAGCTCGGCACACCCCAGCGTAGCGCGAAGAAATCCTCGTTTCGCGCTTGCCACGTGATCTTGTAATTCCTGGGCTCGGGAACGAAGTAAGTATCGCCGAGCTCGCCGCCATGGACCTTGACGAGCCTAGGGGTTGAGTGCGCGTGCGACCAATTGAACTTCATCTCGACCCAGATCGGACCAGCGAACCGATTCTCCAAGCGCTCCATCGCCGCGCGCGTCACCTCTTCGACGTTCTTGCTCACCCCGGGCTCGGACGATGTGCCGGAGGAAAACGGCACGCGATGGATCAGCTTGACCGGACGATTCGCTTTGAGCATTCCCGCGATGAGCACATCGTCCATCCATTGCTGCCGCTCGATCGGCGTCATCTCGGCCATCCCTTCGCCGTGTGAAATGCCAATGCCATCGAGATCGGGGTACTCCTCGAGCACTTGCTCGACGCTCTCGCGCAAGTAGCGACGCACGATCTCGGACGTGTCGCCCGGTACGTAGTAATGAGGATAGAAGTTTACCTTCGCTACATCGTGCGCCTCCGCGAGCTCGCGACTGACGAAGATGCTCCAATGAACGATGTACGTATCGAGCGCGCGTTCCTTCGCCATGCGAAAAATCTCGCGGTACAGCTTCTGCCACGCCTCCTGTTCCTTGTCGGACCATGGGCTCGCTTCCGGGAAATTCTTCGGTCTCACCATGAAGGTGTAGGGGTGCAGGTTCCACAAGCTGATCACGTTGAAGCGGTTTTCGACCATCATGTCGAGGAAGGCCTCCCAGTACTTCGGATCCCGCGCGGTTTCATAATGCTGATCGAGCGCCGTGCTCGCGCGATACGTTTCCCAAGGTAAGTTGTACTTGATGCCGCGGAATTCGAGATGCGCTCGCTCTTCGATGGGTTCGATGCGATCGAGCGCCCCGCCGTTGCGCAGCGTTTCGGCAAGCGCGAGCGCGCCGTAGATCATCCCGCGATCATCGCCCCCGTAGATCGTGATGACCTTGCCTTGCGGCACGATCGCGAACGCTTCCGGACCGAGCCGCTCCCCATGCACCGCCAGACTGATCAGATGGTCGTACCCGGTGCGCTTGCGCGTCACCTCGTAGCCGCGCTCTTGCAATGCGACAGTCAACTTGCGCGCCGCGTATGCGGCTTGCGCTCGATCTTCGTCATGAAGGATGGAGACGCTTGCGTTGACACTAGAGGCCGCGAACGCGCTCTGTGCACAGCATGCGAGAAACGACAGTAGAAGTGCCAGCGTCTTCATCATGAACCTTGATTGGCCGAACGAATGCGGGCTCGATTCTGCAAGGATCTTGAAACCTCGTCCACGCGCTCCGCCCGGCCAAAGGGAAAGAAGTACCAAGATCGTGCGTTTAGGCTGTGCCCTCTTAGATGTGGTGAGAATCATGCGAACGGTCATCGTGTTACTGGCCGCGTGGCTCGCGGCCGGCGTAGCGCTCGGCGATGATTACAACCGGATCATTCGCCTCGAGCAGGATGTTCGAGATCTAGAGCGTCAAGTGAGCACGCTCCAGCGAGAGATCAGCGAGCTGCGCCGACGCGACGGGTCCCCTCGCCTGACGCCAGGCGCAGGTGCGGACGATCGATCCGTGTCCCCCGATGCGTGGGTCGATGCGATCAAGTGGCGGAAACTCGAGCTCGGTGCGAGCGAGATGGATGTGATCGAGCTGCTCGGACGGCCAACGTCCATGCGGGCCGAGAATGGCACACGGGTGCTGCTCTATGCGCTCGAGATCGGCGCTACCGGATTCTTGAGCGGCAGCGTGACGCTGAAGGATCGCGAGGTCATCGCAATCGAGCTACCAGTGCTGAAGTAACGAGCGCGTAGGTCGGGTTTCAACCCGACACGTTCTCGCCCGCTCGCTGCCCAAGCATGGACGAGATCTCGACGACCCCATTGATCACGAACTGCACGCCGATGCAGATCAGCAAGAATCCCATGATGCGCGCGATTGCATTCATGCCAGTCGCGCCGAGCAAGCGGTCGAGGCGAGCCGCAGCGCGCAGCACGATATACGAGATCACCGCCGTGATCGCGATGCCGATTGCGACGAGAATGTGATTGACGATGACGCGGTCGGACTGCTGCGCAGCGGTCGAGACACCGATCACGACCGCAATGGAGCCCGGCCCGCTCAAGCTCGGCATCGCAAGCGGCGTGAAGGACACGTCTTGTTTATGCAAGGCTTCGACCTGCTCCTGCCGCGAAATGACGGCGGTCTCCGGAAACAGCATACGAAACCCCAGGTAGCTCACGATCAAGCCGCCTGCGATACGCAAACCCGGGATCGAGATCCCGAAGAACCCCATGATGAGCCCCCCGGCGACGAGGAACGCTGTCAGAATGCAGAACATGTAGATGCAGGCGCGCTTGATCTGCTCGGTTCGCTCCTCGTCGGTGAGATTCGCCGTGATGCTCACCACTAAACCGACCGCGGATAGCGGGTTCACGATCGGCAACAACGCAGCGACCGTGCTAAGCACATACATGACGCTTTCGAGCAGATAATTCATTCGAGCGCCGGAAGCAGATGTGATCGGTGCAAGGTTAACTGAAACGACCTCGGGCGTGTCATCGCATCAAGAATGAGCCGTCGTTACAAAGTCGCATTGCTGGTCGCGTTGTATATCGCGCAAGGTTTACCGTTCGGTTTCTTCACGGGTGCGTTGCCGATCCTGCTTCGCCAGGCGGGATATTCGCTTACCGCGATCAGCGCACTCAGCTTGCTCTATTTGCCGTGGGCGCTGAAGTTTCTGTGGGCGCCTGTGGTCGATCGAATCGGTCGCCGCAAGCAATGGCTGTTGTCTCTTCAGCTCACCTCCATTGCAGCCGCAGCCGTGCTCGCGAGCATCGATGGCACCGAGCAGCTCGCGCTCATGCTCATTGCCGCGTTCGTATTCAATCTGATTGCAGCCACGCAGGACATCGTGACCGACGGTTTGGCGGTGCGCATGCTCGACAACGAAGAGCGCGGCATCGGGAATGGGATCCAAGTCGGCGCGTACCGCATCGGCATGATCCTGGGCGGCGGCCTCTTGTTGATCGTATTCGATCGGACGAATTGGTCGACGATGTTTGCGTGCATGGCCCTGCTGCTCGCGCTTACGGTCATTCCTGTCCTGGTCTTGCGCGAGCCTCCGGAGGGCGAGTCAACGCAGGCAACACCCACCTACCTGCTCGCCGGTTGGCTCCAACGCTTATTGAGGCCAGGCATGCTCGCCATCATTGCGCTGGTGTTCTGCTATCGCTTCGGCGATCAGGTCATCTCGACGCTGTGGGGTCCGTTCCTCACTGACTTCGGACTCGAGACCCAGACGATCGCGCTCATGAAAGGCACCGTCGGCTCGTTGACAAGCCTTGCGGGCGCCTTCCTCGGCGGTTGGTTCGCGTTCGCAGTCAGTCGTCGTCACGCATTGCTCGTGAGCGGTCTTGCGCAAGGTGCATGCTTCATTCTTTATATTCTCGCGGCTGCCGGCGTGGGCGGGGTCGCGATGCTGTGGTCGGCGACCATTCTTGAAGGCGTCATCGGCACGATCGCGACGGTCGCGTTGTTCACGTTCATGATGGACGCATCCGATCCAGAACACGCGGGGACCGACTACACCCTCTTAGCGAGCATCGTCGTGCTCGTGGGCAGCATCGGTAACGTCGTGGGTGCCGTGATCGCGGATGCCTTCGGATACTTGCCGGCATTCGTCATCGGCGCGGCCTTATCCGTCGCCGGCTGTCTCACGCTCGTGTGGACGCTCGATCGCAGACCTCTTTCCTCCCGCATCGAAGCCGCCTGGCGAGGAACGAGCGCGCTTGCGCCGGCGCGCATTAACGCAGGCTGAACTGATACGGATTTTCAAATGGTTAACGCTTTACAGCGAGTCCCTCATGGAATGCCCCATAGCCTTGTAGTACAAAGGCGCGACGGACCTATTTCAGCGGAGCGATGACAATGAAGTGGTGGCGCGTTGCAGCGGCGATCACGAGCTTAGGATGGCTCGCAGCATGTGGCGGAGGGGGAGGCGGCGGCGGTGGTCTGACACCACCACCGAGCGGCGGAAGTGGCTACACACCGGGCGTATTCCAACCCTCGTCGACCTTCGCGAATCAATGCGTGCAGCCACGCAGTGGAACCAACCCTGCGACCGGCGTTGCGTATCCGGATCGCAGTGGCACGCGCACGGACGAAAACAACTTCCTACGTTCTTGGACGAACGAGCTTTATCTCTGGTACCGCGAGGTGCCCGATCTGAATCCGGCGAACTACGAGACGTTGGATTATTTCGATCTGCTGAAGACCTCGGCCGTTACCGCGTCGGGACTTCCTAAGGATCGATTTCATTTCACCTACGATTCGTTCGACTGGTACCAGTTATCGCAGTCGGGCGTAAGTCTCGGGTACGGCGCGCAGTGGATCATCTTGGCCGCCACACCGCCGCGACGAATCGTCGTCGCTTTCACTGAACCGAACTCGCCAGCATCGAACGCGGGCTTGCAACGAGGCGATGAAGTCGTCGCGGTCGATGGCATCGATGCCGTGAACAACAACACGGACGCGGGTGTCGATGTGTTGAATGCGGGCCTGTTCCCCTCGAATAACCAATCGCATTCGTTCCGCATACGTCGCATCTCGGGTGCCGAAGTGACGGTGAACATGACGCCCACCGAAGTGACGAGCGATCCCGTGCAGAACGTCACGGTGCTCAATCCCGACACCGATCGCGTCGGCTACATGGTCTTCAACGATCACATCGCCACTGCGGAGCCGGAGTTGATCAACGCGATCGAAACGCTGCGCGCGGCCAACGTGACGGATCTCGTGCTCGACATTCGCTACAACGGGGGTGGCTATCTCGATATCGCCGCGCAGCTCGCATACATGATCGCAGGTTCAACCCGCACAAACGGGCAAGCGTTCGAGCGTATCGAGTTCAATGACAAGCACACGACGACGAATCCCGTCACAGGTCGGCCTCTGTCGCCGACACCTTTTCACAGGACCACGCTTGGCATAGGCAACGTCACGCCAGGCGCCGCATTGCCCACGCTCAACTTGAATCGCGTCTACATGATCACGAGCGCGAACACCTGCTCGGCGAGCGAGGCGATCTTGAACGGCTTGCGAGGAGTCGGCGTCGAGGTGTACCAGATCGGAACGCGTACTTGCGGCAAGCCTTACGGCTTCTACGCCTGGGACAATTGCGGCACGACGTACTTCTCGATCCAGTTCCAAGGCAAGAACGCGCAAGACTTTGGCGACTATGGCGATGGATTCAAACCGAGCAACGATACGAGTGCGGGTGGCGCAGCCGTACCCGGTTGCCAGGTGGCCGATGACTTCTCGCGCGCGCTCGGCGATGTCACCGAGGCGCGCCTCGCGGCCGCGCTCGGGTTTCGAGCGAGCGGCAACTTGCAATGCCCTGCACCGTCGGGATTCGCGCCGGACGCACGGTTGAAAGGGGGCGAGGGGACTGCGCCCTCCGATGGTGTCATGATTCGCAACCCATTCCGCGAGAATCGCATCCTGCGAGACATGTAACCATGCGCGCGCTGCTGCCATCGGCTTGCCTCGTCGCGTGTCTCAGCGCGTGTGCGTCGATGGCGCAGCAAGATGTTGCCGCGGTCATCGTCGAGCCGAGCTCCGAGAGTCGCGTCGAGATCCTGCGTATCGTGAGCACGGCGCTGAACGGCGCGAACATCACGATCGCAGCCGACGCGCTCACGCGCGAGAGCATGCTCATCGTCGAGCGCAGGGTGCCACGCGATCCGCAAGGCCGACGTCTCTCGGGCCGCGACTACGAAAGACCGGAGCAATTCCGGCTCGTGAAGAGCGGCTCGGACTGCGCGTTGATCCATGTACGAACGAACGAGCGCTACGAGCTGAAAGAGGTGAAGTGCGTTGCAGAAGAAGGGGATAGGGGATAGCGGATAGTCAGATGGCAGAAGAGGGGCTCTGTGTCTGACTATCCCCTATCCCCTATCCCCTTCTCTCCTAATGAAGCATGGCATACACCACCACGTTCGTGCCGACCATATAGGATTTCGTCGAGAACGTTTCGAAGTACCACTCGCCGTAGGCTTCGCGCTCCCACCCGTCGCCGACATCTGTGTTGTGAGTGGCGAGCACCATGATGCGTCCACTGTCATCGAGCCACGCGCGCATCTGCGCCTCTTCCATCGAGCCAGTCGGCAGCTTGTGAGCGCCGGGCGGCTCGGCCGTGCTGCCGACCGGACTTGCAAACGGCAGAGCCGGAATCTGCGGCACGGTCTCTAGGTCGAATACGGCATCGAACACCGGATTGCTGGTCGGCAAGACCTGCCACTCTCGATCGGGCAACACCTGCCGCATCACTCGAGCGAATTGCTGCCACTCCGCATCGCCCCAGAAGTCATCGACCCACACGAACCCGCCATTCAATAGGTACTGGCGCAACGCTGCGCGCTCCTCGCGCGTCAGCACCATGTATCCGACATCGGACATATAGAGCATTGGAAAATCGCCGAGGTCGACCGCAGTCAGCAAGCGACTGTAAGCGCGCTCGCTCACAGCGATACGAGTAAGCTGCGCAAGCCGACGCGCGAAGTTGTCATCCCCTTCCGGGAAGTCGGTTTCCCAGCGCGCCCAGAGGCGACCGTCGTACGCGTAGTACGCTTCACCCATGCCGCCTTCACTGTCATAGATCGCGCGCACGAAGTTGAGCTTCGCGAGATCCGCTGGCTGGCCGGTGCGGCCGCCGTCGCCGGTGATGAGATTAGAGGACCCCGCGCTGAGCGCTGCGATCACGACGGCAATGGCGGTCTTGATCACAGGGCACCGTTACTGCGAGCGAGCGGTGCAGATGCGACACGCTGAGCGCGCTTGCGCAGTGCCTACTTTTCCGTGGTGCACGATCAGCTCCCGCCTAAGCGTCGATAGTACTCCGCGACGGTTTCGCGATACTGCGGCGAATCTCCAACCGGCACCGACGTGCGCGCAGGCTCCGCGCGGCGCGCGTTTGCCACCGCCGCGAGTGCTGCCAGCTCGATCTGTGAAACGGCGCTCTTCATCGCAGCCGCTTCAGCGGCGAGCGGATCGCCTGCGAGCTGACGCAACTCGCGCGCCATTTCGCGCAACGTCGCAAGCTCCGCGGCCGTGAGCTCGCGATTGGCTGCGCGCTCGCGGATGCGACGCGCGCGATCCGCAATCGAATCGGATTGACGCGCAAGCGAGTCGCGGCCCTCCGCTGTTCCTTCCGCCGTTCGAGCGCCCGGCAGCACCGGATCCCAGTCGGACAAGGAACGATCCGACATGCGTACACCGCCGACCGATGAGGGCTGACCGCTCCTGGTTTGCCGCTCACCTGCCTGTCCACCCTGCTGCTCAGCGGAGTCCGACTGCGACTGCGATTCGGATTGCGAGGCGCCGTTTGCTGCCGCTTGCATGCGCTCGTTGCGTTCGACACGCCGACGCAGCTCCGCGACTTCGGCCAGCAAGCGCTCGCTCGCGGGCTCGCTCTGGGGCGATTGCGTACCCTCTTTGCCGGCGCGTGCCGCAGCTTCACGCAAGTCTTTCTCGAGATTCTGCAGCGCCTCGGTGATGATGCCTTCGCGGGCGGCCGCATCGCGCGCACGCCCGTAGTAGATCTCGGCAGCGCTACGCCGCATGCGGTACATGAGATCGGAAGCTTCGATATCGTTCACGATCTCCGCAAGCTGCTGCTTCGCCTCTTTGTCCGAGCCGCGATGACCATGAACGCTGTCGCGCAGGTCCTTCTGAAGCTCACCTAGGTTCTGTGCAAGCTCCTGTTTGTTCTCGACGAGCGCCTGCGCTCGCTGATCGTCGATCGCGCTGCGACGCGCACCGGATGAACCGCCTTGCGGTGAGTCGCGCAGCGCTTCGTAGAGATCGGATTCGATCTGCTGCTGATCGCGCGCGAGATCGCCCGCGCGATTGGCGAGTTGCTCGAGCGCCTTGTCCAGGCCATCCGCAGACGGCTGATCGAGTTTCTTCACGGCCTCACGCAGCTTGCGGCTTGCTTCGCGGGCGGCATTGGCTTGCTGCTCAGCCGATTGCCGCTCGTCCGAATTCGCCGCCTGCATTTCCGAGAGCGCTTGATCAACCGATTCGAGCGCATCCTGCTGCGAATTGCGCTCGGCAGATCGCTGTTGAGGCGAACCTTGCGACCCTGAACTACCAGATTGGCTTTGTGAGGAGCTTTGCGATGAGCTCTGATTCGAAGCCTGCTGCTCCTGCCCCTGTTGCTGTTGTTGCTGTTGTTGCTGCTGTTGCGCCTGTTGTCGAGAGTCGCGCTGTTGATTGAGTGCGGCAAGCCGACGACGCAGATCCTCTGCTTCGCGACGCAACTGCTCCTGACGCCAGCGCTGTTCGGCCGTGAGCTGATTATTGCGATTTGCCTCCTGAGCGAGCTCTTCTTGACGTTCGGCGAGCTCCTTGAGCTTGCGCAAGGCCTCTTCCATTTCCTTGTTCGTGCTGGACTCCGCGAGCTGCGATTCGCTTTCGTACTGGCTCTTCTCGACGTCCATTTCGAGCTCGAACATCTCGCCGAAGTCACGCGCCGCCTGCGAGCCCTGACCGCCCCCTTCGCTCTGCATGGACACTTGCACTTCTCGGAACGCCGCCTCGGCACGTAAGAGTTGCTGCAACGCTTGCTGCTCGCTCGGCACGGCGCGATCTAGCTCGAACGCGGATAGATGACGTGCCGCCGGGTCCATCGCGAACGCCGCGCGCTCGAGGCTCTCGACGAAGCTCTTGATGCGCACGTCCGACTCGACTTGCGCGCGAGCGCGTGTGCGGGTGGCAAGCGTTCGCGCCTGCTGCGCGAGTGTCGCCTGCATGTCGGAGAGCATCTTCGCGTTGTCTTCGAGTTGCTTGCGCGATTGTCTATTGCTGGCATCAGATCGCTGCAGATTCCAGGTGGCGAGCAAGATCTCGCGCTGTCGCTCCGAGATCGCGCCCTGTTCATCCGCCATGCCGCCGCCACCGCCGGCGTTCTGCTGCAGGAAGCGTCTTTCGAACGGCTGCACCTGCACCATGAATAGATCGGTCTGCACCGTTCTCTTGTGGTCCTTGGCGACCGCGTAGTACGAAATCAGGTCGCCAGGCGCGAGCAGCGTGGAGCCACTCGTTTTCTGCTCTTGTTGCCCGAGCTTCTCCAGCTCGAGGAGCGTGTGTTGACGCGTTTCTTTGACGCTTCGGTCGAGCGGCACCGAGCGCCACTCTCCGCCATTGACGGAATATTTCAGCTCTACGCTCTGCAGCCGGAAGTCGTCTTGCGCACGCACTCGAATCGGCACTTCTTCGATGTTCGTCGCGCGCCAGTCGCGTCCTGGACGCTCGATCTGTACGACCGGCTTTTCGTCCGGGACGATCTCGATCGTGTATTCATCGCTCAGCGCGACCTGCTCGCCCGCGACGCTCGCCGCGATGTGATACGCACCCGGCTTCTGCACGGCCAAGATTCCCGCGTTGCGATCGCCGCTCGGGATGAGCTCCTGCAGATCGCCGTCGTGAATGAGCACTGGATTGTCGAGCGGTGCGTCGCTGGCGATCTCGACGGTGACCTTCGTGCCGGCGACCGCACGAATGTCGCGCGATTCTTCGTCTACTTCCGTGTCGAGACCGGTCCAATCCGGATAGTCGTATATGAGCCTGACGTGCTCGATCCGCGGGAGATCCGCGAGCGTCACTTGATGCTCACCGCTCCGGGTGCCGTCGGCATCGACGTAGTACTTGAATGGGCTGCGCAACGCGAACAGCTTGAACTCGAACCCGCCCTCATCGCCACGTTGCATCGGAGCGCGTTCCCAGTCGCTCTGATCTGCGAAGCGCACGAACACCGTCGCATTCTCAGGATCGAACCCTTCGACTGATGCGCGAATTGCAAGATCGCTGTTGCGCCGGATCGTCACATCCCCTGGTTTCACGGAAATTTTGCGGACGGGCACCACCTCGCGCGGCAATTCGGCGCCGAGCAGGAAGTGACGACTCGTAAAGCTCCAATGTCCGGGACCGACTGCGAGCAACGCGATCAGCGCGCACAACGCCCCGGCTGCGATTGCAGCGCCGACGCGGATGCGAGCCGGCGGCACGAGCTCATCAACTGGCGTACGACTTGCAATGTGAGTCGCGTCCTCGGCCAACAGCTCGATGAGCGGTGAGGATTCGCCGCGGCGTGCATCGAGGTACGTGGCAACGCGCCCATGCTGATCGGGCAGCGTACGCTCGAAGATGTGCGCGCCATCGTTCCTGCGCAGCGCGCGCAGCGGCACGAGCACACACGCGATGGCAATGAGCGCGAGGGTGAGACCCAACAGCACACGCCCGGCGATCACGAGCGCGTTTGCAAATCCGCTCTGCTGCAGCCACCACGAGAATCCGACCACGATCGCAAGAACGGCGAGCGCGCCCATAAGCGCGCCGCGCACATATATACGTGCGCGCAAGCGACCGCGCAGTGCGTCGAGGTACGCATCCAGTCGCGCGACGGCTGTCATTTGGCAACCTCACGTCGAACTGCCAGATATCGATTCGCCATCAGCAACTCCGCCAGCAGCAGCAAAGCGGCCGCCCACAGCAGCACATGACCGTAAGAGCGCTTCTCGCGCGACTCTTCGCTCGTGGCGACCGGCGTCGCTGCGCGAGCGGGTCGCTGGCGCAATGCTTGCCATCGCGCCAAGTAATCCGGTCCAAGCTGCGCGAGATCGGACTCGCGACGATCAGTGTTCACGGCAAGCCAGCGGGCGCCATTTGCGTGCCGGATCTCGTAGAAACCGATCTCGCTCGGTACGAGTCGCTCCGCGTTGGCTGCAGCTCCTAGCCCCAACACTCGATCGCCGCTCGGATCGAATATCTGCCCGCCCGCGCTGCTGGTCAATCCGGTCGTCACGGGGGCTCCGACCATCACACTCGCGACTGAGCTATCTCCCCCGATCAGGTAGCGAGCGGCCTGCGAGACGAACTGAACGAACACGGGATGAATGGCCAGATCGTTCCATCGGCGATCGATGGGCGCCGTCAGGACCAGGATGCGGCCCGCACCGATGGCCCGGTCGATGAGCAACGGCGTCCCATCCGCGTGCGCGATCAGAATGCGATCATCCTCTCCCACTTCCACTGGCCGTTGTCGGAAGAATCTGACGCGATGCCATTCTGGGGCTTCGCGCAGGATCGGGTGACTGCCATCCACGTCCCCGATCCGAGAAAGCCGCGGGCGCGGCTTTTCGATCTTCCATTGCGCAAACAAGGGATGCTCGACTTCATTTCCGGGGCCGAGCGTCGTGAGCATTGCCCCACCTGACCTCACATATTCTTCGACCCGCGCGGCGGTTGCACTCGACAGAGCGAAGACATCCGGAACGACGAGCACCGCATAATCTTGAAAGCTCGAACCTTCGAACGCACCTGCTGCCTGGAGAGTCACGTTCACTCGCGGTGCGGAGAGCGCGCCAATCGCAGCTGCGAAGTAGGCACCTTCCTCGGCATCCGCGTTGCGGGTCAGTAGCAACGCACGGGGATCTGCATGCTCGAGCACGGCGAAATATCGATCGTCGTCCGCAAGTGCATCGCTCGGCTCGAGTCTGAGCTCGATGCGGTGCGTACCTGCTTCTAGCGGAAGGTTCTCGAACAACGTGTGGACGGTTTGTCTGTGCAAGTCGCGCGGCGTCAGACCGGCATCGATGGCCGGTACCTCTGCACCTACACGGCCGCCGCCCTCGCCAACGACGTTCGTCTTCGCTTCCGCAGAAGTTGCTGCAAGCTGCACCGTGCGCCGAGCCTGTTCTTTTCCATCGAGCAGCAATACGACCTCGCGCTGCTGGGCTCGCGTGAATGTGCTCACCACTTGCACATCGAGCGATCGCGTGTCGCCTTCCGCGAGCGCGACATCGCCGATGAACACGTTGTCGCCCGCGCCGCCGACATCGTGCATGAGGAGCTGTGAGCTCGCCGGGGGCTCCAAATCCGCAAAACGCAACGGAGCGCCGGTGCCCTGAAAATCGGAGATCACATGCAGGAGCACGGGCGGACGCGGCGTCCTCAACCACTGCTCCGCGCTGCTCATCGCATAACCGAAATCCAGGCGATCTCGCCCTGGCGTGAGTGCCGCGAGGCGCGCACGCAGTGTGCCGGCCTCCCGCGCGGCGAGCGGCTCCTGCACGATATCCATACGACGTCCACCGGCGCGCACGAGCATCACCTGGTCTTGAGAGCGCAGGCTTTCGAGCACGGAATCAACCGCACGAAGCGCTTGTTGCCAGCGATCACCATGCTGCATGGAAAGGGACGCATCGAGAACGATCGCATGCAAACGCGCGTTCGCTGCAAGGCTCGCGCCCTCATCTTTGCGCAGGAGCGGCCCTGCGAACGCAAGCGCCAATGCAACGAGAAGCAGTATGCGCAGCAGCAACAATAACCAGTAGCGAAGCGTGCGCTGAGCGGTTCGCTGTGTTTCGGCGTGCTCGAGCAGCATCAGCGAGGGAAACGAATGCCGAACCGGATTCGCGCGTGCCACGCGATGCAGCCAGATCGGCACACCGATCGCAAGCAGACCCAGCAAGATGTACGGCGCGAGGAACATCAGCGCCTGCCTTGCCGGAACACTAGATAGCGGCGCAGCGCGCGATCAAGCGGCTCTTGTGTGGAGATCAGCACTTGCTCGGCGTGCACGCTGGCTGCGGCGGCGCGAATTGCCGCAAGGTGCGCCTCCATCCGCTTGCCGTACTCCTCCATCAGATATTCCGGCGACACATTCATCGTCTGGTGCGTCTCGATGTCCTCGAGCACGACCGCCTCACGCCATTGCGGCTTCAACTCGGACGGATCTAGCAACTGGAACAGCACGATGTCGTGCCCTCGGTAGGCGAGCGGTGCAACGGCTTTGCTCATCGCCTGCGGATCGCAGTACAGATCCGAGATTACGACGACGAGGCCGCGACGCAGCAGGTGCTCACGGAAACGCTGGAAGCAGCCGATCAGGTCCGTGCCGCTGCCGGGCTCGACTGAGTCGATGGCATGAATGATCCCAGCTAGACTTCCAGTGCGACTCGTCGGCGGGCGATAGTGGCGAACTTGCTCGTCGAACACGATCAACCCGACCGGATCGTGCTGACGCGCAGCAAGGTAGGCGAACGCCGCCGCCAAGTACTTCGCGTACTGCAGCTTACTGATCTCACCTGAGCGATAGCCCATCGAGGCACTCGCATCGAGCACGATCGTAAGCCTCGTATTCGTCTCGCCCTCGAAGCGGCGGATGTAGGTGCGCTCCGTGCGCCCGAACACGTTCCAGTCGACGAAGCGCGGATCGTCGCCCTCGACGTAAGCTCGATATTCTTTGAACTCCTGGCTGAATCCGTACTGAGGCGAGCGGTGCAGCCCGATCAAGAAGCCTTCCACGGCAGTGCGCGCGATCAACTCCAAGTTCGCGAGCCCCGCAAGCGTCTGCGGGGACAAGAGCCGCGATGAGGCGCTAGTGGACATGGGATGTGCTCGCCCTAGCGGCCGATGACCTCTAGCAAGATGTCGTCCACCGATTTGCCGTCAGACTCCGCTTGGTAGTTCGTCAGTACGCGGTGACGCAGCACTGGCGGCGCGAGCACGCGCAGATCCTCTTCGGTGACGTGATAGCGCCCTTCCATCAACGCGCGCGCTTTTGCAGACAAGCACAAGAACTGCGTGGCGCGGACGCTCGCGCCGTAACGCACGTACTTGCGCACGGCCTCGGGTGCGGATGATTCGGCAGGTCGCGTCGCGCGCACGAGCTCAACCGCGCGGCGACGCACGTCCGTCGAGAGCGGCACCTGCCGCACGAGCCACTGGAACTGCATGATCTCCTCGGCGTTCGTGCAGGCATCGAGCTGCGGCAGGGCCATGCGCGTGGAGTTGCGATCCACGACTTCCATTTCTTCTTCGACGCTCAGGTAATCGAGCAGCACGTTGAACAGGAAGCGATCGAGTTGCGCTTCCGGCAACGGATACGTTCCTTCGAGCTCGATGGGGTTCTGCGTCGCGAGCACGAAGAATGGAGGCGAGAGCGAGTGCGTCGCACCGCGCACCGTGACGGAATGCTCTTGCATCGCTTCGAGCAATGCCGCTTGCGTCTTCGGCGGCGTGCGATTCACCTCATCGGCGAGCAGCACGTTCGTGAAGATCGGTCCGGGCACGAACGTCCAGCGTCGATGGCCTGTCGTGATGTCCTCTTCGATGATGTCGGTCCCGGTCACGTCGGTCGGCATCAGATCGGGCGTGAACTGGATGCGCTTGAACGTCAGCCCGAGCACCGATGCAAGCGTACGCACGAGCAAGGTCTTCGCAGTTCCCGGCATGCCTGTGATCAGGCAATGACCGCCTACGAACAGCGTCAATAACAGATGATCGACGACATCATCTTGTCCGACGATGACCTGACGCACTTGCGAACGGATCTTTTCGATGCGCTCATGAAACTTGGAGACCAGCGCACGGGCCTCGGGCTCCTCACGACTATTGGGACCGATCTCAATCATGGCGCGCTTCGCTCCTCGATCGTTTCAAGTAACAAGGCTTGTGCGGGGCGGTAATGGGGCGCGGCCGCGAGCGCATCCAACAGCTCGCGGCGGCTTTGCTCGCGATCTCCAAGTGCACGCAGTGCTCGAGCAGCGCCATAGTGCGCGGCGGGCCGATCCGCTCCTTCCATCGAGCGCAAGACGCGGAACTCGCGCAGCGACGCATCGGCTTTGCCTTCCGCCAACAGTCGCTCGCCGAGATCGCGGTGCAGCTCGGGCGCAAGCGGATCGACGAAATTCAATGTCGCGAGCACTTCAGTCGCTTCTCGCGCACGACCGGCTTCGTCGAGCCAGCGCGCGAGCTCCCGTAATGCACCCGGATCCCAGCCGCCAGCGGTTCGATAAGCCTGCAACGCCGCGATCGCCTCAGCACGGCGGCCCGCTTTCTCCAGCGCATGACCCAACAAGAGCGCGGGACTTCCAGGGCCCACGTGCTCGGGATAGATCGTCGTTGCTCGACGAGCAGCTTCGACTGCTTCCGACCACTGCTCCTTCTCGACCGCAGCACCGGCAGCGCGATACGCCTTTTCCCACTCGTCCCATCTGCTCAATGTGTTTGCGAAACGCTCGCGCAAGAAGGATTCGAACTCTCGGTCGAAGGCGGCCGGCTCGACCTTGAGCGCCTCACGCACCGCTTGCACAGTCGTCACATCCTTATCGAACTGATGCAAAAGCGAGGCGAGCCGCTCGAAACCCCAGCGCTGTTCGATGAATAAGCACACGAGCCCCGCTTGCATATAAGACACATGAATCTGATTGGGATAGCTCGGCCGAATGAAGCCCGAATCGAGATCCTCGATCGGCAGGAGCTGATCTTCCTTCAAGGCTTGGATCAGCTCGGGGGGGACCGCGACACCGGGTGTCGGCCCGGTGCGCCACTCTTCGAATACGGAGATACCTTCGCTCAACCATCGCGGCACGCGATGATCGGTCGCCTCGAGCGTGAAGACATGCGCGAGCTCGTGCCACAACGTGCTGCCCCAATGAAACTCCCCGCGCGGGCGGCCCGATGGACTGTCCATCGCGACCACATAGCCGAACGTCACGCCAAGCAACCCGATGCCGGGAAGCGCAGCGACACGAACTGCGAAGTCGTCATGGTCGGGGTACAACTCGAGGGTGACAGGCTCCTTTAGATCGAAGCGGTAGCGGCGCGCGAATGTCTCGATCGCAGCGCGCGATAATTCGACAACATAGGGCTGCAACGCCTCGGCTTCGTTCTTGTGCAGGCGCAACTGCAGCGGCACTTGCCGATTGCCTACGCTCACGTTCGTCGTGATGAACGCGAACTCGTCCATGCGATCGAGCAATCGCAGCGAGTTCACGATGATCGGGCTGTATGGATCGCCCGAGTACGCGGTCGTCAGGTGCACGCGCGCTTCGTCGATCTGTCCGAGGCGTAATAAGTTCAAACCGAGCTCGGCATGCGCGGACCACAAGTCAGGTTGCGCGGCCACGGCTTCGCGCAGACGATCGGTCGCCTGTCGATAGCGTCTTCGCATGATCTCGAAGTGAGCGAGCTGCTCGTAGACGACACCGTAGTGCGGGTTGTAATCGCGGATCGCTCTCAAGTGACGGTCCGGACTGCGTCCGCGTACGAGCTCGTGTGCCGCCTGCAACGATTCGATCTCGAGCGGCGGTTGCTTCTGCTGCGCCGCCAACTTGCGCGCGCGCGCGAGCGCCGCCTGCACTTCGTCGTGCTTGCCTTCTTCCAATAACATGCGCGCAGACAGCAGATGGGCGCCGAGCACGTCTTCGTCCTGCGCGAGCACCTCCTCGACCAGCGGTCGTGCACCGCCCTCGAATCGATCGGCAAATACCCGTGCGAGGCCCAGCTTGGCGAAGACATCGTTCGGCGCGATCTCCAATGCTTCTCGGAAGAGATCCACGGCCTGCGCGTGCTGATGCGTCTGCACGAACAACTGCCCCCAGCGCACGCGCTCGTACACGGCCTTGGGCTGGTTCCGCACGACTTCGCGGAACAGATCGTTTGCGCGGCGCACGTCGTTCATCCGCCACGCAGCCTCAGCCTTCACTTGTGCGTTCGGCGACCTCGCAAGCAGTTGCGCGTAGCACGCGGTCGCCTGCTCGCGCCGTCCACGATGCTGATGCTCATCGCAGTCGCGCAGCTCAGCGGGTCTTCTTGGGTCGTAGTCGATCTCGAAGGCCAACCCGTTGCCGGCAAACAGTAACAACCAAGCGGCGAGGGCTAATGCGATCGGCGAGCGCGCTCTTGAATTCATGGGCTCACCTGCGTGGTTGCCTGTTTGGCATCCAGCTCGCGCTGCAAGAGCGCGAACTTCACGAGCACGGATTCCAGCTCGTCGTAATAAGCGTCTTCGGATAACGTGCCTCTGCGCGTCTTGATTGCTTCGATGTCGTTCTCCAATGCCGTGCGCTGCGCGAGCAAGGCCTTGACCTCAGGATCCGTGGATAGAATGGCGGAAGAGCCCAGCCGGGCCACCGCCAAGTTTTCCGCGGCATCGCCCCCTTCCAAGCGCGAGTGCTCTGTCGCAAGCGCCACGTCCGCCTTGAACGCTGCCGCGACTTGACGGCTCGCGTACTCGTAGGCTTCGCTCGCCGTGACGATTTCATCCTTGTTGGAATCGGCGTTGCCGTCCTTCAGCGCCTGTGCCCAGTACTGCGCGAAACGCGTTGCAGTACGCTCGCCGCCGCTCTTCGTCGCCGTGATGAGCACCCGCCCTGGACGCGCCCACTGCTCGATCGTCGCGCCGCTCGCACTCGTGGTGTTGACGATGAGCTGCTCGCGAGCACGCAGCTCCGCCAACAACTCTCTGAGCTCGCTGCCCGTGACGTCACGGCCAGGAATATTGAAGCGATACTCTTCCCCATCGTACGTGCCATGACCGATGAGCACGACAGTCACCATGTCCTCTTCCTTGACTCGCCCCGCAAGCGCTTTGAGCTCACGACGAATCGCATCGCGCGTCGCCTGCGCACCCGTCAACTTCACGACGTGCTCGGGCGCCTCCGCCAACTCTGCCGCGATACGCGCAATCTCACTCGCGTTGGCTTCGAACCGCTCCTCATACTGCGGCTCTCCGCCGAGACCCGACACGATCAACGTGTGAGAGGCCGCGCACGCGAGCAGTGGAAAGCTTCCCAAGAGCGCGACAAGGACGGCGCTGCGCTGTGCGAACACGCCTTTCTCTGGCCGGTGGCCAGTGCCCAGTTGGCCGTGAGCCGCACAGCGCCTCACAGCCTCCCCCACTTCAATCGCAACATCCATTCGCCCAGTTTGAGCGCGAGCAGCAGCAGGAACACGATCGGGAGATTCCACAGATCGAGTGTCAGTCGTTCGATCACGCCGGCTTTCGAGTACGGGATCGCTGCAGCGAGCCCGTCGAGCTCATCCACGGTCCAGTAGCGACCGCCCGTCATCTGCGCGATGCGCTCGAGCACTGCGCGATGTTGGTGAGTGGCAAATTGCTCCGCGACACCTTGGGTGCGCACCACATGCGTGAACGCGCGACCCAACTCCTCTTCGCCGCGACGTGCCACGATGGAAGCGCGATACACGCCCGCGGTCGCGGCATCGATGGCCGCAACGTAGCGGCCGTCGTCTTGGCCGGAAGGCTGCATGGTTTGACTGAATGGCGCGCCGTTCTCGGGAGCAATCATCAGTTCGACTGTCGCATCGCTCACGGGTTCGAAGCGGGCATTGCGAATCTCCGCCTCAAATTGCACGCGTCGTTCATCGTCGTACGTCGGTCGCTCGCTCGCGAGCGTGATTTGCGGCGGGCTGTGCGCGACGAGGCCGTGCAGAAGTTGCCGCCAGAAGATTTCGTGGCTTTGATCCTGCGGCGGAAGATGCATTTGCCAGCGCATCGTGCTGGCCGTACCGAGCACGAACGTGGCCCCGCGGCCGTAGTGTTGCCATGTCAGCAGCGGCGCACGACCGCGCTGCGTCGTCGCTTCGAGCAACACGATCGCACCTGGCTTCAAGCGCCCCACATTCTGATAGTCCGCAAGCGGTGGCAGATTGCGCCAACGGTCCGCGTTACGCCGGACATCCTGGTCGAGCCGCGTGATTGGTGCCTCGGCCCCGTACGAAGTCAGTCCCACGCGGGCTGTACGCTGAACGAAGGCATTGCCCGTTGTATTAGGCAAGCGCACGGGTAGCGTTTGCGCAAGCGCGGTGTTCTGCCAACCGCCCGCAGATAGGCCGGACCGACCCGCGAGCATGAGCACCGAGCCGCCGCGCCGATCGACGAAATCGGCGAGCAACTTGTGTTGCTCCGCGCTTAAATTGCTCGCCTCGTAGCTGCCCAAGATCACGGCATCGTACGCAAACAACTCCTCTGCCTTCGATGGAAGGCCATCGCGCAGTTCCTCGGGCGAGCTGACACCCTGGCGGTAATGCTTGTTCGGGGTGGTACGGACGATGCTCGCGAGCCGCAGCGCACGGTCGCTCGTCGCAGCGCGACGCAAGAACTTGAACTCCCAGCGCGGCTCGCCTTCCACATACAAAATGCTGCGACGCTCCGCCGGCACTTCGATCACGCGCGTGCGCCGATTGTTGACGACGTTGGTCTCACCTTCGGCCTCATCGAGCGCAAAACGCAGCTCACGCGCACCGGGAGCGCCCGAGGGCAGGTCGATCTCCACCTGTGTCGTTTCCGCCGCCGGCTCGAGCTTTACTTCGCGACTGGCGATGAGTGCCTCGCGGTCGTACACGCGAATGCGAGCGGTCTCAATGCCCTCGTGGCGAATCCCCAAAGTGGCTGTAATCGCGGCTCCGGGCGGCGCGGTTCTCGGCACATCGACGCGCTCGAGTTCGAGATCGTTTCGAACGAGCTCGGGTCCGACGCCGACGGTATGAATGGGCACGCCGTACGAGGCCAGCTCGGCGAGCTTTTCCTCGGTCAGACTATCGGCGTTCTCCGCACCATCGCTGACGAGCACGATGCCGGCAAGCGGCAGACTCGCAGCGTGCTGCACGATGTTCGTGATCGCATCGCCGATGCGAGTCTGCGGCCCGGGCGGCGGCACGGCAGTGAAAGAAGTGAGTGGCGTCACTTCATCGGCAAAGCTGAACAACCTCAGCTCGAACGTGCTCGACAGCGGGCCGAGCACATCGCTCTCGAGCGACTCGACGGCGCGTTGCAGACGAGAGCGGGGCGCGTCGGTCGGAGGGGAGTCAGCCAACGCCATGCTTTGGGACGCATCCAAGGCAACGGCCAGAACGTTCTCGCGATCGCGGACGCGCTCGACATTGAGTACCGGGCGCCACAGCAACGCAGCGATTGCAGCGACGAACAGCGTTTGCAAAACGCCGATCGGCACGAGGACGCGCCAGCCGAGTGCGCGCCGGCGGAACAAGGACGCGGCGACGACGAATGCACCCCCGAGAATCAAGGCTGCAAGCATCCACAGCGGCCATGCGTTCGCGAATGCGATCGTGCCGGTTCGATATGCCCACTGAGGGTGCGTGAACAGAAGTTCGAACACGATTCACTAATAGAGGATCGGAGCGCTCGGGCGCAAGCGCGAAAGATGCAAAGAAAGCTGGATCGGTTGCGGCGCCCACGCTGATCGCTTCAGGCGGCCGGCTCGCGCAAGCGATCTCGAGGCTGCACCTTCGCATCGCTCTTGGCTGGCGCGGAAAATACTTACCGCCTGCAAGTCCAGCGAATCGGAGAGTGTCTGCCCAGGCTTGGAGTCGACGGAACCCTCTGCGCTCGCGCGTAGTTGCTTCTCAGGCATTTCGAGGCGCTTGGTCTGCCTTGCGCGCAAGGAACGGGCCGTTCGATCTCGCATAGACGAATCCAACTAAGAAGGTGAGCAATGGCAGGTAGCAGCGCGACACTCCACGAAGATTCGCAGCACTTGAGCGAAGCCACGATCGACCGGCACCGCGCCATCGTGTCGATCATGGAGGAGCTCGAAGCCGTCGACTGGTACGACCAGCGGCTCGAGGCAACACATGATGAGGAGCTCAAGGAAATCTTGAGACACAACCGCGACGAGGAGAAGGAGCATGCCGCAATGACACTCGAATGGTTACGGCGGCACGATCCTGCGCTGGACGCTCACTTGCGCACGTACTTGTTCACGGACAAGAACATCCTTCAGATCGAAGAGGAAGCGGAGGAGCAAGACAAGGATGCCGATGAGGCCGGGGGTCACGGCGATCTCGGCATCGGCAGCTTGCGGGGGCGCGAGCGCTCATGAACGATCTGCTACGCGAGCACGCCCCGATCTCCGCAGCGGCGTGGAAGGAGATCGACGATGAAGCGAAGCGCACGCTGAGGCTGTTGCTGGCGGCGCGTCGCCTGGTGGATTTCGAAGGGCCGTTGGGGTGGAGCGCAGCATCGTTACCGACGGGGCGCACCGAAAAGGTGTCGCCTTCGCTGCAAGACGGTGTCGTGACACGCATGCGGCTGTCTCAACCGTTGATCGAGATCCGTATCCCATTCGAGCTGTCGCGAGAGGAGCTCGATGCGATTGGCCGCGGGGCTCGCGATGCAGACCTCGACCCGGTGCGCAATGCGGCGCGCGCCGCGGCGATCGCAGAGGATCGCGCGATCTTCCAGGGATATCCTGCAGGCGCGATAGAAGGCATCTTTCCTGCAGCCGCGCAGCGCGCGCTTACGATTCCAGCTGCATATGAAGAGTATCCGGACATCGTCGCCGAAGCGACGCATCGTCTACGCAGCGAAGGCGTCAACGGCCCTTATGGAATCGCGCTTGGGCCACGCTGCTACACAGGACTGACGCGCAGCACCGATCGCGGTTATCCAATCATCAATCATGTCCGCCAGCTCGTGGATGGACCGATCGTGTGGGCACCCGCCGCGGATGGCGCAGTGGTCTTGAGTCAGCGCGGCGGTGATTTCGAGCTTACCGTCGGCCAAGATTTCTCGATCGGCTATCTGGACCACACCAGCACCTCCGTGCTGCTCTACCTCCAGGAGACTTTCACATTCAGAGTGATGTCTGCTGAAGCCGCAGTACCGCTCACTTACGCGAAAGAGAACAAGGCGTAAGGCGCACCGCGATCTAGCGCGCTGCGCTTGTCAACGGCTGGTCATAGTCCGCAGTCAGACTGACGCACGCACCGTAAGTGCGCGCGATGCCTAGAGTCGTGCTCACCGTCGGGGCGAAAGGGTTCGCTTTTCGCACAAGTGCGCGCGCTCACGGAAGTGGGCACGCAACTTGCTCTTATCCAGACATCTGACGTCGAACAAGTGAGCTATGGACACCTGCTGCATCCTGACTCCTTCCTCCCCGATCGCGACTTCATCGCGCTCGCGCTGATCAAGACTCCTAGCAGCTCTCACGCATCGATATCTGCGAGGTGCAATCGTGCGCCTGCCCTCACTCAAGTTCCTGAAGACATTCCAGCTCGCCGCAACGCGCTTGAGCTTCAAAGCTGCCGCGGATGAGCTCTTCATCACGCCCTCTGCCGTGAGCCACCAGATCAAGACTTTGGAGGAGCAGCTAGGCATCGCTTTGTTCGAGCGAGGCCCGCATTCACTCACGCTCACCGAAGCAGGGGAGAATTATCTACGTCACGTCGAAGGGGTCTTCACACGTCTCGAAGCCGTGACGGAACAGCTGCGCGTGAGTCATGGACGCGGCGTAGTGCGATTGCACGTGCCGCCCTTCTTCGCGACGGAAATGTTGCTGCCTAAATTGCAGGCCTTCTTGGACGGCCAGCCCAATACCGACATTCACATCAATACGATCTTGTCGCCGCTGCAGGCACACCCCGCAGATGCAGATCTGTCGATCATCGTGGGACCCGCACCGCAAGTGGGTTACGCAGCACACAAACTGTTCTCGCAATCTTTCGTGCCTGCGTGCTCGCCCGCATTGCTCGCGCGCGTTCCTGTGCGCACGGTCGCGGACTTGAACATGCACTCTCTCATCGTTCACGAAGCGCGCCGTCGGGGTTGGGAGCAGTGGGCCGAATCACTCGGTGTCACGCTCAGACCGAAGAAGCTTCTGCGCTTCGATACGATGCACGCGGCTGCCGAAGCAGCAGAGCACGGCGCTGGAGTGGCGCTGGTTTCGACACCGCTCGCATACGAACGCTTCGCACAAGGCGCGCTCACGAAGGTATTCGATACCGAGTTGCACACGGGCGAGAGCTACTACCTCATTCTGCGCACCGAAGATGCGCAACGAGAAGACGTTCAAGCTTTGACTCGCTGGATCGTTCAGGAGTTCAGCGCCGCGGCGTGAGAAGGGTTGAGGCCAGCATCAGAATTGATCGTTTGTCGCGGCTCGGGTGCGTTCGTAGATTGTCGTCGTCGCTTCTCAAAGCAATTTCGGAGGTCACGGCGATGAGTCAACGAACTGTTATGAAGATTTCATGTGCGACTCTGCTCCTCATGTGCGCGGCGATGCCAGCGCGTGCGGACTCTGCGATGGATGCATGCATCGATGCATTCGTTGCTGAACATGTGCCCAAAGATAGGACCGTCAAGATTCGCAAGCTGGGCACGTCGCAGGCGATCAAAGGCGAAGAGCGCATCCTGCTCACTGCCAAAGGTGCGCGCAGCGGAACGTCGATCGCAGCAGCGAAGTGTGTGGTGAGCAGTGATGGCGAGAACGTAGCGCTGTACGATGAGCGCACGACGATCGCAGCGAATACCCAGTAGTCACAACAACCAAACACCGCCAGATGAGACGAGCTCTCTCACTCCGGGATGCGCGATAAAGTCACAAGCCCCCCCTCACGACTTCGCGCGCTGCGGGATGCACCTCCCGGAGTGAGTTTTCGAATGCTCCCTTCCTCCTCGAGGGAGAAGGGGCACGGATGAGCGTTTTCGGAACTGACTCGTACGCCGGTTCATTCATGCGATGAGCGAGTGCGAACGCATTCGGACCTTACGTTAACTCGGTCCCTGCAAATCTCGCTGCACGTTCAGACTGGGCGCAACGAACGAACATCGACGACTTCGCGAGGGAAGCCTCGTCGGTGAAGAGGGGAGATGAGAGTGCACGAGATTTCGGTGGAGCGACGCAGCGGCCTCGATCGCAGACATATGACGTTGAGCGCCTATTTACATGGAGCCCGCCAACCTCGCCGCCGAACCGGCCGCCGCAGCAGCGATCGTTATCCCGTGATCGATTGGCACTCGCCTCGGGTGCTGGCGCTCGTCCTCGGGATCCTGGGCCTCAGTGCGATGGATGCCGTGCTGACCCTCGTACTGATCTCGCATGGCGCGCGTGAGGTCAATCCCGTGATGGCGTTGTTCGTTCCGCACAACCTCTTCGGTTTCGCAGCCGCGAAACTCCTGCTCACCGCGACTGGTTTGTGCGTGCTCGTGGCATGCAGCCGCATGCGGCTGTTTCGCGGTGTGCCCGGCGAAGTCTTCTTGTATGCGACATTGATCGCGTATGTGCTCCTCATCGGGTACGAGCTGAAGATGCTCCAGGACGCACCCATGATGGAGCTCGATCCGCCGCACTTCATCACAGCGCGGCCGAGCGCAAGCTGATCGAGCTGCGGCGCGGTTGGTCGAGCGCGCCTAACGCGCGCGGCGAGCTCGCGTCGCGTAGCCGCCGGCATAGAGTCGCCACGCAAAGTACGTCCATGCCGAGAGCGTGCCGCTCACGACCGCGAGCACGAAGTGCGCATCGTCCAGAGTCTTGGCGGCAACGATCATGCAGCCCAACATCGAAAGCGTCGCTTGCCCGAGCCGCAGCTCCCAACGATCGACATAGTGGACCCATTCCGCCGCGTAGTCCGCAAGACGGGTGCGATGCGGATCAAAGCCGAACACGTGCGAGAGAGCGATATAGGAGCCAATGCCTGCAATGCTCCACAACGCAACTCTGGACAACTCGAAGTGCGTGTCCGTCGCGATCGCGTAACCCATGGCAACGAGCAGGAAAGTCGCGCAGGCAGCGAAGGCGTGCAGAGTTCGTGAGCGCATTGTTGTTGCTTCCGGTAGATCGCGGGGCGCTGCGCCAATGAAAGCGCAGTTCGCGGCATGGATCTGTGACCTGCTTCATGCTGTGCGCTCTCGACAGGGCCAGCTGCCGCTCTTAGCACGCACGCTGTAAGCGCGAAGGATCGTAACAGCAAGTCGGCGGAGTAGTCTGTAGGCCGAGGGTCTGACGGACAAATCGCACCTCCGACTCGCCCTTTGTCTTACTGCATTGCGCAAGCACGCAGCGGTCTGTCGTACACTTCGCCATGAATGACGAAATCGCAGGGCCAGGGTAGGCAGCGCTGATGGCATGAGAACAACGATGAAGTTTTTTCGGCGCTCACTCGTCGCACTCGGGATCGCAGCAACCCTCCCGACGGTCGTCTTCGCGGCGTTGGGGGTATTCTACCTACTCAAGATCGAGCGCGATCGGCTCGAAGCGACCACATTAGACGCGGCCAATCATCTCATTCACCTGGTCGATGGGCGCTGCCAGCGGGATCTCGCAGTACTGAGTGTCCTCGCCGGCTCCTCGACCCTCGTGCAGCCTAACTGGAAAATTTTTCACGCACGCGCAGCGGCCGTCCTCGCCGCCAATCCAGAGTGGGCAACAGTGCTGGTGCTCGATGCACATGAGTCGCAGCAGATTCAGACCGGCGGTCCAGAAGGCGTCCAGCTCTCTCCGATTCCCGCATCACACCTGGACGCCGTGCAGGAGGTGCTGAGCACGCGGGCAGCGATGGTTGGCGATATCGAGCGCGGGGAAGAACCTGTCGTGTGGCTGTATGCGCCGGCGGATGTGGGGGAAGAAGCTCGCTACATCATTGCAGCGTCGGTTCGCGCGCAGGTCTTTCAGGACATTCTCCTCACCGAGGCGCTGTCCGCGGGTACTTCCGCGCTCGTGGATCGGCACGGTAACTTCATCGCGCGCAGTCGCGACTACGAAGCGCGTGTCGGCACACCGGCGACGCGTTTCGTCAGAGAGGCGATCGTGCAGGGCCAGCGCGGATTCTATGCAGGCGAAACGTACGAAGGTTTGAAGAACTACACTGCGTTCGATACATCGAGCCGCACGCGGTGGTCGATTCATATCGCGGTCCCGTCTTCTCTCATCGACTCCCCGACTGCATGGTCGCTTGCGATCGCTGGGCTGGCGGGGCTCGGCGCGGTCCTCCTCGCAGGTGTGCTCGTCGTTCTCGTGTTGCGCGACATGGCGGAACGGCGGCGGGCCGAAGAAGCTCTGAGGCAATCACAGAAAATGGAAGCCGTCGGCCAGCTAACGGGCGGCATCGCGCACGATTTCAACAATCTGCTCACGGCCATCATCGGCAACTTGGACATGATTCACACGCGCGCGGCCGGGAACGAGCGCGTGCAACGCGCGGCGGCAAACGCGCTCGAAGCCGCACGGCGTGGCGCCAAGCTCGCGGCTCAGCTCCTCGCCTTCTCCCGCACGCAGCGTATGGTCGTTCGCAGGATCGACTTGCAGCAGCTCTTGAGCGGCATGAGTGGGCTGCTCACGCAGTCCGTCGGTCCGTCGATTCGCGTCGAGATCGAGGTCGATCCGGATGCCACCTTCGTCGTGAGCGATCTCAACCAGCTCGAGCTCGCGTTGCTCAATCTCGCTGTCAATGCACGCGATGCGATGAACGGATCCGGTACGCTCACGATCCGCGCGAAGCGCGCGAGCGATGTCGATCGCTCGTTGCCCGCTGGCGACTACGTGAATCTGTCGGTGAGCGATACGGGCTCAGGAATGACGGAAGAGGTTCGCGCACGTGCCGTCGAGCCGTTCTTCACGACCAAACCGACGGGGCAAGGAACGGGTTTAGGTCTTTCGCAAGTCTACGGGGTGGTACGAGAATCGGGCGGGACGCTGCTCATCGACAGCGAACCGGGTAGAGGCACGACCATCAGCTTGATCCTGAAGCGTGCTTCAGAAATAACGGCCTCTCCGATGACGCGCCCCGGCAAGCCACTCCCAGCACGGGCGGAAACGGCGACGCATGAGAACGCGAGCGTTCGCGTGCTGGTTGTCGATGATGACCGACTAGTGCGTCGCTTCATGAGCGAATCGCTGCGCGCGCTCGGGTTTCAAGTAACGGATTGCGCAGACGGTCAGAGCGGGATCGACGCGCTGCGTTCGAACGCGTTCGACCTTCTCATTGTGGATTTCGCGATGCCGGGCATGAATGGCGCGGAAGTCGCGCGCGTCGCGCGCGGCTTACACCCGAAGCTCAAGATCCTGATCGTGTCCGGTTATGCGGACAGCCTGGCATTGGAAGCTGCGGTAGGCGATGCGCCGCAATTGCGTAAGCCGTTCGATATGGCGGAGCTGCAAACGGCAGTCAAGCAGCTGCTCGCGCTCGAGCCTGCCTGACTGTTACGCGCGCTCGCCGCTACATCGAGATCTTCCGATTCTCGCCCATATTTGTCGGCTTGCCGGTCACGGAGGCTTTCGCGACACCGAATAAGTACGCGGCGCGGCCGGGGGAATCCCAATACTCGGCGCGTTCGATCCGCACTCTGAGTAATGCCAACCGCGGATCGTCCAGCCCTTGCGGAAACCAGGCTTTCGCCATCGGGGTCCAAAGCTCCTCCGCTTTGCTTCGATCCTGCACGATCTCGGCCGTGCCCGAGACCGCTACATAGACATTCTGATCCGTGTCCGAATAAGTCACACTCGCGCGCCGGTCGTCCTCGATCTCATGCACTTTCGCGGAATCGAGCGAAGTGAAGAACCACAGCTCGCCGTCGTTCGCGTACTGCAGCGTCGCGAGCGGTCGCGTATGCAGCGTTCCATCGGGTTCGACCGTCGTGAGCATGGCGATACGCATGTCCTTGATGAGCTCGCCGAGCTTTTCGTAATCAGATCTCATAGCCTGCCCCTCGTGATAAGTATCCTGGACAACTTGAGAGCGGCTGAGCGAGTTCCGGCGTGCGGCGATTGATTTGCTAGGATTGCGTGCGTCACGACTGAACGCGCTAGTGGGCCTGCTACGCAGGCACATCCACCACGACAGTCACTCACATCACCTACGAAAGCCCATCCATGCCTTATACGACGCACGAGTCCAACGAAGCCGTGATCCTCGAACCGAAGGACCCAGCGAGCAGCACTGTCGTGTGGTTACACGGTTTAGGCGCGGACGGCTACGACTTCGTGCCGCTCGTGGAGGAGCTGCAGCTGCCCGCCGCTTTAAAGACGCGCTTCGTGTTTCCTCATGCGCGGCAGCGGCCGGTCACGATCAACAATGGATTCGTGATGCGAGCGTGGTACGACATCCGAGGCTTCGGCCTTACGAGCGGCGAAGACGAAGCAGGGATTCGAGAGTCAGACGCGATCGTACGAACGTTCATCGAGAAAGAAGTTCGTTCGGGCATTGCGCCCGAGCGCATCGTTCTCGCTGGTTTTTCGCAGGGCGGTGCCATCGCGCTGCATACGGGATTGCGATATCCGCAGGCGCTCGCTGGCATCCTTGCTTTGTCGACCTATCTACCGGTGCGCGAGCTGCTGTCGAACGAAGCGAGCGAGGCGAACCGGACGACTCCCATTCTGATGTGTCATGGCAGTCGCGATCAGGTGGTGCCGGAGATGGCCGGAAAACTGTCGCGGGACTTGCTCCTGGGAATGAGCTATCCCGTGGAATGGAAGAGCTATCTCATGGAGCACCAAGTCTCCATGGAAGAAGTGGCAGATATCGCAGCGTGGCTGCGACAACGGCTGCAGCGGAACAACTAAACCGGGTGCAGCGTACCGGTGCTGTCGTCGTCACCTGGATTCACTCACATGAGCTTCCACCTCGCGCTCGGCCCGCTCGTTTCGCTCATTGCAGGCATTCTGATTCTGATCGTGCCCCGACTTCTCAACTACATCGTGGCGATCTATCTCATCCTCATGGGACTCATCGGATTGTTCGGACCGATCGGCTTCAGCTAGGTAATCGCTGCCTGGGTCTTCGTCCGGCGGAACTCGCGCCCGGGTAACCGACACCCCCCGACCGAGGGGAGTAAGCGACGTCGTTGCACCCTTTTGCGATGAAGCGTGCCGCGCAAACGACCGAAGGATGTCTTTTCGCCGCGCCGTTCCTTAGAGTTCGCTCGTTAGGAGCCTAAGCTTCCGAGACGCCCAGCGAGCCCCAGCCGAATGACGCTTCCTGACCTCAAACACAATCGGAACCTCTTGTTCTGGTCGCTGCACGCGGCCGGCTGGGCAGGGTACGGCATCTCCCAGTACATGGGCGCGCTCCTATGGGGCAAGCCGATCTCGTATACCCAAGTCATTCTCATCAGCGCCGTCTGGGGATTCATCGTCAGCGCACCGCTACGCTACATCTGCCGATGGCTTTGGGGACGGTCGCTGAAGTTCATGATCCCAGTCGCGCTCGGGGTCGCGTATGTGGATGCGCTTGCCTGGCGAGTGGTGGTGAACTGGGCGTACCAGCGTTATGACCCCCAACACCACGTCAACTTCTGGATCGATCTTTTCAGCGGCGGGTTCAGCGCGGTCTATCTCATCGCCGGCTGGATGGGTCTTTATTTCGGCGTGAGATACTACGAGTCGATGCAGCAGCAACGGGAAGCGGCGCTGCGAGCGTCCACGCTCGCGCAAGAGGCGCAGCTCAAGATGCTGCGCTATCAACTCAATCCGCACTTTCTGTTCAACACCCTGAATGCGATCTCGACGCTCATCCTCGACAATCGCAACTCGACCGCGAACTCGGCGGTCACCGGGCTCTCCGAGTTCTTGCGCTACACGCTCGATCAGGACCCAATGAAGAAGGTGACGGTGTCGCAGGAGATCGAAGCGCTTGATCTGTATCTCAACATCGAGAAGATGCGCTTCGGAGATCGACTCAAGATCGAATTCAACATCGAGGACACCGCGACCGATGTGCTGATGCCCAGTTTGCTGCTGCAGCCCCTCATCGAAAACGCCGTCAAATACGCCGTGTCGCCGCGCGAAGAGGGCGGCTGCATCCGCATCGGAGCGCACCTGACCGGCGGCATGCTGCAACTGGAGGTGTCCGACGACGGTCCCGGCCTCAGAGATACCTCGCGGCTGCAGAATGGACGTGGCGTTGGCATCCGCAATACCTGCGAGCGATTGCGTGTGCTCTATGCGGATCGCGGTCAGGTGAGCGTTACGAACACCGAACCGGGGCTGCGTGTCGCACTGACGTTCCCGGCTGAACGTGCAACGCGCAGCGAAAGCGCGCCCGTGCAGCAGCGCAACCCGTTCGAGAATCCGTCGCGTAACGAAGCGATGGCTCGCAACATGGATCTGTCCGGACGTTACTGATGCTTCCACTTCCGCGTATGAACACGATGACCGAAGCACCCATTCGAGCGATCCTCGTGGACGATGAGGAGCTCGCTCGCAGAGGCATTCAAATTCGACTGCAACATCATCCCGACATCGTCGTTGTCGCCGAGTGCGGCAACGGCCGCGAAGCGCTCGAGACGATCGCGCGGGAGAAGCCGGATCTCATGTTTCTCGATATTCAGATGCCAGGCTTGTCAGGCTTCGATGTGCTCACTCGGATACCGCACGAGTCCTTGCCGATGACGGTCTTCGTCACGGCGTACGACCGTTATGCGTTGGATGCCTTCGAGGCGCAGGCACTCGACTACCTCCTCAAGCCCATCAACGACGCACGCTTCGTGCAAGCAATCGATCGCGTGCGAACGTACTGGCAGCAGCGCAACGCGGTGTCGCAACGCGAAAAGCTCATGCAGCTGCTCGCTTCCACGCAAGGTAGCGGCGCGCTCGATCCGCAGGTCGTCAAGGAGCACCTGCAAGCCGCGATGATGAAGCGTTATCCGCAGGTGCTCCCGATTCGGGAAGAGTCCGGGACCGTTCGAGTCGACGTGCGCACGATCGACTGGATCGACGCCGCTGGGGATTACATGTGCGTGCACGCCGATGGGCAGACCTATGTGTTGCGCGAGACGATGAAGTCGCTCGAGGCGATTCTGGATCCGACGATCTTCCAGCGTGTGCACCGTTCAACGATCGTGAACGTCAATCGTGTACGCCGCCTGCGTCCGCACACGAACGGGGAGTACTTCCTCGCGCTCGAGAACGGCCAGGAGATCAAGCTCAGCCGCTCTTATCGTGATCGCGTCGATCAGCTGCTGCAGCGGCGCTGATGCGGGCAGTTAGATGGCGATCGGGGATAGGCGATAGCGGATAGGGAGAACCGCTGCCGCGCTGTTCGATTCTGACTATCGCCTATCCGCTATCCCCTATCGCCTTCTGACTATCCGCTCTCCCTATCCCCTTCCTCCTCTTGCCACCCACAGCGGGTGTGTAAAGACAACGAGTAGGATGATTGCGACGCCGGCATAGAACGTCGGCGCGAGCTCGCGCTGTTCTCCGAGCAGCAAGATCGCTAGCACGATCGCATAGACCGGCTCGAGGTTCACCGCGAGCGAAGCCGAGAATGCGCTCAGCTGTCGCAGCGCCACGAGCGACAGCGCGAATGGCAGCAGGGTGCAGCCCATTGCGAGCGCGATCAACAGCAATGCATCGCGCGGCTCGGGCCATGCGAACATCGGTGTGCTCGGCGGGAACACGAATCCGGCCATCGTGAGAAACAGCGCGCCCGCGCCCATTTCGATGCCGGTCACCGTCAGCGCATTCGAATCGGCGATGTAGCGTTTGTTCAGCGATGAGAAGATCGCAACGAAGAACGCCGACAGCGCGCCCACGGCAATGCCCAGCCGCATTCCAGCCGGCGTGCCGCCGACGACCATCGCCACACCGGGTATCACGGCTAATCCGAAGACCAACTCCGTCGGATCGAAACGGCGCTGCGCCAGCACGGGTTCGACGAACGAGATGAACACGGGCGTCAACGCCATACAGGTCGCCGCCACCGACGCATTCGAAAGCTTGATCGAGCCGTAGAAAGTAAGCCAGTGAAGCGCGACGACAACTCCGATCCCGGCATAGATCGCAATCAATCTCGGCGGCAAGGGGCGCAAGCCGCGCCAGAAGCGTGGCACGAGCAGTAAGGATCCGGAGACGAGCAACATCCGCCACCACACGAGCGGCAGCGCGGCGAGCGTGATCAGCTTCCCGAGGATGGCGGTGAACCCCCACAGCACGACGCAGAAATGAATCTGCAGGAGCGCGCGGCGGCGGGAGGGATGCATGGCCGCGTAGTGTACAGAAGCGGTTAGCGGTTAGCGGTTAGCGGTTAGCAAGAACCGCAATGCCCTCGCTAAAAGCCAACGATGTGGTCCGCTCGCTCTGTGTCTGCACTAACCGCTAACCCTAACCGCTTCTCGGCCTCAGTAGGCCTTGGCCCATACCACCCGCTGCGCACTCGGCTTGCCGGTGAACGGGCACGTGCCAGGCTCGCTCTTCTCGAGTGGGATGCATCTGACGGTCACGCCGAGCTCGTCTTTGATGCGCTGTTCGAGCTCGACTTCGCCGCTGAAATGCGCGAGCGCGAAGCCGCCGTGAATCGGCGTCGGCGTGTTCTCCGGCACCGCGGGCGGTGTGAAGAATGCGTAGAACTCGTCCTTGCTGTCGATCTTGCGCGTATGTTGCTCGCGAAACGCGCGCGCTTTCTCGAACAAACCTTCTTGGATCGCCTGCAACAGCGTCGCGATGTTTGCGATGAACTCAGCGCGCGGAATGCTTTGCTTGTCCTTCGGACCGCGGTCGCGGCGCCCGACGAACAGCGCGTCCTTCTCCATATCGCGAGGGCCAATCTCGACGCGCACTGGCACGCCCTTCTTGATCCAACTCCAGATCTTGTCGCCGCCGCGCTCTTCACGATCGTCGACGACGACGCTCACGGCGCGGTCCGCGTATCGCACGGCGCGCAGCTCCTTTGCGACACCATTGCAGTACTCGAGCACACGCGGACGATCTTGCTCGGATCGATAGATCGGGATGATGACGACGTGCGTCGGCGCGAGGCGGGGCGGGAGCACGAAGCCGTCGTCATCAGAATGCGTCATCAAGAGCCCGCCGATCATGCGCGTCGAAGACCCCCAACTCGTGGTCCACGCGTATTGATGCGCGCCGTTTTGATCCAGGAACTGAATCTCGCTCGCCTTCGCGAAATTCTGCCCGAGAAAGTGACTCGTGCCAGCTTGCAGCGCTTTGCGATCCTGCATCATCGCCTCGATGCAGTAGGTCTGATCTGCGCCCGGGAAGCGCTCGCCCGCCGTCTTCTCTCCCTTGATCACCGGCATCGCCATCCATTGCTCGGCGAACGTTGCGTACACATCGAGCATCCTCATCGTTTCCTCGACCGCTTCCTCGCGAGTCGCGTGCGCCGTATGCCCCTCCTGCCATAGAAACTCTGCGGTCCGAAGGAACATGCGAGTGCGCATCTCCCAGCGCACGACGTTCGCCCACTGATTGATGAGAAGCGGCAAGTCGCGATAGCTCTGCACCCAGCGCGCGAAGGCATCGCCGATGATCGTTTCGGAGGTAGGCCGCACGATGAGCGGCTCTTCGAGCTCGCCGGCCGGCACGAGCTTGCCTTCCGCATTCATCTGCAAGCGATGGTGCGTGACGACGGCGCACTCTTTCGCGAAGCCTTCGACGTGCGTCGCTTCCTTCTGCAGGAAGGAGAGCGGAATGAATAGGGGGAAGTACGCGTTCTGATGACCCGTGGCCTTGAACATATCATCGAGCGCGCGCTGCATGTTTTCCCACAGCGCGTAGCCCCAGGGCTTGATGACCATGGAGCCCCGCACGGGTGAATTCTCCGCCAGGTCCGCGGCTCGAATGACCTGCTGGTACCACTCTGCGTAGTTTTCTTCCCGCGTGGGGGTGATCGCGGTCCTCGGGGCTGTGCTCATCGGTCGATCGAATGCGTAGTCGAAAGGGAACGCGATTAGACCAGATTTCGGGCTGAATCGCCCGACCCTGCCGGGGCTACTGCGCGGCTTCCACGACCGGTGCGTACGAGCGGAAGTGCTCGCTGCGCTCTTGAAGCTGCTGGGCGAGCGCGCGGCGTTCTGCTTCAGTCGCGGCGGTGCCGAGCAGTGCGTCCGCCGCTCGGTTCAATGCTGCCACTGCTTCGCGGTTGCGGGGATGCAGGCTATAAGCTTGGGCGTACAGCTCGACGGCCATGTTCCATGCATCGTCAATGCGATCGCGCTCGTAGAATTCCCAAGCGCGTTTGCCTTCGTCCATCTTCTGGCGAAATTCCTGTTGGAGCTCCATGGGTAGGCTCGCAAACGGAACGGACGGACCGCTCTCGACATAGCTGCGATAGCTCGCAGCACCCGCAACGATGGCAAGCACGACCACCGCAGCGAGACTCGCCTTCTGTAAGGTCGAAATGCCACGGAATCGCTTCAGGAATTCGGTTGCATCGCGCGGGCGCTCGCGCCGATCGAACGATAGACATGCGGCGATCGCCCGCGCTTCCTTGCGCTTGAGGCCCTTGAGGGACTCCGGCCGAATGCCCAGCCTACGTGCATTCGGTGCGCTGTGACGTTGATACGGGTGATGTCCGGTGAGGAGCTCGTACGCGATGATGCCGAGCGCGTAGATGTCGTCGGCGGGGTGCGGATCGATGCCATCGACCATTTCGTCCGTGGCGTACGCTTCGGTATATGCGCCCAGGGTGCCTGCATCGAAAACATCGGTGAAATTATCCGCAAGCGAGTTCGGCACGGCGCGCGCAATGCCGAAATCGAGAATCTTGGGCGTGCCATCCTGCGTGATGAAGATGTTCCCCGGCTTCAGATCGGAGTGCACGATCCCTTTGCGATGCGCGTACGCGAGACCTTCGGCGATGCCGCGAATGATCGGCAGCGCCGTCGCGGCATCGATGCCTTTGCCCTTCGCCTCGCGCACGATCGCTTCGAGGGAGCGCCCGTTCAAGAGCTCCATCGTCATATAAACAACGTCCCCGTCTCGATCGAAATCGAACACCGTCACGACGTTGGGATGCGCAAGCGTTTGGGCCTTGCGCGCTTCTCTTTGGAGCGCAATGAACGACTGCGGGTGCCGTCGAAAATCCGAATTGAGGACCTTGAGCGCGACACGCGGGTTAGGGTCTTGCGCTTCTTCTTTGCGACGATCGATTGCGCCGAACACGAGACCCATGCCGCCTTTTCCGAGCAGCGACTCGAGCACGAAACGCTTTTTGAGGATCGCACCGGGGCCGAGCGCAGCATGCCGAGGAATGAGCTCTTCCAAATCCTGGACGCGGCGGTTCGCGATGACTTCGGTGCGAGCATCGCTCGGTGCCGAGGCGAGTGGTTGGTGGGGCGATCGCTCCAGTGTGGCGGCGAGATTCTGTCGCTGCGTAGGCAGCTGCGTGCTCGTGATCGTATCCACCATCTCGAGGAGCGCTCGCGCGTGATCGTCGCCCAGGCGACCCGCGGCGACGTGCGTTCGAACGCGCGTGGCGAACTCGGTCGAATTAGCCTCGGTGGCTTCTACGAGCGTTGCCAGCTTCGCGCGGGTTTCCGCGAATGACATCTGTCCTGCGGCGAGGCGATCCAGCAGTTGGACGATCGTATCGGACACAGCCGAAGCGAACTATTGCGCGTCGACGACGACGACAGTGACATTGTCGCGTGCGCCCGCCTCGAGCGTGGCTTCGATGAGCGAGTCTGCTGCGTCCTCCACATCGCCTCGCGCCAGGAGCTTGGCGATATGCGCATCGTGCAGCTCATGCGTAAGACCGTCGCTGCACAGCAGATATCGATCTCCGAGCCGAACGCGTTCGCGACGAACGTCCAAGGCGAGCGTGCTCTCGCCGCCGACCGCGCGAGTGATTGCATGATCCGCCTCTTCGGAGCCTTGCAGGTTCAGCTCCGCAGCCCAAGTGTGATCCGTCGTCATCTGCGCAAGCTCACCATGGCGCAGTCTATACACGCGACTATCGCCAGCCCAGAGGAAAGCGCATTCGGTCCGACGTACGAGCATGACGCTCACCGTGCTGCCGCTCACGACAGGATTCACGATGCGAGTCGCTGCCTTGTAGAGCTGTTGATTGACTTCGCCCAACCGCTCTTTGACGCTCGCGATGGTCTCATCCAGCCGGTCACCTTGGATGAGCTTGGCAAGTGCCTCGCACACCATCCGGCTTGCAACATCGCCGTCTCGATATCCTCCCATTCCATCGGCCACAGCAAAAACACCGAGGGCGGCAGCCGTATAGAACGCATCTTGATTCGTTGGCCGTACCTGGCCGACATCCGTGCGCGCCGCCGCGATGTACTGCGGATGGATATCCTCCTCGACGATGGTGTCTTCGAGCACTGGCTTATCCGTAAGGTGCTATGCAGTAACCTTCAGTCGCGGCCTCGAGCTTTGAGGCGCGCAAGTTGTTCTTCGTATGCGTGAGCAAATTCCTCGGCGAACAAAGCGCGGAAGCTAGCGTCGGCATCCTTCGCCATCTCGGCGTAACGCTCGCGATAAAGATCCCAGTACTTGAGCTTGGCAGGCACACCCAGAA
This sequence comes from Pseudomonadota bacterium, assembly GCA_023417315.1. Classification (GTDB taxonomy): domain Bacteria; phylum Pseudomonadota; class Gammaproteobacteria; order Steroidobacterales; family Steroidobacteraceae; genus Steroidobacter. Next base: position 46,748 of record JAEZFW010000018.1, read on the forward strand.
TAGAGCCCTTCTTGAGATGCCGATCGAACTCTCCCTGGAGCAACTCGGGGTCGAAGCGCGCGAGCATGGCTTCGAACGCGAGCCGCATCGCCATCATTACCGCGGCCTGATGATCGCGCACATCGCGAAACGCATCTTCTAACGCCTCGGGAGGTGCGAGATAAGCTGCATTGCGCTTGATGAGAAGGTTATGAAATGCATCATCGACGTTCGCAGAGAACTTGAGCGGATTGTTGTGCGCTGGTTTGAATGTCGTGCCCCGAATCCTGAGCTCGTCTTTCATTCGTTCACGCGCGCGTAAGATTTCCATCAACCCGCCGACGGAGCTACGCAACATTGCGCCAAGCAGGCCCGCTGCTTCGGCGGTCTCCTCGAGATCGTCGATGCCGGCCGCAGCAAGCAGCGTCGCGAAGGATTCGGCAGAGGAAGCGGCGTTGGCAGGCGCGGACGATGAGCTCGTTGCCGGCTTGCGGGTGATCGGAGGTGCGGTCGCGGCCTGTTGTGTCGAAGGCACGCTGTCCAACATGGGTCGCGGCGCCGGAGCGCCAGAGCGTATCTCTTGCGCGCCGTACCACTGCGTAGAGTTCACCGCCTCTGGATCATCGAGGTCATCGAACTCGTCTACGTCATCGAGCACCAGACTCGCCGTGTGGTCTGCGCCGAAGCGGGTCGCGCCGCTCTTGCGGGAGAGATGCGGATCGGCGAATGGATCGCGCTTCGATTTCGTCGGGTCCGCTTTGATGGAGACCTCGATCTCGTAGGCATCGATATACAAGCGATCGCCGTCGTTGAGCTGCTGAGGTTGGCCTTTGGAAACTCGCTTGTCGAGCGAGTTGATGAAGACACCGTTCGTGCTCGTGTCTTCGATGAAATACTGACCGTTGACGTAGCGGATCAGCGCGTGCCGACCCGATATGTATGGATCGGCGAATACCCAATCGTTGTCCGGCAGCCGTCCGATAGTGCCGCCGATCGCGTTGAAGACCTTGCGGTTTGCAGCACCCAAGTCCTGCGCCCGTTCGCCCACGACTTGCAGAGTCAGAATCATGCGTCTAGATCACTCGAGCGTGCGACTTGGCGACTCGTTGTTAGTGGTACGTTTGCAGAGGAGCCAGCTGCGCTTACCCGAGGCTCCTGATCAGCCGCGGGGTCAGCCGCTAGGGTTTCCCCCGATCCTTTGCATACCCGCGCGAGATCTGCAGATGGGCCGCTGATTCGGACTGGCCGGGACCCAGCTCATGCCGCGCCGCTTACGATAGCAAAGCATTCTCGCAAGCTTCGCAGTATCGGCCAGAAGTCTGCAAGGACTTGTCGATTGCGGCAGATCGAGGGCAGTTATGGCGCGAAGAATGGCAGCGTGAGACATTTCGGTCCCGTTCTCTGCGCCCCACCCGGTGCTCGTCTTGGAGATGTAGATGCTTCGTTCATTTTTCATGGTCACATTGTGTGCAATCCTGCTGGTGGACGGTGCAGACGCTGCTGAACCACAAGTCACTGAAGGATTCATCAATGCACCGGTCGCCGAGGTCTGGCAGCTATTCACGACCTCATCGGGTTTCCTCAAGACAGGTGCGGCGCACGCAGACGTCGAGCTGCGACTAGGCGGCGAGGTTCGAGCGCACTATGACCCCAGGGGTGCGCTGGGCGATGCAGAAACGATCGTAAACGAAATCTTGGCGTACGAGCCCGAGCGGATGCTTGCCCTGCGGGTGAAACGCGCGCCGGCAAGCTTCCCGCACCGCGAGGCCCTCGAAGGCGTGTGGACCGTGATCTACTTCACACCATCCGGCGAGCAAATGACGCACGTTCGCATTGTGGGTCTGGGCTACACCGATGCGCCTGCTTCACTCGCCGCCCGGGAGTTCTTCGAGAAAGGTAATCGTTCGACCTTGGACCATATCGCTAAACAATACTGGCCAAAGTGTGCGCGTTGCGCCGCGGACCCCGCCGCAGCGCAATGAGCGCAAGGCCGCCGATGCTTGACCGTAAACACGAGCCATGGACCGCAAGTACATCGAAGCCGAGCACGTCGTCGATCGCTATCTAGCAGGCGAGCTCACGGTGCGTGAAGCCCGGGAGTTCGAGAAATACTGCTTGGAACATCCCGATTTGCTCAACGAGCTTCCGATTCCCGTTCGACTGAAAGCGCGGTTATCGCGCAGACCTTCAGACGATAGCGAGACCGGGATCTTCCAAACGATTCCTTCGAGCGCCACACAAGCGGCGTTCGATGCTGCAGAAGAAGGATTCGACGACGATGAAGCGCGTTCATCCTCGCAGCGCTGGTCGTCCGGCGGAGGTGGAGTCAAGCGCAGCATTGCTATCGTGCTTACGGTCGCGTTGTTGGCGGCGCTCGCAGGAGTGGTTGCGTACGCGATGCACGCATCCGAGCTCGAAGAAAAACTGAAAGCCGTGCAGCGCGAAGCCCAGGCGATTCAGATGCAGGCACCCGGGTCCGTGCACACCTATCGATTGCAGCCGGCGCGGGTTCAACCGAACGATGCGACTCTGCAGCTCGGGTGGGTGATGCCGCCGCAATTGCTCGAGCTGCACATCGACGTCTCGGAAGGCAAGTTCACCCAATTCCAGATCACGATCGATAAGGTCGATGAAGGACGCGTGATGCAGATTCGGCGCGTCGCTCGCGATTCGAACCGCGAGCTGCGCCTTGCGCTCAATTCATCTGCATTCGGCCCCGGCGACTACCTCGTGCGGCTCGATGCATACAATTGGCGCGGCCAGGCGCAGGAATACGGGTGGATCCGGCTGGGGTTGCGGTGAGGGCTCTGGGCTCTGGGCTCTGGGCTCTGGGCTCTGGCAAGAAGGTTACGAGAACGGGCAGCGTTTCCAGTAATCGTTTGGCGAGTCCCGTCCCTCGCGCCCGTTCATCCCCTCCGCAACGTTTCCACTGGCGGGTGGTTCACGACCGATCGAGTGGCCCATGTGCCGCTGATTCCGACGAGCAGCGCGCCCGCGACAAGCCCGACGCCCCATACGGTGATGTCGAACGTGTAGTCGAGATTGAAGACGCGGGTCGCGAGGAAGTAGCCCGCAGCGGTTGCGCCGATCGCTGCGAGGGTTCCGGCAAGAAGTCCCAGCATCGTGAACTCAGCGGCAACGCCTTGCAGCACGATCCGTCGACGTGCGCCGAGCGTGCGCAGCATCGCACTCTCGTAACGACGCTCATCTCGCGTTGATTGGATCGCTGCAAGCAATACGGTGATGCCCGCGAGCAGCGTGAAGCCGAATACGTACTGAACGGCGAGCGACGCCTTATCCATCACACCACGCACCTGCGCGAGGATCGCATCCAAGTCGATGGCCGTGACCTCCGGGAACTGTCTCATGAATTCGAGCAGCACCGGCTTGCGATCTTGGGGCACGTGCACGCTCGTGATGTACGTTCCGACCGTGTCGTTGAGAACGCCCGGTGAGAACACCATGAAAAAGTTCGGACGGAAAGTATCCCACTGTACTTGGCGGAAGCTCGTCACTTTCGCGGTGATGCTTTCGCCTGCGACATCGTAAGTGAGTGCATCGCCGAGCTCGAGACCCAGTGCCTCTGCGACCTCGATCTCGACCGACACGCGCGGTCCGCCTTCATCCCCTTCGCGCCACCAGGTGCCTTGCACCAGCGTGTTGTCGATCTGCATCGTTTCCGACCAGGTGAGATTCGCTTCGCGCTCAACGAACTCGCGTCCGCGGTCGGTCGGAAACTGCAAGTCAGAAACCGATTCTCCGTTGATCTGCACGAGCCGCGCACGCACCATCGGCACGAGCTGCGGTGCATCGAAATCGCGCTCGGCGAAGAACGCTCGCACACCGTCGGCTTGGTCGGGTCGGATGTTGATCATGAAATGATTGGGCGCATCGGCCGGCAAGCTCGCGCGCCATTCCTGCATCAAGTCGTCGCGCACGACCGCGAGCAGTAACAGCACCATGAGCCCCAAACCGAATGCCACGATTTGGATGACGCTGTCGCGACCGCGCCGCGCGATGTTCGCCATACCGTAGCGCCACGACACCCCCACGCTGCCGCGCAGGCGGCCGAGCGCCAACACGAGGAGCCAACCGGCGCCGATGAGGACAGCGAAAGTGCAGAGCGTCGCCGCGAAGACATAGAAGAGCAACGAGAAGTCACGGATGAGCCACGCGAGCAGCGCGATGAGCGCCGCGAATGCGGTGCCATAAACGGTCGCGTACCGCAGGGGAGGCGGCTCGAGATTGCGTCTTAGAACGCGCGCGGGTGGCACGTGGCGCAGCTGCAAGAGCGGCGGAAGCGCGAAGCCGATCAGAATCGTGATCGATGTCATGAGCCCGAGCCAGGCGGCGCTCCAATCCGGGCGCGGTAGATCCCCGCGCACGAGATCTTTCAACAAATAGGCAATGCCTTCCTGAGCGCCATAACCGATCAAGGCACCCACGATGCCGGCGCCAATGGCAATCATCGCGAGCTCGAGCACGCTGATCGCGAGCACGAGACGCTGCGCAGCGCCCAAGCTTTTCATCAGCGCCACGGTATCGAGATGTCGTGCCACATAGCGGCGCGCGGAGATCGCGACGGCGATCGCTGCGAGCAGGACCGTCACGAGCGCGGAGAGGTTCAAGAATCGTCCAGCGCGATCGATTGCAGAGCGGATCTGCGGACTGGCATCCGTGATGTCGGCGAGCCGTTCAGTCGGTTTCTTGCGCGCGGAAAGTGCTTGCTTGAAGGCGCTCACTACTTGGGAATCGCCGGCAAACAAGAAGGCATGCGACACGCGGCTGCCTTGTTGAACGAGCCCAGTGGCCGGGACCTCATCCAAGCGCATGAGCAGCGTGGGCGCCAGATCGACGAACTGCGAACCTTGATCCGGTCGATAGTCGAGTACACGAGCGACCGTCAGCTCGGCGTTTCCGACTTGAATGCGATCCCCGACTTCGGCGTCCAATTGGGCGAACAGCCGTGCCTCGAGCCAGGCCTCGCCATGACCTGGGATGCCTTCGGCTTCGCGCGCACGCCCGAACGGCACATCGGCAATGCGCACGCGGCCGCGTAACGGATAACCCTCGGATACGGCGCGGATGGCACTCAACGCGCTGTTATCGCCCTTCAGCACGACGCTCGGAAATGTGGATAGCTGTGCGGTTCTGAGGCCAGCTTCGTGAGCGAGCGTGAGGTATTCCGAATCGATCGGCGATCGCGATTGCAGGCGCAGATCGGCTGCAAGCACTTCGCCTGCTTGTTGATCCACCGCTCGACTGACGCGACTCGTGAAGAAGCCTACCGCCGTGAGCGCCGAAACCGCCACGAGCAACGCAAGCATCAGCACGCGCAGCTCGCCGGATTTGCCATCGCGTGCGAGCGTCAGAATCGCAAGGCGCAGCGCCTTCATTCGACGATCCTCCCAGCCTCGATGCGTATGGTGCGTCCGCAGCGGCGTGCGATCGCGACATCGTGCGTGACGACGACGAGTGTCGTCTGCGCCGCTTTGTTCAAATCGAACAGAAGCTCGATGATGCGCTCGCCCGTTGCCGCGTCCAGATTTCCCGTCGGCTCATCCGCGAATAGCACGGCCGGTTGCGTGACGAAGGCACGCGCAATTGCGACGCGCTGTTGCTCGCCGCCAGACAATTGACGCGGGTAGTGCTCCCGACGCGCCGACAGATTCACCTGTGCAAGTACCGCGGCTGCCGCCTCACGCGCATTCGGTTTGCCTGCGAGCTCCAGCGGCAGCATGACGTTCTCGATGGCCGTCAATGAGGGGACCAAATGAAAAGATTGGAAAACGAACCCGACGTGGTTCGCGCGCACTGCAGCTCGGCCATCTTCGTCGAGCGATGTCAATTCTTTGCCGTCCAACCAAATGCGTCCGCTCGTCGGCTCATCGAGCCCTGCGAGTAACGCGAGCAGCGTCGATTTCCCGGCACCCGAAGCGCCGATGATCGCGACCGTCTCCGCAGAAGCGATATGCAGGTCAACATCGGACACTATGGTCAGTGTTCCCTCCGGACTGCTAACCTGTTTGGTGATCTTTTCAGCTTTCAGAACCGGTTCGGCGATGTGCATGTGGGGTTGGAGATTCAAACGCGGGCAAATGTTGCGAATCGGGCTTCTGCTGCTCGGACTCGCGCTGAGCACTTTCGTTCACGCTCAGAGCGGTGCGGGCAAGCCGGTCATCTTGGTCGTCGGGGACAGCCTGAGCGCCGGTTACGGCATCGATGTGAAATCCACATGGGTCGCGTTGCTCGAACGCAGGCTGACGAAAGAAGGGTACGGATACCGCGTCGTGAATGCCAGCGCGAGCGGTGAGACGACCGGGGGTGCCCGTGCTCGGTTACCGCGTGCGCTCGAAGTACACAGGCCAGCCGTGGTCATTCTCGAGCTCGGCGGCAACGATGCGTTGCGAGGATTGCCGCTGCAGCAGATCGAGGGGAACCTGGAAGATATGATCGAGCGGTCGCAAGCAGCGGGTGCGAAGGTCGTCCTCGCAGGCATGCGAATTCCACCGAACTACGGTGCGGCGTACGCGGACCGCTTCCATGCACTCTACGGAGCGCTCGTGAGAGAGCATGGCGTTCAGCATGTCGATTTCTTCCTCGAGGGCGTAGCGCTCGATGATGCGCTCATGCAAGCTGACGGCATTCATCCGTCGGCAGAAGCTCAGGCTCGATTGTTGGACAACGTGTGGCCCGCTTTGCGAGCGACGCTCAAGAAATAAAGAATGTGACAGGGGGGCTCGTGGAGAAAATCTGGATCAAGAACTATCCGCCCGGCGTGCCGGCCGAGATCAACCCGGATGAGTACGCATCTCTCGTAAAGCTTCTCGACGAAAGCTGCGCGCGCTTTGCGGATCTACCTGCATTCACGAGCATGGACAAGACCATCTCGTATGCGGAGTACGACCGGCTCGCGCGCGATTTCGCCGCATGGCTGCAGGGGGCGGGGCTGCAGAAAGGCGATCGGATCGCTCTGATGCTGCCGAACGTCTTCCAATATCCCATCGCGTTGTTAGGTGCCTTGCGCGCCGGCCTCACTGTCGTCAATACGAACCCGCTCTACACCGCGCGTGAGTTGGAGCATCAGCTCAAGGATTCGGGGGCGAAAGCGATCGTCATTCTTGAGAACTTTGCACACGTGCTCGAACAAGTGATCGCGCGCACGGAGCTCGAGCATGTGCTCGTCACTGCAGTCGGCGATTTGCTCAGCTGGCCCAAATCGATGCTCGTGAACGTCGTCGTGCGACACGTGCGCAAGCAAGTCAAGCCGTGGACCTTGCCTCGATCGATTTCCTACAAAGACGCGCTCACTGAAGGGCATTATCTCGACTTCAAGCCCGTCTCGCTTACGCACGAGGACATTGCCTTCCTGCAATACACGGGCGGCACCACCGGCGTCGCTAAGGGAGCGATGCTCACGCATCGGAACATGGTTGCAAACGTACTGCAGTCGGCCTCCTGGATCGGCACGAATGCTCGTCCGGGTCGCGATACGCTCATTACGGCGCTGCCGCTGTATCACATCTTTGCATTGACGGCGAACTGGAGCGTCTTCGTCAAGTTCGGCGCACGCAACATTTTGATCGCGAATCCCCGCGACTTCGGGGCATTCGTCAAAGAGATGAAGAAGTACAAGTTCAGCTACATCTCTGGCGTCAACACGTTGTTCAATGCGCTGTTGCACACACCTGGATTCTCCGAAGTGGATTTCAGCGAGCTGCGCATCACCCTGGGCGGCGGCATGGCGGTGCAGCGCTCGGTGGCCGAACACTGGAAGAAAGTCACCGGCAACGTGCTCACCCAGGCGTGGGGCTTGACCGAAACCTCGCCAGCCGCGTGCATCAATCCGTTCTCGCTCGATGAGTTCAACGGCTCGATCGGTCTACCGATCCCGTCCACAGAGATCAGCATTCGGGATGATTCGGGGAAGGAGCTCGGCGTTGGCGAGATCGGCGAGATCTGCGTTCGCGGCCCGCAAGTGATGCTTGGCTACTGGAATCGTCCAGACGAGACGGCGCAGGTCATGTTCGAGGATTGGCTGCGCACCGGGGATATCGGGCGTATGGATCAAGAAGGATTCGTCTACATCGAAGATCGCAAGAAGGACATGATCTTGGTGTCCGGGTTTAACGTCTATCCCAACGAAGTTGAGAGCGTTGCCGCAACCCATCGAGGCATCCTCGAAGTCGCCGCAGTCGCACAACCCGACGAGCGATCAGGCGAAGTGGTTGCCTTGTTCGTCGTAAAAAAGGACCAGAACGTCACCGAGCAGCAGATCATCGATCATTGTCGCAGTGAGCTCACCGGCTACAAGGTCCCGAAGCACGTCTATTTCCGCAAGGAGCTGCCGAAAACGAACGTCGGGAAAATCTTGAGGCGGGCGCTACGCGACGAAATCAAGAAAGAGTCAGAGACTGCGTAACGCAGAAGGAAGAGGTCGTGACCATGGGGTGAAGACAACAGCTCAGTGAGCCCGTTGCGGCGTTCTGGCCAGTGTCCAGTTGCCAGTTGCCCACTCCGCCCGCCGCAACGCGCCCGCCTCGCTAACCGCTTCCAACATGATACTGCGGACTCAGCTCATGAACCGCCGCAATCATCGCGCCTGCGTGTTCGGGCGGAACGGCTGGATGAATACCGTGCCCGAGATTGAAGACATGCCCGTGCCCGTGCCCGTAACTCTGAAGCACGCGGGCGACCTCTTCGCGAATGCGCGCAGGGGTAGCGTACAGACAATTCGGATCGAGATTGCCTTGTAGCGCGACGCGATCTGCGACCGCACGACGCGCATCGCCCAGATCGGTGGTCCAATCGACCCCGAGCGCATCGCAGCCGCTCTCGCTCATGATCGATAACCAGGCGCCGCCTCCCTTCGTGAAGAAGATGACGGGCACGCGGCGATGCTCGTTCTCGCGCGTGAGGCCCTGCAAGATCCTCGTCATGTAGTCCAACGAGAACGCGCGATACTGCGCGGGGGTCAACACTCCGCCCCACGTATCGAAGAGCATGATGGCTTGCGCGCCTGCCGCGATCTGCGCATTGAGATAGGCGGTCGTGGACTTCGCTAACAATTCGAGCAGCGCATGCAATGTACGCGGCTCGTCGTACATCATGCGCTTGATGACCGAGAACTCGCGCGAGCTGCCGCCTTCGACTATGTACGTCGCCACCGTCCAGGGGCTGCCAGCAAATCCGATCAGAGGTACTCGGCCCGCAAGCTCGCGACGGATCAGCTGCACAGCATCGATCACGTAGCGCAGTTCCGTGTGGGGATCAGGAACACCTAGCCGCTCGACATCCTGCTGCGTTCGTACTGGACGCTCGATGCGCGGACCTTCTCCGGTTTCGAACTGCAAGCCGAGTCCGAGCGCGTGAGGAATCGTCAGGATATCGGAGAACAGAATCGCGGCATCGAGCGGAAAGCGCTCGAGCGGCTGCAGCGTGACTTCACACGCGAGCTCCGGCGTCATGCATAACTTCAGGAAGCTGCCGGCCCGCGCTCGCGTGGCACGATACTCGGGCAGATAACGCCCCGCTTGACGCATCATCCAGACGGGCGTGCGTTCCACCGGCTGACGCAGCAGCGCGCGAAGGAGTAGGTCGTTCTTCATGAGTGAGCGCCTCGCAGCAATTCAGTGGGCGGGGAACGAATCGCGCTCGATGCGCTCAGCTGCGCTTCGCTGGATCGAACAGCCGTTCGTATTCGCCGATGGCGTAACGGTCCGTCATGCCCGCGATGTAGTCGGCAACTGCACGAGCGCGTCCCGCCTCGCCGGATTCCTCCTGCATCTGCTTGGCAGCAATGTGATGCTCGCTCGGCAGTAATTCGGGGCGCGCAAAGAAGGTTTCAAAAAGGCTACGCACCACTTGCTGCGCCTTATTCGTCATCCGCAGCACTCGATAGTGCCGATAGACGTGATCACGAAGATAGCGCTTCAATTCGAGATGCTCCGCCGCGATCGACTCACTGAAAGACACGAGGGGAGTCGATAACGAGCGGACCGCATCGACGTCCCGTGGGTGGGCATCCTCGATTCGGCTCGTCGTCGTTTCGATCAGGTCCACGACAACGTGATTGATCATCCTGCGAACGACTTCGTGGATCAGCCGTCGCTCATTGAGACCGGGATGCGCTGCAGTGACAGCTTGGTGTTCTCGTGCGAACAGAGGCACTTGTCCGAGGTCATTCAGATCCATCAACCCTGCCCGCAAACCGTCATCCAGATCGTGATTGTTATAGGCGATCTCATCGGCGACGTTCGCAATCTGCGCTTCGAGCGAAGGTTGCTGGCGCTTGATGAAGCGCTCACCCAACTCGCCGAGCTTGCGAGCATTGTTCAATGAGCAATGCTTGAGGATGCCTTCGCGCGTTTCGAACGTGAGATTGAGCCCGGGAAAGTCGGCATAACGCTCCTCGAGTTCATCGACGACACGCAACGATTGCAAATTGTGCTCGAAGCCTCCGTGTTCGCGCATGCATTCGTTCAGCGCATCCTGACCCGCATGTCCGAAAGGCGTGTGCCCAAGATCGTGCGCCAGACAGATCGCTTCGACGAGTGTTTCATTCAATTGCAACGCTCGTGCGATCGTTCTGGCGATCTGAGCGACCTCGATGCTGTGCGTGAGGCGGGTGCGGTAGAGATCACCCTCGTGATTTACGAAAACCTGCGTCTTGTAGACTAAGCGTCGAAATGCATTGGAATGGATGATCCGATCGCGATCGCGCTGGAACTCGCTACGCAAGGCAGGCGGCGGCTCGGCGAAGCGTCGGCCGCGCGTGAGGGCATCGTGCGCCGCGTAGACGGCAAGTGATGAAGCAGCGGTCATCGAATACGTTCAACCGCGCGAGCGGTGCTCAACCGAAGTGCTGCGCGAGCGTAGCGTCTAGCGCTTCTTTTGGATAGTCGCCGACGATGTCTGCTTTGCCTAATTCACGCAAGAGCACGAGACGGACGCGCCCTTCGAGCACTTTTTTGTCCATCCCCATGAGCTGCATCGCGCGCGCGGCACCGATCTTGGGCGCGTCGGTGGGCAAGCCGAAGCGCCCTAAAAGGCGCACGGCACGGTCGCGATCGGCCGCCGAGATCCATCCGAGCTGCGCGGACATGTCCGCCGCAACGCTCATGCCGGCTGCAACGGCCTCGCCGTGCAGCCAAGTGCCGTAACCTGCAGCTGTCTCGATGGCATGACCGAACGTGTGGCCGAGATTCAAGATGGCGCGCAGTCCTGCTTCGCGTTCATCCGTGGCAACGACTTCGGCCTTGATCTGACAGGAACGTTTGACGGCGTGAACGATCGCTGATTCTTCGCGATTCGCGAGCGCATCGGTGTGCTCCTCGAGCCATTCGAGAAAACCTACATCGTAAATGAGTCCGTACTTCACGACTTCCGCGAGACCCGCCCGGTATTCACGCTCCGAAAGCGTTCTTAGCGTCTCGATATCGGCGAGCACACAGCGCGGCTGGTGGAAGGCGCCGATCATGTTCTTGCCTTTCGGATGGTTGACCCCCGTCTTACCGCCGACGGAAGAGTCGACCTGCGAGAGCAGCGTGGTTGGGATCTGGATGTAATCGATTCCTCGCTGATAGCAGGCCGCAGCGAACCCAGCCATATCGCCTATGACGCCGCCGCCGAGCGCGATCACCGCCGCATCGCGATTCAAGCGCGCGTCCATGAGCGCATCGAGAATTCGAGATACGGTAGCGAGCGTTTTGTGCTGCTCGCCATCCGGAAGCACGATCTCGGTCGTCCGATGATCCCGCAGGCCTTGCTTCAGAGCCCCGAGATGCAGCGCAGCGATGGTCTCGTTCGTCACGATGAGCGCGCTGCGCGCACTCACGTTTGCGTCCAGCAATTCCGCATCGGACAGCAGATTCGACCCAATTAGAATCGGATAGCTGCGCTCACCGAGGTCGATCTCGACGCGTTCGCGAATGAGTGATCCGCCCATCAGTTCGGCATCTCCTTCAAGCGTTGAATGATCTCGTCGGCCACCGCGCGGACCTGACGACCATCGGTAGTGACGGTAATCTGGGCGAGCGACTCGTACAGCGGCAGGCGGAAATTCATGAGCTCACGAAGCTTGGCCTCCGGGTCATCTGTGTACAAAAGGGGACGCTGGCGACCGTGACGAGTTCGTTCGAGCTGCTGCTCGATCCCCGTGTGAAGATAGACCACACGACCGCGCGAACCCAGATGCTCTCGGTTCTCGGGAAGCAGAATGGCCCCGCCGCCGGTCGCGATGACGACGCCTGACAGCTGTGTCAGCGCATCGATCACCTCGCGTTCACGCTCCCTGAAGCCCGCTTCGCCTTCCTTCTCGAAGATATAGGGAATGTCGACACCGGTGCGATGCTCGATCTCGGCATCGCTGTCGAAGAACTCGAGACGCAATAGGCGCGCCAACTGTCGACCGACGGCGGTCTTGCCTGAGCCCATCGGTCCGATGAGGAAGATGTTGTTGGTGCGCGCGCTGGAGTTCATGCGAGATCGCGGCACTATAAACGAA